>DASZUK010000037.1:0-121256 GCA_035547695.1 Acidimicrobiales bacterium
TGGTCGAGGGAGAGCCCTACCGGGCGGTCGAGGAGAGGACGGGCATCCCGGGTCCAACCATCCGCAACTATGTCCTGCGACGGGGCCTGGGGCGCAGGAACCCGCGGGGGCGCCCGAGGGTCGCTCCTGACCAGCTCGCCGTGGCGTTCGACGCCCTGGCCGCCGGCGCCAGTCAGCGCACCGCGGCCAAGCTGGCCGGGATCTCCCAATCCGCCGTGGGACGCTACGCCCGGGACCACGGTGGGCTCATGCCGACGGAGCGCAAACGACGTGACGGTTCGCTCACCATCGCTGAACGGGAGGAGATCAGGGTCGGGATCGCCCGCAGCGAGTCCGACACGGTCATCGCCGGGCGTATCGGCCGTCATCGCTCGACCGTCTGGCGAGAGATCGAGGCCAACGGCGGCCGGGGACGCTACCGGGCGGCCGAGGCCGAGGAGCGGGCGGCCCGATCGGCCCGGCGGCCCAAGATCTCCTGGACCGAGGAGCGGCCCTGGCTGTGGGACGAGGTCCAGAAGTGGCTCTGCACCAAGAAGTGGTCGCCCGAGCAGATCGCCCACCGACTGCGCAAGGAGCACCCTGACCAGCCAGAGTGGTGGGTGTCCCACGAGGCGATCTACCGAGCCGTCTTCATCCAGGCCAAAGGTGAGCTGCGCAAGGAGCTGGCCTCGTGCCTGCGCTCGGGCCGGGTCCGCCGGCACCCCCGCCGAAGGGCGTCGGTGAGCCGTGGCCAGATCGTCGGCATGGTGAACATCGCACAACGCCCGCCCGAGGTGCAGGACCGGGCCGTGCCCGGCCACTGGGAGGGCGACCTCGTCATCGGGGAGAACGGGCAGAGCGCGGTGGCCACCCTGGTCGAACGCACCACCCGTCTCGGGATGCTGATCAAGCTGGAGAACCGGACCGCCGACCATGTCGCTTCGGCCGTGGCGGACAACGTTGTGCGCCTGCCCGAGCACCTGGCCCGCTCCCTCACCTGGGACCAGGGCAAGGAGATGGCCACCCACGCCACCTTCACGGTGGCCACCGGCGTCGAGGTGTACTTCTGTGACCCCCACAGTCCCTGGCAGCGCGGCACCAATGAGAACTGGAACGGCCTCGTCCGCCAGTTCCTGCCCAAGGGCACCGATCTCTCGGTCCACACCCAGGCGGACCTCGACGCCATTGCCGCCCTGCTCAACGAGCGTCCTCGCAAGACCCTTGGATGGGATACTCCTGCGGAACGATTCAACGAGCTTGTCGCGGTCACCGGTTGAATTCGCCCGAGCGCCCGTGAGTCGAAAAAAATTTGTCCCCGGCCCAGGCTGACCGTCAGCCGACGACGACCGGCTCCCCGAGGGCGTCGGGGAGGGCCCGGGACCAGGCCGACCCGAGATCGGCCACCGGCAGGTCCACCAGCCCGTCCACCACCAGCCGGTCCCCGCCGGCCACCCCCAGCACCGCCGCCGGCACCCCCGCTTCCCGGGCCCGGTCGACCACCTCGTCGGGCCGGGCGGTGGCCACCACCACCCGGGACGGCAGCTCGGTGAACAGCTCGGCATGCCCGGCCAGCGGGCCCAGCCGCGCCCCGACGGCACCGGCGCCGCCGGCACCGGCGCCGGCAACCCCATCCCCCATGACGCCGCCGCCGGACCCCAGGGCCATCTCGGCCAGGGCCACCCCGAGGCCGCCGCCGGACACGTCGTGCACCCCGCTGAGCAGCCCGCCACCGCCGGACCCCTGCCGGCCGGACCCATCGCCGCCGGACCCCTGCCGGCCGGACCCATCGACGGCGGACCCATCGCCGGCGGATAGGGCCTCGGCCACGAGGCCGGCCACCAGCCCGACCAGGCGGCGGTGGGCATCGAGGTCCAGCGGCGGCAGCACCCCGCCGCGACGGCCGCGGCCCTCCACAGCCCACCGGGTGCCGCCCAGCGGGTGCGGGGGGCCGGACGGGGCGGTCCGGGACCCGAGGAGGACGACGGCATCGCCGTCGGCCCAGCCGATCCCCGGCGGCCGGCGGTGGAGGGCGTCGACCAGGCCGAGCACCCCGATGACCGGGGTGGGGTCGATGTCGGCGCCGCCGCTCTCGTTGTAGAGGCTGACATTGCCGCCGATGACCGGCAGGCCGAGGCCCCGGCAGGCGTCGGCCAGGCCGTCGACCACCTCGGAGAGCTGCCACATCACCTCGGGGTGCTCCGGGTTGCCGAAGTTGAGGCAGTTGACCACGGCCACGGCACGGGCGCCGACGCAGGCCAGGTTGGCCACCCCTTCGGCCAGGGTCAGGGCGACCCCCTCCCGGGGGTCCAGGGCGCACCACCGGGGTGCGGCGTCGGTGGTCACCGCCATGCCGCGGCCGCTGGGCGGCAGCCCGGGACCGGCCAGGCGGAGCAGGGCGGCGTCGCCGCCGGGTCCGACGACGGTGTTGAGGAACAGTTGGTGGTCGTACTGCCGGTACACCCAACTGGGGTCGCGGAGCAGGCCCCGCAGGTCCGCGGCCACGTCCCCGGCGTCCTCGGTGGCGGTGGGGTCGTCGGCCTGCCGCCGGGCCCGGTCCGCCGGGGGGGCCATCGGCCGGTCGTAGAGGGGGGCGTCGTCGGCCAGGGAGGCCGCCGGCACCTCGGCCAGCACCGGCCCGTCCAGGCCGTCGCGGATCCGGAGGTACCCGACCGGGCCGGCGCCCGACCCACCGGTCCCGCCGGTCTCGGAAACCGACGGTTCGGGGTCGGTGACCCGGCCGATCACGGTGGCCCGGACCTCCCAGCGGCGGCACACCTCCGCGACCGCCGGCCAGTCCTGGGGGGTGACGATGGCCAGCATCCGCTCCTGGCTCTCGCTGGTCATGACCTCCCAGGGGGCCATGCCGTCCTCGCGGCGGGGCACCGCGGTGACGTCGACGTCCATGCCGACGCCGCCGCGGGCCGCGGTCTCGCTGGTGGCACAGGCCAGGCCGGCACCACCGAGGTCCTGGATGCCGACCACCAGGCCGTCGTCCAGGAGGGACAAACAGGCCTCGATGAGCCGCTTCTCCTCGAACGGGTCCCCGACCTGGACGCTGGGCCGCTTGGCGTCGTCCACCGGGGCGCCGGCTGTGCCGGAGAACCCGGCCGACGCCAGGACGCTGACGCCGCCGATGCCGTCCCGGCCGGTGCGGGACCCGAGCAGCACCGCCAGGTTGCCCGGGCCGGACGCCTGCCCGAGCACCAGCCGCTCCACCGGCAGCGCGCCCAGGCAGAGGACGTTGACCAGCGGGTTCTGGGCGTAGCAGGGGTCGAAGGTCAGCTCGCCGCCCACGGTGGGCACCCCGACGGAGTTGCCGTAGCCGGAGATCCCGGCGACCACCCCCTCGAACAGCCACCGCTGCCGGGCGTTGGTGAGGGGCCCGAAGAACAGCGGGTCCATCACCGCCAGCGGCCGGGCCCCCATGGTGAAGATGTCCCGGAGGATGCCGCCGACCCCGGTGGCCGCGCCCTGGTACGGCTCGATGGCGGAAGGGTGGTTGTGGCTCTCGATGCGGATGGCCACCGCGATGCCGTCACCGGCGTCGATCACCCCGGCGTTCTCCCCGGGACCCACCAGCACCCGGTCACCCTCGGTGGGGAGCCGGCGGAGGTGCAGCCGGGAGGACTTGTAGGAGCAGTGCTCGCTCCACATCACGGCGTACAGGGCCAGCTCCAGATGGTTCGGTGTCCGGCCCAGCACCGCCCGGACCTTCTCCAGCTCGTCGTCGGTCAACCCGAGGGCGCGGTGCAGGGGCTCCGTCCCGTCGGCGGGACCGTCGGCGGCCTCGGTCGCGGCCTTGGTGCCGGGATCAGCGGCGGCCTCGGTGGCGGGATCGGCGGCGGGATCGGCGGCGGGATCGGCCATCGCCCGACACCGTAGTGGCGGCCGGCCCGCCCCAGGGCCGACTGGGGCCAGGTCCTGCGGTTTTACCATTACGAGACCAGCGGGGACCCCGGAAGGAAGCCCCGTTGTCCCCCAAAGCATCCCTGCAATAGGTGCAGGTATTGCCGGCGATCCCCCGGCAACCGTTCGGACGGTATTTCCGCTTGACCGCCGACCTCGACACCGGTGGAATTCCCGACAAGTCCGCCCGTGGGAGCCGGCGGCGGTGACCACCTGCCCACCCCGTGGCGGGCGGGACGGTGGCCACCCGATGACCGACCGTATGACAGAATTTCTGGGCCACCCAATTGCGGTTGGAAGGGCAGCCAGCGACCGGAAAGAATTCCTTCAATTCGGCAAAAAATTCTTTGTATTCCACCGGCAAATGGGTGACAATACGGAGATGGCAAGCTCCAAGACCAGAACCGTCAGGCGGACCATGAGCGCGGAGCACAAGGCCGCACTCGCCATGGGACGTGAAGAAGGGCTCGCGGTCCGGCGCTATCTCGAGGCCATCGAGTCGGCCCGGCCCCGAAGAGGACGGCGCCGTACAGCGAGATCCCTGCAGAAAAAGCTGGACGAGATCGACGCCCAACTCGCCGCTGCCGAACCGCTGGCCCGGCTGCACCTGCTCCAAGAACAGAAGGACCTGCAGGCCGCTTTGGAGAAGACAGTCGAGGGCATGGACCTGGCCAACCTCGAAAAGGACTTCATCCGGGTGGCCAAGGCCTACGGTGAACGGAAGGGTCTGGACTACGCCACCTGGCGGAGCGCCGGGGTCAGCGCCGCCGTGCTGGAGCAGGCCGGCATCGTCCGCGGCCGGGCGTAAGCCGCGGGTTCCGGTCCGGGCGGTTCAGGCCGCCCGGCCGGGCGGTTCAGGCCGCCCGGGTGACGGCGGCGGAGTCCAGCAGGGCCCGGAGGAGCGGCGCGCCGTCGCCGGACCCGAGCAGGTCGTCGATGGCCCGTTCGGGGTGGGGCATCAGCCCGACCACGTTGCCGGCCGCGTTGCAGATGCCGGCGATGTCGTCCACGGAGCCGTTCAGGTTGTCGACGTACCGCAGCACCACCCGGTCGTCGCCGCGCAGCTCGGCCAGGGTGGCCTGGTCGCAGACGTAGCTGCCCAGGAAGTGGTTGATGGGCACCCGCAGCTCGGTGCCGACGGCGAGGCCGGCGGTGAGCACCGACCGCGACGAGGCCACCCGGAGGCGGACGGTGGTGCACAGGAACCGGAGGTGCCGGTTCTTCTGCAGCGCCCCCGGCAGCAGGCCGGCTTCGGTGAGCACCTGGAAGCCGTTGCAGATGCCCACCACGGGACCGCCTTCGGCGGCGAACCGGGCAACGGCGCCCATGATCGGGGAGAACCGGGCCAGGGCCCCGGGACGGAGGTAGTCGCCGTGGGCGAACCCCCCCGGCAGGATCACCGCGTCCAACCCGTCCAGGGTGTCCTGGCCGTGCCACACCAGCTCGGCCCGGCCACCCAGTCGGTCCACCGCCGCCACCGCGTCGTGCTCGCAGTTGGTCCCGGGGAACACCACCACCCCCACTCGGGCCGGCACTATTCGCCCGGCCCGCCCGGGGCCCCAACCCCGGGCTCCTCCGACGCGTGGGGCCCCTGCCCCACGCCGGCCGGCGCCTCCAGGTCGACGGTGCTGTCCTCGATGACCGGGTTGGCCAGCAGCCGGTGGGCCAGCTCCTCGGCCCGGGCCCGGGCGGCGGCCTCGTCGGGGGCGTCCACCTCGAACCGGAACGACCGTCCGGCCCGGACCTGGTGCACCTCGTCGAACCCGAGCGCCGGCAGGGCCCGCTCGATGGTGGCTCCCTCCGGGTCCGCGATCCCCGGCCGGAGCCGGACCTCCACTCGTGCGCTGAACCTCATCGCGACCTCATCGCGGCGCACCGTACCAGTCGGCCAGCCGCCGGCCGGTGACCCGCTCGTAGGCCGCCCGGTACCGGTCCGCGGTGGACCGCACCACGTCCGGCGGCAGCGGCGGCGGCGGCGGCCGCTTGTCCCAGTCGCCGGCCGACGCCCAGTCCCGGAGGGGCTGCTTGTCGAACGCCGGCGGGGTCTGCCCGGGGACGATCTGGTCGGCTGGCCACAGGCGGGAGGAGTCGGGGGTGACCACCTCGTCGCACAGGCTGAGCACCCCGTCGACCCAGCCCAGCTCGAACTTGGTGTCGGCCAGCACGAACCCGGCGGCCGCGGCCCGCGCCGCGGCCCGTCCGAACAGGGCGAGGGACAGGTCCCGGGCGGCGGTGGCCGCGTCGGCACCCACCAGGTCGACGGCGGCGTCGAAGCCGATGTTGAGGTCGTGGCCCTCCTCCGCCTTGGTGGACGGGGTGAAGATCGGCTTCGGGAACGGATCGGCCAGCCGCATCCCCGGCGGCATCGGGGTGCCGTGCACCGTGCCCGAGGCGGCGTACTCGTCCCAGGCCTGGCCGGCCAGCCGGGCCCGGACGATGCACTCCAGCGACAGCATCTCTGCCCGCCGCACCAACAGGGCCCGGCCGGCCCACCACGGCGCCGCCCCCCCGGCGTACCCCGCCGACGGTGCCGGCAGCTCCCCGGCCGCCGGCACCAGGCGGACGATCTCGGCCGGGTCGGCGGCGACGATGGTCCCCGGGGCCAGGTCGGCCAGCTCCTCGTTCCAGAACGCCGTCATGGCCGTCAGCACCCGGCCCTTGTCCGGGATCGGCTCCGCGAAGACGACGTCGTAGGCGCTGATCCGGTCAGAGGCCACCATGAGCAGCAGCCCGTCCCCGGCGTCGTACAGCTCCCGCACCTTGCCTCTGTGAACGAGCTTCACGGGGTGGGGCCGTCGTCGATGGCGGCCAGGGCGTCCAGGAAGTGGCCGCGGTGCCGCAGGTACCGCTCCAGGTCGAAGGCGGCGTCCAGCGCCGCCCCGTCCAGGGCCACCTCGGGGTCGTCGGCCAGCACCGCTTTCAGGTGCCGCCCCTCGGTCCAGGCGGCCCGGGCGTCGCGCTGCACGATCCGGTAGGCCTGGTCCCGGCTGAGGCCGGAGCCGACCAGGGCCAGCAGGACGGACTGGCTGAACACCAGGCCCCGGGACCCGTCAGTGAGGTTGGCCAGGGCCCGGTCGGGGTGGACCACCAACCCGGACACCAGGCCGGTGGCCTTGCGCAGCATGTACAGGGTGAGCAGCGAGGCGTCCGGCAGCACCACCCGTTCCACCGAGCTGTGGGAGATGTCCCGCTCGTGCCACAGCGCCACGTCCTCCAGCCCGGCCCCGGCGTAGCCGCGGAGCACCCGGGCCAGGCCGCACAGCCGCTCGGACAGGATCGGGTTCCGCTTGTGCGGCATGGCCGAGCTGCCCTTCTGGCCGGCCCCGAACGGCTCCTCGGCCTCCCCGACCTCGCTGCGGGCCAGGTGCCGGACCTCGGTGGCGATCAGCTCGATGGTGGCCCCGACCGAGGCGCAGGCGTACAGGTACTCGGCGTGCCGGTCCCTGGCGACCACCTGGGTGGCCGGCACCGGCCGGAGCCCCAGGGCCTCGCACACGTGGGCCTCCACGGCCGGGTCGATGTTGGAGTAGGTGCCGACAGCCCCGGACAGCTTGCCGACGGCCACCCGGTCCCGGGCGGCCCGCAGCCGCTGGCGGTCCCGGTCAGCCTGCAGGGCCCACAGGGCGAACTTGGCCCCGAAGGTGGTCGGCTCGGCCTGCATGCCGTGGGTGCGGCCGGCCACCGGCACGTCGATCAGCTCCTCGGCCCGGCCACGGAGGGCGGCCACCAGGTCGTCGCCGGCCGCCAGCAGCAGGTCGGCGGCCCGGACCAGGGTGGCGCACTGGGCGGTGTCCACCACGTCGGTGGAGGTCAGCCCGTAGTGCACCCAGGACCCCTCCGGCTGGCCGATGCGGTCCTGCACCACGTCCACGAAGGCGGCCACGTCGTGGTCGGTGACCCGCTCCCGGTCGTCCACGTCGGCGACGAAGGCCGCGTCCACCTTGGGGGCCCGGGCCCGGACGGCCTGCGCGTCGGCGGCCGGCACCACGCCCACCCGGGCCAGCCCCTCGACGGCCAGCAGCTCCACCTCCAGCCACATCGCCATGCGGGCCTCGTCGCCGAACAGGGCGGCCATGTCCGGGGGGCTGTACCGGCGGATCATCGTGTCCTCCCGTCCGCGGCCGCCGGGCCACCCGGCCGTCCGTTCGTGCCGGCCGCACCAGCCGTGCCGTTCGTGCCGGCTGCACCGGTCATGCCGGTCATGCCGTTCGTGCCGGCCGGCGGCGGCGGCCCGGCGGCGGCCGCGGCGATGTCCCGGCGGACCAGGGCGCCGTCCCAACCGATGGCCCCGGTGGCCTCGTAGGCCAGCCGCCGGGCGTCGGCCACGGTGGGCGCGAGGGCGGTCACCCCCAGCACCCGGCCGCCAGCGGTGACGAACGGGCCGGCGGCGTCCGGCCGGCGGGTGCCGGCGTGGAACACGGTCACCCCCGGCACCGGGTCGGCCAGTTGCCCGTCCGGGCCCAGCCCGCTGATGGGGTCGCCGGTCCGCGGCGCGGTGGGGTAGCCGGCGGCGGCCATCACCACGCAGACGGCCGCATCGTCGGTGAAGGCCGGCCTGCCGTCGCAGACGTCGGACAGCCGGCCCTCGGCCACCGCCATCAGCAGGTCCACCGGGTCGTCGGCCAGCCGGGGCAGCACCGCCTGGGTCTCGGGGTCACCGAACCGGACGTTGTACTCCAGCACCTTCGGGCCGTCCGGGGTCAGCATCAGGCCGGCGTACAGGACCCCGCGGTAGTCGACCCCCCGGGCCCGCAGGGCGGCCACCAGCGGCTCCACCGCCCCGAACAGCAGCTCGTCCACCAGGCCGTCGTCGACGTCCGGCATCGGGCAGTAGGCCCCCATCCCCCCGGTGTTCGGCCCGGTGTCGCCGTCGCCGACCCGCTTGAAGTCCTGGGCCGGCGCCAGCGGCACCACCCGGCGACCGTCGCAGAGGACCAGCAGCGAGCACTCCGGCCCGGTCAGCCCCTCCTCGACCACCACCCGCCGGCCGGCCTCCCCGAAGGCCCCGCCGGCCAGCTTGGCCGCCACGTCGGCCTCGGCCTCCTCCAGGGATGTGGCCACCAGCACCCCCTTGCCGGCGGCCGGCCCGTCGGTCTTCACCACCCACGGCCCCGGCAGCATCCGCAGGAACCGCTGCGCCTCGTCCACCCGGTCGAAGGTGCCGAAGCGGGCGGTCGGCACCCCGGCCTCGTCCAGCAGCTCCTTCATGAACGCCTTGGACCCCTCCAGCCGGGCCCCGTCGGCGCCGGGGCCCACCACCCGCCGGCCACGGGCCCGCAGGCGGTCAGCCAGGCCGTCGACCAGCGGCGCCTCCGGCCCGATGACCACCAGGTCGGCCTCCACCTCGTCGGGCCGGGCGGGGGTCACCGCCACGCGGTACCCGTCCGCGGTCACCGTCTCCATCCCCGGGTTGCCGGGGGTCACGACGACGTCGGCGCTGCGGGCCAGGGCCAGGGCCAGGGCGTGCTCGCGCCCGCCGCTGCCGACGACGCAGACGGTGGTGCGGCGCCCCATCAAGCGGTGGCGCCGCTCATGCGGCGGTGCCTGGTCATGCGGTGGCGAACGACACGAACTGCTCGCGGCCGGGGCCGACGCCGACCAGGCGGACCGGCACCCCGATCTGGTCGGCCAGGAACGCCACGTAGTCCCGGGCGGCCTGCGGCAGGTCGTCGCTGGTGGTGGCCGACGTCAGGTCGGTCCGCCAGCCCGGCAGCTCCTCGTAGACCGGGGTGACCTGGTGCAGGGTGGACTGGTGGTAGGGCAGGTGGGTGAACCGGTCACTGCCGGCCTCGTAGGCCACGCACACCTTCACCGTCTCGAACGTGTCCAGGACGTCCAGCTTGGTGAGGGCCACCTCCGACAGCGAGTTCAGCCGCACCGCCTGCCGGATCATGACGGCGTCGAACCAGCCGCACCGGCGGCGACGGCCGGTCACCGTGCCGAACTCCCGGCCCCGCTCCACCAGCAGGTCCCCCAGGTCGTCCGTCAGCTCGGTCGGGAACGGGCCGGCGCCGACGCGGGTGACGTAGGCCTTGGCGATCCCGATGACCTGGTCGATGTCCCGGGGGCCGAGGCCCGTCCCGGTGCAGGCACCGCCGGCCACCGGGTTGGAGGAGGTGACGAACGGATAGGTGCCGTGGTCCAGGTCCAAGAAGGTGGCCTGGGCCCCCTCCATCAGTACGTTGCGGCCGGCGTCCAGGGCGTCGTGGACCAGCCCCACCGTGTCGCCGATCATTGGGGCGATCCGCGGGGCGTGCTCGTCCAGGTACTGGGCGGCGATGTCGGCCGCCGACAGCGGCAGCCGGTTGTACACCTTGGCCAGCACCGC
Source organism: Acidimicrobiales bacterium (assembly GCA_035547695.1). Classification (GTDB taxonomy): domain Bacteria; phylum Actinomycetota; class Acidimicrobiia; order Acidimicrobiales; family RAAP-2; genus DASZUK01. The sequence continues at coordinate 10,214 of DASZUK010000037.1, forward strand.
GTTCTTCTCCTTCACCACCACGTCCAGCTTCTGCCGGAAGATCTTGGGGTCCAGCAGGTCCTGGACCCGCAGGCCCACCCGGGCGGCCTTGTCGGCGTAGGCCGGCCCGATCCCCCGCTTGGTGGTGCCCAGCGAGTTCTTCCCGAGGTACCGCTCGGTCACCCGGTCCAGCTCCTGGTGGTACGGCATGATCAGGTGGGCGTTGCCGCTCACCACCAGCCGGCTCGAGTCCACCCCCTTGGCCGCCAGGGTGTCCACCTCGGCCAGCAGGGTCGCCGGGTCCACCACCACCCCGTTGCCGATGATCGGGGTGATGTGGGGGTACAGGATGCCGCTCGGGCACAACTGCAGGGCGAACGACTCCCCGTCGACCACGATGGTGTGCCCCGCGTTGTGGCCGCCCTGGTACCGGACCACCAGGTCCATCTCCGCCGCCAGCAGGTCCGTCAGCTTCCCTTTGCCCTCGTCACCCCACTGGGTTCCGACGACCACCGTTGCCGGCACGCATCCTCCGTCCGCTTAACTACGGATTACAAGGCAGTGTATCCCAGCCCGCCTGGGGCCCCAACCCCAGGCGGCTACCGGAGGGTGATGGTGTCGCCGGCGGCGTCGACCACCACGGTGGACCCCTCGGGGTACCGGCCCTCCAGGAGGGCGAGGGCCAGCTTGTCCTCCACCTCCCGCTGGATCACCCGCCGCAGGGGCCGGGCGCCGAAGTCGGGGTCGTACCCCATGTGGGCCAGCCGCTTCTCGGCGTCGGGGGTGACGGCGAGGGCCAGGCGGCGCTCGGCCAGCCGGGTACGGAGCCGGGCGAGCTGGATGCCGACGATGACGGCCAGGTCGTCCTCGGTGAGGGGACGGAACCGGACGATGTCGTCGATGCGGTTGACGAACTCCGGCTTGAAGAACCCGGCCGGGTCGCCGGGGAGGTTGGAGGTCATGATGAGGACGGTGTTGGTGAAGTCCACCGTGCGGCCCTGGCCGTCGGTGAGGCGGCCGTCCTCGAGAACCTGGAGGAGGATGTTGAACACGTCGGGGTGGGCCTTCTCGATCTCGTCCAGCAGCACCACCGCGTACGGCCGGCGGCGGACGGCCTCGGTGAGCTGGCCGCCCTCCTCGTAGCCGACGTAGCCCGGCGGGGCGCCGACGAGGCGGGACACGGCGTGCTTCTCCATGTACTCGGACATGTCGATGCGGACCATGGCGCGCTCGTCGTCGAACAGGAACTCGGCCAGGGCCCGGGCCAGCTCGGTCTTGCCGACCCCGGTGGGGCCGAGGAACAGGAACGACCCGATGGGCCGGTTGGGGTCGGACAGGCCGGCCCGGCTGCGCCGGATGGCGTTGGCCACCGCCGTCACCGCCTGGTCCTGACCGACCACCCGGCCGTGCAGGGTGTCCTCCAGCCGCACCAGCTTCTCGACCTCGCCCTCCATCAACCGGGTGACCGGCACCCCGGTCCACCGGCTGACCACCTCGGCCACGTCCTCGGCGTCGACCTCCTCCTTCAAGAACCGCTGGCTGGACTGCAGCTTGTCCAGGTCGGCGGTGGCGGCGTCGATCCGGCGTTCCAGGTCGGGCAGCTCGCCGTACCGGATGGCCGACGACCCGGCCAGGTCGCCGTCGCGCTCCAGCCGCTCGGCGGTGGCCCGCTTCTCCTCCAGCTCCCCCTTCAAGGCCCGGATGGTGTCGATGGCCTGCTTCTCGGCCTGCCAGTGGGCGGTCATGGCGTTGGCCTGCTCGTTGAGCTCGGCCAGCTCCTGCTCCAACCGGTCCAGCCGCTCCGCGGAGGCCTCGTCGGACTCCTTCTGCAGCGCCATCCGCTCGATCTCCAACTGCCGGATGCGGCGGGTGACCACGTCCAGCTCGGTCGGCATGGAGTCGATCTCGATCCGGAGCCGGCTGGCGGCCTCGTCGACCAGGTCGATGGCCTTGTCGGGCAGGAACCGGCCGGTGACGTACCGGTCGGACAGCACCGCCGCGGCCACCAGGGCGGCGTCCTGGATGCGGACGCCGTGGTGCACCTCGTACCGCTCCTTCAACCCACGGAGGATGGCGATGGTGTCGTTGACCGACGGCTGCCCGACGAACACCTGCTGGAACCGACGCTCCAGGGCGGCGTCCTTCTCGATGTACTTCCGGTACTCGTCCAGGGTGGTGGCCCCGATGAGCCGCAGCTCCCCGCGGGCCAGCAGCGGCTTGATCATGTTGCCGGCGTCCATCGCCCCCTCCGCGGCGCCGGCACCGACGATGGTGTGGACCTCGTCGATGAACGTGATGACCTCGCCCTCGGCGTCGGTGATCTCCTTCAGCACCGCCTTCAGCCGCTCCTCGAACTCCCCGCGGTACTTGGCCCCGGCCACCATGGAGCCGAGGTCCAGGGCGATCACCCGCTTGCCCTTCAGCCCCTCCGGCACGTCGCCATCGGTGATCCGGTTGGCCAGCCCCTCCACGATGGCCGTCTTGCCCACCCCGGGCTCCCCGATGAGGACCGGGTTGTTCTTGGTCCGCCGCGACAGCACCTGGATGACCCGCCGGATCTCCTCGTCCCGGCCGATGACCGGGTCCAGCTTCCCCTGCCGGGACAGCTCGGTCAGGTCCCGGCCGTACTTCTCCAGGGCCTGGAACGTCTGCTCCGGGTCCGGCGACGTCACCCGGTGGCTGCCGCGGACGTCCCGCAGGGCGGCCAGCAGGTCGTCGCGGGGGACCCCCAACTCGTCCGCCCAGGCCAGCAGCAGGTGCTCCACCGACAGGTACTCGTCGCCCATGTCCCGCCGCAACCCGTCGGCGGCCTCCAGGCCGTCCCGGGCCGCCCGGGACAGGGTGGGCTCCGAACCGCCCACGGCGCGGGGCAGCCGGGACATCTGCTCGCCCAGCCGCCGCCGCACCTCGGTCGGCTCCACCCCCAGCCGGGCCAGCAGGGGACCGGCGATGTTGTCGGGCTGGGCCAGCACCGCGGCCAGCAGGTGGGCCGGGGTGACCTCGGCGTGGTTGGCCGCCGCGGCCTGCTGCGAGGCGGCCTGGAAGGCCTCCCGGGTCTTGTTGGTCCAGCGCTCTGGGTCAAGTGCCATCGGTGCGTACCGTTCTGCTCTCTGTCGTTCCCTGGTCTTCTATCGTTCTCTGGTTTTGGCCGTGCGGTGGTAGGGGATGGGGGACTGGCTGAGGGGGACCAGGTCCCGCCGGTACTGGCGGTGGGTCCGCTCCACCGCCGCCCGGGCTTCCTCCCGGGCCTGGGCCAGCTCGGCCCGCAGCCGGGCCACTTCGGCCTCAAGGGCCATGACCTGCCGGACGCCCTCCAGGTTGAGCCCGGCGGCCGTCAGGTCCTGGATGCGGCGCAGCCGGTCCAGGTCCTGCTCCGAGAACCGGCGGCTGCCGCCGCTGGTCCGCGACGGGTCCAGCAGCCCCTTGCGCTCGTACAGCCGCAGCGTCTGCGGGTGGACGCCGGCCAGCTCGGCGGCCACCGAGATGACGTACACCGCCCGGGTGCCGTCGCCGCCGGTGCGGCCGGTGCGCCCGTTGATCGGCCCATGGGCCGGCCCATTGGGGGACATCGCCATCACCCCACCGCCTGGTCGGCGTGGGACGCCGTCCCGAAGGTGGCCGCCAGGGCCTCCACCGCGGCCCGCTGCTCGTCGGTCAGGGCCTTCGGCACCGTCAGGTCGATCCGGACCAGCAGGTCGCCGGCCTTGGCGCCGTTGCGGCCACCGCCGGCCGGCACCCCACGGCCCTTCACCCGCAGGTGGGTCCCCGGCTGGGTGCCGGGCGGCACCCGCAGGGTGACCGGATCGTCCAGGGTCGGCACCGTCACCGTGGTGCCCAGGGCGGCCTCGGGGAAGGTGACCGGCACCGACAGGGTCAGGTTGCGGCCGCGGCGGCCGAAGGTGGCGTCCTTCCCGACCCGGACCACCACGTAAAGGTCCCCGGCCGGGGCCATCCCCTGCCCCGGGGCCCCGCGGCCCTTGACCCGGATGCGCTGCCCGTCCTCCACCCCGGCCGGGATGCGGACCTTGACGGTCCGGTTGCGCCGCTCGGTGCCGGTGCCGTGGCAGGTCGGGCACGGGGTGTCCACCAGGGTGCCGCGGCCGTTGCACTTGGGGCAGACCGTGCTGAGGGAGAACAGGCCCTGGTTGTCGTCCAGGGTGCCGCGGCCGTTGCAGCGGTCGCAGGTGTGGGTGCCGGTGCCCGGGGCCGCCCCGGAGCCGTTGCAGGTGTGGCAGCGGGCATCCTCCTGGAGGTTGACCGACGTGGTCACCCCGCGGACCGCGTCCGAGAACGACAGGTGCAGCTCCGCCTCCATGTCGGCCCCGCGCTGCGGCCCACGGGCCCGCCGGCGGGCGCCACGGCCGCCGCCGAACAGGCCACCGAACAGGTCGCCGAGGTCCCCCATGTCCTCCACCCGGAAGGTGCCGCCACCGGGCGCGCCGCCGCCGAAGCCGCCCGGCGCGCCGAACCCGCCGGCCATCGGGCCCATCCGTCGGACCTCGTCGTACTCCTTGCGCTGCTCCGGATCACCGAGGACGTCGTAGGCGGCGGCGATCTCCTTGAACCGGTCCTCCGACCCCGGGTTGGCGTCCGGGTGGTACTGCTTGGCCAGCTTCCGGTAGGCCTTGGTGATCTCCTTGTCGGTGGCCGTCGAGGACACCCCGAGGACCTGGTAGTAGTCCTTCTCGAACCATTCCCGCTGCGGTGCCATGGCGCCCCCGTCAGCCCCGGACGCGGACCATCGCCGGTCGGAGCACCTGCCCTCGCCAGCGATAGCCGGACCGCAGGACCTCGTCGACGGTCACCCCGCCGTCCGCCGCAGCACCGTCCGCCGCCGGATCGGCCGGTGCGTGGGCCACCGCGTCGTGGACCACCGGGTCGAACTCGACCCCGAGCGCGTCGACGCGCTCCAGCCCCTCTTTGGCCAGGACGTCCAGCAACTGCTCCCGGGCCGCCAGCAGGGCCCGGGCCTCCTCGGACACCGCGGCGCCCTCCGCGGCCTCTTCGGCCGGGGCGAGGTGCGCCCGGGCGAGATCCAGGTTGTCGAGCACCGGCAACAGCTTGGTCACCAGTGCCCCCGCGGCGCGGGCGGTCTGCTCCTCCTGTTGCCGCTGCACCCGCTTGCGGTAGTTGTCGAACTCGGCCTTCAACCGCTGCAGGTCGGCCAGGTACTCGTCCCGCTCGGCGGCCAGGGCGGCCACGTCGGTGAGGACGGTGCCGCCACCCGGTTCGGTCACCACGGTCGGCTCGTCGGCGGGGCCGCCGGACGGCTCGGGCGCCGCGTCCTGGTCGGACGCGACCTCCCGGCCGTTCGACTGCACCTCCTCGGGCCGGCCGAAACGGTCCGTCACTGCTCGTCCACGATCTCGGCGTCGACCACCTCGTCCTCGGAGGGCTCGCCGGCACCGCCGGCGGCGCCGGACCCGTCGGACGAGGCCGACGACTGCGACTGGGACGCCTGCTCGTACAGGCGCTGCGAGAAGCTCTGGCTGGCCGTCACCAACTTCTCGGTGGCCGACTTGATGGCCTCGATGTCGGTGCCGGACAGGGCGTCCTTCACCCCCTGCAGGGCGGTCGTCACGTCCTCCTTCTCGGAGCCCTCGAACTTGTCGCCCTGGTCCCGGAGCAGCTTCTCGGTCTGGTACACCAGGGTGTCGGCGGTGTTGCGGACCTCGGCCTCCTCACGCCGGCGACGGTCGTCCTCGGCGTGGGACTCGGCGTCGCGGACCATGCGCTCGATGTCGTCCTTGGCCAGCGACGACTGCCCGGTGATGGTCATCGACTGGGTCTTGCCGGTGGCCTTGTCCTGGGCCGAGACGTGCACGATGCCGTTGGCGTCGATGTCGAAGGTGACCTCGATCTGCGGGACCCCGCGGGGGGCCGGCGGCAGGTCCACCAACTGGAACTTGCCCAGCGTCTTGTTGTAGCTGGCCATCTCCCGCTCGCCCTGGAGGACGTGGATCTCCACCGACGGCTGGTTGTCCTCGGCGGTGGTGAACACCTCGGACCGCTTGGTCGGGATGGTGGTGTTCCGCTCGATCAGCCGGTGCATCACCCCACCCTTGGTCTCGATGCCGAGGCTCAGCGGGGTGACGTCCAGCAGCAGGACGTCCTTCACCTCGCCCTTCAACACCCCGGCCTGCACGGCCGCGCCGATGGCCACCACCTCGTCGGGGTTGACGCCCTTGTGCGGCTCCTTGCCGGTCAGCGACTGCACCAGCTCCTGCACCGCCGGGATCCGGGTGGACCCGCCGACCATGACCACGTGGTCGATGTCGGACGTCTTCAGGCCGGCGTCCTTGATGGCCGCGTCGAACGGCCCACGGCAGGCCTCCACCAGGTCGGCGGTCAGCTCGTTGAACTTGGCCCGGGTCAGCTTCAGGTCCAGGTGCTTGGGGCCCTCGGAGGTGGCGGTGATGAACGGCAGGTTGATCTGGGTCTCCTGCACGCTGGACAGCTCGATCTTGGCCTTCTCGGCGGCCTCCTTCAGCCGCTGCATGGCCATCTTGTCGTTCGACAGGTCCACCCCCTCGGTGTCCTTGAACGACTTCACCAGCCAGTCCATGACCTTCTCGTCCCAGTCGTCACCGCCCAGCTTGGTGTTGCCGGAGGTGGACTTGACCTCGAAGACCCCCTCGCCGATCTCCAGGACGGACACGTCGAAGGTGCCGCCGCCGAGGTCGAACACCAAGACGGTGTGCTCCTTGTCCTCCTTGTCCAGCCCGTACGCCAGCGCGGCCGCGGTCGGCTCGTTGATGATCCGCAGCACCTCCAGGCCGGCGATCTGGCCGGCCTCCTTGGTGGCGGTCCGCTGGGCGTCGTCGAAGTAGGCCGGCACCGTGATGACGGCCTGGGTCACGGTGTCGCCCAGGTAGGCCTCGGCGTCCCGCTTCAGCTTGCCCAGGATGCGGGCCGAGATCTCCTGGGCCGTGTACGCCTTGCCGTCGATGTCGACCGTCCACTTGGTCCCCATGTGCCGCTTCACCGACCGGATGGTCCGGTCCGGGTTGGTGATCGCCTGGCGCTTGGCCACCTCCCCCACCAGCACCTCGCCGGTCTTGGAGAAACCGACCACCGACGGGGTCGTCCGGCTCCCCTCGGCGTTCGGGATCACCACCGGCTCCCCGGCCTCCAGCACGCTGACCACCGAGTTGGTGGTGCCCAGGTCGATTCCAACCGCCTTGGCCATGTCTTCCTGCCTCTCCTCGTCCGATCCTTCGGAGCCCGGTCCTCTTCAGACTCCGCTTCAGACCTTCGGTTACGGAAGACAGTGTAGCAAAGTTGAGTCTCTTTGTGGCAAGTTTTTTGGTGGGAGCCTCGTGAAACTTCCCCCACCGGGGACCTCGGGGGCGGGACGGGGCCCTGAACAGAGGGGAGGAAAGGGGGTTGAACAGGGGGTTTGGTACGCTTCGACCGTGCCCGACCTCGTGCTGCTCCGCCACGGCCAGTCCACCTGGAACGCCAGCAACCTGTTCACCGGCTGGCACGACGTCGACCTGAGCCCGACCGGCGAAGCGGAGGCGGCCAACGCCGGTGCCCTGCTGGCCGCCGAGGCCGACCTGGACCTCCAGGTGGTCCACACCTCGTTGCTCACCCGGGCCACCCGGACCGCCAACCTGGCCCTCGACGCCGTCGGCCGGAGCTGGCTGCCGGTCCGCCGGCACTGGCGGCTCAACGAGCGGCACTACGGCGACCTGCAGGGCAGGGACAAGAAGGAGACCGCCGAGAAGTACGGCGCCGACCAGGTCAAGGTCTGGCGGCGCAGCTACGACGTCCCTCCACCGGCCCTCCCCGACGGCGACCACCGCCACCCGGCCGGGGACCCCCGGTACCGCGACGTGCCGGCCGACGCCCTGCCCGCCACCGAGTGCCTGGCCGACGTCGTCCGCCGGGCCCTGCCGTACTGGGAGGACGCCATCGTCCCCGACCTGCTCGCCGCCGGCCGCGCCGGCGGCGCCGTCCTCGTGGTCGCCCACGGCAACAGCCTCCGGGCGCTCCGCAAGCACATCGACCGCATCTCCGACCCCGACATCGTCGGCCTCGACATCCCCACCGGCATCCCCTACCGGTACCGGTTCGCCGACGACCTCACCGTCGTCAGTGCCGGCTACCTCGGCGACCCCGCCGCCGCTGCCGCCGCCGCCGACGCCGTCGCCCGCCAAGCTGGATAGGCCACGGCCGGGGCGGGGTTGGCGCCCCAGGCGGGCTGACGGACCGCGGTCGGGGCGGGGTTGGGGTCCCACGCACCGGAGGAGCCTGCCATCGGGAGCTTCACAGTGGGGCCCAGGCGGGCTGACGGACACGGCCGGCGTGGGGTTGGGGCCCCACGCACCGGAGGAGCCTGGGGTTGGGACCCCAGGCGGGCTGTTACGCAGACGCGACGAGGGCCGGGGCGCCTCGCCGCACCCCGACCCTCGCGCTCGGTGGCCGGGAACCGTGGGTTCCGCCGAACCCGGTCCCGCTACCGGTCTACCGGTACGCCGCCCGGCGGCTACAGGGCGTCGCTGCCCCGCTCACCGGTGCGGACCCGGACGATGGTGTCGACCGGGACCACCCATACCTTGCCGTCGCCGATCTTGCCGGTGGCCGCCGAACTGACGATGGCGTCGACGACCTCGTCGGCCTGGCTGTCGTCGACGGCCACCTCGATCCGGATCTTCGGGACGAAGTCCACCTCGTACTCCGCCCCCCGGTACACCTCGGTGTGCCCACGCTGCCGACCGAAGCCCTGGGCCTCGGTGAGAGTCATGCCCTGCACCCCGATGTTCTTCAGCACCTCCTTCACGTCGTCCAGCTTGAACGGCTTGATCACCGCTACGACCAACTTCATGAGCGCTCTCCCTCAGTTCCGAGTGGTCCGGTCAGTTGCCTGCGCCGGCGGTCGACGGCCCACCGTCTCCTGGCGACCCACCGCCTCCTGGTGGTGTACCAGACCCGTGGGACTGGGACAGCCCGGCCATGGCGAACCCGCCGGTCCGGGAGACCAGCACCTCCTCCGGGAAGGCCTCCTCGTCGTGGATGGCCAGGTCCCCGACCTCCAGCACCTCGTCCTTGTACCGGACGCCCCGGAGAACGATCTTGAGCACCCACATGATGACGAACGTCACCACCGCCGACCAGCAGATGACCCACAGGGCGGCCCGGAACTGCTCCCATAGCTGGTGCCACGATCCTGTGTACATCAGGCTGGTCACCCCGAACGGGGTGCACGACTTGCCGCCGGTGATGTACGTGTGCTGGGTGGTCGCCACCACCTGGCCGGCCGAGCTCAGGTGGCCACAGCCGTACTCCACCATGCCGGGGTCGGCGAAGAGGCCCACCATCAGGCCGCCCAGGAACCCGGCCATGCCGTGGGTGTAGATCACCCCCAGGGCGTCGTCCACCTTCGAGAACGGCGGCACCTTGGACAGGTAGTTCCAGGCGAACCACACGAACCCGGTGGCGATCAGGCCGACCAGGATGGCACCCCAGCCGTTCACCCAGCCGGCACTGGGGGTGATGGCGACCAGGCCGCAGATCATGCCGTTGACCGCCCCCAGGAACGTCGGCTTCTTGGCCTTCGACAGCACGGCGTCCAGCGCCAGCCAGGTCAGCACCCCGACGGCGGTGGCCAGGTTGGTGTTGACGATGGCCGCCGCGGCGTCGGAGCCGGCGTAGTACGGGTCGCCGCCGTTGAACCCGTTCCAACCCAGCCACAGGATGCCGGCACCGACGGCCGCCATGACCAGGTTGTTCGGGATGGCGTTCTTGCGATCTCGGGCCAGCCTCGGGCCGAGGACCCAGGCCGCCACGAACCCGGACACGCCCGCCGACATATGGATGACGTAGCCGCCGGAGAAGTCGACGGCCCCCTCCTGGGCGAAGTACCCGCCACCCCACAGGAGGAAGGCGTCGACGCAGTACACGAACGTCGACCACAACGGCACCAGCAGGCACCAGGCGCTGAACTTGATCCGTCCCAGCACGCTCCCCAGGAACAGCAGCGGGGTGATGGCGGCGAACACGAACTGGAAATAGGCCAGCGAATCCAACGAGAAGTGGTACGGGATGACGGTATTGGCCGCCGACTTCGCCTGCGATATCTGGCCCGAATTGGTGATCTGGCCCGGTTTGCCGATGAAGTTGTCCCAGAAGTGCGTCCACCAGCCCACCCCTGTGGTCTGGGTCCACGCCGTGTTCTTCACCCCCCCGCCGAGGGAGGTGGAGCCGAAGCCCAGCTTGTACTCCCACAGCACCCAGGCCACCAGGACCAGCGAGAACCCGGCGAACATCATCGCCAGCACGTTCACCGCCCACTTCTTCGGCACGATGGACGCGTAGAGGACCGCCAGTCCGGGCAGGCTCATCAGGCCGACGAACGTGGCCGCCGTCATCTGCCACGTGTTGTCGCCCGTATTCAGCCAGCTCGGATACGGCACTTGACTTAATGCGGCAGCAAGCACGCAGCCCTCTCCTCTCCTGCGATCGACGTGCGATCGGTCCCTCGCCCTGCCCCTGCACCACCGCTCCGGCCGCACCCCGGCAGACACAGCCGGCACCACAGGGGCTTAACTTTCGCTGGGGGAAGCATGCAGGGCTGCGGTTTCCGCACCGTCACGCCCGTGTTACGGGCGCGTGAACTGGGGGTCGAACCCGGCCCCGGCACAGCCGTCACCACGGGCCCTTCGGTACGATCCCGCGATGCCCGATCCCACGACGCCGACGGAGGACCGCACCGTGACGGGCCACTCGGCCGACGAGACCGGCGCCGGCCAGCGCGTCGGCACCCTCCGGGGCGCCGGGGTGGCACCCGTCGACATCCGCCGCCTCGGGCAGGTCCTGATCGGCCTCTGCCTGGCCGCCCTGGTGGTGCTGTCCGCCGCCTTCTTCGTGGCCGGCGCCCACCGGAACGACCAGATCGACACCCTCGAACAGCACGGCGTCCCGGTGGACGTCACCGTCACCGGCTGCTACGGCCTCCTCGGGGGCAGCGGCAGCAACGGCGCCGGCTACGTCTGCCACGGCGCCTTCACCCTGGACGGCCGGCAGTACACCGAGACCCTTCCCGGCAACGTCCAGCACGCCGCCGGCACCCAGCTCCACGCCGTCGTCGTCCCCGACGATCCCGGACTGCTGGCCCTGTCCCGCACACTGGCCGCCGAGTCCGCCTCGGCCTCGGTCTACGTCCTGCCCATCGTCCTGCTCGCCGTCGCCGTCGCCGTCGTCGCCGGGGCGGTGCTGGTGCGGTGGCGGCGGCGGAAGGCCTGATCCGGCGGCCGCCGGAAGGCCCGATCTGGCGGCCGGCCTGATCCGGGACCTAGGACTCGGAGCGCTTCGGCCGGGCGGTGGGTGGGGTGTACCGCTTGCTGGCCGTCGGAGCAGCCGAAGCCCCGGGTGTGCCGGCACCCGCCCGGGCTTCTTTGAGGTCCCGTTGGGCCCGGTAGGCCCGGACCAGGTACCAGGCACCGACCAGGACGAACGGCACCCCGAACCCCCACCAGTGCAGGTTGAAGACCGCCAGCCCGTACAGGGCGGTCAGTACTCCCATGAACAGCCGTTTGCGGAACCAGGCGGCCACCATCAGCAGCACGCACAGCGCCAGCAGCACGACCAGCACCTCGTGGTAGACGGCGACCGACGTGTAGGCCGGATTGGTGGTCCCGTTCTTCAGGTACTGCGCCGGGTCGTTGTCGATGTCGGCGTGGATGACCAAGAAGGCGACGAGGGCACCGACCGGGGCGGCGATCAGCCCGATGGCCCGCTCCTTGTCGTTGGCCCACCGGTTGGTGTCTTCGAGCTCCTCGATCGACGGCTCGGCCGCCGGACCCGCCGGCGCAGCCCGGTCGGGATCGACCGGCTTCAGGAACAGCCGGCTCATCCGGTGGCGGAAGGTGGTCACGGCGTCGTCGTCCGCGCCGGATGTGCGGGGGGCACTGGGCACCGGTCAAGGGTACCGCGGGGTCCTCGCCGAACGCCGGGCCGGAGGGGCAACGTAACCGACCGTTCACGAACCGCCGGTGCTCCTCTCCGTTCGGGCCTCCGTTCGGGCCTCCGTCCGCCAACCGTCAGGGCGTCGCCGGTGGACCGCTCGGATCGTCCGGGCACGCCGGAAGGGGCGTTGGTACCCTCTTGCCATGGCGACCAGCGCAAAAGACCTCGACCTGTCCCAGATCTGGCTGTTCTCGACGGTGTCCTCCCGCGACCTGAAGACCATCCGCCGGGCCACCGAGGAGGTCACGGTGCCGCCGGGCCGGGTGCTGTGCGAGGAGGGCACCATCGGGCGGGAGTTCTTCATCATCGTCGACGGCAAGGCGTCGGTCCGCCGCAACGGCCGGAAGCTGGCCACCCTCGGTCCCGGCCAGTACTTCGGGGAGCTGGCCCTACTGGACCGCCGGCCGCGGTCGGCCACCGTGGTGTCCGAGACCGAGATGCGGCTGCTGGTGCTGGGCCAGCGGCAGTTCAACGGCGTCCTGGACGCCGTGCCGGCACTGTCCCGCAAGCTGCTGGCCGCCATGGCCACCCGACTGCGGGAGTCCGACACCAAGGCCGCCGCCCTCATCTCGCACTGACCCACCACTCACCGCCCCCACCGCGCCGCCCACCGCGGCATCCCCCACAGGAGGACCGATCCCACAGGAGGACCGATGGACCTCGACGTCGCATTCGAGTTCGCCCGCCCGCGGCACCACGGGGTGCTGACCACCCTCCGACGGCACGGCCGGCCGCAACTGTCCAACATCATGTACGTCCTCGGCGACGACGACGTGGTGCGCATCTCGGTCACCGACGACCGGGCCAAGACCAGGAACCTGCGCCGGGACGACCGGGCGTCCCTGTACGTGGCCGGTGACGACTTCTGGTCCTACCTGGTCCTGGACGGCACGGCGGAGCTCACCCCGGTGGCCGCCGACCCCGACGACGAGGTGGTGGAGGAGCTCATCGCGGTCTACCGGCAGGTCAGCGGCCAGGAGCACCCCGACTGGGACGAGTACCGGCGGGCCATGGTGGCCGACCGGCGGCTGGTGGTCCGGCTGCTGCCGGAGCGGGCCTACGGGATGGTGCCCCCGCCCGTCACCTGAGCGCCGAGGGACTCCTCGACCAACTGGGACAGGTCCAGGACGCGGACCTCGTCCTCCTTGGCGTTGGCCCGGACGGCGTCGTCCAGCATGATCATGCAGTAGGGGCAGGCCGTGGACACCACGTCGGCCCCGGTGCCGAGGGCCTCGGCGGTCCGGTCCATGTTGACCCGGGTGCCGATGTTCTCCTCCAGCCACATCCGGGCGCCGCCGGCCCCACAGCAGAACCCGCGCTCCCGGCACCGCTTCATCTCGACCTGCTTGGCGCCGGGGATGGCGTCGATGACCGACCGGGGCTCGTCGAACACCCGGTTGTGCCGGCCCAGGTAGCAGGGGTCGTGGTAGGTGACGGTGCCGTTGTAGCCCCCGCCGGGGGTCAGCCGGCCGCTGCGCACCAGGTGGTCCAGCAGCTCGGCATGGTGGATGACCTCGTAGTTGCCGCCCAGGGCCGGGTACTCGTTCTTGATGGCGTTGAAGCAGTGCGGGCAACTGGCCACGATCTTCTTGGCCCCCACCTCCTCCAGGGTGGCCACGTTGGCCTTGCCCTGCTCCTGGTACAGGTACTCGTTGCCCAGCCGACGGGCCGGGTCCCCGGTGCAGGACTCCTTGGGGCCCAGGATGGCGAAGGTGACCCCGGCCCGGTGCAACATGCGGGCGGTGGCCTGCACCCCCTTGCGGGCCCGCTCGTCCAGGGCGCCGGCGCAGCCGACCCAGTACAGGTACTCCACGTCGTCCGGGATGGAGCCGGTGACGACCGGGATCTCGAAGTCCAGGCTCTCGGTCCACTCGGTCCGCTTGGCCTGCCCCAGGCCCCAGGGGTCGCCCTGGTTCTCGATGTTCCGCAGCATCAGGCCGGCCTCGGACGGGAACCGGGACTCCATCAGCACCTCGTACCGCCGCATGTCGACGATGGCGTCGATGTGCTCGATGTCCACCGGGCACTGCTCCACGCAGGACCCGCAGGTGGTGCAGGACCACAGCACGTCGGGGTCGATGGTGAACGGCACCAGGGTGGGCACCTCCACGTCGCCTTCGCCGCTGGGCGACTGCTCGTTCTCCTCCCCGGGAGTCGGCATCTTCTTGCCGAGCAGCCGGGACGACGAGGCGAACATGTTGTCCCGCAGCCCCATGATCAGCAGCTTCGGGGACAGCGGCTTGCCGGTGTTCCAGGCCGGGCACACCGACTGGCACCGGCCGCACTCGGTGCAGGTGGCGAAGTCCAGCAACTGCTTCCAGGTGAACTGCTCCACCTGGCCGACCCCGAAGACGGTGTCCTCGGTGACGTTCTCCATGTCCATGTCCGGGGTCTTGTCCAACCCGCCCAGCGCCCGGGGCCGGCGGGAGAAGGCCACGTTGATGGGGGCCATGAAGATGTGCAGGTGCTTGGAGTAGGCCACGAACACCAGGAAGCCGGTGATGACGGCCACGTTGAGCAGCACGAACACGGTGGCCAGCACGTCGTTGACCCCGTGGCCGAGGCCGCGCAGGGCGTTGGCCACCAGGTGGGAGGCGAAGGCCCAGTCGTTGTACGGGAACTGCGACGGCTGGGCGTTGATCTGGGCGGCCCGGTACAGCAGCAGGGTGATCATCACCAGGGCGATCATCACCAGCACCAGCCAGGCCGCACCGGTGTGGGAGCCGTAGAACCGGGACTCCCGGTCCCGGCGCCGCGGGGCGTTCTTGATCCGGATGACGGTGAAGGTGACCAGGGCCACCAGGACGGCGACGGTGAAGAAGTCCTCCAGGAACCCGATCCACGACCAGGTGCCGATGCCCGGGATGTGGAAGTCCTTCTGGAACAGGCACCCGTAGGCCTCGATGATGGTGAGGAGCAGGATGGTGAAGCCCCACATGGTGAAGAAGTGGGCCACCCCCGGGATGGTCCACTTCAGCAGCTTCCGCTGCCCGGCCACCTCCACCGCCTCGGCCTCGGCCTTCTTGAACAGGCTCCCCCGTACCCGGTCCGGAGCGGGCTGGCCGACCCGGATCAGCCGGGACAGCCAGTGGAACCGCTGACCGGCGATGGCCAGGCAGACGACCGTGACGGCCATACCAATAGCGATCCTGACGGGCAACGGTCCTCCTCAGTTCGGGATGCGAGCGTTCGGGATGCAGGCGGCCGCGGTGGGCCCTTCTGGGGACGACCGCCGCCGGGGACTATCCACGGAGCGAACAGCCTACGCCGCCGGCCGGTCCGAGGGAGAAACCATTTTTGACCGATCGGTCAAAATCTGGGCGGCGGTCGGCGGGCTGTCGGGTCGGTGCGGCCGGCGTGAGGTGGCCGGTGCCGGGGTAGCCGGCGTCGCCACGTCTGGCGTCGCCAC
Source organism: Acidimicrobiales bacterium (assembly GCA_035547695.1). GTDB lineage: Bacteria > Actinomycetota > Acidimicrobiia > Acidimicrobiales > RAAP-2 > DASZUK01. The sequence goes on from DASZUK010000037.1 coordinate 25,572, forward strand.
GTCTGGCGGCGGCGTTGGCCGGGACGGTCAACGACGGAAGTTCTCGGCGTACCGGCTGGGGGTCGGGCCCCACTGGCCCTGGTACTTGGACCCCAGCCCGGTCGACCCGTACGGCCGGTCCGCCGGCGTCGACATCCGCAGGAAGCTGATCTGCCCGATCTTCATCCCGGGGTACAGCAGGATGGGCAGGTTGGCCACGTTGGACAGCTCCAGCGTCAGGTGGCCGTCCCAACCGGCGTCGACGAACCCCGCGGTGGAGTGGATCAGCAGCCCCAGCCGGCCCAGCGACGACTTCCCCTCCAGCCGGGCCACCAGGTCGTCCGGCAGCCGCACCCGCTCCACCGTCGACCCCAGCAGGAACTCCCCAGGGTGCAGCACCAGCGGGTTGTCCTCGCCGACGTCCACCAGCTCCGTCAGGTCCTCCTGGTCCTCCCGGACGTCGATGACCCGCTGGCTGTGGTTCCGGAACAGCCGGAAGTACCGGTCCACGTGCAGGTCCACCGACGACGGCTGGATGCAGCCGTCCTCCAGGGGGTCGATCACGATCCGCCCCGCGTCCAGTTCTTCGCGTATCGTCCGGTCGGATAGAACCATGGCGCCCCAGACGATAGTGTGGCGGCCGCTCGCGGGCGTAGTTCAGAGGCAGAACATCAGCTTCCCAAGCTGAGAACGCGGGTTCGATTCCCGTCGCCCGCTCCAACCGAACTATTCGATCAGGGCCTCGTCGACGCCTGGGGTCATATCCGGCGTCGTGTGTCAGGGCTCACCACTGCCGCCGCCCCCGCTGTACCGTGAGCCCTTTCAAACGGGGGGAATCGAATGCGGATCACCTGTCCGATCGCCGCGGCCCTTGCCGTGGCGGCACTGGCCGTGGCGGCACTGGCCGCACCACTGGCCGCCACCGCCCTCGGCGCCACACCTGTCGCCGGCGCCACGGCGAGCAACGCCGGCGGGGTCGCCGAGGTCGCCGGCGCTGATGACCCCGGGTCCACCAGCCCAGGCGGCACCACCTGCCGACCCGCCGCCTTCCGCCTGGAGCCCCTGGCCCAAGCCAAGAAGCAGGCCCGGGCCATGCTCCACCGGATGACCCTCCCCCAGGAGGTCACCCTGATGCACGGTGTCGGGGAGCACAAAGCCCCGTCGGGGTCCATCGGGGCGACCGCACCCATCCCCAGCCTGGGCATCCCGGCGCTCAACCAGCAGGACGGACCGGCCGGCATCGGCGACGGCCTGTCCGGGGTCACCCAGTTGCCCGCCCCGGAGGCGCTGGCCGCCACCTTCGACCCCACCGCCGCGGCCTGCTACGGCCAGGTGATCGGCCGCCAGGCCCGGGGCAAGGGGTTCAACCTGGTGTACGGGCCCACCGTCAACATCGTCCGGGTCCCCCGGTGGGGCCGCACGTTCGAGAGCCTCGGGGAGGACCCGGTGCTCACCGGCGCCATCGGGGCCGCGGAGGTCGACGGCGTCCAACGCACCGGGACCATGGCCCAGGTGAAGCACTACGCCGTGTACACCCAGGAGACCAACCGGATGTCGGCGGACGACGACTCGGTGGTCGACCCCAAGGCGCTGCACGAGATCTACCTGCGGCCCTGGGACCAGGTGGTCACCGCCGGTCCCAGCTCGGTGATGTGCTCCTACACAGCCACCGGGGGGACATACGCCTGCCAGGACAAGGACCTGCTCGACGGCTACCTCGACACCACCCTGCGGTTCCCCGGCTTCGTCGGCTCCGACTACCTGGCCACCCACTCCACCGTGGCCGCCGTCGACGCCGGACTGGACCAGGAGCAGCCGACCGGCCAGTACCTCGGCGGCACACTCCTGGCCGCCGTCCGGGACGGCCAGGTCGGCCGGGCCACCGTCGACCGGGCCGTGCTGCGCATCCTGACCCAGATGTACCGGTTCCGCATGTTCACCGACGACCCCAGGGGCTCCGCCAGCGCCGACGTCGCCACGGCGGCCGACGCCCGGGTGGCCGACCAGGTGGCCGAGGAGGGCACCGTGCTCCTGAAGAACGCCGGCCACCTCCTGCCCCTGGCCTCCGGTTCCGGCGGCGGGACCGGCGGGACCGGCGGGACCGGCGGTGGGTCCGGCCGGTCCGGCGGATCCGGCCGAGGGGACGTCCCGGGCAGCATCGCCGTCGTCGGCCCCGCCGCCCAGGCCGACCCGGTCACCGCCGGCGGCGGCAGCGCCACGGTGAAGGCCACACACGTGACCACCCCGCTGGCCGGCATCCGCCACGCGGCGGGGTCCCACCCGGTGACCTACGCCGCCGGGCTGCCGGGCACGGCCGACTTCACCCCCATCCCGTCCGCCGACCTCGGCGCCCCGTACCCCACACCGGGGAACACCCTGGTGCAGGCGGCCACCCTGACGGTGCCGGCGACCGGCACCTACGAGCTGGCCTACGCCGAGCCGGCCGACTACGTCCCGGTCACCCTGTCCCTGGACGGCCAGCCGATCGCCGTCAACCCCGGCACCCCGCCGAGGGCGACGTACACCGCGACGGTCACACTGGTGGCCGGGCAGTCCTACACCCTGACCGGACCGGTCCAGGAGCTGCGCTGGGTGACGCCGGACCAGATCGCCGCCGGCGTCGACCGGGCGGTGGCCGTCGCACGGCAGGCGTCCGTGGCGGTGGTGGTGGTCGGCGACGGCCAGGAGTCCGAGGCCGGCGACCGGGTGGACCTGACACTGCCGTCGGCCCAGAACCGGCTGGTGGACGCGGTGGCGGCCGCCAACCCGCACACCGTCGTCGTGGTGGACGCCGGCGGCGCCGTCGCCATGCCCTGGTTGGCACGGGTACCGGCGGTGCTGGACGCCTGGTACCCGGGGCAGTCCGACGGGACGGCGCTGGCCGCGGTGCTGTTCGGCGCCGTCGACCCGTCGGGCCACCTCCCGGTGACGTTCCCGGCCGCCGGCACCGACCCGGTGCCGGCCCCCACACAGTTCCCCGGCGTCGACGGCCAGGTGCAGTTCTCCGAGGGCGTCGACGTCGGCTACCGGTGGTACGACCAGACCGGCACCACCCCGCTGTTCCCGTTCGGCTACGGGCTGTCCTACACCACCTTCGACTACCGGTCCCCGACCGTCCGGGTGGCCGCCGGCCACGGCCACCCGGTGGTGACGGCCACCGTCCGGGTCACCAACACCGGCCACCGGGCCGGTGCGGACGTGGTCCAGCTCTACCTGGGCCAGCCGGCGTCGGCCGGCGACCCGCCGCGCCAGTTGGAGGCGTTCCGGCGGGTCGCCCTGGCGCCGGGCCGGTCCCGCACCGTCACCTTCACCCTCCGTGGCCACCAACTGGCCTCCTACGACACCACCACCGGGTCCTGGCGGGTCGCCGGAGGCGGCTACCGGGTGTGGATGGGCGACAGCTCCACACTCGGCCGCCTGCCGGCGTCGGCCGCCTTCCGGCTCTCCCCGGCCGGCACCTCCGACGCGGCGGCCGGGCCTCCGGCACCATGACCGGGCCCCGGGCACGGTGACGGTCCTCCCGGACCGGTGACGGTAACGTCGCCGCCATGATCACTGCACTGGCCGGCGGGGTCGGCGCGGCCCGGCTGCTGCGGGGCCTGGTCCGGGTGGTGCCCCCCGAAGAGGTCACCGCCGTGGTCAACACCGCCGACGACATGGTGTACTGCGGCCTGCACATCTCCCCGGACATCGACACCGTCACCCGGACCCTGGCGGGGCGGTTCAACGAGGTGAAGGGGTACGGGGTGGCCGACGACACCTGGACGGTGCTGTCCGCCCTGGGCCAGATGGGCGGGGACACCTGGTTCGAGCTGGGCGACCAGGACCTGGCCACCCACATGTTCCGCAGCCGCCGGCTCGAGCAGGGGCACACCCTCAGCCAGGTCACCGCCGAGCTGGCCGCGGCCGCCGGCCTGGCCACCCGGCTGCTGCCGGTCACCGACGACCCGTTGCGGACCCGGGTGACCCTGCGGACAGGGCAGCCGACAGGGCAGGAGGTGTCGTTCCAGGAGTACTTCGCCAAGCTCCGCCACGCCGTGCCGGTGTCGTCCATCCGGTTCGACGGCGCCGACACCGCCCGGCCGGCGCCGGGGGTGCTGGACGCGGTGGACGCGGCCGACCTGGTGGTGGTGTGCCCGTCCAACCCGCTGCTGTCCATCGACCCCCTGCTGGCGGTGGCCGGGCTGCGGCCGCGGTTGCAGGCCCGCCGGGACCGCAACGTGGCGGTGTCCCCCATCGTCGGCGGCAAGGCCATCAAGGGGCCGGCGGACCGCCTGCTGGACGAGCTGGGGCTGGAGCCGTCGGCCGCCGGGGTGGCCGCCTACTACGCCCCCTGGGTCGGCACCGTGGTCATCGACCAGGTCGACCGCCACCTGGCCCCCGAGGTGGAGGCCCTCGGGCTGCGGTGCGTGGTGACCGACACCATCATGGCCACCCCAGAACGGTCCGCCGCGCTGGCCGCCGCGGTGCTCCGGGCCGGCGGCATCGAGCCGGTCGGCCAGGCCGGCTGATCTCCGGGTCGACTGGGTCGGCCGGATCGGCCGGCCGGCACGGTTGGCGGCGGCGGCCCAACGGGTACCGTGGCCACCATGGGACACCGTGCACGCGTCGTCAACCTGCCGGTGCGGATCGCCGCCGGCGCCTTCATCCTGAACGCCGGTGTCGGCAAGCTGAAGGCCGGCGACGACACCGCGGCGGCGGTGCACGGGACCGCCAAGGGCACGTACCCGTTCTTGGAATCGGTGCCGGCCGGCCAGTTCGTGAAGGCGCTCGGCGCCTCCGAGGTGGCGTTGGGCGGCACCCTGCTGTTCCCGGCCGTCGGCGACGGCCTGGCCGGGCTGTCCCTGACCGCCTTCGCCTGCGGCCTCCTCGGCCTGTACCTGAAGACCCCCGGGATGCGGGTGGAGGGCAGCCTCCGGCCCACCCAGCAGGGCACCGCCGTCGCCAAGGACGTGTGGCTGCTCGGCATCGGCCTGTCCCTCATGGCCAGCGCCGCCACCGCGTCCGGCCGCCGCGCCGCCAAGGGTCGCCGGGCCCGGAAGGAACGCCGGGCCCAGGTCGCCGCGAGCTAGGCCCCGGCGGCCAGGTGGTCGCCCTCGGCCAGCAGGTACCGGCGGAACCCGTCCACGATGGCCTCCTCGGCCCTGCCGCCGAACAGCGGGACCCGGACCACCAGGTCGCCGTCGGTGACCCGTTCGGTCGACGACCCTCGGTCCACGAAACGGTGGGCGCCGGAACCCTGCATCAGGTCCGGGTAGTGGTCGGGGACCAGCACGAACTCGGCCGACGGCCGGTCCAGGTGGACGGTCAGCTCCACCGCCCAGGTGAGCTTGTCCGGGTCCACCACCGCCCGGGCGATGGACGGCAGGACGCCGTCGAAGGCGAACCCCAGGATGAGCTGCACGGTGTCCCCGTCCTGCCGCCGGTCCCGCAGCGTGGGGGCCGCCACCCCCGGCACCCCGGCCAGGGAGCCGTAGAAGTCGACGGACGCCAGGGTGGCCAGCACCCGGTCCACCGGGGCGGCGATGGCCTGCCGCACCTCGAACTGCATTCGCTGCCTCCCGTCCCCTGTGGCCGCCGACCCGGTCGGTCGCCCGCCCCCGCGGGAGCCGGGGCGGATCAGGCGGTCGCCGGGACCACAGAGTAGGTGTCGCGACCGGACCGCAGCACGGTGCCGGGCAGGGCCCCGGTGGGCTTGCCGTCGACCACCGTCTCCACCCCGTTCACCAGCACCCGGACCACCCCGATGGACTCGGCGAAGAGCCGGGGGGTGTCGCCGGGCAGGTCGTGGACCAGCCGGGCCGGCTCGGAGGCCACGGTGGCGGGGTCGAACACGAACAGGTCCGCCCGCATCCCCTCGGCGATCACCCCGCGGTCCCGCAGGCCGAACAGGGCGGCGGGCTGCTGGGTCATCATCTGCACCGCCCGCTCCACCGGCAGCAGCCTGCGGTTCCGGAGGCAGTCCCCCAGGAAGGCGGTCGGGTAGTTGGACCCGCACATCCGGTCCAGGTGGGCCCCGGCGTCGGACCCCCCGACCATCGCCCGCGGGTCCTGCCAGGTCGCCGCCCGCAGCGCCCAACTGGCGTCGTCCCGGTCGGTCGGCTTCGGCCACAGCACCGTCCGCAGGTCGTCGGCGATGACGATGTCCAGCAGGGTGTCGAACGGGTCGGCGCCCCGCTCCCGGGCGATGTCGGCCACGTCCCGCCACTCCAGGCCCCGGTTGGCCGCCGAGTAGGTGTCCCCGATGACGTAGTTGCCCCAGCCGGCCAGCCGGCGGAACACCCCGGCCTCCTTGGCGTGGGCCAGCTCGTCGAGCTGCCGCCGGACGTCGGGGTCCTTCAGCTTCTCGATCCGCTCCGGCACCGGCAGCCCCAGCACCTCGCCCCACCCCGGGATGAGGAACAGGGCGCAGTGGTTGAGGAAGCTCATGTTCATCGGCACCAGGGTCGGCATGGTCAGCGCCACGATCCGCCCCCCGGCCGCGGCGGCCCTGGACGACGCCTCCAACTGGTGGTCCCGCTTCTCCGGGGCCCGCGAGTCGACGGTCAGCAGGTTCCAGTTGAGCGGCCGCCGGGCGGTGGCGGTCATGGCCACCATCAGGTCCACCTCGTCGTCGGAGAAGGCGTCCAGGCAGCCGTTGGTGATGTACTCCAGCGTGGTCCCCTCGTGGGCCGCCACCTCCTCGCAGAACGCCAGCATCTCCCGGCGGTCGGCGTAGCGGGAGTTGATGGGGTTGCCGTCCCCGTCGGAGTGCGTCCGGGACTGCGACGACGAGAACCCGAGGCCGCCGGCGGCGATGGACTCGGCCAGCAACTGCCGCATGGCCGCGATCTCCTCGTCGGTGGCCACCTCGGCACCCCGGGCCGCCCCCATCACCTTGCGGCGCAGCGCGCAGTGCCCGACCAGGAACCCGGCGTTCACCCCCAGGCGGCCCTCCAGCCGGTCCAGGTACTCCCCGAAGGTCGACCAGGTCCACGGCACCCCGGTCTCCAGGGCGGCCAGCGGCATCCCCTCCACCTTGGCCATCATCCGCCGGATGTAGTCGGCGTCCTCCGCGTTCAGCGGGGCCAGGGTGAACCCTGTGTTGCCGCCGATGACGGTGGTCACCCCGTGCAGGTTGGACGGGGACGCCGACGGGTCCCAGAACAACTGGGCGTCGTAGTGGGTGTGCGGGTCCACCACCCCCGGGGCCACCATCAGGCCGGTGGCGTCCAGCTCGGCCGTCCCTCCCTCGTCGACCTCCCCGACCGCCACGATGGCGCCGTCGCGGACGCCGACGTCGGCCTGCCTGGCCGGCGCACCGGTGCCGTCCACCACCGTCCCGCCGCGGATCACGTAGTCGAGCATCGAGGACCTCCCGGATCTGACACGCCGTCAGTTTAGGCCGGCCCGGGCGGGGGGACCGGCGGCCCGGCGGCCACCGTCAAACGGGCCGAGTGGGCGGCAGCCCCAGCTTGCGGTGGTCCCAGCTCACCACCCGGTCGACGTGCAGCTTGACCACCACCCGCTTGTGCAGCATGGCCTCCACGAACGGCCGCAGCTCCTCGGTGTAGGGGGCCTGGTACCGGCCGAAGACGCTGACCCCCAGCTCCCACATCCGGTCCGGGTCGTCCACGATCTCGCCCCGGCCCACCAGCTCGACCCCCCGGAGCTCCTCGTAGGCGTCACCGGCCTCGAACAGGCAGGTCATCCGGGGGTCCCGGCGGATGTTCTGCACCTTCTGGGCCTTGGCCTTGCTCTCCACCGCCACCGCCCCCTCCAGGAACCCGTACCACATGGCCACGGCGTGGATGCTGCCGTCGTGGTTGACGGTGCACATCGACATCGGGCGGCGCTCGGCCAGGAAGGCGTCCACCTCGTCGGGGGTCATCCTGACCACGTCGCGCTGCTTCACCCCGTGGCCCATGCCTATGGCCTCGCTCATCGACTGCCCTCCCTTTCCTCGCCCGCGCCGGCCCGGACGGTGCCCGTCCGGCGGCTTCGGGACACCTTGAAGAGTTCACCTCTGGGTCACCTCAGTGTTGCAGGCGATTCGCGGGGCGTTCATCTGCTCTCCGTACCGTGGCGGTGATGGCGAGAACCGTCGCCCACCAACGACGTGCCGACCGAACCGGCACCGCTCCGGCCGAACGGCGTACGACCCTGGCCGTGGTGCTGCCCTGGCCGTCGGCCCCTCGCGACCAGGCCGCCGGCCACGCGGGCCCGGTCGACCAGACAGCCGTCGAACGGGCGGCCGTCGACCAGGCGGCCGTCGACCGGGCGGCCGTCGACCAGGCGGCGATCGACCGGTCCGTCAACGACCACCCGTCCCGCGCCGTCGGACTCCGCCTCGTCGCCCGTCCGGCCCCGGCCCCGCGGCCGGACGACGCCGCATGACACCCTCTGTGTCAACCCTAAGCAGCCAAATGTTCAACTCCCTGTGGTGCAGAGCTGCGGGCGAGCCGGGCAGCGGCCCCGTGCCGGGCCGGGTCGTAGGGCACACCGTCGATCCAGCAGCGCCAGATGACGCGTATCCAGGCGCGGGCGAGGACCCGGACGGCGTGGGGGTGGTCGCAGCCTCGGTCCCTGGCTCGCTGGTAGACGTCGGCGGCCCAGGGGCTGGCGTGGCGGGAGTTGTCGGCGAAGGTGGTCATGGCCACCCGGAAGCGCTTGTCGCAGGCCCAGCGGAAGTGGACGGCTTGGTGCTTGCCCGAGCGCTTGGTCACCGGCGCCATGCCGGCCAGTGCGGTGACTGCCTCGGGCGAGTCATAGGCTTGGCGGCAGTCGCCCCACTCGGCGAGCATCTGGGCCGCGTTGATGTGACCCGACCGTGGCAGGGAGGTGAAGATCTCGTTGTCCGGGTGCTCGCCGAGGTGGGCGGCCACCGAGCGGTCGAGGGCCTTGATCGAGGCGTTGAGGGCCCCGATGACCCGCACGTAGCCGAGCACGGCGTCGTGGCGGGCGTCGGCCTCCGGACCGTCGCCGATGCCGGCGGGGGCGGCTCTCAGGCGGGCCAGGAGCTCGCTGACGGGTCGTCGTCCCGAGTAGCCGTGTTTGGTCAAGAACGCCGCCAGGCGCTTCTCGCCGAGCGCCCGGGCGGCGCCCGGCGTGGGGTAGCGGGTCAAGAAGTCCAGGGCGATCTCGCTGGTCACATCGGCGAAGATGGCCTTGGCGCCGGGCCAGAAGGCGTCCAGGCACGCCTCGAGCTGGTTGTGGGCGGCGACCCGTTGGGCGACCAGGTCGTCCCGGGCCCGCACCACCGCCCGCAGGGCCCGGGTCTCCTCGCTGAAGGGGGCGGCGACAGTCAGCTTATGGGCGCGCAACCGCAGGTACTCGGCGATCACCTCGGCGTCGCCGGGGTCGTCCTTGGCCCCCGAGACCACCTCGGACTCCCGCCAGGCCTTGATGGCGTTGGGCGACACCGGCACCACCGGGTGACCGGCCTCCAACAGGGCGTCGACCAGGCGCCCGTCGGGTCGCTCGATGGCAACCGGGACCCGGGAGCGCTCCCCGAAGCCGCCGAGGCGTCGCAGCAGGCCCGAGAGGCCGTCGCTGCTGTGGGTCACGGTGAACGCCGCCCGCCGGTGGCCATCTACACCGAGGACGCACACCGCGTGCTCCTCGCTCGCCCAGTCGATCCCAACCAACGCCACCGGGTCCAACCCCGCGACGGTCTGCATCCGAATGACTCCTTCCTGTCGCTGTCTTTCGTGCTCGGTGAGCGAGAACCTGCCGGGCGGTCACTGACTGGCGCTCTGCGGCGCTTCCCTCTGTTGCCGGTCCGAGGTCCCCGGGAGAGCGGGGGGCGGCAGTGTCATGCTGGCCCTCGAAGGGCGACCGACCCAGGCCGTCACCCCCGCTCTCACCGAGACCTCCGAACCCTCGCAGACCTCACAAGAGAGATGGTGGACCAGTGACCCATCCGAGGGAGGAAGTGCAGGCGGCCGTGGACCGGTACCACCGGCTGCGGGACCAGGTGGAGGCCGGCGACTGCGACTTCGGGGTGCTGGCCGACCTGTACACCGAGGACGCCGTCTACGTCGACGCCGCCTGGGGCCGCATCGAGGGCCGCGAGGCCATCGGCCGGTGGCTGGTCGACTCCATGGTGGGGCTGGGCGACTGGCGGTTCCCGGTGGAGTTCACCGCCATCGACGGCGACAACGTGGTGGTCAAGTGGACCCAGGTCATCCCGGGCACCCGGGACGACGGCACCCCGTACGCCCAGTCCGGGTACTCCCGGCTCATCTACGCCGGCGGCGGCCGGTTCCGCTACGAGGAGGACACCTACAACATGGCCCACGTCCTCGAGGACGTCGCGGCCAGCGGCTGGCAGCCGACCGAGCCGATGAACCTGCCGCCGGACCGCCCCGACCGGCGCTGGATGCCCTGACTACACCTGGTCGAGCTGGCCGGTCAGGTAGTCGTTGTAGGCCGACAGGTCCAACAGGCCGTGGCCGGAGAACCCGAACAGGATCACCTTGTCCTCCCCGGCCTCCTTGGCGGCCAGGGCCTCGTCGATGACCGCCCGGATGGCGTGGGCGGTCTCGGGCGCCGGGATGGTGCCCTGGGTGCGGGCGAACTGGACCGCGGCCTCGAACACCTTGCCCTGCGGGTACGCCGCCGCCCGCATCCGGCCGGCCTTCACCAGGTCGGAGATGATGGGGGCGTCGCCGTGGTAGCGCAGCCCGCCGGCGTGGATCGGCGGCGGCACGAAGTCGTGGCCGAGCGAGTACATCGGCAGCAGCGGGGTCATGCCGGCCACGTCGCCGAAGTCGTACTCGAAGGTGCCCTCGGTGAGGGTGGGGCAGGACGACGGCTCCACCGCCAGCAGGTCCACCGCGTCGTCCGGCACGAACGGCAGCGCCAGGCCGCCCAGGTTGGAGCCGCCGCCGCAGGACCCGACGACGACGTCCGGCAGGTCCTCGCCGGCCAGGGCCAACTGCTCCTTGGCCTCCAACCCGATCACGGTCTGGTGCAGCAGCACGTGGTTCAGCACCGACCCGAGGGCGTAGTGGGAGTCGGCCCGGCCGGCCGCGTCCCGGACGGCGTCGCTGATGGCCGCCCCCAACGACCCGGGATGGTCGGGGTCGTCCACCGGGGACGGCACCACCTCGCCGCCCCACACCTCCATCATGGTGCGCCGGTACGGCTTCTGCTGGTACGACGCCCGCACCATGTACACCTTGCACTCCAGCCCGAACAGGGAGGTGGCGAAGGACAGGGCGCTCCCCCACTGCCCGGCCCCGGTCTCGGTGGTCAGCCGGGGGACGCCCTCCTGCTTGTTGTAGAACGCCTGGGGCACCGCGGTGTTGGGCTTGTGGGAGCCGGCCGGGGACACCGACTCGTCCTTGTAGTAGATCCGTGCCGGCGTCTCCAGGGCGGCCTCCAGCCGCTCCGCCCGGACCAGCGGGGTCGGCCGCCACAGCCGCAGGATGTCCAGCACCTCCCCCGGGATGTCCACCCACGGCTCCGTCGACACCTCCTGGGCGATCAGGGCCATCGGGAACAGCGGGGCCAGGTCGTCCGGGCCCACCGGCTGCCGGGTGCCGGGGTGCAGCGGCGGCTGCAGCGGCTCCGGCAGGTGCGGCGCGACGTTGAACCACGCCTCGGGTATGTCGGACAGGTTCCAGCGCATGGTGCCCTCCCTCTCGCCGGCGCCAAACCTACCGCCTGCCGGCCTCCGGCGGCACCTACCGTCTGCCCGCCTCCGGCGGCACCTACGGCGTGCCGGCCTCCGGCGTGCCGGCCTCCCCCGGGCCGGCCGCCGACGCGGGCGGCGGCTGGCGGACCAGCAGGCTGAGGATGGTCAGTTGCTCCCCGTCCTCGCCGGCGGCGTTGAACAGGTTGCGCAGGGCCTGGACGAAGCGGTGCAGGGCGTCCCGGAAGCCGCCGGTGGTGTCGTCGCCCTGGTCCTCGGCCCCGTCGTCCTCGGGCTCGTCGGCCGCCGTCATGCGCTGCAGCACCACCGGGGTGTCGTGGCGGCCCAGGGCCAGCAGCTCGGCGGACAGCTCGGCCACCGTCACGTTCTGGTCGGCGGTGAAGGCGTCGGTTGCCGCGTCGCCGAAGGTGCGGCGGAGGCTCAGCACTAGCTGCGCCCGGCCCTCCTCGCCGGCGATGTCGTAGATCCGCAGGATGGCCTCGTGCAGGGTCATCTCCCCGAGCGGCCGGTCCTCGGCCCGCCCCGCCCCCGCCTCCGCCGCCTGCCCCGCCGCCACCTGTCCCGCCGCCCGCTCCGGCTGCTGCAGCAGGCTCAGGATGGTGAGGACCTCGCCGTCCTCCCCGAAGATGTTGTGGAGCTGTGGGCTCACGGCCGGCTCACTTTGTGAACATGACCGAGATGCCGTAGGCGATGCCGCCGAGCACCACCAGGAAGCAGAGCACGGCCAGCGTCCATCCGACGATGCTCCGCACCCCTCCGACGCCGCCGTCCCGGCGGGTGATGGACAGGGCCACCAGCCCGACGGAGAACACCGCGGTCAACCCGGCCCCGGCCCCCAGGCCGATGGCCACGATCTCCCACATGGCCGTCCATGTGACGTAGGTGCTGGAGCTGGCGAACACGGGCACCTCCTAGACGACGACGGCCGGTTCGTGGGAGGGGCCGCCGCTCTCCACCCAGTCGTCGTTGACGTTGTCCGGGCTGACCGCGCTGCGGCGGGAGAGGACGAACACCGCGCCGCAGAGGACGGCGGCCACGACGAACAGGCTGATCACCCCGCCGTCGCCGCCGATGGCGTTCTGGGCGGCGAAGCAGGCCGCCCCGGCCAGGCCGGCGCACGGCAGGGTGACCACCCAGGTGACGGCCATGCGGCCGAACACGTTCCAGCGCACCTTCTGGCCGCGGGCCACCCCGGCGCCGAGCACCGACCCGGAGCAGACCTGGGTGGTGGACAGCGGGATGCCGAAGTGGGTGGACGCCAGGATAACCGCGGTGGACGACGCTTCGGCGGCGAACCCCTGGGGGGTCTCGATCTCGGTCAGCCCCTTGCCCAGGGTGCGGATGATCCGCCAGCCCCCGAAGTAGGTGCCGGCGGCCATCGACACCCCGCAGATGGCGATCACCCAGTCCGGGGTGGAGGCGTTCTGGCCGATGGTGCCGTTGACGATCAGGGCCAGGGTCAGGATGCCCATGGTCTTCTGGGCGTCGTTGGTGCCGTGGGCCAGCGACACCATGGACGCCGACCCGATCTGGCCGATCCGGTAGCCGGTCTTGGCGGAGCCCTCCTTCACCCTGGCCGTGATCCGGTAGGCCAGCCAGGTGCCGACGGTGGCCACCACCAGGGCGATGACGGGGGCGAACACCATCGGGATGAACACCTTGGCGGCGATCCCGGACCAGATCACCGCGGACCCGCCGGCGTGCACCAGGGTGGACCCCACCACCCCGCCGATCAGGGCCTGGGAGGAGCTGGACGGGATGCCCAGGTACCAGGTGGTGACGTTCCACAGGATGCCGCCGATCAGGCCGGAGAACACCACCTGCAGGGTGACGTCACCCTGCTGGACGATGCCGCTGGCGATGGTGGCGGCGACCGACAGCGACAGGAACGCCCCGGCCAGGTTCAGCACGGCCGACAGCCCCACCGCCACCCGGGGCTTCAGGGCGCCGGTGGCGATGGACGTGGCCATGGCGTTGGCGGAGTCGTGGAACCCGTTGGTGAAGTCGAAGGCCACCCCGGTGATGACGACGAGCACCAGGATGGTCGTGTTGCCGTGCACGGGCACAGACATAACAAGGGCCGGGGCCCCTGTCTACGGCGGACCCCGTAAATTCACCCGCCGATTACCCTCAGGACACCTCGCCCGTCCCGGCCGGGCCGGAGCCCGGGCCAGGACGGGCCCGGAGGGTCAGCCGGAAGGCTCAGCCGGAAGGCTCAGCCGGAGCCCAGCCCCCCGAACGGGGACGGTGTCGTCGTTGTCAGTGTTGTGCCGCCGAACGTTGTCGAGCCCTGGGACTGTTGCTGCTGGGCCTGTTGTTGGGACTCCAGGGTGATTGTGGTGGTCCGCTTCAGGTTGCCCACGTAGTACGTCACCGACACCGTGTCCCCGGCCTTGTGCTTGGACACCGCCGTCTGCAGCGACTGGGACGACGTGATCGGTGTGGAGTCCACCGACACGATCACGTCGCCGGTCCGCAATTTGGCCTTGGCCGCCGGCGATCCCGGCACCACGCTCAGCACCACCGCCCCTGTCGTCGGGGTGAACCCGTACTGCTGCCGCAACTGTGTGGTCAGGGTGGTCGACGTGACCCCGAGGACGCCGCCGCCGTTCTTGACCGTGCCGCCCTTCTGCAGCTCCGGCAGCAACGACTCCACGTTGGCCGCCGGGATGGCGAAGCCGATGTTCTGGGCGTCGGACCCCTCGCCGGTGCTGCCGGCCACCGCGGTGTTCATCCCGATCACCTGCCCGGCGGTGTCGATCAGGGGGCCGCCGGAGTTACCGGGGTTGATGGCCGCGTCGGTCTGGATCATGTTGGTCAGCTCCTCGATCGCCCCCGAGGTGCTGTCGCCGGCCTTCACCGTCCGGCCCAACGCGGACACGATCCCCTGGGTCACCGTCGGGGTGCCGGCCGCCAGGCCCAGGGCGTTGCCGATGGCCACCACCGCGTCGCCCACCACCAGCTTGTTGGAGTTGCCGAACGTGACCGTCGGCAGGCCGGACGCTCCCTGGATCTGGAGCAGGGCCACGTCGTTGGCCGGGTCGGCCCCGATGAGCTTGGCCGGCTCCTGCTTGGTGGTCCCGGACTGGGTCACCGTGATGGTGGCCGCCCCACCCAGGGCCATGGAGATGACGTGGTTGTTGGTGACCACCTCCCCGTTGGAGGAGATGATCATGCCGGTCCCCTGGTCCTCCTCGGTGCGGGACTTCACGTCGATGGACACCACCGCGGGCAGCACCTTGTGGACCAGTTGCGGGATCGTCACGTTGCCGCTCAGGGTGGCGGCCCCGGGGGTGGCGTTGCCCTCCTCGACCGTCACCCCCGAATTTGTGCCGCTCTGGGTGGCGGCGGTCACCACGGCCCCGACGGCGGCGCCGATGACGGCGGCGACGACCGCCACCAGGAGCCAGCCCCTGGCCTTCCGCGGGCCCTGGTGGCCGGGGTGGCCGTGGTGGCCGGCCGGGCCACCGGGACCGCCCCCGGGGGGCCCCGGCGGCGGGTAGGTCACCACCGGCGGAGCCACCGGTGGCCACGGGGGCTGCGTCGGGGCGGCCTCCACCGGGGCGGCCTGCACCGGGGCGGTCGGCAGCGGTGTGGTCGGCTCCACGGTGCCGGCCGGGGACACCGCCCAGGCCGGCTGGACCGACGGCAGCGGTGTGGTCGGCTCCCCGCCGGCCGCCGGGGTGGGCTCGGACGCCCAGGCCGGCGGCGGCGGCCAGCCGGGCTCGGTGGCGGCCGGGGCGGTCCACCCGGGCTGGGCCGGCGACTCCGGCTGGGCCGGCGACTCCGGCTGGGTGGGCTCGGCCGGCGGGTTCCAGGAGGCCGGCGGCGGGGTGTCGGGCCCGGATGGAGCCGGGCGCGCGCCGGCGTCCGGATCGCTGAAGTCGTCGGGCATGGGGATCCTCCTGGAACGGACAGGTGTCCGCCGCACCACTCGTTGCGGCAGTGCCCTGCCGCGCGCACGCACCGCAATGGTAGCAACGACCGGTTGGTTCAGGGTGGCGTCGCCGAAGCGATAGCGTGACCGCCGCATGCCTCGTCGTATCGACATCGAGTTGACCAGCCGCGGATCCGACGGCACTTTCACCTGGCGCGCCGCGGGGGCCAAGCAGCCCAAGGGCAGCCTGGCCGAGTCCATGGTGCCCGACGGGGCGGCGGTCGGGGACGTGCTGCGGGCCGAGGTCGAGTCAGGCCTGGACGGCCTGGAGATCGTGGCGCTGGCCGCCAAGACGGCCAAGGTGGAGGAGAAGCCGGCCAACCGCATCGAGGTGCTGGGCACCCCGAAGCGGGGGCCGGACGTGTCGGTGACCCTGGCGCCCGGTGGCCGCCGGCGCCGGGACGGCGACGACCGCCGTCCCCGGCGGCGCGAGGACCGGGACGGCGGTGAGGGCCGCCCCCGCCCGCCCCGGGGGGAGGGTCGTGGGGAGGGCCGCGGCGAGCACCGCGACGAGGGCGGGCCCCGCCGGGACGGCGCCGGACGGCGCCCGGGCCCCGACAGCGCCGGACGGCGCCCCGGGGGCGACGGCGCCCGTGGCGGGCCGGCCGAACGCCGGGGCCCGGCCGACCGTCGGGGCCCGGCCAAGCCGGCGACGTCGACCGCGCACCGCAACGCCATGCTGGCCGCCCTGGGCCCGGAGCAGTTGCCGGTGGCCGAGCAGTTGCTCCGTGGCGGCCTGCCGGCGGTGCGGCAGGCCATCGCGGAGCAGGCGGCCAAGTCCACCGGGGGCACCCCGGTCAACGGCGAGGCCATCCTGGCCATCGCCGAACAGTTGCTGCCGGCCGTCAACCTGGCGTCCTGGAAGGACCGGGCCACCAGCGCCCAGGCCGCCGGCAAGGAGCTCCGGCTCCGCGACCTACGGGCGGTGGTGGCGGCGTCCCGGGCGGTGACCCTGGACGAGGAAGGCCGCACCCTGGCCAAGGCCCTGCAGGACGCCCTCAACCACCGGGTGACGGCGCTGCGCGACGACTGGGTGGCCCGGATCACCACCGCCCTGGACGAGAGCCGGGTGTTCGACGCGGTGCGCACCGCCAACCGGCCGCCGGAACCGGCCACCCGGCTGCCGGCGGAGCTGGCGGTGCGGATCAGCGAGGCCGCCGGGTCGGCCATGACGGCCGAGCTGGACGCGGACAGTTGGCTTCAACTGCTGGACGCGGTGGTGGAGTCGTCGGTGCGGCGCACCGTGAAGCCCGCCGGCATCCCGGCGGAGGCCGAGGCCCAGGACGCGGCCCGCCGGGCCGCCGGATCGGTGCCGGAGCTGGCCAAGCTGCTGGGGTTGCGCATCCCGCCGCCGCCCCCCCGCCGGGCGCCGTCCCGCCGGGTCATGGCAACCGGCGGTGGAGGACCAGCAACCTCGCTTTGAACCCGGACGCCTCCAGCAGTTGCTTGGTGGACCGGTCCCCGGGCAGCGCCAGGGCGTCGACGTCGCTGCAGCCGCGGTCGGCGAACCAACCGAGCAGCGCCCGGACCAGGTCGGCCCCGACGCCGACCTGCCGGGCGCCGGGCTCCACGTAGCAGCAGTCCACCCGGCCCAGCCGACCGACCACCTGCCCGGTGGCCACCCCCACGACCGCGCCGTGGAACTCCCCCACCAGCAGCGCCCGGTCCGGGGCCAGCCACCAGTCGGCCGCCGGCGGCGTCCCGGCGGAGCCGAGGGCGGCCAGCAGGTCGCCGCCCCGGACCGCTCGGGACTCCTGCCGGGCCTCCTCGAGGAGCTGCCGGCACCGGTCCAGGTCGTCGGGGCCGGCCGGCCGGACGCTGTCGTCGCCGGTCGTCATCTAGGCGTTGCCGGTCGTGCCGGTCATCGAGGGGCTATCGGCCGTCCAGCAACTGCTGGGCTCGGTGCAGGATGGTCCGCCGCCCCCGGCTGGCCTCCTCGTGCCGGTACACCGCCTGCAGGTCGGCCGGGCTCAGGCCGTCCAGCCGGCGGACCACCTGGGACGCCGACAGGGTGTCGTAGTCCGGGATGGCCTCGTTGACGGCCGGCGGGGCCGGCACCGGGGGCCGGGCCGGCTGCGGTGCCGGTGGGGCCACCCCGGCGTCGGCCGGGTAGGTCGGCGCGGACGGGGTCAACCGGTCCTGCAACTGGCCGACGGCGAACCGGCCCAGCACGTGGGCGTTCTGGAGGTGCTGGCGGCCCTTGGCGGCCAGCGCGGGGAGGTCGTCGACGACGGTGACCACCAGCCCCACCGGTGCGTAGACCAGGGCGTCCAGTGCCCGCCGGACCAGCGGGTTGGCGGACAGGGGCTTGTCAGACACAGTCCCGGCAGAGCATCTTCTTCTTGTCGGCCAACTGGCTGGGGTGCTTCACCAGGAAGCAGGACCGGCACACGAACTCGTCGGGCTGCTTCGGCAGCACCCGCTCGGAGGCCTCCGTCCGGTCCTCGGTGTCGGCCAGCTCGTCCTCGTCGGGCTCCTCCTCGACGACCACCAGCCGTTCCTTCAAGATGACGTCCAGGCTGGCCTCGACGTCCTCGTCGTCGGGCTCCTCGTCGTCATCGTCGTCGTCGCCGTCGCCACCGGACGCGGCCGCCCGGGTCCCCTCGTCGTCGTCCTCTTCGTCGTCCTCGCCGTCACCGAGGTCGTCGTCGCCGAGGTCTTCGCCGTCGTCGTCCTCGCCCAGGCCGAGGCCGTCGTCGTCGGTGTCCTCGTCGAGGTCGTCGAGGTCGTCCGGCATGGCAACGTCGTCGAGATCTTCTGGCATGTTCGCCTTCCAGGAGGGGGAATGTGCCGCGGGAGCATAGACGTTCGCCGACCGTCGTCGAGCGGGGAGCTAGGCGGCCGGGCCCGGGGGTCTTTGGGGCCATCTCGCCACTCGTGCGGCGTCTGCCGCACGGGCGGGAAGTTCTCTACTCGACCCCCAGGGCCTGGCTCCACCTCTCACAACATCCCCCCCCTCGGGCGGTACCGGTGGACCGGTCCGTCCCGGTGGGGCGTCTGGGACTGGGGG
This sequence comes from Acidimicrobiales bacterium, assembly GCA_035547695.1. GTDB lineage: Bacteria > Actinomycetota > Acidimicrobiia > Acidimicrobiales > RAAP-2 > DASZUK01. Next base: position 44,136 of record DASZUK010000037.1, read on the forward strand.
GTACCATAGGCACCCCGGGGGGAGGGTCGTCAAGGGGCACAACCCCCTTCTGACCAGGTGGTATGTCGGTTGTCCCTGGTCAGAAAGTTGCGGATTTTCCGGCCCGGCCACCGAGCGCGGCCCGCCGGGCCTCGGCCCGCCGTTCGGCGTCCAACCGCTCCAGGTCGGTGGTGCCGTGGTCGACGTGCACCATGGCGGCGGCGATGGCGCGGTGGCCGGCGACCTGGTCGATGGCCCGGTGCATGTCCTGGGCCACCTGGCGGTAGGCCGGGTGGCCCTGCGGGCCGGACCGCAGCTCGATCAGGTGCATGGCCTCCCGGGCGTTCATCTGCATGACGTACCGGATGCGGTAGGCCAGGGCCACCGCGTAGGTGGCCTGGGCCGGGAACTGCCCGACCAGTGCGTCGTGGAGGCTGCCGGACCGTTCCATGGTCTCGGTGAACAGCCCGGCCTCCCCGGCCTCGGCCACCAGCTCCGGCAGGTCGTAGCCGAGGGCGGTGGACAGCGGCTGCCAGTCCACCGTCAGCATCCGGTGGCGCTGCAGGTCCCGGAAGGCGCCGTAGTCGGACACGATCTCGAACCGGTAGCCGGTGCGCTCGAACGCCCGGCCGGGCCGGTGCCGCCGGTTGCGGCGGTCGCCGACGTAGGCGGCCAGGAGGGCCACCCGGTCGTCGGCGGCCAACTGCCGGACCCGCCGCAGCGCGTCGGCCTCGGAGCAGTCCAGGTGCGGGAAGCAGACGGCCGCCAGCACCTTGTCCTCGCCGTCGGGGTCGAAGTCCACCAGGGTGGTGGTCGGGCCGGCCGGCACCGCCGCCGGCTCCGGCCACAACCGGTCCACCACCCGGGCGGTGTCGTCCCGGGTGGCCGCCAGGTACTCCGACCACTCCCCGCCCCGCTCCGGCAGGTCCACCCGCTGCAGGAACGACGGGATCACCTTGCGGAGCTCGGTGAGCATCATGGCGGCGTACTGCCGGGCCTCCGGCAGCGGGTGCGACCGCATCCGCAGCAGCAGCAGCTCGTAGGACTGCCCGGTGCCGTACATGCCGATGTTGGACAGCGACGCCGCCGGCAGCAGCCCGCGGAGGGCGTCCAGGGCCTTGGCCCGGACGGCCTGGCGGTGCACGAAGTCGGAGTCCCCCTCCTGGCGGGGGTGCCGTGCGCCCAGCCAGGACACCAGCCGGGGCAGGATGTCGGCGTAGGTGTCGAACATCCGGTCCATGTCCCCCACGTACCGGGCCCCGAGCGGGGAGTCCAGGATCTCCGGCGGCCGGTAGTACCGGTAGTGGCCGCTGGGCAGCCGGGCGTCGTAGGCGATGTACCGGGTGGACTGCTCCAGGTAGGCCATCAGCCGGCCCCACTCCAGCACCTTGGTGAGCACGTTGGAGGACTGCTCGCAGGCCAGGTGCACCCCGCCGAGCTGGGCCACGGAGTCGTCGCCGTACTCGAAGAACACCCGCTCGTACAGGTCCTCGGCCCGCTTCAGCCCGACGGTGGCGTCCACGGTGGAGTCCCCGGCGATGTCCAGGTCGCCGACGAACTCGTCCAGGAACAGCCGGCGGAGGCTCTTGGCCGACCGGGAGTACCGGGCGAACAGGGCGCCCTTGACCACCTCGGGCAGGTTGACCAGGGCGAACACCGGCTGGTCCAGGTTGGTGAAGTAGCGCCGGAGGATGCCCTCCTCCGCCGCGGTGAACGTCTCCTCCACGTACGGGAACATGCCCGCACAACCTTACGACGGGCCCCCGCCGGCGGTGGCGGATGGCCCGTCGCCGGAGCCGTCGGGCCGGCCGCCCAGCCCGTCGCCGGGGCCGTCGGGCGGGCCGCCCAGCCCGTCGCCGGGGCCGTCGGGCGGGGGCGGGTGGTGGGTGTTGGACGGCAGCGTGCCGGCCGCCACCACGTCGCGGCGCAACAGGTCCACCGCGGCCGCCGCCGCAGCGGCCGTGGCCGGGTCGGGGGCCACCACCGCGACCTGCCCGACCAGGTCGACCAGTTGCTTGACGGTCCGGACGAAGTCGCCGGGGGCCACCTCCCCGACGTCCCGGGCGGCCACCTCCAGGGCGACCCCGAACGGCGCCCCCCGGGCCCAGGCGGTGACGGCCCCGGACAACCCCGGCTCGGGCTGCCGGGTCCGCGGCACCAGGTGGTCCTCCTCCAGGGCCCGGAGCCGGTCGGCCAGGGCGGCCAGGTCGGCCAACCGGCCGTCCAGGTCGGCCCGGCGCTTCTCCCCCAACCGGTCGGCCAGCTTCTTCGGCTTGCGGTGCGGGGTCCCCACCGCCTTGCGGGCCCGCCGGCGCTCGAACACCAGCGACGACAGCACCCCGGCGAGCACCGACGGCTCGGCCCCGTCCAGGACCCCGGAGGCCACCGCCTCGGCCACCAGCAGGTCGGCCTCGTGGTACACCCGGGCCAGCCGGCTGCCGGCGGGGGTGAGCCGCCAGTCCCGGACGTACCGGAGGTCGCCCAGGACGGCCAGCCGGCGGTCCAGCAGTTGGACCAGGTCGCCCTCGTGGCCCTGCCGGGCCTGCCACTGGGCGAAGGACCGCTGCAGCACCTGGGTGGCGGTGGGCCGGTCGAACCGGCGGACCAGGTTGACGGCCAGGTTGTAGGTGGGCCGGAACGCGGACCGCAGGTCCGGCGGCGGGGCCACCGCCACCCGGGCCACCTCGGCTGCGGTGACGTCGGGGGTCCACAGCACCACGGCGTGGCCGACGTCGTCCAGCCCGCGGCGGCCGGCCCGGCCGGTCAGTTGGGCGTACTCCCCCGACGTCAGCTTGGCCCGGCCGGCCCCGCCGAACTTGTCGAACCGTTCGATGGCCACCGACCGGGCCGGCATGTTGATGCCCAGCGACAGGGTCTCGGTGGCGAACACCACCTGCAGCAGCCCGGCGGCGAAGCAGGCCTCCACCGCCTCCCGGTAGGCCGGCACCAGGCCGGCGTGGTGGGCGGCGACGCCGGCCTCCAGCCCCTCCAGCCACTCCGCGAACCCCAGCACCTCCAGGTCATCGTCGGCCAGGGTGGCCACGTGGGCCTCGGCCACCTGTCGGATGGCCACCCGCTGGCGGTGGTCGGTGAGCCGGACGCCGTCCCGCAGGCACTGCCGGACGGCCTCGTCGCAGGCGGCGCGGCTGAAGATGAACACGATGGCCGGCAGCAGGTCCTGGTCGTCCAGGACCTCCACCAGCTCCGTCCGCCGGGGGCCGCGGAACGGCAGCCGGGGCCGGTGCCGCCAGTGGTGCGACGTCCTGGTCCGGCCCAACCGCTGGGCGGTCTGGTCCAGCCGGAGCACCTCCCCACCGGCCCGGCCGTCCACCAGCAGCGGCAGCAGCTCGGTCTCCCCCGACCCCCGGTGGTGCACCGCCAGGTGGTGCCGCAGCACCACCGGCCGCCGCCGCTCCACCACCAGCTCGGTGGGGCCGCGGACCGACCGCAGCCACTGCCCCAGCTCGTGGGCGTTCGCCACGGTGGCCGACAGGCAGATGAACGCGACCTCCGGCGGGGACAGCACCAGGACCTCCTCCCACACCGCCCCCCGGTAGGGGTCCTGCAGGTAGTGCACCTCGTCCAGCACCACCGCCCGCAGCCCGGCCAGCAGGTCGGAGCCGGCCAGCAGCATGTTGCGGAGCACCTCGGTGGTCATGACCACGATGGGTGCCTCCGGCCGGATGGCGGTGTCCCCGGTCAGCAGGCCCACCCGGGCGGCGCCGTGCTCGGCGGACAGCTCGGCGAACTTCTGGTTGGACAGCGCCTTGAGGGGGGTGGTGTAGAAGGCCTTGCCACCGCCGGCCACCGCCCGGGCCACCCCGTAGGCGGCCACCAGGGTCTTGCCGGACCCGGTCGGGGCGGACACCAGCACCGAGTGCCCCCGGTCCAGGGCGTCCATGGCCTCCATCTGGAACGGGTCGGCCGGGAACGGCAGGCCGGCCAGGAACCGCTGCCGCAGGCCGGCGGCTCCGGGGGGCGACCCCGTCAACGGTGGAACAGCTTCCCGATGCCGACGGCGGCGAAGTAGAACACCACCAGCGGCACCGCCAGGGCCAGCATCGAGAACGGGTCGGAGCTGGGGGTGAACACCCCGGACACCACCGTGATACCGATCACCGCCCACCGCCAGTGCCGCAGCAGGGCCTGCGAGCTGACCACGCCGGCAAGCTGCAGGGCCACCAGCACCACCGGGAACTCGAAGGTGATGCCGAACAGCACCATCATCCACAGGATGAGGCTGAGGTAGTTGTTGGGGCTGTAGATCTGCCGCAGGGTGGGCCCGCCGGCGGCCTTCAGGAAGGCCAGGGCGTGCGGGAAGGTCAGGTAGGCGGTGGCGCAGCCGGCCAGGAACAGCACGAAGGCGGCCACCACGAACGGCACCGCGTACCGCTTCTCCCTCGGCCGCAGGCCGGGGGTGATGAACCGCCAGAGCTGCCACAGGATGACCGGCGACGCCAGCACCAGGCCCCCGAAGGCGGCCATCTTCACCCGCAGCCCCAGCCCTGTCAGGGGCCCGGTGACGAAGAACCCGCAGTTGTGGGGGTTGACCTGGCAGTACGGGTGCTGCAGCCAGCCCAGCATGTCGTTGTAGAAGACGGCCGCCACGACGCCGGCGACCACGAAGGCGGCGGCGGCCACCATCAGGCGGCGCCGCAGTTCGCCCAGGTGCTGCGACAGGGTCATGGCGTCCGGCCTCGGCCGTGTCCGCCGGCCGGACAGCAGGGGGATCCGCACCGGTCAGTTCATGCTCGGGTCGTCCGGCACCGCCGGGGACCGGGCCGGGGGCGGGGTCGGCGGACCGGCGTCGGCCGTGCCGGGCGCGCCGGACGCCGGGCCGGCCCCCGCCGCCTGCCCGGTCGGGTCGGCCGGCACCGCCGGCCCGGGCGGCGGCACCACCGCGGCGGCCGGGTCGGCCGGCCAGTCGGCGTCGTCCGCGGCCGCCTCCGCGGTGGCCCCCGGGTCCTCCACCAGGTCGTCCGCCCACTGGTTCAACAGGGTGATCGGGGACCGGGCGAACCGGGCGATGTCCTGGGAGGACGGCAGGTCCGGGATGTTCTGGCGGACCTCCTCGTCCACCCGCTGCTGGAAGGCCCGCAGCTTGCGCACCGTGGCCCCCACCTGCCGGGCCACCTGCGGCAGCTTGTCCGGGCCCAGGAGGATCACGGCGACGATGACGATGACCAGGAGCTTGGCCGGGCTCAGGTCCAGCATTCGGTGCGCAGTCTACCGGCGGGTCAGAACAGGTGGATGTGGGACAGCGGCCAGAACCGCAGGTCCACCCGGCCGACGATGGTGTCCTGCTCGATGGGCCCCCAGTAGCGGCTGTCGCAGGAGTCCACCCGGTTGTCGCCCATCATGAAGTACTCCCCCGCCGGCACCTTCATGGGCCCGAAGGTGGAGGTGTAGGTGCTCGGCGCGTCCGGGAGCCACGGTTCGGGGAGCGGCTTGCCGTCGACGTCCACCTTGCCGTCCCGGGCCGAGATGACGTCGCCGGGGAGCCCGATCACCCGCTTGACCAGGTCCGGCACCAGCGGGCCGCCGCAGTGCTCGGCGGGCGGCCGGCTGAACACCACGATGTCCCCCCGGTGCACGGCGTGCAGGTGGTAGCTGAGCTTGTTCACCACGATGCGGTCCCCGGCCCTCAGGGTGGGGTACATCGATGTGGACGGGATGTAGAAGGTCTGGAACAGGAACGCCCGCACCAGCACCGCCACCACCACCGCCAGGGCCACGACGACCCCCCATTCCACCCACCGCCGGCCGCGGCGGCGCGGCCGGACCGGCGCGGGGTCGGCGACGGCAGTTTCGGTCATGGCGGGCCGAGGCTAGCCCTGGACGCCGGGGCGGGCTCCGTCGGAGGCCCGTCAGAGGGAGGCGATCAGGCGCTCCACCCGCTCGTCGTGGGCCTTGAACGGGTCCTTCAGCAGCACCGTCCGCTGGGCCTGGTCGTTCAGCTTCAGGTGCACCCAGTCCACGGTGAAGTCCCGGCGGCGTTCCTTGGCCCGCCGGACGAACGCCCCCCGCAGCCGGGCCCGGGTGGTCTCCGGGGGGTCCGTCATGGCGGTGGCGATGGCCGCGTCGGTGCAGGTCCGCTCCACCTGGTCCCGCTGCTGCAGCTTGTAGAACAGCCCCCTCGACCGGTCCACGTCGTGGTACATCAGGTCCACCATGGCCACCTTGGGGTGGGACAGCGGCACGTCGTGGCGTTGCCGCACCTGGTCCACCAGCCGGTACTTGGCCACCCAGTCGCACTCCCGCCACAGCGACAGCGGGTCGGACTCCAGCCCTTTCAGGCAGTGCTCCCACATGTCCAGGGCCCGGTCCTCTTCGGGGGACAGCCCCCGGCGGTCCCGGAACCGCAGGGCCCGTTCCAGGTACTCGAGCTGGATGTCCAGGGCCCGCATCTCCCGGCCGTTGGCCAGCCGGACCCGGCGCTGGCAGGTGATGTCGTGGCTGATCTCCCGGATGGCCCGGATGGGGTTCTCCAGGGTCAGGTCCCGCAGCACCGTGCTGGTGTCCTCCAGCATGGCCAGCAGGATGCTGGTGGTGCCCACCTTGAGGAAGCTGGCGTACTCGCTCATGTTGGAGTCCCCGACGATGACGTGGAGCCGCCGGAACCGCTCGGCGTCGGCGTGGGGCTCGTCCCGGGTGTTGATGATCGGCCGGCTCCGGGTGGTGGCCGACGACACCCCCTCCCAGATGTGCTCGGCCCGCTGGCTGATGCAGTACACCGCCCCCCGGGCGGTCTGCAGCACCTTGCCGGCCCCGGCGAAGATCTGCCGGCTGACCAGGAACGGGATCAGCACCTCGGTGTACCGGTTGAAGTCGTCGTTGCGCTCCGTCAGGTAGTTCTCGTGGCACCCGTACGAGTTGCCGGCCGAGTCGGTGTTGTTCTTGAACAGGTACACGTCCCCCCGGATGCCCTCCTCCCGCAGCCGGGACTGGGCCCCGGTGACCAGTTGGGACAGGATCCACTCCCCTGCCTTGTCGTGGGTCACCAGGTCCCCGATGCGGTCGCACTCCGGGGTGGCGTACTCCGGGTGGCTGCCCACGTCCAGGTACAGCCGGGCCCCGTTCTCCAGGAACACGTTCGACGACCGGCCCCAACTGACCACCCGGCGGAACAGGTACCGGGCCACCTCGTCCGGGCTCAGCCGCCGCTGGCCGCGGAGGGTGAACGTCACGCCGTACTCGTTCTCCAGCCCGAAGATCCGGCGGTCCACAAGGCCACCGTAGCGGGGTTGGGTCAGGCGCCGGTGTCGGTGGTCTGGCTGGCCCCTGTGCCCGGTCCGCCCTGCCCACCCTGGTCGCGTGGGCCGGCCTGGTCGCCCTGGTCGCCCGGTGCCGGGGAACCGGCCAGCAGGTCGGCCAGCTCGTCGTCGGCGATCCGCCGGAAGGTCCGCCGGCCGTTGCTGCGGCTGAGCACCGCCACCTCGAGGTCCCCCGGCCCGAGCCGCCGGTCCGGGCCGGCCAGGGCGCCGACCGCGGCCTGCAGGGCGCCGGCCAGGTCCCGGTCGCCGTCCCAGTTCTCCCGGACCCGCTCCGCGATGGTCTCGGCGTCGCCGCCGAGGACGGCGAAGCGGTCCTCGTCGGTGATGGTGCCCTCGTAGGCCACGTGGTAGAGCTGGTTCGGCCGCCCGTCCGCTCCCAGCTCGGCCACCAGGATCTCCACCTCCAGCGGCTTCAGCTCGTGGGTGAACACGTTGCCGAGGAACTGGGCGTACAGGTTGGCCAGCGACCGGGCGTCCACGTCCTCGCGGCTGAACGCGAACCCCTTGGTGTCCGCGTGGCGGACCCCGGCCACCCGGAGCTGGTCGTACTCGTTGTACTTGCCCACCCCGGCGAAGGCGATGCGGTCGTAGATCTCGCTGATCTTGTGCAGGGAGCGCGACGGGTTCTCGGCCACGATCAGCACCCCGTCGGCGTACACGGTGGCCACCAGCGACCGGCCGCGGGCGATGCCCTTCTGGGCGTACTCCGCCCGGTCCTTCATGACCTGCTCCGGGGCCACGTAGTACGGCATGGTCATGGCCGCAGGCTCCGTTTCCTCTCGATCACCGCCGCGAACCGCTCGGCCACCTCGGCCTCCTCCAGTTGCACGTACCCGTCCGCGGTGACCACCGCCACCAGCGGGTAGATGCCCCGGACCATGTCCGGGCCGCCGGTGGCCGAGTCCTCGTCGGCGGCCTCGTACAGGGCGTTGACGGCCAGCTCCACCGCCTCGTCCCGGGACAGCCCCTCCCGGTAGCCCAGCTTCACCGTGGTCCGGGCGTCGCGGCCGCCGGACCCGGTGGCCTGGAACTCGGCCTCCTCGTAGTGGCCGCCGGTGACGTCGTAGCTGAAGATCCGGCCGGCCCCCCGGCGGAGGTCGTAGCCGGCGAACAGCGGCACCACCGCCAGCCCCTGCATGGCCAGCGGCAGGTTCTGCCGGACCATCTGGGCCAACTGGTTGGCCTTGCCCTCCAGGCTCAGGGTGACCCCTTCGACCTTCTCGTAGTGCTCCAGTTGCACCTGGAACAGCCGGACCATCTCCACCGCGAACCCGGCCGCCCCGGCGATGGCCACCGCCGAGTACCGGTCGGCCGGGAACACCTTCTCCATGGCCCGGTGGGCGATGCTGTGCCCCTCGGTGGCCCGGCGGTCGCCGGCCATGACCACCCCGTCGGCGAACCGGAGGGCCACCACCGTGGTGGCGTGGCGGACCGCCGCCGCGTCGGCCGGCGACGACAGCAGCGGCATGCCGGACCGCTGCAGCAGGCTGGCGAAGTCGGGGCCGGGGTCCTCGGTGGGGGGGAACAGGGGCAGGCTCACTCGCCGCCCTTCTGGACGTAGTTGCGGACGAACTCCTCCGCGTTGTCCTCCAGGACCTCGTCGATCTCGTCCAGGAGGTCGTCCAGCTCCGCCTTCAGCTTCTCGCCACGGTCCGACCCGGCCGGGGCCGTGTCGTCCACCGTCTCGGTCGTCCGTTCCGGTGCCGTCCTCTTCTTCAACTCGCGTTCAGCCATGCCGTCTTCTCCTCACGAGCTCAGTCGCTCCAAGAGGTCCGCCGGGTCGGCGCTCGCCTCCAGGAGGGCCGCCGTGAACTCCGCCGTTCCTTTGAGAGGGTCCATCATAGGGACGCGGCGGAGGGGGTCGGACCCCAGGTCGAACACCACCGAGTCCCAGTTGGCGGTCACCACCGCCTCCGGCCACCGGGCCAGGCACTGCCCCCGGAACCAGGCCCGGGTGTCCCGCGGTGGCGTTGTCACCGCCGCGGCCACCTGGTCGTCGGTGACCAGCCGCTCCATGCCCAGCCGGGCGTACAGCGACCGCTCCGGCCGCAGGTCGTGGTACTGCAGGTCCAGCGCCGCCAGCCGGTCGTCGTGCCAGTCACAGCCGTGCCGGTCCATGTAGGCCAGCATTAGCTGCCGCTTGGCCACCCAGTCCAACTGCCTGGCCAGGCCGGACGGGTCGGTCTCCAGCGCCGACAGCACCGATTCCCACCGGTCCAGCACCATCTGGCCGACGTCGCCGTCGCCCAGCACCTCCAGGCCGCGCTCCTCGGCGAACTTCCGGGCCGCCGTCAGCAGGTCCCACTGCACCTCCAGGGCGGTCGCCGTGGACCCGTCGGCCAGGGCCAGCGGCCGGGCCAGGGTCAGGTCGGTGGACACCTGGTGCATGGCCCGTACCGGGTCCGCCGGGGACAGGTCCCGGGGCGGCAGGGCGTCGTCCTCCAGCATGGCCAGCACCAGGGCGGTGGTGCCGACCTTCAGGAAGGTGGCCACCTCCGACAGGTTGGCGTCGCCGACGATGACGTGCAGCCGCCGGAACCGGCGGGGGTCGGCGTGGGGCTCGTCCCGGGTGTTGACGATCGGCCGCTTCAAGGTGGTCTCCAGGCCGACCACCTCCTCGAAGAACTCGGCCCGCTGGGTGATCTGGAAGTCCACCGCCGACCGGTCCAGGGCGGCGGTCTCGCAGCCGACCTTGCCGGCCCCGGTGAACACCTGCCGGGTGACGAAGTGCGGCACCACCCCGGTGACCACCTTGGCGAACGGCAGCGACCGGTCCATGAGGTAGTTCTCGTGGCACCCGTACGAGTTGCCCTTGCCGTCGGAGTTGTTCTTGTACACCACCGCCGGCGGGGCCTCGGGGAACAGCCGGCGGGCCGCCAGCATGGACCGTCGCAGCACCTCCTCGCCGGCCTTGTCGTGCACCACCACCGACAGCGGGTCGGCGCACTCCGGGGTGGAGTACTCCGGGTGGGCGTGGTCCACGTAGTACCGGGCCCCGTTGGTCAGCACGGTGTTGGCCAGGTGGGTCTCCACCGCCGGCGGCATGGACCCCTCCCGGGCGAACCCCCGGGCGTCGTTGCCGGGTGTCTCGTCCTCGAAGTCCCAGCCGGTCCGGCGGTCGGCGTCGGCCGCGTAGGCGTTGACCAGCACCGACGACGCGGCGATGGGGTTGCCGTCGCCGCCGACGGTGTGGATGCCGTACTCGGTCTCGATGCCGCAGACCTTCGGGATGGCCACGGACCGACCCTACCGCTACAGGTACTGCCCGGTGCCGACCCGCTCGATGGCCCGGCCCCCACGGACGTCCCGGTCCTCGCTGAGCAGGGTGCGGACGTACACGATCCGCTCCCCCTTCTTCCCGGAGATCCGGGCCCAGTCGTCCGGGTTGGTGGTGTTGGGCAGGTCCTCGTTCTCCTTATACTCCTGCCGGATGGACTCCAGCAGGTCGGCCGTCCGGATGCCGCCGGGCTCCCCGGCGATCACCCGCTTGATGGCCAGCTTCTTGGCCCGGCGGACGATGTTCTCGATCATGGCCCCCGACGCGAAGTCCCGGTAGTACAGGATCTCCTTGTCCCCGTTCTGGTAGGTGACCTCCAGGAACCGGTTGTCGTCGTCCTCCCGGTACATCTCGGCCACCGTCTTCTCGATGACGGCCAGCACCGCCTTGTGGGGGTCGCCGCCGCCCAGCCGGTCCACCTCGGCCCGGTCCAGCGGCAGCTCCGGGGTGAGGTACCGGGAGAAGATCTGGGCCGCCGCCTCCTGGTCGGGCCGCTCGATCTTGATCTTCACGTCCAGCCGCCCCGGCCGCAGGATGGCCGGGTCGATCAGGTCCTCCCGGTTGGACGCCCCGATGACGATGACGTCCCGGAGCGACTCCACCCCGTCGATCTCGGCCAGCAACTGCGGCACGATGGTGGACTCCATGTCCGAGCTGATGCCGGTGCCCCGGGTGCGGAACAGCGACTCCATCTCGTCGAAGAACACGATGACCGGCATCCCCTCGTCGGCCTTCTCCCGGGCCCGCTGGAACACCTGCCGGATCTGCCGCTCGGTCTCCCCGACGTACTTGTTGAGCAGCTCCGGCCCCTTGATGTTGAGGAAGAAGCTGCGGACGTTGTCGTTGCCGGTGGTCTCCGCCACCTTCTTGGCCAGCGAGTTCGCCACCGCCTTGGCGATGAGGGTCTTGCCGCACCCCGGCGGGCCGTACAGCAGGATGCCCTTCGGGGCCGGCAGGTCGTACTCGGCGAACAGCGCCCGGTGCAGGTACGGCAGCTCCACCGCGTCGGTGATGGCCTCGATCTGGGCGTCCAGGCCGCCGACGTCGGCGTAGGTGATGTCCGGCACCTCTTCGAGGACCAGCTCCTCGCTCTCCAGCTTCGGCAGCTTCTCGATCAGCAACTGGGAGCGCACGTCCATCAGCAGGGAGTCGCCGGCCCGCAGGTGGGCGCCCACCATGTCCTCGGCCAGCTCCGCCACCCGCTCCTCGTCGGCCCGGGCGAACACGATGCACCGCCGGCCGTCCTCCAGCCGCTCCTTCAGGGTCACCACCTCGCCGGCCAGCTCCGCGTCGCGGACCAGCACCACGTTCAGCGACTCGTTCAGCACCACCTCGTTGCCCTTGCGGACCACCCCGGGATCGATGTCCGGGTGCAGGGCCACCCGCATCTTCCGGCCCCCCGAGAACACGTCCACGGTGCCGTCTTCGTTGACCCCCAGGAACGTCCCGTAGGCCGCCGGCGGCTGGGTCAGCTTCTCGACCTCCTCCCGCAGCGCCGCCAGTTGCTCCTTGGCCTGCTGCAGGGTGAACGTCAGCTTCTCGTTCTGCGACACCGCGTGGGCCAACTGGCCCTTGGACTCCAGCAGCCGCTCCTCCAGGGCCTGCACCCGGCCGGGGCTCTCCTGCAGCCGCCGTCGCAGGGCGTGCACCTCGTCTTCGGCCTCCAGCAGGCGGCTGCGCAGGACCTCCAGCTCCGCCTCCTGGCCGTCGTACTGTCCTCGATCAGGCGTCGGACTCACCTCCCGCACCGCCGACTGCTGCTCACCATACCGGCCGTGACCCCGCCGTGGGCACCGGCGGGATGCACCATCTGGGCCCCTCCCGTACTAATGTGGAGTGTTCTTTCGACCGCCGCACGGGCTCCGTCAGGCGGACGCGGCGGACCCGATGGAGGAAGGCAACCAATGAAGGTCTGGATCGACCAGGATCTCTGCACCGGTGACGGTCTCTGCGAGGAGATCGCCCCTGCGGTCTTCACCCTGCTCGACGACGGGCTCGCCTACGTCAAGGAGGGCGACGACGTCAAGAACGAACCGGGCGGCTCCGCCGGCTTGGCCCTGGTCCCCGAAGACCTGGAGGATGCCGTCCAGGAGGCCTCCGAGGAGTGCCCCGGCGAGTGCATCTTCATCGAGCGCGACTGACCCCGCGCCGCCGGCGCGGCTGAGCTCCATCATTCGGCGGTACCCGCGGTGGCCGCCGCGCGACCTGGATGCCCGCGGGGGCGGTCGCCCCTGGCCGGCATCGGTGATCCTCGGTGGACCGGCATTGGTGATCTTCGTCGGAGTCGCCGGCAGCGCAACTTGAGCACATCTGCTCAAAGAGCGCCGCCCGTGACGTCAAAAAACTTCTTCCGCCCCCGCCCCCTCCGGCTCCGTTTCCGGCGGTGCCGCCCCCGCCCCCGCCTCTGCCGCCTGCTCCGGCGCCGGTTCGGTGGCCGCGAACCCGGTCCGGTCGGCCAGCCGCCGGGCGGTGGTCAGGAAGCCGGTGTGGGCCACCATGCGGTGGTCCGGCCGCACCGACCGGGCCTCGATGTGCCAGGTGCGGTGCAGCACCTCCACGGTCTGCCCCAGGCCGAACCCGGCGGCGTCCAGGTCGGCCCGGAGCTGGGCGGTCTGGTTGATGGTGGGCAGGTAGGCCAGCAGCAGCCCCCCCGGCCGCAGGGCCCGGCCGGCGTGCGGCAGCACCCGCCAGGGCTCCGGCATGTCCAGCAGCACCCGGTCCAGCCCGGTCTCGTCGATGCCCTCGGTGACGTCCCGGATGTGCACCGTGTAGTCCGCGTCCGGCCCCAGCAGGGCGGCCACGTTGGCCCGGGCCCGGGCGGCGAAGTCCTCCCGCAGCTCGTACCCCACCACCGACGCCCCGGCCCGCAGCAGCGCCATCGACAGCGCCCCCGACCCCACCCCGGCCTCCAGCACCCGCTGCCCCGGGCCGATGTCGGCGGCCATCAGGATGGCCCCGAGGTCCTTCGGGTAGATCACCTGGGCCCCCCGCGGCATCTTCAGCACCACGTCCGACAGCGTCGGCCGCAGCACCAGGAACTGCCGCCCGGTGCTGCCGGTCACCGTGCTGCCCTCCTCCAGCCCGATGACGTCGTCGTGGTCCACGATGCCGGCGTGGGTGTGGAACGACCGGCCGCCGGCCAGGGTCACCAGGTACCGGCGGTCCTTGGCGTCGATCAGCAGCACCCGCTCGCCGGCGGCCAGGGTCGAGCGCACCGCCTTCAGTCGGCGTCGGAGGCGTCGGCGGGGCCGCCGTGGCCAGTGGCCCCCCCGGGGCCGCCGGAACCCCCGGAACCCCCGGAACCCCCGGGGCCGCGCAGCGTCACCAGGTACCGCTGCCCCGGCTCGATGGGCACCGACAGGATCAGGTCGTCCGGCCGGCGCCGGGCCCGCCGCAGCAGGAAGGCGCTGCCGGCCAGCACGAACCAGGCCCAGTGCTCCCCGTTCATCCCCCGCCGGAACCCCGACCGGGCCAGCCGCCGCAGCAGGGCGTCCACCTCCGGGGAGCCTCAGACCCGCCGCAGCTCGATGACGGCCGACTTGGACCGGCCCCGCCGCTTGCCGGCCAGGTACGCCACGGTGACCACCGCCAGGGCCACCGCCCCGGCGACCACGACGACAGGGGGCATGGCGGCCTTGGCGGTGGCCTCCCCTTCGCCGGCCAGCCGGGCGTAGGCCGCCTGCAGGTCGTCGCGGGTGATCCGGCGCCCGTTGGTGGTCAGGGCCATCAGTGGCTCCCTTCGTCTCTGCCGCCGTCTCTGCCGCCGCGGCCGCTTCCCCCGGCGTCCCCGGCCCGGCTCGCCACCGGCAGCCGCCGGGCCGCCGGGCCCTTGGCGATCCGCCAGATGGTCAACCCGATGAGGGCCGCGGCAACCACCGACACGATCAGGTAGGGCAGCCAGCTCAGGTTGCCGGCGAACGTCGTGCCGGTCTCCCCCTGCAGCAGCCGGAGCAGCCCGACCAGCAGCAGGACCACCCCGACGCACAGGGCCAGCGACCCCAGCACCCCGAACGCCAGGAACCGGCCCACGCCCTTCAACGGGCCCAGGGTCTCCTGCTTCAGGTAGTCGATGGTCAACTGCACGGCGTCGCCGCCGGCCTCCTTCACCCGGCCGACCGGCCCCCCGGCGTCGCCGGACCGCCCGGAGCCCCCGGGAGCACCGTTCCGGCCCCGATCGAACAGTCCCATCGGTTCATCCTTCCCCGGGCGGGCCACCGGCCGCAAGCAACCGCCGCCGTCGTGCCTGCTCCACCCACCGCCGGCCCACCGCCGGCGGCCCGGAGTTTGGCTCGCCACCACTCCCCCAATGGGTAGGGTGAGGCCATGTCCGGCACGGCCCCCCTGCCCGCCGACCAGGCCCCTGACGACGGGTTGGAGGAGCTGGCCATCAACGTCATCCGTGGCCTGGCCATGGATGCCCCCCGGAAGGCCAATTCCGGCCACACCGGCACCGCCATGGCCCTGGCGCCGCTGGCCCACGTGCTGTGGACCAGGGTGATGCGGTACGACCCGGAGGACCCGGCCTGGCCGGACCGCGACCGGTTCGTGCTGTCCAACGGGCACGCCTCCATCCTGCTGTACTCCATGCTGTACCTCACCGGCTACGGCCTCACCCTGGACGACCTGAAGGCGTTCCGGCAGTGGACCAGCAAGACCCCCGGGCACCCCGAGCACCGGCACACCGCCGGGGTGGAGGTGACCACCGGCCCGCTGGGCCAGGGGTTCGCCAACGGGGTCGGCATGGGGGTGGCCGAGCGGTTCCTGCGGGCCAGGTTCGGCCCGGACCTGGTGGACCACCACACCTTCGTCATCGCCGGCGACGGCTGCCTGGAGGAGGGCATCTCGCACGAGGCCGCCTCGCTGGCCGGCCACCTGCAGCTCGGACGGCTGGTGTACGTCTACGACGACAACCACATCTCCATCGACGGCCCCACCGAGCTGTCCTACACCGACAAGGTCCCCGAGCGGTTCGACGGCTACGGCTGGGACGTCGACGTGGTCGGGGAGATCGCCAACGACACCGCCGCCCTGGAGAAGGCGCTGCGGCGGGCCATGGCCGTCGAGGACAAGCCGTCGCTGATCGTGCTGCGCAGCCACATCGGCTGGCCGGCGCCGACGCTGACGGACACCGCCAAGGCCCACGGCGACCCGTTCCCGGCGGAGGAGATCCGGGCCACCAAGGAGATCCTGGGGCTGCCGCCGGACGAGACGTTCTGGGTCCCCGACGCCGTCCTGGACCTGTACCGGGCCTGCGGGCCGCGGGGCCGGCAGTTGCACGCCGAGTGGACCGCCCGGTTCGACGCCTGGGACGGCGACCGGGCGGCCTGGGACGCCGCGTGGGCCGGCGGCGGCCTGTCGGGGTGGGAGGCCAAGCTGCCCACCTTCGAGGTCGGTGCGGAGGTGGCCACCCGCAAGGCCCTCAACACCTGCATCAACGCCACCGCCGACCAACTGCCGGGCCTGGTGGCCGGGGCGGCGGACCTGACCGGGAACACCGGGGTCAAGGTGGACGGGGCCGAGCAGCAGTCGGTGGAGCACCCCGACGGCCGCCAGGTGTACTACGGCATCCGGGAGCACGGCATGGGGGCGGTGATGACCGGCATGGCCCACCACGGCGGCGTCCTGCCGGTCGGCGGCACCTTCTTCGTGTTCAGCGACTACATGCGCGGCGCCGTCCGGCTGGCCGCGCTCTCCCGGGCCCACGTCATCTACTCCTGGACCCACGACTCGGTCGGCCTCGGCGAGGACGGCCCCACCCACCAGCCCGTCGAGCAGTTGGCGTCCATGCGGGCCATGCCGGGGCTGCAGGTCATCCGGCCGGCGGACGCCAACGAGACCGCCCAGGCCTGGAGGATGGCGGTGGACGGCGACGAGCCGGCGGCGCTGGTCCTGTCCCGGCAGAACCTGCCGGTCCTGGAGGAGACGGCGGCCCGGGCCGCCGACGGCCTCCCCCGCGGTGGCTACGTCCTGGCCGACGAGGCCCCGGCCGACGGCGACGGCCCCGACGGCCAGCCGGCCCCGCCGGACGTGGTGCTGATCGGGACCGGCGGCGAGGTGCACGTGTGCCTGGACGCCGTCCCGCTGCTGGCCGACCGCGGCCTGCGGGCCCGGGTGGTGTCCCTGCCGTGCTGGGAGTGGTTCGAGGCCCAGGACGACGACTACCGGGACGACGTGCTGCCGCCCGACGTCCCCGCCCTGGCGGTGGAGGCGGCGTCGTCGTTCGGCTGGGACCGGTACGCCGACGACTCCGTGTCCATCGACACCTTCGGGGCGTCGGCCCCCGGCGCCGAGGCGCTGGCGGCGTTCGGGTTCACCGCTGCCAACGTCGCCGACCGGGCCGAGGCCCTGGTGGCCGCCCTGGACGGGAACCTGGCCACCGCGGACTGAGCCGGCCGCTCCGTCCGTCCCGGGCCGAGGCGCCGCCGGGCGGCCACCGTGGCCCCGGGCCGGGGGCGCCGACCGGGCGGACGGACCGGCCGGCGGACGGACAGGCGGCACCGGGCCGACGAGGAGGCACGGGCCGACATGACGAAGCCGACGATGACGAAGAGGACGAGGAGGAAGCCATGACCAAGCTGCACGACCTGTACGCCGCCGCCGGGCAGAGCCCGTGGGTGGACAACCTCCAGCGCGACTGGCTGACCGGCGGGCACCTGGCCGACCTGGTCGTCCAGGGGGTCCGTGGGGCGACGTCCAACCCGACCATCTTCGCCAAGGCCATCGAGGGCGAGGAGGACTACGACGAGCAGTTCACCTCCCTGGTCAAGGCCGGCACCGTCGAGGACGCCTACTGGGAGCTGGTCATCCAGGACATCGAGGGCGCCCTGGAGGTGTTCGGGCCGCTGTACGACCAGAGCGGCGGCGGCGACGGGTTCGCGTCCCTGGAGGTGTCCCCGGCGCTGGCCAAGGACACCGAGGGCACCGTGGCGTCGGCCCGGTCGCTGCACGACCGGATCGACCGACCGAACCTGCTGGTGAAGGTGCCGGCCACCGCCGAGGGGGTGCCGGCCGTCCGGCGGCTGATCGGTGAGGGGCGGAGCATCAACGTCACCCTGATCTTCGGCCTGGAGCGCTACGACGACGTGATGGAGGCCTACATCGGCGGCCTGGAGGACTACCTGGCCGCCGGGGCCACCGACCTGTCCCGGGTGCACAGCGTGGCGTCGTTCTTCGTCAGCCGGGTCGACACCGAGGTGGACCGGCGGCTGGAGAAGCTGGCCGGCGGGGCCGGTGGCGACGGTGGCAGTGCCGACCAGGCCATCCTGGACCTGCGGGGCAAGGCCGCGGTGGCCCAGGCCCAGCTTGCCTACCAGCGCTTCCTCAAGGCCTTCACCGGCCCCCGGTGGGAGGCGCTGGCGGCCAAGGGGGCCAGGGTGCAGCGGCCGCTGTGGGCGTCGACGTCCACCAAGAACCCGGCGTACCCGGACCTGCTGTACGTGGACACCCTGATCGGCCCGGACACGGTGAACACCATGCCGTCGCAGACCATCGACGCCCTGCTGGACCACGGCACCGTGGTCCGGACCGTGGACGCCGACCCCGACGCGGCGGCTGCCGTGCTCCGGGAGTTGGCGGAGGCCGGCATCGACTTCGCCGACGTGTCCGCCGTCCTGGAGGACGAAGGGGTGCACTCGTTCGCCAAGTCCTTCGACGAGCTGCTGCAGGCCCTCGCCGACAAGGCCGCGTCGCTGCTGTCCTGACCGGACGCACCCGACCGGACCGCCAACGGACACCGGACCCCCAACAGACAAGGAGCTGGACGATGAAGATCGGGATGGTCGGCCTGGGGAAGATGGGCGCCAACATGACCGAGCGGCTGCTCAAGGCCGGCCACGAGGTGGTGGCGTTCGACCTCTCCGCGGAGGCCAGGCAGGCGGTGGCGGACAGGGGGGCGGAGCCGGCGACGTCGCTGGCGGACCTGGTGGCCAAACTGCCGGCGCCGCGGGCGGCGTGGGTGATGGTGCCGTCGGGGCCGGCGACCGATTCCACCATCGCCGAGCTGGCCGGCCACATGGCGCCCGGCGACGTCGTGGTGGACGGCGGCAACTCCAACTACAAGGAGGCGGCGCCGACTGCGGCGAAACTGGCCGAGAAGGGCATCGGGTTCGTCGACGCCGGCACCTCCGGCGGGGTGTGGGGGCTGACCGAGGGGTACTGCCTGATGGTGGGGGGCACCGACGAGGCGGTGGCGGTGGTGGAGCCGGCGCTGCGGTCGCTGGCCCCGGAGGGCGGGTACGCCCACGTCGGCCCGGTCGGTGCCGGCCACTTCGTCAAGATGGTCCACAACGGCATCGAGTACGGCCTGATGCAGGCCTACGCCGAGGGGTTCGAGATCATGAAGGCCGCCGACGAGTTCTCGCTGGACCTGCACGAGATCGCCTCCATCTGGCGGTACGGGTCGGTGGTCCGTAGCTGGCTGCTGGACCTGATCGAGCGGGCCACCCGGCCCGACGCCGGGTTGGAACAGATCGCCCCGGTCATCGTGGACTCCGGCGAGGGCCGGTGGACGTCGCTGGAGGCCATCGACCGGGCGGTGCCGGCCCCGGTGATCACCGCCGCCCTGTTCAACCGGTTCAGCTCCCGGGACACGGACTCCTACGCCAACAAGCTGGTGGCGGCCATGCGGAACCAGTTCGGCGGCCACGCCGTCACCCTGGAGGGTGGCGGGCAGGGCATGGAGACGCTGACTCCCAAGCAGTACGGGGCCGACGGCGAGGACGGCAAGTAGGTGCCGGCCTCCCCCGCCGCCGGGGTCGGCACCGGCGCCGCCGCCGACGACCCGGTCCCCCGGTCCCCGCTGGCGCCGCCGCAGCAGACGCCGCCGCTGGCCCTGGTCATCTTCGGGGCGTCCGGCGACCTGACGTCGCGCAAGATCCTGCCGGCGCTGGCCAACCTGGCCGACCGGGGCCGGCTGAACGACAACTTCACCGTCATCGGGGTGGCCCGGACGGAGTGGACCGACGACGAGTTCCGGCAGGCCGCCCTGAAGGACGTGCCGAACGCCGGGGAGCGGTGGCGGACGCTGGTGCAGCGGTTCCGGTACATCCCGGGGGAGTACGCGGCCACGGAGACGTTCGACCGGTTGAAGGGGCTGCTGGCCGAGGCGGACCAGAAGTACGGCACGGCCGGCAACCGGGTGTACTACCTGGCCACCATCCCGGCGGTGTTCGCCATGGTGGCCGAGGCCCTGGCCAAGGAGGGTTGCAACGTCCCCGGCGCCGGCGGCCAGTTCGCCCGGCTGGTGGTGGAGAAGCCGTTCGGCCGGGACCTGGAGAGCGCCCTGGACCTGGACCGGGCGGTGCACACCGCCTTCGACGAGGACCAGATCTTCCGGATCGACCACTACATGGGCAAGGAGACCGTCCAGAACGTCCTGGCCCTGCGGTTCGCCAACGCCGTGTTCGAGCCCATCTGGAACCGGCGGTACGTGGAGCAGGTGCAGATCACCGTGGCCGAGTCGATCGGGGTGGAGCACCGGGGCGGGTTCTACGAGACGGCCGGGGCGCTGCGGGACATCGTCCAGAACCACGTCATGCAGGTGCTGGCCCTCACCCTGATGGAGCCGCCGACCGGGATGGACGCCCAGCACATCCGGGACGAGAAGGTGAAGCTGCTGAAGGCCGTCGACATCCCCACCCCGGACGAGGCGGTGGACAAGTCGGTCCGCGGCCAGTACGCCGCCGGGGTGGTCGACCAGGTGCCGGTGCCGGGGTACCGGGAGGAGCCGACAGTGGCCCCGGACTCCACCACCGAGACCTACGTGGCCCTGCGGTTCCGGGTGGAGAACTGGCGGTGGGCCGGGGTGCCGGTCTACGTGCGGACCGGCAAGCGGCTGCCGGCCCGGGTGACCGAGGTGGCGATGCAGTTCCACAGCGTCCCGTTCCTGGCGTTCGAGGGGGAGCTGGCCCGGCAGTTGCGGCCGAACACCCTGGTGCTGCGCATCCAGCCCAACGAGGGGATCAGCCTGCACTTCGGGGCCAAGGTCCCCGGGGAGGCGTTCCGGGTGCAGTCGGTGGCCATGGACTTCGAGTACCAGGACGCCTTCGCCGACTCCGGCGAGGCCGACGGCTACCCGAGGCTGCTGCACGACGCCATGTGCGGCGACGCCACCCTGTTCATCCGCACCGACGAGGTCGAGCAGGCCTGGCGGATCGTGGACCCGTACCTGACCGCCTGGTCCGAGGGGGCCGGCCTGCATTTCTACCCGGCCGGCACCTGGGGCCCGCACATCGCCGACCTGCTGCTGGAGCGGTCCGGCGACGCCTGGCGGGTCCCGGAGCTGTGAGCGCGACGGCCGGTGCGGGGGAGGGGCCCCGCACATCGGAGGAGGCCGCCGTCATGGTTGGGTCCAGTGGAGGCCCGGCCGGGCCATGAACAGCGGCCTGACGCCGACGGCGGACGTGGAGGGGGCGTTCGTGGCCACCGTCCAGGCGGCCTTCGCCGCCCGGCCGGCCGACCGGTTCACCCTGTTCCTGTCCGGTGGGCCCACTGCCCGGCGGTGCTACGAGCGGCTGGCCCTGGCGGGCGGCGTGGCGTGGGGGATGGTGGACGTGTACGTGGGCGACGAGCGGTTCGTGCCGCCGGACGACCCGGACGCCAACCAGCGGCTGATCCGCGAGGCGCTGGTCGACCCGGTGGGCGGGGTGGGGTCGTTCACCCCGATGCCGACCGAGCTCGGGGACCCGGCCACCTGCGCGGCGGCCTACCAGGAGGTGGTGGCCGGGGTGCTGGCCGGCCCGGGCATCGACCTGATCCACCTCGGGATGGGCACAGACGGCCACACCGCCTCACTGTTCCCCGGCGCCCCCACGCTGGACGCCGGCCCGGAGGACCTGGTGCTGGCCACCGAGGACCCCAACGGCCGGAACCCGCACCCCCGGCTGACGGTGACCCTGCCGGTCATCGACCGGGCCCGGCTGGCCGTGTTCACGGTGGCCGGCGAGTCCAAGCGGGACGCGGTGGCCGAGCTGCGCGCCGGAGCCGACATCCCGGCGGCCCGGGTCCGCGCCGCCGACGTCCGCTGGCTGATCGACGCGGCAGCCGCCGGGGATGGCGGGGAGGGGTAAGGGGCCGGGAACGGTGAGGGAGGGATGGGGATGGTGACTGATCTGTTGTCCGCGGCGGCGTTGTCGTGGGAGCCGGACCTGCTGTGGGCGCCGCTGGACGAGCTGGCGACCCTGGCCGCCAAGGTGCGGGACGGGGCGCACGGCAACCGGGTGACCTACTCCCCGAAGGTGTTCATCCCGCTGACCATGCTGTGCCGGGACCGGTGCGGTTACTGCACGTTCGCCAAGGCCCCGGCCCGGCTGGCGTCCCCGTACCTGTCCATCGACGAGGTCCTGGCCGTCGCCCGGGCGGGCCGGGACGCCGGTTGCCACGAGGCGCTGTTCACCCTGGGCGAGCGGCCGGAGGACCGGTACCCGTCGGCCGCGGCGTGGCTGGCCGACCACGGCTACGGGTCCACCGTCGACTACCTGGCGGCGGCCTGCGCGGCGGTACTGGAGGAGACCGGCCTGCTCCCCCATGCCAACGCCGGCGCCCTCTTCGAGGACGAGCTGGCCCGGCTGCGGCCGGTGTCGGCCAGCCAGGGCATGATGATCGAGACCCTGGCGACCGGGCTGGCGGCCCACCGGCGGGCCCCGGACAAGGACCCGGCCCGGCGGCTGGCCACCCTGGAGGCCGCCGGGCGGCTGGCCGTCCCGTTCACCACCGGCCTCCTGGTCGGCATCGGGGAGAACCGGGCCGACCGGCTGCGGACGCTGGCGGCCATCGCCGAGTCGCACCGCCGGCACGGGCACGTCCAGGAGGTGATCGTCCAGAACTTCCTGCCGAAGCCCGGCACCGGCATGGCCGGCCAGCCGCCGTGCCCGCCGGACGAGCTCCGGTGGACCATCGCCGCCGCCCGGCTGGTGCTGCCCCCGGAGGTGCACGTCCAGGCCCCCCCGAACCTGTCCGACGACCTGGCCCCGCTGCTGGCCGCCGGCATCGACGACTGGGGCGGGGTGTCGCCGGTCACCGCCGACCACGTCAACCCCGAGCGGGCCTGGCCGGCCCTGGACCGGCTGCGGGAGGCCACCGAGGCGGCCGGGTTCTCGCTGGCCGCCCGGCTCACCGTGTACCCGTCCCACGCCCTCGACCCCGAGCGGTGGTTGGACCCGGCCCTGCGGTTCCCGGTGCTCGATGCCGCCGATGCCGAGGGGCTGGCCCGCGAGGACGGCTGGGTGTCCGGCGGCGACGCCCCTCCGCCGCTGTTGATCGGCCCGGTCGGGGCCCCGCCGGACAACGCCGCACCGGCCGTGCCGGTCGCCCCGCCCGTCGGTCCGGTTGCGCGCTCGGGCACCGCCGTCGGGGAGGTGCTGGCCGGGGTGCAGCTCTGCCAGGAGGTGGGCGAGGAGGAGATCGTCACGCTGTTCTCGGCCCGGGGCCCGGAGGTGCGGGCGGTGGCCGAGGTGGCGGACCGGCTGCGCCGGGAGGCCAACGGGGACGAGGTCACCTACGTGGCCAACCGGAACATCAACTACACCAACGTGTGCACCTTCAAGTGCCGGTTCTGCGCCTTCTCGAAGGGGCCGCTGTCGCTGAACCTCCGGGGGGACCCGTACCTGCTGGACCTGGACGAGATCACCCGGCGGGTGGTGGAGGCCGAGGCGGAGGGGGCCACCGAGGTGTGCCTGCAGGGCGGCATCCACCCGAAGTTCGACGGCGACTACTACGTCGACGTGCTCGGCGCCGTCCGGGCGGCGTCCGACCGCATCCACATCCACGGGTTCACCGCCCTGGAGGTCACCGAGGGAGCCCGCCGGCTGGGGGTGCCGCTGGCGGACTACCTGGTCCGGTTGAAGGAGGCCGGCCTGAAGACGCTGCCGGGGACCGCGGCGGAGATCCTGGACGACCCGGTCCGGGCGGTGCTGTGCCCGGACAAGATCGACACCGGGCAGTGGCTGGAGGCCCACCGGACGGCCCACTCGGTGGGGCTGCGGTCCAACGTCACCATCATGTTCGGGGCGGTGGAGCAGCCGGTGAGCTGGGCCCGGCACATGGTGCGGACCCGGGCCCTGCAGCGGGAGACCGGCGGCTTCACCGAGTTCGTGCCGCTGCCGTTCGTGCACATGGCCACCCCGCTGTACCTGCAGCGGCGGGCGCGGCGCGGGCCGACGTTCCGCGAGGCGCTGCTGATGCACGCCGTCGGCCGCATCGCCTACCGGGGCGCCATCGACAACATCCAGGTGAGCTGGGTGAAGATGGGGGCCGCCGGGGCCCGGCAGGTGCTGGCCGCCGGGGCCAACGACCTGGGCGGGACGTTGATGGACGAGAACATCTCCCGGGCCGCCGGGGCCAGCCACGGGCAGCGGATGGGGGTGGACGACCTGGCCGCCCTGGTGGCCCCGCTGGGCCGGCCGCTGGTGCAGCGGACCACCCTGTACGGTCGCCCGTGACCGGGCCGGGCGGCGGCGCTTCCGAGGACCTGGCCGCCGCCGGCCTGCTGCCCGGCGTCGAGCCGCCGGACCCTGAGGTCATCGACGCCGCCTACGACGTCCTCGTCGGCGACCGGTCCATGTCGCGTTCCCAGCGGGAGTCGCTGCGCTCGCTGCTGGCCGTGGTGTGGGAGCTGGGCCGGGAAGGCACCGAGGTGGGCGACCTGAAGATCGCCGACGCCGCCCTGGCCGAGATGACCGAGGCGTTCCGGGTGTTCCGGCCGTACCGGTCGGTCCGGAAGCTGACCATGTTCGGCTCGGCCCGCACCCGCCCGGAGGACCCGGTGTACGTGCTGGCCCGCGACCTGGCCGCCCACCTGGCCGGGGCGGGGTGGATGGTGGTCACCGGGGCCGGCCCCGGCATCATGGCCGCCGGCACCGAGGGGGCCGGCCGAGACCACGCCTTCGGGGTCAACATCCGGCTCCCCCACGAGGAGGGGGCCAACCCGTTCATCGCCCAGGACCCCAAGCTGGTGGAGATGCGGTACTTCTTCACCCGGAAGCTGATGCTCATCAAGGAGTCCCACGCCTACGCCGTGCTGCCCGGCGGGTTCGGCACCCAGGACGAGTGCTACGAGCTGCTGACCCTGCTGCAGACCGGCAAGGCCGAGCCGGCCCCGGTGGTCCTGGTGGAGACCCCCGGCGGCACCTACTGGCACGGCTGGCGCCGGTTCCTCGACCAGGAGACCATCCGGCCGGGCTGGGTGTCCTCCGAGGACGTCGCCCTGTTCCGCATCGCCAATACCGTCGACGAGGCCGCCGCCGAGGTGCTGGGGTTCTACCGCAACTACCACTCCTGCCGGTGGGTCGGCGACATGCTGGTGCTGCGGCTGCAGGTGGCGCCGACCAAGGCCGAGCTGCGCGACCTCAACCAGAGGTTCGCCGACATCGTCCGGTCCGGCACCATCCGGTCCGTGGCCCCGTTCCCGCCGGAACGGTCAGGGCACGACCACGTCGAGCTGCCCCGGGTGGCGTTCCGTTTCGACAAGTTCCACTACGCCCGGCTCCGGATGCTCATCGACGCCCTCAACGAGTGCACCGGCTGACCGCCCGCCGGCACTGCTGGCACTGCCGGCACTCCTGGCACCGCCGGCACTACTGGCGCTGCCGGCACCGCCGCCGGCCTCAGTCAGGGCCGCGGAGCAGGGCCACCGCCTTCTCCACCGACCGCCGGGCCCGGGTGATCCGGCGCTCCTCGTTGGCCGCCGCCACACCCTCCGGCCGGTCGGGGTCGTCGGCGGCTGTCCGCAGCCGATCGAGGGCCAGGTCGGCCAGGTCGTCGGCCAGGGCGGCCAGCCGGTCGGCCAGCTCCTCGGCCCGGTCGCTGCCCACTGTGCAGTCCCCGTCCCGCCCTCAGTCCCCGGGGGGGAGGTCGACGGTGACGACGTCGAGGTCGCCGTCGGCGTAGTCGGCCCGGAGCACCTTCTTGTCGAACTTCCCCACCGACGTCTTGGGGATCTCGTCCACGAACGCCCACCGCTCCGGCAGCCACCACCGGGCCACCCGGCCCTGCAGGAAGTCCACCAGCTCCTGGGCGTCCGGCCGGCCTTCGGGTGCGGCGACCACGACGGCCAGCGGACGCTCCTGCCACTTGGGGTCCGGGACGGCCACCACGGCGGCCTCGTAGACCCCGGGATGGGCCATGACCTCGTTCTCGAGGTCCACCGACGAGATCCACTCGCCGCCGCTCTTGATGACGTCCTTGGTGCGGTCCGTGATCTGCATGTACCCCTTGGGGTCCAGGGAGCCGACGTCGCCGGTCCGGAGCCAGCCGTCGTGGAACCGGTCCTCGGCCGGCTCCTTGTAGTAGGAGGCGGTCACCCAGGGACCGCGGATCTCGAACTCCCCCACCGACTCCCCGTCGTTGGGCAGCACGGTGCCGTCCTCCCCCACCACCCGGACCTCGACGCCGGGGACGATCCGTCCGGCCTTCACCCGGTAGTCCATCTCCTCCTCGCCGGTGGTGCCGGCCGGCGGGACGGCCAGGGCGGCGAGCGGGCTGGTCTCGGTCATCCCCCACCCCTGGGTCAGCGGCACCCCCACCCGATCCCGGAAGGCCTCGATCAGCGAGCGCGGCACCGCGGACCCGCCGACGGTGACGTGCCGCAGGGAGGACAGGTCGGCGTCGGCGGCCACCCGCAGCAGGTCGTGCCAGATGGTGGGCACCCCGCAGGCCAGGGTGATCCGCTGGTCGGCGATGATCCGGGCCAGGTGCTCACCCTGGAGGAACATCTGGGGCATCACCAGGTGGGTGCCCACCATGAACCCGGCGTACGGGGTCCCCCAGGCGTTGGCGTGGAACATCGGCACGATGGCCAGCAGGCGGTCGGCCTCGGTCATCCCGATGGAGGCGGCCGAGGTGGCGGCCATGGAGTGCAGCACGGTGGACCGGTGGCTGTACACCACGCCCTTCGGGTCGCCGGTGGTGCCGCTGGTGTAGCACATGGCGGCGGCGTCCCGTTCGTCCAGCTCGGGCCAGTCGTAGCCGGGGGCCTCGGCGGCCAGCAGCTCCTCGTAGGACAGGACGTCGCCCAACGCCGCCGTGTCGCCGGGGCCGGCCACGATGACCGACTCGACGGACTGCAGGCCGTCGAGCACCCGGGCCAGCAGCGGCGCCAGGGAGCCGTCCACGATGATGACCTTGTCCTCGGCGTGGTCGATGACGTAGGCAAGCTGCTCGGGGTACAGCCGGATGTTCAGGGTGTGCAGCACCGCCCCCATGGACGGCACGGCCAGGTACGCCTCGAGGTGGGTCTGGTTGTTCCAGCAGAACGTCCCCACCCGGTCGCCGGGGCCGACGCCCAGCCGCCGCAGGGCGGATGCCAGTTGCTCGGCCCGGGTGGCCACCTCGGCGAAGGTGGCGGTGCGGTAGCCGTCCGGCTCCACGGTGGTCACCGTGCTCTCGCCGTAGACGGCGGCGCCGTGGCGGAGGATCCCGGTGATGAGGAGCGGGCCGTCCTGCATGGTGCTGCGCATGGTGGGCCAGCGTACCGGCGCGCCACCGGCGCTGCGGGGCCGACCGTTCTGCCCATGGGGCGCTGGGTGGCGATCGTGGTGGCCGGTCTCCTGGTGGCGGTGGTCGTCGCCGTGGCGTCCGCCGCCGGCCTGGTCGCCGTCTTCGGCGGCACCACACCGGTGAGCGCCGACGTCGGGCCCTCGACGGCGGCACTGTCGGACATCCCTGCCGAGTACCTCCACCTCTTCCAGGCCGCCGCGGCCACCTGTCCGGGGCTGCCGTGGACCGTGCTGGCCGGCATCGGCCGGGTGGAGACCGACTTCGGCCAGGACGACCAGGCGTCCTCGGCCGGCGCCGTCGGGCCCATGCAGTTCCTGCCGGCCACCTTCGCCGCCTACGACAGCCCGGTGCCGCCCGGCGGGGCCACACCCCCCTCCCCCGACGACCCGACCGACGCCGTCTACGCGGCGGCGAGGCTGCTGTGCGCCAACGGGGCCAGGGACGGCGCCGACATCCCCGGCGCCATCTACGCCTACGACCACTCGGAGGCCTACGTGGCCCAGGTCCTGTCCTACGCCGCCAGCTACACCGCCCCGGCTCCGGCGACCGCCGCCCCCGACCAGGCCGCCGCCGAGGCCGTCCGCTACGCCCTCGCCCAGGTCGGCACCCCCTACGTCTGGGGCGGGGAGACCCCCGGCGTCGGCTTCGACTGCTCCGGGCTCACCCAGGCGGCCTACGCCGCGGCGGGCATCGCCATCCCCCGCACCTCCGAGGCCCAGTGGTCGGCCCTCCCCCACGTCGGCCTGGACGACCTCGAACCGGGCGACCTCCTGTTCTTCGACCCCGGGGAGCGCATCGCCGGGCTCCCCGGCCACGTCGGCATCTACATCGGCGGCGACCAGATGGTCGACGCTCCCCACACCGGAGCGGACGTCAGGATCGAGGACCTCGCCGACCGGCGCACCCCGATGGGCGCCGCCCGGCCGACCGCCGGCACCCGCCCGGCGGCAACGACCTCTTGAGATCGTTGACCGTGATCGTCAGGTCGAGAGGATTCGTGGCCGACGGCTCCAGCCCGAACCGTCGGGAGGACCGCCTGTACCGGTTGGCATCGGCCGTTGGCAGTCTGCAGGGTGAAGTGCCAGGAATTGGCGTGGGCTACCGGAGTGAGCGGGTATGGAGGGGGACATGGCCCGCCGGGCGTCCAGGGAGTTCACGCCGGAGCCTGGCGAAGTCGGCGCCGCCCGGCGGTTTGCCCGGACGGTGGCCGGGGAATGGTCGGTGGACGCGGACGGCGTGGAGCTGGTCGTCGGGGAGCTGGCGGCCAACGCGGTGCTGCACGCCCGCAGCTCCTACTCGGTGACCCTCTGCCGCGACGGCGACTGGGTGCTGGTGGAGGTGGCCGACCACAACGCCCGCCTGCCCATCCCGGCCACGGTGCCCGCCCAGGCCCTGAGCGGGCGGGGCCTGACCATCGTGGACCGGCTGGCCAGGACCTGGGGAGTGCGGCCGGAGAGCGGGGGCAAGGTGGTCTGGGCGGAGCTGCCGGCGTCGCCGGTCCGAAGGTTGTGGAGGGCGGGATAGTCCTGCTGCACCCGGCGGCCGGGCCGGGTCAGGCGTCCGGGCCAGACGGCCGGGCCAGGCGGGGCGGCCGGGCCAGACGGCCGGGTCAGACGGCCGAGTCAGGTGGGGCGGCCTCGGAGCCGGCGGTAGGCCCGGACCAACGATGCCGTCGACGGGTCCTGCCCGGACAGGTCCGGCGGGTCCTGGCTGACCAGGGTGGGGGCCAGCTCCTTGGCCATGGCCTTGCCCAGCTCCACCCCCCACTGGTCGAACGAGTCGATGCCCCAGACGGCGCCCTCGGTGAACACGGTGTGCTCGTACAGGGCCACCAGTTGGCCCAGGACCGACGGGGTCAGCTTGGCGGCCAGCACCGTCGACGACGGCCGGTTGCCGGGCATCACCTTGTGGGGCACCAGCGCCGGCGGGGTGCCGTCCGCGGCCACCTCCTCGGCGGTCCGGCCGAAGGCCAGCACGGCGCTCTGGGCGAAGCAGTTGGCCATGAACAGGTCGTGCTGGTCGCCGTGCTCGTGGGTGGCGTCGGCGAAGGCAATGAAGTCGGCCGGGATCAGCGTGGTGCCCTGGTGGATGAGCTGGTAGAAGGCGTGCTGGCCGTTGGTGCCGGGCTCCCCCCAGTAGATCTCGCCGGTCTGCCCCCACACCGGGGAGCCGTCCCGGCGGACCGACTTGCCGTTGGACTCCATGGTGAGCTGCTGCAGGTAGGCCGGGAACCGGGCCAGCCGCTGGCTGTACGGCAGCACCGCGTGGGTCTGGGCGCCGAACAGGTTGTCGTACCAGACGTTCAACATGCCGCAGATGACCGGCAGGTTGGCCTCCAGGGGGGCCGTCCGGAAGTGCTCGTCCATGGCGTGGAACCCGGCCAGCATGTCGGCGAACGCCTCACGCCCGATGGCCACCATGAGGGAGAACCCGATGGCCGAGTCGTAGGAGTACCGGCCGCCGACCCAGTCCCAGAACTCCAGCATGTTGTCGGTGTCGATCCCGAAGCCGGCCACCGCCTCCTCGTTGGTGGACACCGCCACGAAGTGCTTGGCCACCGCGTCGGGGCCGGCGCCGAGGCCGTCGAGCACCCAGTCCCGGGCCACGGTGGCGTTGGTGAGGGTCTCCAGGGTGGTGAACGTCTTGGAGCTAACCACGAACAGGGTCTCCGCCGGGTCCAGGTCGGCGGTCTTGTTCCAGATGTCCACCGGGTCGATGTTGGAGACGAACCGGCAGGTGATGGCCGGATCGGCGTAGTCCCGCAGTGCCTCGTAGGCCATGGCCGGCCCCAGGTCGGACCCGCCGATGCCGATGTTGACCACCGCCCGTATCCGCTTGCCGGTGTGCCCGGTCCACTCCCCGCTGCGGATCCGGTCGGACAGGTCCCCCATCTTGTCCAGGACGCGGTGCACGTCGCCGACGACGTCCTGGCCGTCGACCTCCAGGGTGGCGTCCGCCGGCAACCGCAGGGCGACGTGCAGCACCGCCCGGTCCTCGGTGGTGTTGATGTGCCGGCCGGCGAACATGGCGTCACGGCGCTCCTCCAGCCCGGCCCGGCGGGCCACCGCCATGAGCAACCGCATGGTCTCGTCGGTGGCCCGGTGCTTGGAGTAGTCCAGGGTCAGGTCGGCCGCCGATGCCGTCATCCGCTCCACCCGGCCGGGGTCACCGGCGAACAGGTCGCGGAGGTGCACCTCCTTGACCTGCTCGAAATGGGCGGCCAGGGCCCGCCATTCCTCGGTGCCGGCGACGTCGACGGGGGCCTCGGTGGTCATGGTCCGAGCATGGCACACCGGTTCCGTGGCCGGACGGTGAAGGGCTGCCTCACTCGGTGCCGGCGGTGCCGGCGGTGGCCTCCCCCACCACCTCCGCCCCGGCGGCTGCCTCGGCCAACGCCGCCAGCACCTCGGCCAGCCGCTGCCGCACCCCCGGATCGGCGATCAGCCCGTCGGGCCCGACCTCGGTCCGGGCGACCGGGAGGTGCACGCACGCCGGTTCGACCATGCGGGCGCCGACGTAGCCGAGCACCACCCCCAGGGCCCGGTAGGCGCCGGCAGCGCCGGTGGGCGATCCTGAGACGTTCACCCAACCGACCGGCTTGCCGTAGATCTCGCCTCCGCCGACCGTCCGGTCGAGCAGGTTCTTGAACGACCCCGGCAGGTCGCCGGCGTACTCGGGGGTGGAGGACAGGACAGCGCCGGCCCGGGCGATGGCCCGCCGGAGGTCGGCCACCGCCGGGTCAGCCGGCGGGTCGTCGTCGGGGTTGAAGTGCGGGAGCCGGTCCAGGTCGCCGAACAGTTCGGTGTCCACCCCTTCGGGACCACCGTCTGGGCGGTGAGCAGCGCCGCCGTGTTGGTCGACCCCGACCGCAGGCTCCCGGAGATCAGCAGAATCCGCATGACCGGTCCAGCGTAAGGACCGACGGCGACCGTTCTGTCATGTGACAGATCGACAGGCCTGGTCGGAGCGGGGTCGGAAGAGACGGGCCCAGGCGCTCCTCGCGACGTCTTGTGTCCTCTCCGTGACCGGCGGCGCCATGTATCTGGCGTGGTTCGTTTCGTTGCCCAAATTCGACGATCCGAACTTCTGGGAAGCACTCCTGGAGGCGAACCCCATGATGGGCTTCGTGCGGCTTTCCATCATGGCCGGGGCCATCTACGTCGTGATCTCCGTCATCGCCTTGACTTCGAGAGGCCAATGGCTCAGCCGGGCCGGACCGTTCCAAGTCCAAGGCTCGGTCGATGAGCTGTCGGATGCGGCCGTCACGTTACGAGGGCAGTTGGAAGATGCCGGGCGCACGATGGGTGACCTAAGGGCAGAGCTCGTGCGGTTGCACATGGAGATGCTACGGGGAGGTAGCATCCTTCATAGAGAGGAGGAGGGCCGATGACCGGTGGGCAAGCAGAGAGGGAAAGCAAAGGCGAGCCGGGTACCGCTCATCTCGATGACACCGACCGGGTCCTTCGCGAAGCCGACCGGGTACTTGCCTCGATCCACGACACGTTGAACAGGTCGGGAGAGAAGATCGATGCGGCGATCAAAGTGCTCAGAAGAGCCGGTTATCTCCGGTAGCTCGGTCGGTCGCTGATCCGGGTCAGCGCATGGCCAACTGGCCGGGCGCGATCGGCGCGGGCAGCGCCGTCTCCCCCATCAGCCACCGGTCGACGGCGGCCGCGGCGGAGCGGCCCTCGGCGATGGCCCAGACGATCAGGGACTGGCCCCGGGTCATGTCGCCGCAGACGAACACCCCGTCGACGTTGGTGGCCCAGTCGCCACCGGCCGCGACGGACCCGCGCTGGTCCATCTCCAGGCCCAGCTCTGCGACCACCCCGCGGCGCTCGGCCCCGGTGAACCCCATGGCCAGCAGCACCAGGTCGCAGGGCAGCTCGAACTCGCTGCCGTCCACGGGGTTGAACGACGGCCGGCCGCCGTCGACGGTCATCTCCACCTGGTGGCCCCGCAGGGCCCGCACCCGGCCGTGGTCGTCGCCGGCCAGCTCGGTGGTGGTGACCGAGAACAGCCGGTGGCCTCCCTCCTCGTGGGCCGACGAGGTGCGCAGGATGACCGGCCACACCGGCCAGGGGTGCTCGGCGGCCCGGTCGCTGGGGGGTTCGGGCATGATCTCCAACTGGTGCACCGACGCCGCCCCCTGCCGGTGGGCGGTGCCCAGGCAGTCGGCCCCGGTGTCGCCACCGCCGATGATGACCACGTGGCGGCCCTCGGCCGAGATCGGCGAGGCGGCCAACGCCCCCTCCTGTACCAGGTTGGACGGTTTCAGGTACTCCAGGGCGAAGTGCACCCCGTCCAGGTCGCGGCCGGGGACGGCCAGGTCGCGGGGCAGGGTGGCCCCGCCGGCCAGCACCACGGCGTCGTGGTCGTCCACCAGCGACCGGGCCGGCAGCACGGTGACGTCGGGGGCGCTGGCCCCGTCCACCTCCGGCTGGCCGACCGACACCGAGCACCGGAACCGGACCCCTTCGGCCCGCAACTGGGCCAGCCGGCGGTCCAGGAACCGCTTCTCCATCTTGAACTCCGGGATGCCGTACCGGAGCAGGCCGCCGGGCTTCTCGGCCCGCTCGTACACCGTCACGGCGTGGCCGGCCCGGGCCAGTTGCTGGGCGGCGGCCAGCCCCGCCGGCCCGGAGCCGACGACGGCCACCGTCTTGCCGGTGCCCTCCCGGGCGGCCTGCGGCCGGACCCATCCCTCGTCCCAGGCCCGCTCGACGATCTCGTACTCGATCCGCTCGATGGTGACCGGGTTGGCGTTGATGCCCAGCACGCAGGCCGCCTCGCACGGCGCCGGGCACAGCCGGCCGGTGAACTCCGGGAAGTTGTTGGTGGCGTGCAGCCGCTCGATGGCCGCCGACCAGTCGTCCCGGTACACCAGGTCGTTCCACTCCGGGATCAGGTTCCCGAGGGGGCAGCCGTCGTGGCAGAACGGGATGCCGCAGTCCATGCACCGGGCCCCCTGGACCCGGGTGTGGTCGGCCGGGAAGTCCTCGTAGACCTCCCGCCAGTCCCGCAGCCGGACCGGGATGGGCCGCCGGCGGGGCAGCTCCCGGTCGTGCTCCATGAAGCCGGTGGGCTTACCCATGCGCCGCCGCCATGACCGCCTCGTCCACCGACCGCCCCTCCTCCTTGGCCGCCACGGTGGCCTCCAGCACCCGCCGGTAGTCCCGGGGCATCACCTTGACGAACTCGTGCACCGACCGCTGCCAGTTGGCCAGCAGCCGGCCGGCCAGCACCGAACCGGTCATGGCCTCGTGGGCTTCGACCAGCTCCCCCAGCCGGGACCGGTCGTCCGGGCTCAGCGGCTCCACGTCCACCATCTCGGGGTTGAACCGCCGGTCGAAGGCCCGGTCGGGGTCGTAGACGTAGGCCACCCCGCCGGACATGCCGGCCCCGAAGTTCCGGCCGGTCGGCCCCAGCACCACCACGGTGCCGCCGGTCATGTACTCGCAGCCGTGGTCCCCGACCCCTTCCACCACCGCGGTGGCCCCGGAGTTACGGACGCAGAACCGCTCGCCGACCTGGCCGCGGATGAACACCTCCCCGGCGGTGGCCCCGTACAGGATGACGTTGCCGGCGATGATCTGGTCCTCGGCCACGAACGGCGACGCCTCCGGCGGGCGCAGCACCAACCGGCCGCCGGACAGCCCCTTGCCGAAGTAGTCGTTGGCGTCCCCGTACAGCCGCATGGTGACGCCCCGGGGGACGAAGGCCCCGAAGCTCTGCCCGGCGGACCCCCGGAAGGTCAGGTCGATGGTGCCGTCCGGCAGCCCGGCCCCGCCGTGCCGGCGGCTGATCTCGGACCCGAGCAGGGTGCCGACGGTGCGGTCGACGTTGTGGATGGCCAGGTCCACCGCCACCGGGGTGCCGTCGTCGATGGCCGACTGGCAGGCCTCCAGGAACTCGTGGTCGAGGGCCCTCTCCAGGCCGTGGTCCTGCTCCCTGGTGCAGTAGGTGGCGGTGCCGTACGGCGAGTCCGGCACCGTCAGGATCGGGCTCAGGTCGAGGCCGGCGGCCTTCCAGTGGTCGACGGCCCCGGCGGTGTCCAGCAGGTCCACCCGGCCGATGGCCTCCTCGACGGACCGCAGCCCCAGCGCGGCCAGGTGCTCGCGGACCTCCTCGGCGACGTACTCGAAGAAGGTCTCCACGAACTCCGGCTTGCCGTTGAACCGCTTGCGCAGCTCCGGGTTTTGGGTGGCGATGCCCACCGGGCAGGTGTCCAGGTGGCACACCCGCATCATGATGCACCCGGACACCACCAGCGGGGCGCTGGCGAACCCGTACTCCTCGGCGCCGAGCAGCGCCCCGACCACGACGTCGCGGCCGGTCTTCATCTGGCCGTCCACCTGCACCACGATGCGGTCCCGCAGGCCGTTGGCCATCAGGGTCTGCTGGGTCTCGGCCAGCCCCAGCTCCCAGGGGATGCCGGCGTGCTTCAACGACGTCAGCGGGGCCGCCCCGGTGCCGCCGTCGTGGCCGGAGATCAGCACCACGTCGGAGTGGGCCTTGGCCACCCCGGCCGCCACCGTGCCGACCCCGACCTCGGCCACCAGCTTCACGTGGATCCGGGCCCGCGGGTTGGCGGACTTCAAGTCGTGGATGAGCTGGGCGATGTCCTCGATGGAGTAGATGTCGTGGTGCGGCGGCGGCGAGATCAGCCCCACCCCCGGGGTGGAGAACCGGGTGCGGGCGATCCAGGGGTACACCTTGTGGCCGGGAAGCTGCCCCCCCTCCCCCGGCTTGGCCCCCTGGGAGATCTTGATCTGGATGTCGTCGGCGTTCACCAGGTACTCCGCCGTCACCCCGAACCGGCCGGACGCCACCTGCTTGATGGCACTCCGTCGCAGGTCCCCGTTGCCGTCCGGTCGGAACCGGGCGGGGTCCTCCCCACCCTCCCCGGTGTTGGACCGGCCCCCGATCCGGTTCATGGCGATGGCCAGGGTCTCGTGGGACTCCGCCGAGATGGACCCGTACGACATGGCCCCGGTGGAGAACCGCTTCATGATCTCGGTGGCCGGCTCCACCTCCTCGATCGGGACCGGGCCGCCGGCCGCCGGCCGCAGGCGGAGCAGTCCCCGCAGGGTGCCCAGCTTGCCGCTCTGGTCGTCCACCGCCCGGGTGTACTCCTTGAAGATCTCGTACCGCTTCGCCCGGGTGGCGTGCTGCAGCTTGAACACCGTCCTGGGGTTGAACAGGTGGTGCTCCCCCTCCCGGCGCCACTGGTACTCGCCGCCCACCTCCAGCTCCCGGTGGGCCCGCTCGGTGGGCCGGTCCAGGTGGGCCAGCCGGTGCCGGGTGGCCACCTCGGCGGCCAGCACGTCCAGGCCGACCCCGCCGATGCGGCTGGCGGTGCCGGTGAAGTACTCGTCCACCAACTGGTGGTCCAGGCCGACCGCCTCGAACACCTGGGCCCCGGTGTAGGAGGCCACGGTGGAGATGCCCATCTTGGACATCACCTTCAGCACCCCCTTGCAGGCGGCCTTGATGTAGTTCTTGTGGGCCTGCCGCGGCGACACCCCCTCGAGCTGGCCGTGGGCGATCATGTCCTCGATCGACTCCAGGGCCAGGTACGGGTTGACCGCGGCCGCCCCGAACCCGATCAGCAGGGCCATGTGGTGGACCTCGCGGGCGTCGCCGGACTCCACCACGAGGCCGACCTTGGTGCGGGTCTTCTCCCGGACCAGGTGGTGGTGGACCGCGGCGGTCAGCAGCAGGGACGGGATGGGGGCCAGCTCGGTGGTGGAGTTGCGGTCCGACAGCACGATCAGGTTGGCCCCGTCCGCGATGGCCGCGGAGACGTGGGTGCGGACGTTGTCGATGGCCGCCGCCAGCGCCCGCCCCCCCTCCGGGGTGGGATGCCCGGCCTCCCCGGCGGTGGCCACCGGGAACAGCCCGTCGATGACGAACGCCTTGAACCCCGGGGTCTCCCCGAACTCGTTGACGTACATCAGCTTCGCCAGGTCGTCCCGGTCGATGACCGGCCGGGGCAGCACGATCTGCCGGCAGGACCCTTGGGTGGCCTCCAGCAGGTTGCCCTCCGGCCCCACCGTGGCGGCCAGCGACGTCACTAGCTCCTCCCGGATGGCGTCCAGCGGCGGGTTGGTCACCTGGGCGAACAATTGGGTGAAGTAGTCGTACAGGAGCCGCGACCGGTCGGACAGGACGGCGATGGCGGTGTCGGACCCCATCGACCCGATCGGCTCCGCCCCGGCCTTGGCCATGGGCCCGAGGATGATCCGGAGCTCCTCGGTGGTGTACCCGAACAGCCGCTGGTGGGTGACCACGCTGGCGTGCTGCGGGGTCAGCATGGACCGTGGCGGCAGGTCGTCCAGGCGGACCTGGTCCTGCTCCAGCCACTCCCCGTAGGGGTGCTGGGCGGCCAGGTGGGCCTTGATCTCGTCGTCGTCCACGATGCGGCCCTCGGCGGTGTCCACCAGGAACATCCGGCCCGGCTGCAGCCGGCCCTTGCGGACCACGGTGGCCGGGTCCAGGTCCAGCACGCCGACCTCGCTGGCCAGCACCACCAGACCGTCGTCGGTGACCCAGTACCGGGCCGGGCGCAGGCCGTTGCGGTCCAGCACCGCCCCGATCACGGTGCCGTCGGTGAACGCCACCGCCGCCGGGCCGTCCCAGGGCTCCATCAGGGAGGCGTGGTACCGGTAGAACGCCCGCCGGGCCGGGTCCATGGACTCGTGGTTCTCCCAGGCCTCCGGGATCATCATCAGCACGGCGTGCGGCAGCGACCGGCCGCCCAGGTGCAGCAGCTCCAGCACCTCGTCGAATGACGCCGAGTCGCTCGCGCCGGGGGTGCAGACCGGGTAGATCCGGGACAGGTCGCCGGGGATCAGCGAGGTGGCCAGCAACGCCTCCCGGGCCCGCATCCAGTTCCGGTTGCCGGCCAGGGTGTTGATCTCGCCGTTGTGGGCCAGGTACCGGTACGGGTGGGCCAGCGGCCAGCTCGGGAAGGTGTTGGTGGAGAACCGGGAGTGCACCAGGGCCAGCCCGCTCTCCACCCGCTCGTCCGACAGCTCCGGGAAGAACTCCCGCAGTTGGAACGACGTCAGCATCCCCTTGTACACGATGGTCCGGGTGGACAGCGACGGGAAGTACACCCCCTCCACCGCGTGCTCCACCCGCTTGCGCACCACGAAGGCCAGCCGCTCCAGCGCCAGGCCGTCGTCGCCCGAGGGGGCGCCGGCCAACGGGGTGCCGGGTGCCGCGGCCAGGAAGAGCTGCTCGATCCGGGGCTGGGCCCGCCGGGCCGTCGCGCCCACCGTGCCGGCGTCCACCGGGGGCGTCCGCCAGCCCAGCACCGCCAGGCCCTCCTCGTCGGCGACGGCCTCCACCTGGGACCGGGCCTTGGCCGCGTCGTCGGCGTCCTGCGGCAGGAAGGCCAGGCCGGTGGCGTACTCGCCGGCGGCCGGCAGCGGGAACCCGGCCACCTCGGCCAACAGCCGGTGGGGCACCTGGATGAGGATGCCGGCGCCGTCGCCGGTGGCCACCTCCGCCCCCGACGCCCCGCGGTGGTCCAACCGCTCCAGCACCGTCAGTGCCTGCTGCACGATGCGGTGCGACTTGCGGCCTTCCAGGTCGGCGACCATGCCGACGCCGCAGGCGTCGTGCTCGTTGGCCGGGTCGTAGAGCCCGCTGGCGGCGGGGGCCGTCAAGGCGTTCACAGTCGTCCCTTCTCAAGTTCCGGGCTGATGGCCGGTCGTTGGCGGCAACCGAGCCTTCTCACGAAATGGAGATCCTGCCGCCCGGGACGACGTTGGCCCTGGAGCAGTCCATTTATTCTACACCGCCCGCCACCCGATCCCGCACCCCGGCGCCCGGCGCCGAAATCCGGCGCGGCCCGGGCCGCCGGCCGTCGGGAAGGGTGCCACGACCGCCCAGGCCAGCCGTAGGATGGCGGGGATGACCGCCGACGTGATCGTGGTGGGCGGCGGGGTCGTCGGCCTGTCGTCGGCCTGGCTGGCCGCCGGGCAGGGGTTGGCCGTCACCGTCCTCGATCCGGCGCCCGGCCGGGGGGCGTCCTGGGTGGCCGCCGGCATGCTGGCCCCGGTGACCGAGGCCACCTTCGGCGAGGAGGCCCTGGTCGGCCTGCTGGTGGCCGCCGCCGAGCGGTGGCCGGCCTTCGCCGCCGCCCTGGCCGACGCCACCGGTGCCGACGTCGGCTACCGGCCCTGCGGCACCGTCGCCGTCGCCGTCGACGCCGACGACCGGGCCGTCCTGGACCAGATGCTGGCCTTCCAGCAG
The DNA here is from genome assembly GCA_035547695.1 of Acidimicrobiales bacterium. Classification (GTDB taxonomy): domain Bacteria; phylum Actinomycetota; class Acidimicrobiia; order Acidimicrobiales; family RAAP-2; genus DASZUK01. The sequence goes on from DASZUK010000037.1 coordinate 82,422, forward strand.
TCCCTCCGGCTGCCCGCCGAGCGGCTGCTGGCCAGCGACTGCCGGCGGCTGGTCCCCGCCCTCTCCCCCGGCATCCGCGGCGGGGTCCACGTCCCCGGCGACCACCAGGTGGACAACCGACGGCTGCTGCCCGCCCTGCTGGCCGCCTGCCGCCGGGCCGGGGTCACCGTCGTCCAGCAGCGCGCCGACGCCGTCGTGGTCGGGCCGGACGGCGCCGCGGCCGGGGTGGAGCTGGCCGACGGCACCCGGCTGGTCGCCGGCACCGTCCTGGTCGCGCCCGGTGTCGACCTCGGCGGCCTCGGCGGGGTCCCCGACGGGGTGCTGCCCCCGGTGCACCCGGTCAAGGGGCACGTCGTCCGCCTCCGCGGCCCCGCCGACCGCCCGCTGCTGGACCGCACCGTGCGCGGCCTGGTCCACGGCCGGCCCTGCTACCTGGTCCCCCGCGACGACGGCACCGTGGTGGTCGGGGCCACCTCCGAGGACCGCGGGTTCGACCGCACCGTCCAGGCCGGTGCCGTCCACGGCCTCCTCGACGACGCCCGCACCCTGGTCCCCGGCATCGACGAGCTCGAACTGGTCGAGGCCCTGGCCGGCCTCCGGCCCGGCTCCCCCGACAACGCCCCGTTCGTCGGCCGGACCGCCCTGCCCCGCCTGCTGCTGGCCGCCGGGCACTACCGCAACGGCATCCTGCTGGCCCCCCTGACCGCCGACGCCGTCACCGCCCTGCTCGACGGCCGGCCCGTCCCGCCGGCCCTGGCCCCGTTCGGCCCCGACCGCGCCGTCCCCGGCCGGCCCGTGCCCGTTCCCGACCGCCCCGCTCCCGACCGCCCCGTCCCCGGCCGGCCCGTCCCCGGCCGGCCCGGCGCCGCCCGGGTGGCTCGGTGAACGTCACCGTCAACGGCCGGCCGGCGGACCTGGCGGAGGGCGCCACCGTGGCCGACGTCGTCGCCACCCTGTGCGACTCCGACCGCGGCGTCGCCGTGGCCGTCGACCGTGAGGTCGTCCCCCGGTCCCGGTGGGCCGCCACCCCCCTCGCCGCCGGCGCCCTGGTGGAGGTGGTCACCGCCGCCGCCGGCGGCTGAGTGTGAAGAGCCGCCGCCGGCTGAGTGTGAAGAGCCGCCGCCGGCGGCTAGAACTGGCGGGGCATGGGAGCGGGCAAGACGGCGTTCGTGCTGGCCGGCGGAGGGACGAAGGGCGCCTTCGAGGCCGGGGCGGTGCGGTACCTGGTGGAAGAGGAGACGATCACCCCGGAGGTGATCACGGCGACGTCGGCCGGGTCCATCTGCGCCGCCGTGCTGGCCCAGGCGCGGACCCACCAGGAGCTGGTGGTGCGGGCCGGCGAGCTCCACGACGACCTGCTGGCCATGACGCACACCGACCTGCTGTTCGGGAAGCAACCGTGGCTGGGGGCGCTGGACGGCACCCCGCTGGGGCGGGCGGTGGAGCGGTTCGTGCTGGACCGCACCCGGCCGGCGGTCCCGGGCGAGGTCCCGGCTGCGGTGGCGGCCCGGGCGGGACGGCGCCGGCGGCTGCAGGTGGCCGCCCGGCTCGGCCGTTCCCTCCCCCACCTGCTGCGGGCCGGCCGCCGGTTGCGGAAGGACGCCGGGTCGCTGATGACCCTGGAGCCCCTGGCCAGGGCCCTGCGGGAGGGCGGGCCGAGCGGCATCCGGCCGGTGGACCCCGCCCTCATCGCCCGGCCGGGGCTGGAGCTGCGGATGGCCGTCGCCGCCCTCGGCGACGGGGCGCTGCGGTACGTCACCCAGGACGGCCACATCGTGGCCTCCGACGCCGTCACCCCGGTGGCCGGGCCGGTGGACGTCCTGGACGGGGTGCTGGCCTCGGCCACCGTCCCCCTGCTGTTCCCGCCGCGGCCGCTGGCCGGCGACGTGTACGTGGACGGCGGCGTCGCCAACAACGTCCCGGTGGACGCCGCCGTGCGGCTGGGCGCCACCCGGGTGTTCGCCATCCTGGCGGTCCCCCTGGCCCAACCCCGGGACCACCGGGACTACACCAGGGCGCCCGCCCCGTTGGTGTTCCTGCGGGCGGCCGGCGGGGTGGCGTTCGTGGAGCGGCAGCTCGCCAACCTCAACCCGCCCCTCCCCGACGGCACCACCGTGACCGTCATCGACCCGGTGGTGGACGTGGTGGGCCCGTTCGAGGTGTCCCAGGGGCTGATGCTGCTGGACATGGACTACGGCTGGATGCGGGCCGCCGACGTGCTGGCGGAGGTGGGCGACGACGTCCGGCGACAGGCCTTCTCGGCCACCGACGCGGTGGTGGTGGCCCGCACCCGGGCCTGGCACCGTGAGGAGGCCATGTGGGCGGCCGGCCGGGCGACGGCGGCCGACCGCCGGGCCCTGGCCGGCCTGAAGGGCCAGGTCCGTGACGCGGTGAACGACCGCAAGGGCCTCGGCCTGCCGACGCCGCCGGACCCCGAGCGGTGGTGGTCCGGGTACGAGGTCCACGCCGGCCCGGCGCCGGCGGACCTGCCGCCGGACCCGCTGGCCGGCTGACGGTCCGGGCCGGCTGTCTGGGCTGGCGGTCCGGGCCGGCCGTCCGGGGCTGGCCGTCAGGCCGAGGGCCCGCCGAGCCAGCCCCGGCGCCTGGCCAGCCAGAACAGGGCCACCACGGCCACCACCTCGGTGCCGATGCCGACCCCCCAGAAGACGGCGGCCCCGCCGAGGTGGTCGACCAGCCACGGAAAGTTCTGGCCGAAGAACCCGGTGAGGAAGGTCAGGGGGAGGAACACGGTGGCGATGATGGTGAGCTGCTTCATCACCACGTTCAGCCGGTTGGACACCGTGGAGATGTGGGTGTCCATCACCCCGCTCAGCAGGTCCCGGTAGCTGTCCACCAGGTCGCTGATCCGGATCAGGTGGTCGTAGAGGTCCCGGAAGTACCGGGTGCTCTCGGCGTTCATCCCGGGGATGTCCACCACCCCGGACGCCAGCCCGGCGAACATGTCCCGCTGCGGGGTCACCACCTTGCGGATGGCCAGCAGCGACCGCTTCATGGTGAACAGCTCCCCGAGCTGGTCTTCGGTGGGCTGCTGCAGGATGGCGTCCTCCAGCTCGTCGACCCGGTCGTCGAAGTCGGACAGGACCGGGAAGAAGCTGTCGGTCAGGGAGTCCACGATCAGGTAGGTCAGCAGCACCTGGGGCGCCGCGCCGCGGTCCTCCGCCTCCTTCACCCGCCGCCACCGGCCGGTCACCTGCTGGAGGGCCCCGCAGGCCCCGCGGTGCACCGTGACCAGGAACCGGCCGTCGAAGAGCAGATGGACCTCCGCCGTGCCGGTGGCCCCCTTGGCCGGCGCCCCGTGGGCGACCATGTAGACGAAGTCGTCGTACAGGTCCACCTTCGGCCGTTGCCCGAACTCCACCGCGTCCTCCACGGCCAATGGGTGGAAGTGGAAGGGGACCAGGAGCTGCTCCAGCTCGGCGCCGTCGTCCGGGTCGATGTCCACCCAGATGAAGTCGCCGGAGGCCAGGGCGTCGGCGATCTCGTCGGCGGTGGCCGGCGAGGTCTTCCCCTCCCGGGTGATGGTGGCGGCCACGGCGGTGCGGGTCAGTCGTCTTCTGGAGCGGACACCATCCGCTCCTTGATGGCGCTGACCACGGTGGGGTCCAACAGGGTGGTGACGTCGCCCAGGGCCCGGTGCTCGGCCACGTCACGGAGCAGGCGGCGCATGATCTTGCCGCTGCGGGTCTTGGGCAGCTCGGGGGTGAGCAGGATCTGGCGGGGCTTGGCGATGGGGCCGATGGTGGTGGCCACCCGCTCCCGCAGCTCGGCCACCACCGTCTCGGCGTCGCCCTCGTCGTCGTCCACCTCCCCCTTCAAGGTGACGAAGGCCACGATGGCCTGCCCGGTGGTGGGGTCGGTGGCCCCCACCACCGCCGCCTCGGCCACCTTCGGGGACCCCACCAGGGCGTGCTCCACCTCGGTGGTGGAGATGCGGTGGCCCGAGACGTTCATGACGTCGTCCACCCGGCCCAGCAGCCACAGGTCCCCGTCGGCGTCCACCTTGGCCCCGTCGCCGGCGAAGTAGGCGCCGGGGAACCGGGACCAGTAGGTGGCCCGGTAGCGCTCGGGGTCCCCCCAGATGCCCCGCAGCATCCCCGGCCACGGAGCACTGAGCACCAGGTAGCCCCCCTGGCCGTGGCCGACCCGGTGGCCGTCGTTGTCCACCACCTCGGCTGTGATGCCCGGGAACGGGGTCATGGCCGCCCCGGGCTTGGTGGCGGTGATGCCGGGCAGCGGGGTGATCATGATGCCCCCGGTCTCGGTCTGCCACCAGGTGTCCACGATGGGGCAGCGGCCCCGGCCGATGTGGGTGCGGTACCAGATCCAGGCCTCGGGGTTGATGGGCTCGCCCACCGAGCCCAGCAGGCGCAGGCTGGACAGGTCGTGGGACCCCGGCAGGTCCTCCCCCCACTTCATGAAGGTCCGGATGGTGGTGGGGGCGGTGTAGAGGATGGTGACCCGGTACTTCTCCACCAGTTGCCACCACCGGTCCCGGGTGGGGGTTGTCGGGGTGCCCTCGTAGAGGACCGAGGTGGTGCCGTTGGCCAGCGGGCCGTAGACGATGTAGCTGTGGCCGGTCACCCAGCCGATGTCGGCCGCCGTCCAGAACACGTCGGTGTCGGGTTTCAGGTCGAACACCAGGTGGTGGGTGGCCGACACCTGGGTCAGGTAGCCCCCGGTGGTGTGCAAGATGCCCTTGGGCCGGGCGGTGGTGCCGCTGGTGTACATGATGTACAGCGGGTGCTCGGCGTCGAACGCCTCGGCCTGGTGGACCTCGGGCTGGGGGTCCACCACCTCGTGCCACCAGTGGTCCCGCCCCGCCACCCAGCCCACCGTCTGGCCGGTGCGCCGCACCACCAGCACGCTGTGGACGCCGGGGCACCGGGCCAGGGCCTCGTCCACCGCCGGCTTGAGGGCCGAGGGGGCTCCCCGGCGGTAGCCGCCGTCGGCGGTGATGACCACCTGGGCGTCGCAGTCCACGATGCGGTCGGCCAACGCCTCGGCGCTGAACCCCCCGAACACCACCGTGTGGGGGGCGCCCAGGCGGGCACAGGCCAGCATGGCCACCACCGCCTCGGGCACCATGGGCAGGTAGATGGCCACCGTGTCCCCGGCCACCACCCCCAGCGAGGCCAGGGCGTTGGCCGCCTTGGCCACCATGACCGACAGGTCGCCGTAGGTGATGGTCCGGGTGTCCCCGGGCTCGCCCTCCCAGAAGAACGCCACCTTGTCCCCCAACCCGGCCGCCACGTGGCGGTCCACGCAGTTCACCGCCACGTTCAGCCGGCCCCCCACGAACCACCGGGCGAACGGGGCGTCGGACCAGTCGAGGGCCTGGGTCCACCTGGTGGCCCATTCCAGCCGCTCCGCCTGGGCCTCCCAGAACGCCACCGGGTCGGCCGCCGCCGCCTCGTAGATGCCCGGCTGGGCGTTGGCCGCCGCCGCCAGGTCGGCCGGCGGGGGGAACCGGCGGTCTTCGTGGAGGAGGGCCGAGAGGGCGTCGTCAGGCATGGTCGTTTACCGCCGTCGTCGAGGGGCTGTCGGTCACCGACGAACAGTACGTGACCGCGGCCGCCGTCGGTGGGTCCCGGCAAGGCGGGCCCGGTGCCGGGGGCCCAGTGCCGGCCGGTCTCAGTCCACCGGGTCCGGCGGCCGTCCCGGCACGTCGGGGTCCAGCGGTTGGGGCTCGGGTTCGATCGGCACCGGTTCCGAGGGCGACGGGATGACCAGTTGCGGAATGACCACGAGAACGGTCCCTACCCGTTCCGGGGCCCCCGAAGCGGTGACCGGGGTTGCGGGGTGCTTGCGACAAGCTTGAGCTTGGCAACCAGGGGCTCGGCGTCCTGCCCATTGGCAACCAGCTTGGCGACGACGACCGGGCGTGGAGTCAAGTCGGGGTCGTGCAGCGCCAGGTAGTTGGCGTCAAGTCCGAGCCAGTCCCGGCGGAACGTCTTGGGTTCACTCAGCGAGGAACGCGGTCAGCGCGGCGCGCTCATCGGCGGTCAACGGCGTGGTGGCATGGCGAAGCCGCCGTGGGTCGTCCAGGGGCATGGCGCCCGCCGCCTGGACGAGGGCGGCAACGTCCTCGGGGACACGCACCTCGCCACGGTCGCCAAGACCGACGTGGACGGGGCGGGCGGTTCCGGCCATGGCCAAATGATACTTCTCTGGGGGGTACCTCATTCGGGTGCTTGACGGTCGCTGACAAGGGGGAACGTGCTTCGGCCCGATCTGGGCGCATCGCCGCCCACGGGAAGAGGTCGAACTGATGTGCCACGGGGATGCAGCAAACGCTCGGTGTGGTGCCCACCGCAGGGCCTGTGGGAAACTGCCGCCGCCGATGAACGACCGTCGACGAGAGGCCGCGTTGGTGCCGGTCCTCCTCCTGACCGTCCTGGTCACGAGCGTGGTCAGCTCGCTCGGGGCACCACTCGTGCCGGACATCTCGGCCCACCTGCACGTGCCGTTGGCCACCGCGCAGTGGTCGTTGACGGTGACGCTGCTGACCGGGGCGGTGAGCGCCACCGTGGTCGGCCGCGTCGGCGACGGGCCGCGGCGGCGGACGGTGCTGGTCGGCGGGCTGGCCGCGGTGGCCGCCGGCGGGGTGGTCTCCGCGCTGGCGCCGAACCTGCCGGTCCTCGTGGTGGGGCGGGCCCTCCAGGGGGCCGGGGTCGGCCTGGTGCCGGTGACCATGGCGGCGGCCCGGGACCACCTGCCGCACCAGAAGGTGGCCGGGACCATCGCCGTGCTGTCGGTCAGCTCCGCCGCCGGGGTGGGTGCCGGCTACCCCATCAGCGGCCTCATCGCCGACGCCTTCGGCGTGCCCGCGGCCTTCTGGTTCGGGGCCGCGTTCGCCGCGGTGGCGCTCCTGGCGGTGGTGCTGGCGTTCCCCGACAGCACCACCCGGTCCCGGACCCGCCTGGACGTCCCCGGGGCGACGCTGTTGACGGCAGGGCTGGTGGCCCTGCTGGTGGCGGTGGCGCAGGGCAACGACTGGGGGTGGACGTCGGGGGTGGTCCTCGGGCTGCTCGCCGCCGCCGTGGCCGCGCTGTCCGGCTGGGCGGTGCAGCAGCTTCGGGCGGCCGCCCCGCTGGTCGACCTCCGCCTGCTCCGCCGTCCGGCCGTGCTCGGCGGGGACAGTTGCGCCCTGGTGCTGGGGGTGGCCATGTACATGTACCTGTCGGGGGTCACCGAGTTCGAGCAGGCCACCGGCTTCGGGTTCTCGGCGTCGGTGGTCGTGACCGGGCTGTCCCTGGTGCCGTTGTCGGTGTGCAGCCTGGCCGCCAGCCGCTCCCTGCCGTGGCTGGCCCGGCAGCTTGGCCAGCGTGCGGTGCTGCCGGGGGGATCGTTGGTGACCGCGGCCGCCGGCGTGTTCTTCGCCCTCTGCCACGGGGCGCTGTGGACCGGGTTCGTGATGATGGCCATCATGGGCGCCGGGCTGGGGCTCACCTTCGCCGCCATCCCCGGCCTCATCGTCGGCGCCATCCCGGCATCGGAGACCGGCAGCGCCACCGGCTTCTACCAGGTCATCCGTTACGTCGGGTTCTCGTTCGGCAGCGCCCTGACCGCGGCGGTGCTGGGTGCCCACACCCCCCACGGCGCCAGCCAGCCGACCGAGAACGGCTACGTCCTCGTCCTCTGGATCGGGGCCGCCCTCGCCGTGGCGGCGGCGGCGCTCACCTGGCTGGTCCCGTCCCGGGTGGCCGCGGTCCACGACGACCGGCCCGGCCAGGCGGCTCCCGTCGTCCGCGACGAGGCCCCGACCGGTCCGTAGCGGCCGCGTGGCGGGGACGTCACCCCTGGGCCCGCACGCCGTGGCCCTGGGTCTGTACGTCGTGGCCCTGGGCCCGTAGGCCGTGGCCCTGGGCGCGTAGCCCGTGGCGGTCCAGGCAGTCCACCAGGGCCGCCAGCGCCTCCGGCCGGTCCAGGGCGGCGGTGGCCACCGTGCGGTCCACCGGCTCCCCCAGGACGATCCTGCGGACCGGCACCTCGAGCCGCTTGCCGTTGATGGTGTGCGGCAGCGCCGGCACCGCCAGGAACACGTCGGGGACGTGGCGCGGCGACAGCCGCGACCGCAGCGCCTCCCGTAACCCCGCCTCCACCGCCGGGGGGACGCAGTACGGGGGCGCCCCCGCCGGCTCGTCGGCGGCCTGGCCGGCCTGGTCTGCCCGGTCTGCCTGGCCGGCCTGGTCCGCCTGCTCTGCGAGGACCACGAACAGCAGTAGCTGCCCATGCCGGTCCAACCCGCTGGTGTCCACCACCAGGGAGTCGACCACCTCCGGCAGGCTCTCCACCACCCGGTAGTACTCCGCCGTCCCCATCCGCACCCCGTCACGGTTCAACGTGGCGTCGGACCGGCCGAACACGACGGAGCCGCCGTCCGCGGTGAACCGGACCCAGTCGCCGTGCCGCCACACCCCCGGGAAGTGGTCGAAGTAGGCCTCGTGCAGCCTGCTGCCGTCGGCGTCCCCCCAGAAGGACAGGGGCATGGACGGCATCGGCTCCCGCACCACCAGCTCCCCCACCTCGTCCACCACCGGCCGGCCGGTGCCGTCGAACGCCTGGGCGTCCACCCCCAGCATCCGGCACTGGATCTCCCCGGCCCTGACGTCGAGGAGCGGGGAGGCGCCCAGCAGGGCGGTGGCGACGTCGGTCCCGCCGGACAGCGAGGCCACCTGCACGTCGTCGCCGACGGCCGTGCTGGCCCACACGTACCCTTCCGGCGACAACGGGGCCCCGGTGGACCCGATCGTGTGGATCGACGTCGGTTCCGGCCCGTCCCGGAGGGACAGTCCCTGGCGGCGGCAGGCCTCGATGAACGGTGCGCTGGTGCCGAAGTAGGTGACCCGGTGCCGGTGGGCCATCCGCCACAGGGCCCGATGGTCGGGCCAGGTGGGGCTGCCGTGGTAACAGACCACCGTGGCCCCCACCAGGAGCCCGCCCACCAGCATGTTCCACATCACCCACCCGGTGGTGGTGAACCAGAAGAACCGGTCGCCGGGCCCCAGGTCGCAGTGCAGGCCCAGGGCCTTCAGGTGCTCGAGGACGATCCCGCCGTGGCCCTGGACGATGGGTTTGGGGAGCCCGGTGGTCCCCGACGAGTACAGGACCCACAGTGGGTGGTCGAACGGCACCGGCCGGGGGGCCAACGGCACCGGCCGGGACGCCGGCCCGGCCACCACCTCGTCCCAGTCCAGCCGCCGGACGCCGGTGCCCGTCGCCCCGCCCGGCCGGGACCGGCCGACGTCGGCCCCTTCGGGGGCGGCCACCACCACGGTGGCCGCCAGGCTGGGAAGGGCGGACTCCACCGCGGCCAGCTTGCCCGCCAGCGAGAACGGCCTCCCCCCGTAGCGGTAGCCGGCGGTGACGAACAGCACCTTGGGCTCGATCTGCCCGAACCGGTCGACGATGCCGTCCACCCCGAACTCGGGGGCGCAGCTCGACCACACCGCACCCAACGACGCGGTGGCCAAGAACGCCACCACCGCCTCCGCCGAGTTGGTCATGACGGCGCCCACCCGGTCCCCGGGGCCGACGCCGACCTCGGAGAGGGCAGCCGCCACGGCTCCGGCGGCGGCCCGCAACTCGCCGAACGACACCGCCCGGTGCTCCCCGTCCTCGGTCACCGCCACGACCGCCGTGGCGGCGTCGTCGTGGCCGAGCACCCCGTCGACGTAGTTGAGGGTCACCCCCGGGAACCAGTTGGCCCCCTCGGCCCCGTTCCGCCGCACCAACGCCGGTCCCGGCAGCTCGTCCGGCCCGACGCGGTAGTGGCGGCGGACGGCGTCCCAGAACCTTCCAACGTCGGCCACCGACCAGGTCCAGAGGTCGTGATAGCCGGCGACGTCGACCCCGTCGTGGTCGGCCAACCACCGCATGAACCCGGTGAGCTTCGCAGCACGCACCCGCTCCGGGGACGGCCGCCACAGCACCCGGCCCTGCAGGGCCGTCGGGCTCATCGGTACCGGTAGTGCGGCCGTCGCTTCGCCAGGAAGGACGCCGCCGCTTCGGACTGGTCGTCGGTCATGGCGGTGATCACCTGCTGGCGGTTCTCGAGCTCGATGGACAGCGCAAGGGAAGGGGTCTCCAACGCCGCCCACATGCCGACCTTGGTCAGCTCGACCGAGAGGGGGGCGTTCGACAGGATCTCTTCTGCCTTTTCCACCGAGGTCCTCATGAGGTCGGACGGGGGGACCACCGCGGCCAACAGCCCGAACTGCTGGGCCTCGTCCGCCCCGAACCGGCGGCCGGTCAGCATCAGCTCGTGGGCACGGCCGGCACCGACGATCCTGGGCAGCAACCACGACGTCCCCAGGTCGCAGGCGGAGAACCCCGCCCGGATGAACGACACCGCGAAGAAGGCATCCGCGGCCGAGATGCGGATGTCGCTGGCCAGGACCAGCGCCAACCCGGCACCCACCGCGGCGCCGTTGACCGCGGCGATGACGGGCTGGCGGAGGGCATGGACCCGCTGGCAGACCGCGGAGATCTCGCTCTGGCGGTCGAGAAGGTACCGTGCGGCACCCTTCTGGTCGGCGGTGTCCTCGGTCCCGTACCCACGGAGGTCGAGGCCGGCGCAGAACGCCCTCCCCGCGCCCGTCAGGACGACCACGCGGCAACCGTCGTCGTCCTCGACCGCGTCCAGGGCGGCGTTCAGGCCGTGCACCACGGCAGCGGTGACCGCGTTGAGCGCGTCCGGACGGTTGAGCGTTATCCGGTAGACGCCGTCCACCAGCCGGTCGACAACCACCTCGTCCTGCATCGACCCGCTACCGAGTCGTCCGGTTCGGCACTGCGCTCACCCTTCCACCCTGGATGAGATACGATATAGCACAATCGGCGATCCGGCCAGCCCCCAACCCCCAGTCGTTGCCGCTCGTCCGCGGCCCCTACCTCAAGGGAGCCGGAGCGTCCCGGGGCGTCAAGGGAGCCGGAAGTCGAAGACGAGCGCCGACTCGGCGGCGTTGCCCACCCAGAGCGCCAGGCACTCGTCCTTGAGGGCCAGGTGCGCCGGGTGCTCCTCGTAGCCGGCACGGGCCAGCTCGCTGTCGAAGACCATGTGGAGGATCCAGTTGTAGCCCCGGGCCATCTCCTCGAAGCCGGCGAGCGAGCCGAAGGTGTCACGATCGGCGTCTCCCATCTCGGGGACGTAGAGCGGCGCGAGGGTGGACTGGAGGCATCCCGGCACCGCCTCCTGGAACGCCGCCACCTTCTCCTGGGCACGCGCCAGGACGGCCGGATCGAAGTCCTCCCGCACGCGCCACAAGCCCATGTGCACGACCCGCATGGACAGCAAGCATCGCGTGGCGCTCCAGGGGACGGCAATCTCCGCAATTTCCGATCGAGCCGCCGGTCGGTCACTCGACGTAACGGAGGGTGCTGGGGACGTCCATCCGACGGAGCTGGCGGACGATCAGCGTGGGGGCGGCCGCGGTGGCGGCCAAACCGATGATGGCGGTGATGAGGAAGGACCAGGCGGTGACGTCGGGGAGGACGGACAGCTCGGGGACCGCAGCGGGGAACACGGTGTCGAGCACCCAGTGGAACACGCCGATGCCGACGCCGATGCCGACGCCGACGCCGACGATGCCGAGGACGAGGCTCTCGCCGACCCCGGCGAGGACGATCCGGGGGATCGGCACCCCGAAGGCCATCATGGTGGCGTTCTCGCGGGCGCGCTCGTCGCTGGCGATCCTGGTGCTGTTGTAGGCGACCAGGAAGGCGAGCAGGCCGATCACGATCTGGAGGACGACGAAGAGGTCGGTGACAAGTGAAAGGACGTCACGGATGGTGTCGGAGAGCGCGGCGGCGGGAAGGGCCCAGGCCACGCCGGGCATGGACGAGATGGTCCGTTGCAGGTGGCCCATCGGTACCCCGCGCCGGGGAACCAGCGTGGCGGTGTTGACGATGCCGTGGAGGCCCATGACGGGCTCGTCGTCGATGTCCATGTAGGCGATGAAGCGGTACGGGCTGTCGATGACCGCACGAACGGGAAGGGTGGTGTCGACGAAGCGGAAGCCGACGCCCTCCTGGAAGGGGTGGCGGAGCTGCACCCGTTGCCCGGCGTGGACGCCGAGGTCGGCGGCTGCCTTGGTCGAGATGACGATGCCGCCGGACCGGACCGATCGGTGCACCAGGCCGGGAGGGGCCACCAACGGGTCCGAGAGGTCGACCATGTTGATGGACACGCCGACCGTCGTGCCGTCCCTGACCAGGTAGCCGCCGGTGTCGAGCCCGACCGCGTGCCGGGCGACGAGCGGCGAGCCGGTGATCGACGACACGACGCCGGAACTGGCCGGCTGGTAGCTGGTCAGGTCGACCAGCAACCGGTCGCTGCCCCGACCCGAGAGGATCCGGCTGCCGGTGTCGATGGTGGCCGTGGTCGAATCGGTCGTGGCCAGGGCGGCGAGCAGCGGAGCCAGGATCAGCCCCACCGCGAGCACCGTCATGGCGGACCGGGTGGGGGCGATGGTCACCCGGCGGACCGGAGCCTGCATCAACGTGGTGCCCGGCAGCCGCACACGACGGAGCAGGCTGCTCAGCCGGTGGCGCTGGCCACGCAGGTGCGGGGGGAGCAGGGCGTCGGTCGGGACCACCCGGACGGCGCGCCAGGTGGGGAAGGCGCTGCCGGCCAGGGGGATGAGCAACGCCAGGGCGGCGGCGACCAGGAACAGCCCGCCCTGCCACGGCGTCTGCCAGACGGGCAGTGGCTCCTGGCGTTGGATGACGGTGAGGACCCACTCGCCGAGGCCCCATCCCACCACGACGCCGAGCAGCACGCCGGCCACCGCCACCTCGGCGGCCATGACCACCGGCCGGATGGCGATCTGCCAGGAGCGGACGCCCAGCGCCATGGCGATGCCGATGTCCCGCCGCTGCGCCTCGACGACCCGGCGCGTCAGGTTGAAGGCGGCGAACCCCGCTCCGGCCAGGATGAGCAGTGCGAAGACGTTGAAGATGTCCTGCTCGCTGCTGATCTCACCGTAGAGGGCTTGCACGTCGGGATCGTCCTGGCGGGCCGTCACGGTGACCGGCACCCCGGGCAGGACCGCCGGCAGGCGCCGCGACAGGCGATCGGCCACTGCTCCGGCGTCGGTGCCGTGGCGGACGAGGACGGCGACGTCGTTGGCCTGCCCGGGGTGGCCGGCCAGCCGTTGGACGAGGCTGAGCGGGGCGTAGACGATGGCCCGGGTCGCCGCGCCCTGGATCGTGGCGCCGAAGGTGGTGGTGGTGTTCAGGTACTCCGGGTCCAGGGCCGTCCCGACGTAGCGGACCGGGGTGCCGGCGATGTCGACCGTCCCCGACGACGGGAGGTGGTGCGCCCGGGTGAAGTGCTCGTCCAACAACACCGCGTCCCCGTCGCTGCCGGCGGGCCCGATCGGCTTCCCGGCGGTCACCGCCCACCGGTCCACGGCGACCGGAGAGGCCAGGTCGACCCCCACCACCACCCCGGCCGCCGGGATCGACCCCGCCGGACCGGCCCGCAGCGGCAGGTCGGCCACCAGGCGGGCTTCGGCCACGGCGACGGCGGAGCCACCCGCGGTCCGGACAGCTCCCAGGAGCCGGTCCTCGGGGGCCGAGAAGCCGCTGGCCGCGGTGACGTCGACGTCGTGGGCCGACAGGCGGGCGAAGGTGGCGTTCAGGGACTGGCGGCGCCAGGCGGAGGTGCTGGCCAGGCCGGCGTAGGTGCCCGACCCCAGGGCGATGATGGCGGCGATGGCCACCACCTGCCAGACCCGCTTGCGAAGGTCCCGGCCGGACCACCGCAGCCAAAAACCGGGGCCCAACCCGTCACCACCGAAGCTCGGCCACGTCGACCGGGCCCCCCACCGGCGCCGCGCTCCCCACCACCCGCCCGTTGCTCAGCTCCACGACCAGATCGGCCATCCGGGCGATCTCCCGGTTGTGCGTCACCACCACCACGGTCTGGCCCTTCGCCGCCCGATCACGGAGCAGCCGCAGGACCTGGATGCCGGTGCGGTAGTCGAGCTCGCCGGTGGGCTCGTCGGCCAGGATGACCGGGTTGCCGGTGGCCAACGACCGCGCGATCGCCACCCGCTGCTGCTCGCCGCCGGACAGCTCGTGAGGGAAATGCCGCAGTCGGTGCCCGAGGTCCACATCGTCCAGCATCCGGACGGCCAACTCGGTCGCAGACCGCCGGCCCGCCACCTCGGCACCGAAGCGGACGTTCTCCAGCGCCGTGAGCTCCGGGAACAGGTTGAAGGCCTGGAAGACGAAGCTGACCGTGTGGCGCCGGAACTCGAACAGCTCGGCCCGGCGCAGGCCCGTCACCGACTTCCCCGCCACCTCCACGGTGCCCTCGCTCGGCGTGTCGAGGGCACCGATCACGTTCAACAAGGTGGTCTTGCCGCTCCCCGACGGTCCGAGCACCACGATCAGTTGCGACCCCGCCATCGACAGCGTGGCGCGGTCCAGCGCCACCACCGTCCCCCCGGGCGTCTCGAACCGCTTGGCCACCTCCCGCAGCACGATCATCCCCTCGTCAGCAGCCGGGCTCTCGGTGATGTCTCGTCTCCTCTCCTGCCCGTCCCTGCCCGAGCCGACGCGGGTTGGCAACCAGTCTGCCCCACCGACGTCGGCCGCGGGCGCTTCGGCCCGGTTCGAGGGGATCACCGAGCGCCGGCCGACGCGCCGGCGAGGTCGACCGCACCGCACAAGCACCGGCGGCTCGGCGTGACACCGGCGTTCCCCGACGGTCGCCGCTCGCTCGCTCGGTTCACCAGGCCGGCGACCTGGACTTCGTGGTCAGGCTGCCGGGATTTGAACCCGGGACCTCTTGACCCCCAGGCCGTTATCCTAGGTCAGGGCTGGTTTTGGCTAGTTGGGCCATCTGAGGTCAGCTTGGCGATCTCTTGGTTGGGAGCGGGAACTGGTTGGGTCCTCAGTAGGCTACATAGGCGGAGCCCGGCTGTTACTCCGTTGTCAGCCCGACCGGGATGAGTCGTTCGGTCGCGGCCGTAGAACCGGGGACCGAACCTCAGCTCGGCGGTGGTGAAGCCGACGAACGTGGCCGACAGGTGCTTGAAGATGCCCTGGTCAATCGGGCCGAGTCCGCCATGCGTAAACTCCCTCCTCCACGACCATCGCTGTGGTGTTGGCAGTCAGGGTGACGAAGAACAGCTCTCCGTCCCAGTTCCAGCCTTTGTGGATGACCTTGCCGGCTCCAATGCCTCCTCACGCCGGAGCTGCGCCAGTTTCAGTCTGGGCATATCCTCGATCGTCAGCTCGGCGGTCACCAGGTCAAGGTACCTGGCCTTTCTCATCAGGAGCTGGAATGAGGCATTGCGACCCGCATCACGGGATTGGCCCTGTCTGGCCATCTCCCGCTTGTGATCGAGCCAGCAGGGACCGCTGCCCGCCGATATCAGGCTGGGCCGATAGCCCGGACGGCGGCGAGACAACTATCAGGACACGAGGGAACCGATGACCACCGCCAGGATGACGACGGTAGCGACGACGGCCAGAATCACCTGGGCTGGCCGGTTGCCTCGGAGCTTTCCCCTGAGCAACAAGCGTGCCCGCTCAGCCGTTCCCAGGGGGCTGTACTGGTCGTACTCGAACCCGTCGGGTCGCATGACTACTGTGGCGACCAGTACGTCGTGATGGCGTTCGCCGCGGACTCCGCCGGCCGGAGCGTGGGGCCGTCCGGGACCGGGTGGTACCGCTCCCCGTCGCCGTCACGGACTAACTTGGTCGGCCGGCTGAGAAGTACCGGGCATCGTGGAGCCCGTACGGGTCGGTGAACCATCCCTGCCGCTCGCCGTTCTCCATCTTGATCACCTCTCCCGGTGTCCGTCGTATCCCGCAGGTTGGCTGGTGACATCACCGAATCGAGCAGCCCATCGGCCAGCTCCGGCAGCCGTTCCTGGACGGCGTAGTCGATCCCGCCGGTGATCTCATCTCGGGTGGGGACAGCCGCCACGTGCCAAGGATATGGGTTCGCAGTAACACCACGAACAGCCGCCTACCACTCCCTGGACGACGCCGGCTAGGAGTTCGGAACTCTCCCACACCGCAAGCAGATCGGCTCCACAGGCGGCATCTCCTGGTCAGGCTGCTTCAGGTCTTCACGGGGTCGGTAGATCAACTCCCCGCCGCAATCGGGACAGGTCAAAGGTTCCATCGCTATTTCCTCTTCCTTAGCAGCGAGGGAGCCGTAAGCGCCGTAACGCTCGCTCTGAGAACCTCAGTGACCTAGGCCACCCGCCGGCGGAACGCGGGCGAGCTATCATGACAGGATAACGCTGTTCGGGTCCCGGTGTCTCCAGACCGAGAAGTGGCAGGGGTCAGGAGAAAAGCAGCCACAGCGGGCTCCGATCTAGCGTTCGGAACCGTGACCGCGGCACGAGGGAGTTTGGCGCCCGTCTTCGCCCTGGCTCTGCTTGCCGTCGTTGCTGCGGCCTGCACCTCCAACGCCGCCGTAATCCCGGTCAGAGCCGTGGACGAGGGGCCGTATCTTCAGATCGAGAACCCGAACTGCCAGGTGTCGGGATCGAAGACAATCACGGTCTCCGGGACCGCCGTTGTCTCCGCGATCGTGCCGATCCGTTCCACCATGAAGATGGTCGCCTACGGCGCCAACGGTCGGGTCGTCGCCAACGCCACCACGAGGCCCTCGATGCTGGAGCCGCGGAAGAGCTACCAGTGGCACTACGTGCTCCCACTTTCGGGCACCCCCGCTTACTGCCGACTGTTCCCGTCTGGCGTCCCCCTGCCTGCCATCGTGTCGGGCGGCACAGGGACATAGGACGATGCGGCATGCGGTTCGGCGGCATAGGAGACTCTCCGCCGCCGCACCGGCCGTGAGCGCCTGGAGTGCTCAGGGCTGTCCGTACTGGTAGGCCGCCACCTTGGCCCCTTTGGCCAATCCGGCGTGCTGATGCCGGCGGTGAGCAGCGCCCGCTCCTCGTGGCGATGGGCCGAGTAGCACACGTCCCGGGCGGTCATTCCCCTTGGCAAGAGCCTTGCGGCCGGTCTCGAACCCGCGGGTGTAGCTCCTGTCGTGCGTCTCCCGCTGCGGGCGGCGGTGGTCGGCGAGTTTGCCGTGCTTGACCGAGTAGCCGGGCTTGGTGATGGCCATGGGCAAGGAGGCACTGCCCCGGACCCCGGGTGTCAGGCAGGCACCGGGGCCGGTGTCGCCCAGGTACTGGGGTCGCGTCCTGGAAGTGTCAGGCAGGTACCGGTGCCACGGTGTCCATCATGAACCGGGTCCGCACAGGTCCGCACAAGGCGATCTGTTGTCAATCCGTTGTCACCTAACCGTTGACACGGGCATCGGTAGGGTGCGGCTAGGCAGATGACCTGGACTTCTGGTCGGGCTGCCGGGATTTGAACCCGGGACCTCTTGACCCCCAGTCAAGCGCGCTAACCAAGCTGCGCCACAGCCCGCCTGTGCGGTGACCTGCGCTCCGAAGCCCAGGTCCGCGGCAGGGACCCCAACCTAGCCGACCGGCGACGCCGCGGCCGCCCCGGTCCCACCGCCCACCGGGGGGGAGGGTGCTACGGGCGAACGGCGGCGATGTTGGCGGCGTCGGCATCGACCAGGGAGCGGACCTCGGGAAGGTCGAAGGTGAGGAGCGGCTTCAGGTAGCCCGAGCGCATGTCGAAGTGCTTGATGAGCAGCGGGCTCACGTCGAAGTCGCCGAGGACGTCGTCCACCCGTGGCCCCACCCTGGCGGCCACCTCTGCCAGCTTGGCCCGGTCGAGGCCGAAGAACCTGATGGCGTTCTCACCACAGATCATCCGGAGCTCGCTCTCGGAGAGGTCGCTGAACGTCGCCTGCATCCACTCCCTGGTGTTCGGCCACGTCCCCTCGGTGTGGGGGTAGTCGGTGGCGAACATGAAGGTCTCGATGCCGATGTCGTCGCGCATGGCCAGCTCGTTGCGGCGGGTGCTGGTCGCCCCGATGGCGCAGTGCCGGAGCCAGTACTCCCTCGGCCGGCACGTCATGCGAGCAGGCCGCTCCTGGTCGAAGCGGCGCTCCAGGTAGTCGAGAAGCGGCAGGACCCAGTCGGCGTGCTGCTCCGTGAACACCAGCTTCAGCCCCGGGTACCTGTCGAGCACCCCGGCCCACGCCAACTGCCAGAACGGACGCTTCGCCATCCAGTCGTTGAAGAACAGCTTGTCGACGGTGGCACCACCGAACGAGCCACCGCCGTCCGCCTCGGTCTCCTTGCGGTACTCGTCGAACACCTTCCAGGAGTACCCCTGGGGGAGCCCGTACCCGGCGTGGAACTCGATGGGAAGGCCCTCGTCGGCGCAGGCGGCGAAGAACGGGTCCCAGAACGGATCGTCCAGGCTGGGGGTGTCGCCCTGGCCGGGGCACTGCGGGGCGACGACGCCCCCGAAGCCCACCGCCCTCGCCCAGTGCACCTCCTGCACCATGGCGTCCATGTCGGGCCACGGCTCCATGGCGGCCATGCCGAGCAGGCGGTGCGGAGCGACGGAGCAGTAGTCGGCCAGCCACCGGTTGTAGGCGCGGGTGCCGACCCCCCGCAGTTCGAGGGACGACCGCCGGTTGGAGGTCCGGAACCACGGCGTGTACGACCCCTGCGCCTGGGGGTTCAGCACCTCCGCCACCACCCCTTCGGCCTCCGACTCCTGCAGCCGCCTGCGGGGGTCCGTCAGGCCCTCGATCCCGCCGTTGCGGATCGCCCCTCGGGAGTCGACCAGCTCCAGCTCCTCCGGCGTGAACTCCAGCATGGCCCCGAAGTCGAGGAGCTCGAAGAACTGCCGCTCTTCTTCGACCAGGACGTCGAGGTCCGGCCAGTACGAAGGGTCCAGATAGGAACGGTACGCCGCCACCGACGGGCCCACGTGGGAGTCGGTGGACACCATGATCAGGCGGTCGTCGTCCGGTTCCATCTCGCACCCCCACGCTGCTCGCGCGTCCCGTGTCTCGGTTCGCCGGCCCGGCCGTCCGGGCGGTCCGACTCTCCGATAGTCTATAGGAAAGCCAGAGGCCGGAAGTCCTGTGGGCAGTCGAGGTACCGCATGCCGGTCCCGCATGTCACCCCCGGATAGCACCCCGGTCCGGCGCCGAGCTCGGCCCCCTGGCTCGTGTACCCTACATATATCGTATCGCACTCGCACTCGCACTCGCACTCGCCCAGACCCACCGACGCCGCGGACCGTGCGGGCCGGCACGGCGAGGCCGCCGGCTCCGCCGACATGGCCGCCATCGACGAGGCCGTCGGCCGGCTCGGCGGGTTCTTGGCCACCGCCCTCCACGACCCCGGCTGGGCCGCCGCGACCGCCCGCCTGGTGGCCGGCGGCAAGTCGAACCTGACCTACGTCCTCTCGTCCCCGGCCGGCGAGGTGGTCCTGCGCCGCCCGCCCGGCGGGGTGCTGCTCCCGAAGGCCCACGACGTCATGCGGGAGTACCGCCTGATGACCGCTCTGGACGGCACCGGGGTGCCGGTCCCGCGGACCCTGCTGGCCTACCCCGACGGCGACAATCCGTTGGGGGTGCCCTTCTACCTGATGGACCGGGTCGTCGGGCACACCTGCCGGATGGGGCTCCCCGACGGCTACGCCGATACCGCCGACGACCGGCGGGCCATCGGCTTCGCCCTGGTCGACACCTTGGCCGCCCTCCACCGGGTCGACCCCTACGCCGTCGGGCTCGGCGACCTGGGCCGGCCCCAGGGGTTCCTCCCCCGGCAGTTGGACCGCTGGTGGAAGCAGTGGTGGGGAGCGGGCGGCGCCGAGGAGGACGTCCTCGAACGGCTGCACCGGCAACTGGTGGAGGGGCTCCCCCAGGGCGACGCCGTCGGCATCGTCCACGGGGACTTCCGCCTCGACAACACCATGCTCCACCCCACCCGGCCGGGGGTGGTCTCGGCGGTGCTCGATTGGGAGCTCAGCACCCTGGGCGACCCCCTGGTGGACCTGGGGACCCTGCTCATGTTCTGGGCGGAGCCCGACGACGACGAGGCCATGGGAGCCGCCCGGCTGGCCGCCCCGGTCACCGCCCTCCCCGGGTTCCCCCAGCGGGCCGAGGTGGTGGACCGCTACGGCGAGGCCGCCGACACCGACCTCGGCCACCTCCGGTGGTACGTGGCCTTCGCCTACTTCAAGATGGCGGTCATCATGCAGGGCATCGTGGCCCGGCTGCAGTCCGGGGCCCTGGTGGACCCCGAGTCCGACGGCATGGCCGATCGGGTCGTCCCCACCCTGACGGTCGGCCTGGAGGTCATCGAGGGCCGCCGGCCGGTCTGAGGGAACCAGCGCGCCGGCCTATCTGACCGGGGCCGGGTCGCCGATCCGGCGACCGGTGTCAGGTGACCGGGCTCAGGTGACCGGGCTCAGGTGACCGGGCTGAGCCCTCCGTCGACGTGGAGAGCGCTGCCGGTGATGTAGGAGGCCCGGCTCGACAGCAGGAAGCAGGCGGCGTCGGCGAGCTCCTCGGCTGTCCCCACCCGACCCATCGGGATGGCCATTCGGGTGGCCAGGTCGTCGTAGACCTGCTCCACGGTCCGGCCGGTGTTGGCGGCCAGGCGGACCCACTGGGCGCTACGGATGAACCCGACCAGGATGGCGTTGACCCGGACCCCGGCAGAGGCGAGCTCCTTGGACAGCGTCTTGGTCAGCCCCAGGCCGGCGGCCCGGGACACCGAGCTGGGCGACGACGCCGCGACCGGCGCCTTGGCCGACACCGCCAGCACGTTCACCACCGAGCCCCCGGACGCCTGGAGGCTCGGCAGGGCCAGCCGGGTGAGGCGGACGGCGGCGAGCACCTTGACGGCCAGGTCGTCGACCCACTCCTCGTCGGTGCTGTCGGCCAGCGGCTTCGCCATCGACGCCCCGGCATTGTTGACCACCCCGTCGATCCGGCCGAACCGGCCGAGGGCCGTCCCGACCAACCGCTCGAGATCAGCCGGCTGGCGGACGTCGGCCGGGACCGCCTCGACCTCGCCGCCCGCCGATCGCAGGGCGGACGCCGCCTCGGACAGCGGCCCCTCGTTCCGGGCGCACAGCACCACCTTGGCCCCTTCGGCCACCAGGCCGTGGGCCGCCGCCCGCCCCAGTCCGGCCGAACCACCGGTGACCAGGACGACCTTTCCTGCCAGTCGGAGATCCACCGGTGGCCCTAGCGGGCCCCTTCGCCCACCCGGGCCGGTGCGGTCACCCATCCGTTCATCAGCCCACGGACCGGGTACTGCACCGCCCGGTCGTAGTCGACCTCGTAGTTGGGCATCCGGTCCAGCACCGTGGCGGTCACCGTCTTCAGCTCCTTGCGGGCCAGCCAGGCCCCCATGCAGAAGTGGTCCCCGAACGAGAACGCGACGTGCCGGTTGGCCTCCCGGGGGCACACGAACTGGTCGGCGTCGGCGAACTCCCGGTCGTCCCGGTCGGCGGCGGCGAACATCACCAGCACCCGGTCCCCCACCTTCAGATGCTGGCCGCCCAGCTCGGTGTCCCGGGTCACCGTCCGGGCCATGGCGTGCACGGTGGCCGCCAGCCGGAGCAGCTCCTCCACCGCCGCCGGGATCAGCTCCGGGTGGTCGATGAGCTGCCGGCGGGCCGCCCGGTCCCGGTCCAGGTACACCAGGTTGTGGCTGATCTGGTTCCCCACCGTCTCCAGCCCGCCCAGGATGAGCTGGTGGAGCATGATGAAGACGTCCTTGTCGGTGATCGCCTCCGACTCCTTCACCCCCAGGAGGTGGCTGGCCACGTCGTCACGGGGCTCCGCCTTGCGCTCCTCGATGATCTCCCACACCCGGTCCCGGACCCACTGGTCCTTGACCAGCATGTCGTCGTACTCCGGGTGCCCGGGATGGACGTAGAACAGCATGTGCTGGGGCTCCGCGAACCGGCGCCACTCCTCTGTGGGGAACCCCAGGATGCCCAGGGTGACCTTGGCCGGCACCAGCTCGGCCAGGTCGTGCACCAGGTCGAACTCCCCCTGGGCGATCACCGCGTCGAGGGCGTCGTTGGTCACCTGTGCGATCCGGTCCGACATGCCGTCGACGGCGGCGGAGGTGAAGAACCGCTGCAGCATCCGCTTGTAGTGCCGGCGGATGTCGTTGTCGTACTCCATGAACACCGTCTCGGCCTCGTACGGCGGGATGTACAGCCCGCCGCCCTTGGACTTCTCCACCGAGAACCCCTCGGTGTCCTTCAGGACCCGCATGACGTCCTGGTACCGGCTCACCATCCAGAACCCGCCGTGGGCGGTGGAGTACGAGATGGGGTGCTCGCGGGTCTCGGCGTAGAAGTCGAACAACTGCTCCGGCGTTAGCTCGGTGGCCGCGGCGGAGTAGTCCGTCATCAGGCACTCGCTGGTCTCGGATGGAGTCATTGGACGGCGTCTCCTCTCACCGGGGAGGGCGACCCCTCTCTCATGCCGGAAGCTCGCTATAATATAGGCTGCTCAATGGCCTGGACAAGGCCCGAGGGAGGAACGCCATGCGGGTGCACCTGGACCATGATCGCTGTCGGGAGCACGGGCAGTGCGTCTACGCGGCCCCGGCGGTCTTCGGCTGGGCCGACGACGGGTCCATCGAGGTCCTGGACCACACCCCGCCGGACTCGATGCGGTCGGAGGTGGTCAGTGCCGCCGGCCTGTGCCCCGAGCTGGCCATCGTCGTCGAGGACGACCCCGCCGACGCCTGACGGTCGCCGACCGACGGGTGCGCCCCCGGGTCACGCCTGGTACTGCAACCGCAATCCCGGCCGGGGCCAGCGGCACGAGATCAACCGTCCGGTCATCGACAGGGTGAGATAGGCCGTCCGCAGGTCGTCCCCGCCGAAGCAGATGTTGGTGACCGCGCCGTCGGCCAGCGACGGGGGCAGCGTGTACTTCTCGACGCCGGATCCGTCCGGGGCGACCACGGTCACCCCGCTGTCCACCAGGGTGCCGACGCAGATGGACCCACCCGCCTCGACGGCCAGGGAGTCCAGCTCCTGCACCCCGGGCAGTCCCACGATGACGGTGTCGGGATCCACCGACCCGGTCATCATGAGGGTGCCGATGGAGCACCCTGTCGACGGCACCGGCCGGCCCGGCCCGGTCAGCGGTCGACGGAGGACCTGCCGGGTGTCGGTCTGGGACCAGTAGAGGGTGGAGCCGTCCGGGGACAGGCCGACCCCGTTGGGGGTCACCAACCCCTCGATGGCCCGGACGATCGATCCCCCGTCCGGGGAGGCATAGAAGAGGTGGCCGTTGAAGAAGTCGGTGAACCAGAAGTGGTCGGTGGCGTCGAACACCAGGTCGTTGGGGGCCGACAGCGGGACCCCGTCGCACTCCCCGTAGAGGGTCTCCACCGGGCCGCCGTCGGGGTGCAGCCGTTGGATGCACGGGGGGAACGCCCGTTCGAGACCGCCGTTGTTGCAGATGTACAGGTACCCGTCGGGCCCGATCGCCGCCCCGTTCGGTCCCCCGCCCACCTCGGCCACCACCGAGAGCGTCCCGTCGGGCCACCGGCGCGACACCCGCCCACCCCGGATCTCCACCACCACGATCGACCCGTCCGGGAGGACGACCGGCCCCTCCGGGAAGGCCAGGCCCTCGGCCAGCACCTCGACGTCCTGCAGCTCCATCCGCCGTTCCCCTCCTGGGTACCCGCCCGGCGCATCCGATCGGCACCAAACGGTCGACCGGCAAGGCATCCCGGTCGTCGAGATTGTGTATCTGATAGGATATCGTCGTGCCTCGATCGGTGTCCTCCTACCCGCCGGGCCGAGGGGAACTTCCGTCCATGGTCCCGGTGGACCCCGTCTCCATCGTCGACCAGGCCACCGTGAAGATCCGGCACTCCATCGTGTCGGGAGAGCTTCCCGCCGGCCAGGGGTTCTCGATCACCAACCTGGCCTCCCAGCTCGGGGTGAGCCACATCCCGGTCCGTGAAGCCCTCCGCCGGTTGGAGACCGAGGGGCTGGTCACCCTCCGCCCCACCAGGGGGGGCGAGGTCAGGCCGATGAACCGGGACGACGTCCTCGGCATCTACCGGCTCCGGCTGCTCTTCGAACCCGACCTCGCCGTCGAGAGCGCCTCGTCGATGACCGAGGACGACCTGGCCGAGCTGACCGCCATCCTGGCCGGGCTCCGCGGGGAGATGTCGGTGGACGAGCGGATGTCGATGCACCGCCAGTTCCACTTCCGCCTGTTGGGCAACGCCATGTCCGAGTGGGACCTGCGGGTGTGGGACTACCTCTACACCGCCAACGAGCGGTACGCCCGGCTCCTCTTTGCCGTGGGCGACGACGCGGACACGGACCGCGACCACTACGAACTGCACGAACGGTTGCTCAACGCCGTCCTGTCCCGGTCCGAGGTCCAGGTCCGCCAGAGCACCACCGACCACCTCGAGCGGAACCGGGAGCACATCCTGGCGATGCTGGAGAGCTTCGGGGCGTCCGGCCCCGGCGCCCGCCCCCCCACCGGCACGCTCGGGATCGACCTGGGCGCCGAGTCGGCCAACGGACGGTCCGACCGGCGCCGGCCGGGCTCCGGGCTGGGACCGGTCGGCGACCCGTCCGGCGTCATCGGGCTCGGGCCCCGATGACCGAGCCGGAGGCGGTCCCGCCGCCACATCGGCCGGACCGCACGACCGACAGCCCGTTCTTCCACGTCTGCGTCGTCGTGGCCGACCTGGAGAAGGCCACCGACCGCATGTCGGAGACCCTCGGCCTGCACTGGGGCGACGTCGTGGAGTCCGACGTCCACTTCGAGACCCCGTCGGGGCCGACGCCGACGCAGGTCCGGTTCCGGTACTCCCTCGAAGGGCCGCCGTTCCTGGAGGTGCTGGAACGCCAGGACGGCACCCCCTGGTCGGAGGTCGGGTTGCACCACCTCGGCCTCTGGGGCAACGGCTCCAGGGACACCTCGGCCTGGCTGGCCTCGGGGGGCTGCCCCCGGGAGACCGTGCTCATGACGCCAGACGGTGACTGGGTCGGTGGGTTGTTCCACATCCTCGACGACGGGCTCCGGATCGAGATTGTCGAGGACGAGGTCAAGCCGAGGCTGGCCCGCTACCTGGGCGGCGGCCCGTTCATCGACCAGCAGTGACCGACCGTCCGGCGACCATCGGGGGCCGGGTGGCCGGCAAGCGGGTCGTGATCACGGGTTCGTCCAAGGGGCTGGGCCGGGCCTTCGCCGTCGCCCTGGCCGCTGACGGCGCCAGGGTGGTGGTCAACGGGACCGACGGGGGCGCCGTGTCGTCGGTGGTCGAGGAGATCACCGGGGCCGGGGGTACGGCGACCGGGCTGGTGGGATCGGTGGCGGACGACGCGGTGGCCGCCGCCCTGGTGGAGCGGTGCGTGGAGGCCTACGGGGGGATCGACGTGGCCATCCCGAACGCCGCCATCGTCCACACCGTGCCCTTCGTGGACACGTCGCCCGAGGTGTTCGACCAGACCGTGGCGGTCAACCTGCGGGGCACGTGGTCCGTCTGCCAGCACGCCGCCCGAGCCATGCGGGACGCCGGGACGGGCGGACATCTGTTACTGGTGTCCTCCCGGATGGCCGTGGCCACCGGCGGCCTCCGGTTCGCGGCCGCGTACGCCGCCACCAAGGGAGCTGTCATGGGCCTCCTCTACGCCCTCAGCGGGGAGCTCGCCCCCTACGGGGTCCGGGTCAACGCCCTCAGCCCGGTGGCCCTGAGCGGGACCACGGTCCCGGCCGTCCAGGAGCTCCAGGCCGAGCAACGGGCCGCCGGACAGCCCCCGGCGTCCGCCGGCGACATGGGCCTCCACCCCCCCGAGGCCGTGGCCCCCCTCGTGGTCCATCTCTGCAGCGACCAGGCAGGCGATCTGCGCAACCAGATGATCCGGTTCGACGGGCGCCGGCTGGCCCTGTGGGCCCACCCCCGCGAAGCCCTGGTGATCGACCGGCCGGACTGGACGCCGGCCTCGGTGGCCGCCAACTTCCCGGGTCACCAGGAACCGGCCACCCATCTGGTCCATCGGGACTGACGGAGAACAGACAGGGCTCGATGGAAAGGGCGACCGTGGCTGGACGAGTGCAAGGAAAGGTGGCCCTGGTCACCGGGGCGGGACGCAGCCAGGGCCGCAGCCATGCGGTGACGCTGGCGGCCGAGGGAGCCGACATCATCGCCGTGGACATCGGTGGCCCCATGGACGGCTACCCCTACGCCCTGGCCTCCGAGGACGACCTCGCCGAGACGGCCGGCCTGGTCAAGGAGGCCGGTCGCCAGGTGGTGGCGGTGACGGCCGACATCCGGGACCGGCCGGCCCTGACCGGGGTGGTGGCCGAAGCGGTGGCCACCTTCGGCCGGCTGGATGTGGTGGTGGCGAACGCCGCCATCGCCTACATCTCGGCCTGGTCGGACGTGACCACAGAGATCTGGCAGCAGACGATCGACGTCAACCTGACCGGCACCTTCAACACCGTCATGGCCACCGCCCCGCACCTCATCGCCGCCGGGGGCGGTTCCGTCGTGCTGATCAGCTCGGCGGCCGGCCTGATGGCGGAGCCGTTCCTGCTGCCCTACGTGGCCAGCAAGCACGGCGTCACCGGCCTCTCCCGGGCGTTCGCCATGGAGCTGGCAGAGCACCACATCCGGGTCAACAGCGTCCATCCCGGTGGGGTCGACACCCCGATGATGGGGGGCCGGGCCGCCACCCGGGCGCTGCTGGCCCCGCTGCTGGAGGCCAACCCCAAGCTCGGGGCCGCCTTCACCGCGATGCTGCCGATCGAGACCACCCAGCCGATCGACATCAGCAAGGCCGTGCTGTTCCTGGCGTCCGACGAGTCCCGCTACGTGACCGCCCTGGCGATGACCGTGGACGCCGGGGTCACCCAGATGTAGCCGGACTGCTGCACGGCAGGAGAGGAGGAGCATGGACACGGCACCACTCGGCCGGTTCGGCCTGCGGGTCGGCCGGATCGCCATCGGGACGGCCACCTTCGGGTCCAAGCACGACGTGGACCAGTCGATGCGGCTGCTGGACGCGGCCGTCGACCGGGGGGTCAACCTGGTGGACACCTCGGACAACTACCCGATGCCGCCGCTGTCCCAGCCGGTGGGCACGGCCGAGTCCATCGTCGGCCGGTGGCTGGACCGGCGGCCCCGCCCCGACGTGGTGGTGGCCAGCAAGTGCGGCCACGTCACCTCGGCCACCGGTGGGGCGGCCACGGGCAGCCGGAAGTACGTCATCGAGTCCTGCGAGGCCAGCCTCCGCCGGCTGGGCCGGGACCACGTGGACATCTACTACCTCCACCGCCCCGACCTCGGCGCGCCGATGGACGAGACCCTGGCGGCCGTCGACGTCCTCCACCGCCAGGGAAAGGTCCACTACTTCGGCCTGTCGAACTTCTCCGCCTGGCAGGTGGCGGTGGTGCTGCAGGAGATCGCCGGCCGGGGCTACATGCCGGTGGCCGCCCTGGAGCCCCGGTTCAACCTGCTGGCCCGGAACCCCGAGCGCGACCTGCTGCCGCTGGCCACCGCCCTGGGCATCGGGGTCATCCCCTACAACCCGGTGGCCGCCGGCGTCCTGGCCGGGCGGTTCACCCGGGACGCCGCCGCCGGCCCGGCGTCGCGGTTCGGCATCGGCGGCCAGACCTACCGCGACCGCTACTGGTCCGACGCGGCCTTCACCGTGGCCGACGCCGTCGGCCGGGTCGCCGACGCCCTGGGGGCCTCACCGGCCCAGGTGGCGGTGGCCTGGCTGCTCCGCCAGGACGTGGTCACCTCGGTGCTGGCCGGGGTGTCCTCGGTGGAGCAGTTGGACGACCTCGTCGGTGCCTTCGGCGTCCACCTGGAGGACGAGCACCTGTCCCTGCTGGACACCGTGTCGGAGCCGTTCGCCTACAAGGCCGGGGACGTCCGGTGATCCCGGTGCTGCCGGGCCACGTGCCCCTGGACGAGGTCCTGCGCGGCGCCATCGACCTGCACGTGCACGGCACCCCGGAGATCCGCCGCGACTGGGACACCAGCGCCGACAACATCCGCACCGGCCAACTGGCCGCCGAGCGGGGGATGACCGGCTACGTCCTCAAGTCCCACATCTGGCCCACCATGGACCGGGCGGCGGAGGTGGAGCGGCACGTGCCGGGCATCCGGGTGTTCTCCAGCATCACCCTCAACCGCATCGCCGGCGGGGTGTCGCCCGCCGCGGTGCTCATGGCCGCCGCCCAGGGCGCCCGGTTCGCCTGGCTGCCCACCTGGCAGTCCGCCCACGACCTGGGCCACGGCGGGTTCTCCAGGATCGTCCGGGCCCAGGTCACCGGGGACGTCGATGACCAGCACCAGGACGGTATCCGGGTGGTGGACGGGTCCGGGGCGGTAACCGAGGACTGCGCCCGGGTCATCGCCACCGTCAGGGACTGCGGCATGGGCCTCGGGACCGGCCACATCTCGCCGGACGAGTCCGTGGCGGTGGCCGAGGAGGCGGCCCGGACCGGGTTCACCCGGCTGGTGTTCACCCACCCGTGCTCCCCGGGGACGTCGGCCACCGCCGACCACCTGCGCCGGGCGGCCGACCTCGGCTGCTACATCGAGCTCCCGGCCGTCCTCATGACCCCGGCCCATCCCCACGCCACCCCGCAGGGGATCGTCGACCTGGTGGCCACCTTCGGTCCCGACCGGATCGTCCTCACCACCGACGCCGGGTGGCCGCGGTGGGCCCCGCCGGCCGCCGACTTCCTCCGCCTGTACGTCGGCACCCTCATCGACGCCGGCCTCGGCGTCGACGCCGTGCGGACCATGGTGGTCGACAACCCCCGGACCCTGCTCGGGCTGCCGCCGTTCGGCGACGGGGACTGACCGCCGCCGGGGCCGCGGCGCCGGACAAGGGTTGGCGGCGGGCTCCTAGTCGCCCCGGCCCGGGCGGCCGAGGTGCCGCTTCACGAACCGCAGGATGGCGATGTGCTTGCGGGTGTCGTGCTCCATCAGCTCGACGAGCAGCCGCCAGAGCTGGGAGTCCTCGACCGCCCCCATCTCGCCCAGCAGCCGGCGCAGCTCGTGGGCGTCCCGCTTCTCCTCGGCCAGCAGGGCCTCGGTCATCCGCGTGACCTCCCGGTCGTGGACGTCCCCGAGGTCGTAGCCGGGCAGGACCGGCTTCCCTCCCACCTCCTGCTCGGCGTCGGCCGAGGCGGCGATGGCCCGGAACAGGTGGTGGTGGTGCTTCTCGTCGTCCATCAGCAGGGCCATCAGGTACCGCAACGCCGCCGACGGCGACCGGTCGACCAGGGCGGCGTACTCGTCGAGGAGGGCCTGTTCGGCCTCCAGGTGGCTCCGCAGATGGGCGAACAGGGCCGGCGGGACGTCGTCGGCCGCCCCCGGCAACGTGGAGCCGGCCGCCCCGGCCGGGCTCCTCTCCCAGATGGGCTCCGACGAGCCCGGGTCAGTGGTCACCGCAGCACCTCCGTTTGCTCGGGACTCTGGTCAACAGGACGCTGGTCAACAGTAGGCAGCGCCGTCCACCACGATGGGGTGGCCGGACACGTAGCTGGCCTGGGGCGAGCAGGCCCAGATGACGGCGTCGGCGATCTCGTGGGCCAGGCCCAGCCGGCCGAGGGGCTTGCCCGACAGCATCTTCTCGGCCCACTCCGGGTTGGCCGCCATGGTCTCCGACAGCATCGGCGTCTCGATCCCGCCCGGGCAGATGGCCACCGCCCGCACCCCCTGGGGCCCGTACTCCCGGGCCACCCCACGGGTCAGGGCCAGCACGGCGGCCTTGGTGGCGGCGTACCCGGTGAGGTTGACGGCGGCGTCGGCCCGCAGGCCGGCACCGGACGAGCAGTTGACGATCACCCCGCCTCCGCCGGCCACCATGGCCGGCAGCTCCGAGCGCATGCACAGCCACACCCCGGTGACGTTGACGTCCAGCAGCCGGCGCCACTCGTCCACCGGGATCTCGGCCGTCGGCCGGCGCTCCTGGTTGATGCCGGCGTTGTTGTAGGCGAAGTCCAGCCGTCCCCACCGGGCCACGGTGGCGTCCACCATGGCGCGGACGTCGGGCTCGTCGGCCACGTCGCACCGGACGGCCATGGCGTCCCCGCCGCCGTCGACGATGGACGACGCCACCCGCTCGGCCCCGTCGTGGATGTCGGCGACGCACACCGACGCCCCTTCGGCGGCGAACCGCCGCGCCGTCGCCTCACCGAGGCCCGAACCGGCACCGGTGACGATCGCTACCCTGCCCTGCACCCACCCCTCCGTTCGTCGTCGCCGGGCGGCTCCTCCCGCCCCGGCACTCCCCCGCCCGCCGGCTCCGGCGGGTCAGACCCCCAGCTTGAGCAGCCGAGCCATATTCTCCCGCATCACCAGCCGGGTCTGGTCGGCGTCCAGCCCGACCAGGGACTCCACGAAGTCCACCGGCTCCGCCTCCCCCTCCGGGTGCGGGTAGTCGGACCCCATGAGCACGTGGTCGGCCCCGATCAGCTCAGCCAGGGCGCCGCCGCTGTCCTCCCAGAACGGAGCCACGTAGACGTGCTCCCGGAAGACCTCGCTGGGCTTCCCGTCCCGGCTGGACCAGGGCACCCGAGACAGCTTGCCGGCGTGGTCGATGTCGTCGAGCATCTGCCCCACCCAGGACGACCCGTTCTCCACCGAGATGACCTGGATCCCCGGGAACCGGCCGAAGAAGTCCCCCAGCACCAGGGCGGCCATGGTGTCCACGATGGGCCGGGCCCCCCGGGCCAGGAACAACTGGAAGGCCGATTCGTCGTACAGCAGCGGGTGGGCCGGGTAGCCCCACTGGGTGCAGACCAGCTCGCTGTAGCCGGCGTTGGCGATGTGGAACACCACCGGGATCCCGGCCTCCTGGACCCGGGACCAGAACGGGTCGAAGTACGGCTCCGCCGGGGACCGCCCGTGGGCCGGGCCCGGGTTGACGTGGACGGCCCGGGCCCCGGCCGCCAGCACCCGCTCGAGCTCGGCCACGCCCAGGTCCAGGTCGGCCAGGGACAGGGTCGGGACGGCGAAGATGCGCTCCTGGTAGGCGAACCCCCAGTCCTCCTCCATCCAGCGGTTGAACGCCCGGATGTTGGCGAAGGCCACCTCCGGACCCTCGTGGTAGAGCTCGTACTCGACCAGTTGGAACTCGGTCGGGAACATGAGGGTGGCCTGCATCCCCTGCTCGTCCATCAGGGCCAACCGGGCGGCCCGGTCGTTGCAGAACGCCGGGATCTCCCGGGGAACGATGGTGGCCACCCGTTCGCTGGCCGGGCCCTGGGGATTGGGCGAGAACTGGTTCTTGGTGGACCCCGGCGCTCCGACCAGGTCGCAGAGGGCGATCGGCCGGTAGGCGAACGGCCGGTCACCCACGTAGGTGTGGTACCGACCGTCGTCCTCGAGCACGTGGTGGACCGCCCGATCGGCATACCGGGGCTCGATGTGCCGGGTGATGAAGTCCAGCGGCTCGTAGTAGTGGTTGTCGGCGTCCACCAGGGCGTAGCCCAGCCTGGACGCCGGGGTCGCCGTCAGGGCCATCGTCGGGCGGTCCGGTCCGGGCTCAGAACGAGGCGGCGTCGACGGTGCCGGACTCCCGGAAGGCCGCCCCGTAGGCCGGGGCCTCGCCGGGCTCCAGCGGCCGGGCCAGGTCCTCGGGGAGGGGACCGATCCGGTCCGCAACCTTCCGCAGCTCGTTCCGGTCCAGGTAGTAGGCCCGGATGGCGTTCTCGCCCAGGATCTTGCGGGCCTCGTCCAGGGCCACGTCGTGGAACGAGTTCCGCAGGGCCACCTTCGTGTAGGGCCAGGTGCCCTCCTGGTGGGGGTAGTCGGTCCCCCACAGCAGGTTGTCCACGCCCACCTCGTACCGGAGGCCGACCTCCCAGGGGGCCATATAGCTCCCGGCCATGTAGCAGTTCATCGCCCAGTACTCGCTCGGCCGGTGCGGCAGGTCGGGCTGGCGGGACCGGTGGACGTAGTCCATGTCGCGCAGGGTGTGGGCGGCCCACGACATCCGCTGCTCGGTCATGGTGAACCGGAGCTTGGGGTGCCGCTCGAAGACCTCGCCGAAGATCAGCTCCCAGACGGCCCGGCGGCCGAGCCAGATGCTCTCCATCCCATGGATGGCCGACCCGCCCTTGCCGTAGAAGCCGAGGGGGACGTCCCCGCCGCCGGAGTGGGTGACCAGCGGGAGCTCCAGGTCCTCGCAGGCCGACCAGAACGGCTCGTAGACCGGGTCGTTGTAGGCCGGGAAGTCCGACCGGGGGGCGGGGAAGTTGACCGCCCGCAGCCCGGCCTTGCGGCCCTCCTCCAGCACCTCCACGGTCGCCGGGACGTCCCAGATGGGGACCTGCATGACGCCGAGGAGCCGCTCGGGGGCCACCGAGCAGTAGTCGGCCAGCCAGTGGTTCCAGACCTGCTCGCCGACCTTCAGCAGGTCACGGGAGGTGTCCTTGGAGCCGATGTCGGCCCCGAAGCCCACGAACGGCAGGGCCTCGCTGTTCTGGCCGCCGGAGAAGATCAGCTCGGCGGCGATCCCGTCGGCGTCCATGTCCCGGAGCCGGGCGTGGGGGTCTGTGTGGCCGGGGCAGTCGGTGTGGAGGTGGGCCTCGGCGGCCATCTGCTCGTACCGGGCCCGCATGGCCGGGTCGGTGTTCGGGTCGATCGTCGGCCCGCTGGCGGCGCTGCCGAGCAGTTGGGAGATGAGCGTGCCGACGTAGTCGGTCTCGGCGGTCCCCTCGTGGTACGCCTTGACGAAGGCGTCGTACTCGTCGAGGTACTCCGGCGGGCAGTACGGCCGCATGGCCTTCTCCATCGACGGCCCGGCATGGGAGTCCGACGAGATGATCATGATCCGCTCGGGGGACTCCTCGCCGCCCCAGCCCATTGGCTCAGCCATGTGCACCTCCGGTTCGTTGCCTATACGATATCACGGCAAACGGAACAGGCATCCGGCGAGGGACCCACCACCGGCTCCACCGGGGCGAAGGGTAGCCCCGGCACGACAGAGGAGAACCGATGGATCTGGAGCTGGAGGGAAAGGTGGTCCTGGTGACCGGGGGGACCAGCGGCCTCGGCCGTGCCCTCTGCGGGACCCTGATGGCCGAGGGCGCCCGGGTGGCGTTCTGCGGCCGCAACCCGGAGGCCCTCGACACCGTCACCGAGGAACTGACCGCCGGCGGCGGGGAGGCCATCGGGATCGCCGCCGACGTGACCGTGCCGGCGGACCTGGAGGCCTTCGTGGCCGCCGCGGTGGGCCGCTGGGGACAGATCGACGGCGTGGTCAACAACGCCGGGCGGGGCGCCGCCATGCCGGTCGACCGCACCACGGACGAGATCTGGGACGACGACCTGCACCTCAAGCTGTACGCCGCCGTCCGGCTGGTGCGGCTCACCCTCCCCCACCTGCGGGCCTCCAAGGGCGCGGTCGTCAACACCCTGAACACCTCGTCCAAGGCCCCGGGGCCGGCCAGCGGGCCTTCGTCGGTCTCCCGGGCGGCCGGCCTGGCCCTCACCAAGATGCTGTCCAAGGAGCTCGGGCCCGACGGGGTCCGGGTGAACGCCGTCTGCAACGGCCTCCTCGAGTCCCCCCAGTGGACACGGGACGCCGCCGCCGAGGGGATCACGATCGACGAGATGTACGAGCGCCTGGCCGCCCGGGTCCCGTTGGGACGGGTGGGCCTCAGCCGGGAGTACGCCGAGGTGGTCACCTTCCTTCTGTCGCCCCGGGCGTCCTACCTGAGCGGCGCCGCCCTCAACCTCGACGGCGGTCTCTGCGCCGTCGTGTGATCGGCGCCCCGGCCGCCGGTCCTCCCCCCGTGGGCCGGTGCCCCCTGCGGCGCCCCCGTGGGCCGGCGCCCCGGGGCCGCGCCGCTCAGCCGCTCTCGGCGGCGTGCTTGAGCGAGGCCAGGGTGGCGGCGATCTCCTCTTTCGCGTTCTCGGCCCGGAAGGCGATCCGTTCCTCGGCCTGGTCGCCGAAGATCTCGTGGAACCTGGCCCGGGCCGCCGGCGAGAACCGCCAGGACTCGGTCACCCGGGTGCCGCCGTCGACCGCCTCGAAGGTGTAGCCCCACCGGGCGGCGTAGCCCTCGACCACGAAGGCGAACTCCCGGCCCCGGTCCGCCGCCACGATCTCGCAGTGGGTGGTCCACTCGTGGTCGGCGTCGACGTTGGTGCCCGAGAACCAGTCCCCCACCGTCGGCCCGGCGTCGTCGTCCCAGGTGCACGAGCGGCACTCCCGGCTCCACTCCCCCATGCGGGTGACGTCGGCCACCATGTCGTAGAGGGCCTCGGGCGGGCGCTCGATGACCACGGAGCTGGAGTAGCTGGGCGGTGTCTCCATTGGGGTTCCTTCCTCCCTGGTTGTCGGGTACGGCTACCCTGGTTGTCGGGTACGGCTACTGACCGGTCCGACCGGTGCGGCGCCGGAGGTGCTTGTGCTCGATGGCCGGCGGTGTGGCGAAGTAGTTGTCGGCCGGGTTGACCTCGGTCCCGGGCGGGACGATCTGGTCGATCCGGTCGAGGACGTCGTCGTCCAGCTCGACGCCGGCCCCGGCCAGCAGGTCCTCTAGCTGGCCCTCTTCCCGGGGACCGATGATCACCGAAGTGATGCCGGGGTGGGCCAGCACGAAGGCGGTGGCCAGGTGGGTGAGGGGCATCCCGGCCTCCTTGGCCAGGGCCCGGAGCTGGTCGACCGCCCGCCGCTTGGCCTGGTTGGCCGGGATCGACAGGTCGAAGTCCCGGGCCGACACCCCCTGGGCCCGGAACCCGGTGGTCGGGTCGTCCCGGTCGGTCAGCCAGCCGCCGCTCAGCGGGCCGAAGCTGAGGACGCCCATGTTGTACCGCTGGGTGGTCGGCAGCACGGCCCACTCGGCCCGGCGGGTGAGGATGGAGTACTTGGGCTGTTCGGTCAGGAACCGCCGGTGGCCGCCGCGCTGGGCGGCCCACTGGGCCTCGACGATCAGTTCGGCCGGGAACATGGACGCCCCGATGGCCCGGACCTTGCCGGCGTGGACCAGGTCGCTCAGGGCCGACAGGGTCTCGTCCAGGTCGGTGGTGTGGTCGGGGCGGTGGAGCTGGTAGAGGTCGACGTAGTCGGTCCCCAGTCGGCGCAGGCTGTCCTCGACGGCCCGGGCGATCCACCGGGGTGAGGCGCCCCGCTGGTTGTCGTCCTGGCCCATCGGCCGGGAGAACTTGGTGGCCAGGACCACCTCGTCCCGCCGGCCCTTCAACGCCTGGCCCACGATCTCCTCGGACTCGCCCATGGAGTAGACGTCGGCGGTGTCGACGAAGTTGATGCCGGCGTCCAGGGCCCGGTGGACGATCCGCACCGCCGAGCCGTGGTCGGCGTTCCCGCGCTGGCCCAGCATCATCGTGCCCAGCGCCATCTCGCTCACCGACATCCCGGTGCCGCCGAGGACCCGTCGCTTCATCGACCCCTCACCTCCCGAGGCCCGCTTCGACCAGGAGCGGGGACCTCGGCCCCGGCACCGGCCCCGGCATCGGCACCGGTATCGGCCTCGGTGACGGTGCTCACCGACCGTCAGCCTTCACCGGCGCGGTCCAGGGACCGGGCGGAGGCGCTGGCCAACTGCCCGCCGTCCACCGGGACGATGGCCCGGTGATGAACGAGGCGTCGTCGCTGGCCAGGAAGGCGATGGCGGCGGCGATCTCCTCCGGTTCGGCCAGCCGGCGGAGCAGGCCCAGTTCGGCGGCCACCGACTCCAGCACGGCGTCGGGGTCGTCGAACTGGGCGTAGTAGGCCAGGTTGCCCGGCGTCCGGGTGAGCCCCGGGAGCACGCAGTTGACCCGGACGCCCTTGGTCCCGTACTCGGCCGCCGCCACCCGGGTCAGGGCGATGATGCCGGCCTTGGCGGCCGAGTAGGGGCCCAGGCCGGCCATGCCGGTGGCCCCGGCCGTCGACGACACGTTCACGATGGCCGCCCGGCCGCTCCGCAGCAGGACCGGGAGGGCGAACTTCATCACGTGGTAGGTGCCCGACAGGTTGACGTCGACCATCCGCTGGAAGTCGCCCAGCTCGACGTCGGCCAGGAAGGCGTAGGGAGCGGGCACGCCGGCCACGTTGCACAGGATGTCGACGGTCCCGAAGTGGCCCACCACGGTGTCCACCATGGCCTGGACGGCCTCGGCGGAGGCCACGTCGCAGCGCACGCCGACGGCCTCCGGCCCGAGCCCCTCCGCCACGGCGTCCGCCCGGTCGCTCAGGTCGACCACGGCCACCCGGGCCCCCTCGGCGGCCAGGCGCTCCGCCGTGGCCAGGCCGATGCCGGCGGCGGCACCGGTGACGACGGCCACCTTGCCGGTCAGGCCGTTCACGCTGCACCCCCTTGGTCCCCCGCTCCGATGATCCCCCGCGATGATCCCCTGCCGCACCGGCCGACGCCGGCGGCGGCCGCTACGCCGAGGGGAGCTGGATGGACAGCACCGACTCCTTCAACGGTGCGATCCGCTGGGCCAGCGCTTCGTGGGGCTCCGACGCCAGCCACTTCTCGACCCCTTCGGGCCCCTCCAGGTCCAGGACCATGCCCCAGTCCCCCGCGCCGCCCGACACCTTCAGGCTGGGCCCGTGCCGGTAGGACACGAAGTCGCCCTGGGCCAGGGCGGTGTCGGCGAACGCCATCACCGCGGCCAGCTCCTCGGCCGCCGCGTCGGGCCGCCACTTGACGATGACGATGTGCTGGACCACGGTCCCTCCTCCGCTCGTCCCGATATGTCCGCTCAGGCGGCGGCCGTGGCCGCCGACGGCTGGTAGCCGGCCAGGCGGGCGGCGTTGTCCCGCATGATCAGCCGCACGGTGGCCTCGTCCATCCCGCGCAGGGCGTTCAGGTAGTCGATCGGGTTGGCCTCGCCCTCGGGGTGGGGGAAGTCCGACCCGAGCAGCACGTGCTCGGCGCCGATCAGGCCCACCAGGTCGTGGGCGTCGTCCTCCCAGAACGGCGCCACGTAGACGTGCTCCCGGAAGATCTCGCTCGGGATGCCTGTCAGGCCGCGGGACCGGGCCATGCGGGCGGCGTGGTCCATGTCGGTGAGCAGCGGCCGGACCCACCGGCAGCCGTTCTCCACGCTCAGCACCTTCAGCGTGGGGAACCGGGTGAACAGGTTGCCGAGGACCAGCGCGGCCATGGTGTCCTGGATGGGCCGGTCGCACAGGCCGAGGTAGTTCTGCAGCGGGGTGTGCTCGAACAGGTTGGCCTCCACCGGCTGGCCCCAGTTGGCCCCCACCAGCTCGTTGTAGCCGGAGTCACCGATGTGGTAGATGACCGGTACCCCGGCCTCGGCCACCCGGGCCCAGAACGGGTCGAAGTGGGGGTCCGCCGGGGACCGGCCGTAGGCCGGGCCGGGGTTGAGGTGCACGAACCGGGCCCCGAGGGCGAGCACCCGCTCCACCTCGGCCACCGCCAGGTCGATGTCGGCCAGGGAGAGCATCGGCACCGCGAAGATCCGGTCCTGGTAGCTGAAGCCCCAGTCCTCCTCCACCCAGCGGTTGAACGACCGCAGGTTGGCGAAGGCCGCCGCCGGGCCCATCTTGTAGAGGTCGTACTCCAGGCACACCGCCGCGGTGGGCAGGAAGATGGCCGCCTCCACGCCCTGGTCGTCCATCAGGCGGACCCGGGCGTCGCGGTTCATGTACGCCGGCCAGGACACCCGGGGGGAGATGGTGGGGATCTCGCTGTCGGCGGTGTCGTCGCAGACCATCCCCTTGAACGACCCTGGAGGGCCGATGGAGTCGCACATCATCACCGGGGTGAACAGGGTGGTGTGGTCCCCGATGTAGGTCCGGCCCAGGCCGTCCTCACCGACCTCGACCCGGACGGCCTGGTCCTTGAAGGCCGGCTCGATGTGCCGGGTGAAGCAGTCGTACGGCTCGTAGTAGTGGTTGTCGGCGTCGAACAGCCCGTAGTCAAGCTGCGTGTTCGGCTCGGTCATGGCAGTCTCCTCAGTCTTCGAGCTCGTCGTGGTCGTCGTGGTCGTCGTGTCGTGGTCCGGGGTCGCCCTAGTCGCCGATGGCGTTGGGGCCGATGTCGTGCGGGTCACCCTCCAGGAAGCTGGCCAGGATGGGCCCGTCCAGCACCTTGATGTGGGAGACCTCCTGGACGAACCGCTTGAAGTGGTCGGCGTTGCGGTGCTCGTCGACCGCGGCCGGGTACCGGTACCGCTCGTAGAAGATGATGGTGCCGCCGTCCACCACGTCGGCGCCCACCGCGTAGTCGATGACCCCGGGCTCCTGCCTGGTCAGCCGGACCAGCGGCCCGGCGTGGCGCAGCCATTCGGCCCGCTCGGCCGGGTCCACGACGAGACGGCCGATCACCGTCATCTGGGACTCGGAAGGACTCATCGCGCCCACTCCCCTCCCCGGCGCCGGTACCGGCCTCCGGGATATCGTTCTCGCTATTATATATGACCGTTCCCGCCGGACAAGGCGCCCGGCGGGGCCGTTCAGGTCCGGGCGGTCTGCCCGGCGTCGACCGGGATGGCCAGTCCGGTGACGTACCGGCTCAGGTCCGAAGCCAGCCAGAGGACCAGCTCGCTGATGTCCCGGGGCTCGAGCCAGTCCGCCGGCAGCAGGTTCATCGACCGGAAGGTCTCGGTGGCGTCCTCCTGGGTCGGGTTCGGGAGGTCCGGCCGGAAGATCTTGTAGGTGACCGGGTTCATCATCATCTCGGTGTCCACCATGCCCGGGCAGACGCTGTTGACCCGGATGTTGAACTCGGCCAGCTCGTTGGCCAGGGTCCGCATCAGGCCGTTGACCCCGTGCTTGGCCGCCGTGTACGCCCCCAGGTGCCGGTAGCCCTTGAGGCCGGCGAGGGAGCTGGTGAAGATCATCGACCCCCCACGCCCGGCCTCGATCATCGCCGGGATGGCCGCCTTGGCGGTGTGCCAGACGCCGCGCAGGTTGACGTCGATCATGTCGTCC
>DASZUK010000038.1:0-33848 GCA_035547695.1 Acidimicrobiales bacterium
GCCTCCACCGGCTACTGGGAGGTGGCCGCCGACGGCGGCATCTTCGCCTTCGGCAACGCCCCCTTCTACGGCTCGATGGGCGGCAAGCCGCTGAACGCCCCCATCTACAACATCGCCGCCACCCCCGACGGGAAGGGCTACTGGATGGTGGCCACCGACGGCGGGGTGTTCAGCTTCGGTGACGCCACCTTCTACGGGTCGATGGGCGGCAAGCCGCTCAACGCCCCCATCGTGGACTTGGTCCCCACCGCCGACGGCCACGGCTACTGGGAGGTGGCCGCCGACGGCGGCATCTTCGCCTTCGGTGACGCCCAG
Source organism: Acidimicrobiales bacterium (assembly GCA_035547695.1). Lineage (GTDB taxonomy): Bacteria > Actinomycetota > Acidimicrobiia > Acidimicrobiales > RAAP-2 > DASZUK01. The sequence goes on from DASZUK010000038.1 coordinate 316, forward strand.
TTCTACGGGTCGATGGGCGGCAAGCCCCTCAACACACCGATCGTCGCCATGGCCGCCACCCCCGACGGCAAGGGCTACTGGATGGTGGCCGCCGACGGCGGCATCTTCGCCTTCGGTGACGCCACCTTCTACGGCTCGATGGGGGGCCAGCCCCTCAACACCACAGTCATCGACCTCGCCGCCACCCCCGACGGGAAGGGCTACTGGATGGTGGCCACCGACGGCGGCATCTTCGCCTTCGGCGACGCCCCGTTCTACGGCTCGATGGGGGGCCAGCCCCTCAACGCCACAGTCGTCGGCATCGCCGCCGTCACCGGTCCGTCGTGACCGGAGGGCGGCGGGTCCAGCCCGTTGCGCCGACCGTTCGACCGCCGGGAGCCCGAAGCACCCGTGGTACCGTGATCTGCGCAGTACGCAACACGTGACGCCACCGTCCAGGGGAAGCCGGTCGAAGCCCGGCGCTGGTCCGCAACCGTAGACGGCCTGCCCGCCCGGGCAGCCGTGAGCCGGGGTGCCTAGATGGTGCACGAGCTCCCGACCGTCGAGACACAGGGGTGGGGCTCGGAGGCCCTGGCCGACCGGCGCAGAGCTCCCGGGTCGCCACCCGGGAAGTGAGCAGCATGGCCCAGTCCCGCCGATCCCCCTGCCGGGGCTCGGGGGGGCGCGCCCCGCGGTGGTTGGCCGGGGCGGCACTGGTGGTGGCCGCCGCCGGGGCCGGGATGGCGGCAACGGCGGTCGCCCTGGAGGCCACCGCCGCCCCTGCCGGCGCCCAACCCATCGGCAACTGCACCACCACTGCCGGGGTCGTCGTCGCCGTCGACTTCTCCCACTGGGGCGGGGACGTCGAGCGGGGCTGCGCCGCCACGCCCACCACCGGCGCGGCGATGACCGGCTACGGCGCCCTCCACACAGCCGGGTTCACCACCGCCGGCACCACGCACGACGGCCCGGCCTTCATCTGCCGGATCGACACAAAGCCGACCCCCACACAGACACCGTGCACCAGCACCCCCCGGGCGTCGGCCTACTGGTCCTACTGGCACGCCGCCTCCGGCCAGACCACCTGGTCCTACAGCCAGCTCGGCGCCATGACATACCACCCCCCGCCCGGCAGCGTCACAGCCTGGGTCTTCGGCGGCACCAGCGTCACAGGCGGCTCCGGCACAGGGAAGCCGACGTTCACCCCCACACAGGTCCGGGCCACCAACACCGCGCCGGCCGGCGGCGGATCGGCCACCACCACTGCACCCCCGACGCCGACCACCACCCCGGCCGGCCCACCGGCGTCCACGGCGCCCACCCCCGGCCCCTCCGGGTCGTCCGGCGGCACCGGCTCGTCGGCCGGAGCCGGCGGGGGAGGGGGATCGGGGGGCGGCAGTGGGCCGGCCACCGGCGGCCCCGGGTCGTCGTCCGGCGGGGCCGGGTCGCCGTCGTCCACCGTCGCCGGGTCGCCGAAGGGGAGGAGCTCGGCATCGACCACCGCACCGTCCGCCGATCCGGGATCGACGTCGACCACCGCGGTCGGCCAGGGGACGGGCGGCGGGGTTGGGACCGGTGGGACCACCGGCCAGGGCAAGGGGAGCGGGACCGGGGGAGGGGGCGGCGGTGGCCGGGAGCACGCCGGCGGCCCCAAGATCGTCGACGCCAGCCCGGCGGCCAGCCGGAGCACGTCGTCCTCCGGCTCCCCGCTGCCGATGGTCATCGGGGTGGTCGTCGTGGTGGCCCTGGGCGGTGGTGCGCTCGCCGTCGCCTGGCGCCGCCGGCGGGCCGGCCAGGCCGGTTGACCGTGGCCACGCGGGCCGGGGCGGGGGCCAGGCCGGTTGGCCGTGGCCACGCGGGCCGGGGCGCCGGCGGCGGACCGGACCGGACTGTGGGGCCGGGGAGGGCAGCCACCGGGCGGACCCGGCGGTGGAGCCTGGCCGCCCACCGTCGGGTGCCCCGCAACCTGCACCCGGTGGCCTGGTGGCTCTGGGCCATCGGCCTGGCCACGGCGGTCAGCACCACCACCAATCCCCTCCTGCTGCTGCTGGTCGTGGCCGTGCTCGGCGTCGTGGTGGCCAACCGCCGCAGCGAAGCCCCGTGGGCCCGGGCGTTCAAGTACTACCTGTACCTGGCCCTCGTCGTCGTGGCCATCCGGGTGGTGTTCCGGGCCGTCTTCGGCGGGGACGTCGACGCCCAGACCATGCACGTCCTGTTCACCCTTCCCCACGTCCCGCTGCCGTCGTGGGCGGCCGGGGTGCAGCTTGGCGGCCCGGTCACCCTGGAGGGGACCCTGGCCGCCCTCTACGACGGCCTCCGGCTGGCCACCATGCTGTGCTGCATCGGCGCCGCCAACGCCCTGGCGAACCCCAAGCGAGCCCTGCGGGTCCTGCCCGGCGCCCTCTACGAGCTGGGCATGGCCGTGGTCGTCGCCCTGTCGGTGGCCCCCCAGTTGGTGGAGAGCGCCCAGCGGGTGCGCCGGGCCCGCAAGCTGCGGGGCGACGCCCGCGGGCGGTTCGGGGCGCTGCGGAGCATCGCCATCCCGGTCCTCGAGGACGCCCTGGAGCGGTCCCTGCGGCTGGCCGCCGCCATGGACTCCCGCGGCTACGGCCGCACCGGCAGCGCCAGCCCGCGCTCCCGCCGGGTCACCGCCGCCCTCATGCTGGTCGGCCTGGCCGGCCTCTGCCTCGGCGCCTACGGCACGCTCGACGGCTCCGGCGCCGGTTCCCTGGCGTTCCCCGCCCTGCTGGGCGGTGGCCTCCTGTGCAGCGTCGGGCTCCTGCTCGGCAGTCGACGGGTCCGCCGGACCCAGTACCGGCCCGATCCCTGGACCCTGCCCGAGTGGGTGGTCGTCGTGTCCGGCGCCGTCCCCGCCGCGGTGCTGGTGGCCGTCCTGGGCACCACGGTGGCCGGGCTCAACCCGTCCACCCAGCCGTTGGTCTGGCCCACCCTGCCGGTCGTCCCGGCCGTGGCCATCCTCGTGGCGGCCCTGCCGGCGGTGGTCGCTCCGCCACCCCTCCGTCCGGCCAGGGCCAAGCCAGCCGGGGCTGTGCCAGCTACGGCCGGGCCAGGCGTGGCCGGGCCAGATGCGGCCAACCCAGCCGTGGCCGGGCCGGCGCCGGCCGCGGAGGCCGCGGGACCGGCGGTCCCGGCCGGCCGGACCGAGGTGCCGGCGTGATCGAGTTCGACCGGGTCACCGTGACGTATCCCGATGCCGGGTCCCCGGTCCTCCGTGACGTCACCTTCGGGGTGGACGAAGGCGAGCTGGCCCTGGTGGTCGGCCGAACCGGCGTCGGCAAGTCCACGCTCCTCGGCGCCGTCAACGGCCTGGTGCCGCACTTCACCGGTGGCACGTTGGCCGGCCGGGTGCTGGTGGACGGCCGGGAGACCCGCACCCACAAGCCCCGGGAGCTGGCCGACGTGGTCGGCGTCGTCGGCCAGGACCCCCTGGCCGGCTTCGTCACCGACACCGTCGAGGAGGAGCTGGCCTACGCCATGGAGCAGTTGGCCGTCCCGGTCGACGTCATGCGCAAGCGGGTGGAGGAGACCCTCGACCTCCTCGGCATCGCCGAGCTGCGGGACCGTCCCCTCTACCAGCTCTCCGGCGGCCAGCAGCAGCGGGTGGCCATCGGCTCGGTGCTGACCGCCCACCCCCGCGTCCTGGTGCTCGACGAGCCGACCTCGGCCCTCGACCCGACGGCCGCCGAGGAGGTGCTGGCCGCCGTCACCCGACTGGTCCACGACCTCGGGGTCACCGTGCTGCTGGCCGAGCACCGGCTGGAGCGGGTGGTGCAGTACGCCGACCGGGTCATCGAGGTCCGGGCCGACGGCACCGTGGCCACCGGCGACCCGGCCGCCATGCTGGCCGTCACCGCCGTGGCCCCCCCGGTGGTCGAGCTGGGCCGGCTGGCCCGGTGGCAGCCGCTGGCGTTGTCGGTCCGCGACGCCCGCCGCCAGGTCGGCCCGCTCCGCGATCGGCTGGCCGGCCGCCCGGTGCCGGCCGCGCACCGCTCGTGGGCCCGCCCCGAGGGGGCCCCGGCGCTTCGGACCCGCCCCGAGGGGGCCACTGCCCACCCGCCGACGGGCGGCACGGCGCTCCGGGCCCGCAACGTCGTCGTCCGCTACGGCCAGGTCGTCGCCGTGCGGGGGGTCGACCTCGATCTGGTCCACGGCGAGGTCACCGCCCTCATGGGCCGCAACGGTTCGGGCAAGTCGTCGCTGCTGTGGGCCATCCAGGGCAGCGGGCCCCGGCAGGCCGGGCTGGTGGAGGTGGGCGGGGTCGACCCGAAGTCGTTGCCCTCCGCCCGGGCCCGGGGCGTCGTCGGCCTGGTGCCCCAGACCCCCGCCGACCTGCTCTACCTGGACACCGTCGGGGAGGAGCTGGCCCAGGCCGACCGGGAGGCGGCGGCCGCCGTCGGACGGGAGGCGGCGGTTGCCGGCGGCGGGCGGTCGAAGGGATCGGCGGTCCAGGGATCGGCGGCCCGGAGATCGGCGGTCCGGGGATCGGCGGTCCCGGTGCCGACCGGCCGGGCCCGGGCCCTGCTCGACCGGCTCGCCCCGGGCATCCCCGACGACGCCCACCCGCGGGACCTGTCGGAGGGGCAGCGGCTGTCCCTGGTGCTGGCCGTCCAGCTCACCGCGGTGCCCGAGGTGGTGCTCCTCGACGAGCCCACCCGGGGCCTCGACTACGCCGCCAAGCGGTCGTTGATCGGCATCGTCGACCTCCTGGCCGCCGAGGGGAAGTCGGTGGTGGTGGCCACCCACGACGTCGAGTTCGTGGCCGCCGCCGCCGACCGGGTCGTGGTGATGGCCGCCGGCGACGTGGTGGCCGACGGCCCCACCGCGGACGTGGTGGTGGCGTCCCCGGCGTTCGCCCCCCAGGTGGCCAAGGTCCTCGCCCCCTTGGCCTACCTCACCGTCGACCAGGTGCGGGCGGCCGTGGCGGGGGAGGGCTGATGGCCACCCGGCGGGCGACGGTCGGTCGGGCGGCGAGCCCGCGGCACGGGGTGGCCATCCGGGTGGGCGTGCGGTCCCGGGCGGTCATCGTGATGGCGTCGTTCCTCGGTTTCGTCGCCTTCCTGTGGCCGTTCGTGGTGGCCCCCCACACGTTCGGGGACAACGCCATGGCGCCGCTCATGTTCGGCGCCCTGCTGGTGCTGGTGGTGGCCATCGTGTTCTCGGAGGTGGCCGACGGCGGCATCGACGCCAAGGCCGTCGCCATGCTCGGGGTGCTGTCCGCGCTGGGCGCCGCCCTTCGGCCGCTCGGGGCCGGGACGGCGGGCATCGAGACGGTGTTCTTCACCCTCGTCGTCGCCGGCCGGGTGTTCGGCGCCGGGTTCGGCTTCGCGCTGGGTTGCACCACCCTGTTCGCGTCGGCGCTCATCACCAGCGGGGTCGGGCCGTGGATGCCGTACCAGATGTTCGGCTGTGCCTGGGTGGGCATGTTCGCCGGCCTCCTCCCGCCGGCGAAGGGCCGGTGGGAAGTGCTGATGCTGGCCTTCTACGGGGCGCTGTCGGGGTACTTCTTCGGCTTCATGCTCAACCTGTCGTTCTGGCCGTTCGCCGTCGACCCCCACAGCGCCATCGCCTACCTCCCCGGGGCCTCCCTGGCCACCAACGTGCAGCGGTACCTGGTGTTCGACGGCACCACCTCCCTCGGCTGGGACACCGGCCGGGCCATCACCAACTTCATCCTCATCCTGCTGGTCGGGCCGGCCATGCTGGCCACCTTCCGGCGGGCCGCCAGGCGGGCGGCGTTCGAGGCGCCGGTGACCTTCGGAGGTCCGATCGAGTCGTCGGGCCCCCATCGGAGCGGCGCCGGTTGATATTAGGTTGCCCTATGTACTAGATAGAGGTGACCCTTTATTCCCGGACAGGAGGCAGGGCATGGAGGAGGCAGCGGGCGACCCGTTCCCCGACAGTGTCGTCCAGGCGGTCCGGCGGCACATGAACGAGGACCACCTGGCCGATTCCCTGCTCATCTGCCGGGTGATCGGTGGGGTTCCGGAGGCCACCGGTGCCACGGTGGCGTCGTTCGACGGCCAGGGGATCGACTTCGCCGTCGTCATCGGCCCGACGACGCGGCAACTGCGTATCCCGTGGAGTGGCCCCATCGGCGAACGGGGCCAGGTACGGGCGGAGCTCGTCCGGCTCACCGACGCGGCGCGCCGAGGCGAGGCACCCGCTCAGCCGTGACGGCCCGCCAGGGCGGGCCCGTTCAGCCGTGACGGCCCGCCGCCGCGGGACAGCCCTTGCTCGACCGGCTGGCAGTCCCGTTGCCCTGGGTCCCCCCTCCCCGGCCGGCCCTGTTCTGGTTGGCCCTGTTCTGGTTGGCCCTGTTCTGGTTGGCCCCGGCCGGGTTGGCCCTGCCCTGGCTCGTCCTGCCCTGGTTGGCCCCTCCGCGGCCGGCATTGGTGTTCGCACCGTTGGCCTTGCCGCCGCCGGTGTCGGCGGGGAGGCCGTTGCCGTGGGGCTTCGACTTCGGGCAGGGGGTGGTCGTGGTGGTCGGCCGGCCGAGGGCGTCGTAACCGGGCGGCGGCGGGGGGGCCTTGCCGAAGATGCTCGGGTACGGCGGCGGGCCGCCGGTGAAGCCGAGGCCGACGGTGGCCTCCTGAGACAGGTCGGTCGGCTGGCCCACGTCGCTGGTCTGCACCGCGCAGGCCACCTGGAGGCAGTCGGTGGTGCCGAACTGGGCGTCCACGGTGAGGGCCAGGGAGAAGGCGCCGGTGGCGTCGCTGGTGGCCTCCTGGAAGTGGACCATGTCGCAGGCACCTCCGGCCGGCACGGCGGGATCGCACTCGGACACGTAGTAGGCGGTGTCCGGCAGGTAGCCCGAGCCGGTGACCGTCACCGTGGACCCGGCGGGGTCCAGGCCGGTGGCCGGGGCCACGGCCAGGTGGACCGTCCGGGCGGATCGGGACGCCGTGCCCGTCTTCGCCTGGGCGGACCGGTGGCCAGTCCCTGACGCCCCTGACGCCCCGGCCGGTCCGGCCGGCGGGGCCGAGACCACCACGGCCAGCCCGACGGCGCCGAGGGCCGACAGGGCGGTCAGGCCGGCCCGCCGGCGGGAGCGGGAGCGGGACCGGGTGGTCATCGGGGCCTCCAGTTCGGCAGTTCGGCCAGTTCGGCAGTTCGGGCAATCCGGCAGTTCGGCCAGTTCGGTAGTTCGGGCAATCCGGGTGCTCCCCGGGGGGTGCGCCGGGTTCCTCCGGTGGGGTAGGGCAACCTTATGTTAAAAATAAGGCTTACCACACCAATGGTGGTGCACACCCTTGGCTCCCGGCGGCGGGAACCGACCCGAAGGAGACGGCGATGACGACCAGCGACGGCACCGGAGCGGAGCTGGCAGAGCGGTTCTCGGCCGAGCTTCGCCGGGTGAGCCGGGACGACCACCAGATGGCCGAGTCGACCGGGTACATCGAGGCGCTGCTGGCCGGCCGGCTGGACCTCTCGGCCTACACGGCGCTGCTGGTGCAGTTGTCGTTCGTCTACCGGCTCTTGGAGGACGCGGCGGAGGGGTGGCGGGACGACCCGGTGGCCGGGCCGTTCGTGCAGCCCGATCTCCACCGGTCGGCCGCCCTGGACTCCGACCTGGCGTTCTTGGTCGGGCCGGACTGGGTCCGCCGGGTGGAGCCGTCGGCGGCCACCGAGCGGTACTGCGACCGGTTGGTGGAGGCGGCGTTCGGTGACCCGGTCCGCTTCGTCGCGCACCACTACACCCGGTACCTCGGTGACCTGTCCGGCGGCCAGGTCATCGGGGCCGCGGCCCGGCGCATCTACGGCTTCGACGACCGTGGCGGCGACGCCTTCTACCGGTTCCCCGACTCGGTGGCCCCCGGGGCGGTCAAGGTGGCCTACCGGGAGCTGCTCGACACCACCGACTGGGGCCCCGGCGGCCGGGACCGGATGGTGGACGAGGTGCTGGTGGCCTACCGGCTGAACACCGACCTGCTGGTCGAGCTCGGCCACGGGTCGGGGGCCTAGGCCGGCGACCCCGACCCGCCGATGCTCGGCTTCGTCCTCCGCCGGCTCGCGGCCATGGCCGCGGTGCTGTTCGTCCTGGCCACCGTGCTGTTCTTCCTGCTGCACCTGTCGCCGGACAGCCCGGTCAACTCCCTGGCGCCGTCGGTGGCGGCCTCGCCCGCGGCCAAGGCCGCCTTCCTCCACCGCTACGGCCTGGACCGGTCGCTGTGGGTGCAGTACGTCGACTACCTCGGCGACACCGCCACCGGCAGGTTCGGCCGCTCGATCTTCGACGGGTCGTCGGTGTGGGGGGACGTGGCCGGCCACCTCCCGGTGTCGATCGAGCTGGGGTTGTCGGCCGGCCTGCTGGCGGTGGTGCCGGGCGTGGCCTTCGGCGCCTGGCTGGCGTCGGCCGGCGGCCGCGCCGTCGACGTGGCCGGCCGGGTGCTGACGGTGGTGGCCCTGTCGGTGCCGTCCTACTGGCTGGCCGTGGTGCTGATGGTGCTGCTCGGCAGCCGGCTGCCGGCCCTGTTCCCACAGGTCGGCGGCTACGTGCCCTTCACCGAGGACCCGGCGGCCAACCTGGAGGGGATCGTCCTGCCGGCGGTGCTGGTCGCCCTCCCCGCCTTCGCCCTCGTGGCCCGGTCGGCCCGGGTGGCCGTCGCCGAGGTCCTGGCGTCGGACTACGTGGCCTTCGCCCGGGGGATGGGCATGACCGACCGCCAGGTGCTGTGGCGGGTGGGATTGCGCAACGCCCTGGTGCCGGTGCTCACGGTCATGGGCGTGGTCGTGGCCGGGATGATGGCCGGCGCGGTCCTCGTGGAGGACGTCTTCGGCATCCCGGGCATCGGCAACCTGCTGGTGGGGGCGTTCGGCCGGAAGGACTACCCGCTGGCCCTCGGAGCCACCCTGGTGACGGCCCTCATCTTCTTGGTCCTCAACCTGCTGGTCGACGTCGGCTGCCGGCTGGCCGATCCCCGGACCGCCCGGGACCGGGCCCCGGTGGGTCCTGGGCACCTGGGCGGGGTGGCGCCGGCATGACCCTCCTCGTGCCCACCGTCCCGGCGCCGGAGGCCGTGGTGGCCGCCCGGCCGGGCCGGCGTGACGTGGCCACCGGCATCGGCGTCGCCTGCGGGGCCGCGTTCCTGGCCATGGCCGTCCTCGGGATGGTGCACCCGGGCAATCCCAACGCCCTGGTGGCCGCCGGCCCGGAGCCGCCGTCGCTGCACCACCTGTTCGGCACCGACGGCCTCGGCCGGGACGTGTTCTGGCGGACGGCTGCCGGGGCCTGGACGTCGCTGTGGGTCAGCCTGGTGGCGGTCGGCTCGGCGCTGGCGGTCGCCCTGCCCCTCGGCCTGCTGGCCGGTTCGGCCGGCGGGAGGGTCGACGGAGTGGTCATGCGCGCCCTCGAGGTCCCCCAGGCCCTGCCCCAGTTCGTCCTCGTCATCGTCCTGCTGAGCCTGTTCGGGTCCGGGGCGGTGCAGATGGCGCTGTGCCTCGGCGTGGCCTTCGTGCCGTTCTTCGCCCGCATCGCCCGGGCGGCCACCGCCCAGGAGCTGCACGAGGACTACGTGGAGGGGTTGGCGGCTCTCGGCGTCGGGCGGTACCGGGTGCTGTTCGGCGACGTCGCCGTCAACGTGGTGCCGGCGGTGGCGGTGCAGGCGTTCGCCGCCCTGGCGGTGGCCATCTTCGCCGAGGGCGGCCTCAGCTTCCTCGGCCTGGGCGTCCCGCCGCCCGCCCCCACCCTCGGCGGGCTGGTCGCCGAGGCCGGCACCGACCTCCTGGCCGGGCTGTGGTGGTACGCGGTGCTGCCCGGGGTGGTGCTCCTGGCGGGCATCCTCGGCGCCAACCTGGTCGGTGACCACCTCGATGACCGCCTGGCCGGGCGGCGGCCGGCCAGGCGGCAGGGCCGGTGGTCGACCCGGGGGCCAGGCCGGTGGTCGACCCGGTGGCCAGGTCGGTGGTCGACCCGGGGGTCACCTCGATGACCGGGTTCCCGCTCGACGCCGCCATCAGCCGGCGCCGGCTGTTCGGGCTGGGCGCCGGGGTGGCGGCCGCGGTGGCCGGCGGCGCGGCCCTCGACGCCTGCGGGTCACCGGACACCTCCGCCGAGGTGCGCCGGCGGCACCGCGACGGCATCTTGCAGGTCGGCCTGGTCGCCGCCCCCGACGACCTCAACCCCCTCGACTCCGGCTCGGAGATCACCCGGTGGATCGCCGACCCGGTGATGGAGTCGCTCTACGCCTGGGACGACCAGTTGCGCTCGGTCCCCCTCCTGGCCGACGGCGATCCGGAGATCTCCCCGGACGGCCTCACCTGGACGATCCGGCTCAAGCGGGGCATCAGGTTCCACAACGGCGACGAGCTCGGCGCCGACGACCTGGTGGCCACCTGGTCCCGGATGCTCGACCTGTCGGCCGGCAGCGAGTGGATCACCTACATGCTGGGCTACGTCCAGCGGTTCTCGGCGGTCGACGACCACACGGCCCAGATGGTGCTGGCCCACCCCTACGGGCTGCTGCGGTCGCACCTCACCAACATGCCGGTCAGCCACCGCGACTACGTCGACCGCCGCGACACCATGATGGGCACCGGGCCGTACCGGCTGGCCGCCTCGGTCCCCGGCCAGTCGTTCACCCTGTCCCGGTTCGACGGCTACCACGGCCGCCGGCCGGCGTTCTCGGCCATCCAGTTCACGGTGTTCGCCGACACAACCACCCGGCTGGTCACCCTGGAGCAGGGGAAGGTCGACCTCATCACCGGCTTGGCCTACGGCGACCTGGCCCAGGCCCGCCGGTCGCCGGGGGTGGCCGTGCAGGTGGCCAAGGCGCCGATGGACGTGCTCACCTACGTCAACCTGTTCACCGAGCCGTTCAGCGACCGCAACTTCCGCAAGGCCGTTGCCTACGCCACCGACCGACGGGGGGTGCTGGACCGGGTGTACGGCGGCCAGGCCACCATCGGCCAGGGGCCCATCGGCCCGGCCGAGCTGGGCTACGACGCCGGGCTCCAGGTGTTCCCGGCAGCCCCCGACTACGCCACCGCCCGGTCGTACCTCGCCAAGGCGACCACGACGCGGCGCACATTCACCGTCACCATCGGCCAGGAGCGGCTCATCGCGGACATCTGCCAGGTGCTGGCGGCCGGGTGGGCCGAGCTCGGCATCACTGTCCACCTCCAACCGCTGGCCGCCGGTCCGTGGTCGAACGAGTGGCTGTCGCGCAAGTACGAGATGCTCGCCGAGACCTTCCAGAGCGGGTTCACCTCCGGGCCGGCCAACTACCTGGTCCTCACCCCGGCCGACGAGACCAGCATCCTGAGCTGCGGCTACAAGAACCCCGACGTCACCAGGCTGATGGCCACCGTCTGGCAGACCGCCGACGACCAGGAGCGGGTCGACGCCCTCCGCCGGATCGACCGCATCGTCGCCGACGACGCCGTCATGTTCCCGCCGGTCTATCCCAAGTTGGCCATCGCCCGGCGGACCGAGCTCTCCGCGCCGGACCCCCGACAGCTCCGGATCAGCCGGCTGGGGCTGCAGAACCTGCACTTCGTGGGCTGAACGGACGGCGCGGGGCGATGGCCGGGACGACTGCCGAAGGGGTGGCGGGGGAGCCGTTGCTGGCCGTCGAGGACCTGTCGGTCCGCTACCCCGGGGCCGCCGGGCGGCCGGCGGTCGACCGGGTGTCGTTCACGGTGGGCCGGGGCGAAGCCTTCGGGCTGATCGGGCAGTCCGGCAGCGGCAAGTCCACGGTCTGCCGCGCCGTCGCCGGCCTGTCGCCTCCCGGGGTCGCGGTCGATGCCGTCGGCCTGGCCTTCGACGGCGTCGACCTCACCGTGATGTCGGCGGCGGAGCGCCGGGCGCTGCGGGGCCGGCGCATCGCCATGGTGCCCCAGGCCTCCATGACGGCGCTGTCGCCGACCACGACGATCGGCCGGCAGCTTCGGTGGTACTTCGGTGACCGCCTCGCGTCGTCCGAGCTGCGCGAGACCCTCCGGTCCATCGGGATGGAGGCCGTCTTCGACCGGTTGGACGCCCTCCCCTCGGAGCTGTCCGGGGGCCAGCGCCAGCGGCTGGTGGTCACCATCGCCGCGCTGGCCCACCGGCCGTCGCTGCTGGTGGCCGACGAGCCCACCACGAACCTCGACGTGTCCGCGCAGGGGCAGGTGCTCGACCTGCTGGGCCGCCTCCGGGCCCGGCTCGGGCTCTCCCTGCTCTACGTCACCCACGACCTGGCCGTGGTCGCCGGGCTGTGCGACCGGGTGGGGGTCATGTACCAGGGCCGGCTGGTGGAGGTGGGACCGGTGGCCGCCCTGCTGGCCGGTCCCCGACACCCCCACAGCCGCCGGTTGGTTGCGGCCGCCCGGGCGATGCCGCGGCCGGTGGCCCTGGCGGCGTCCCGGACGGCGGCCACCCCGGCCGCCCCCGAAGGCGGGCCGCCGCTGCCCCCGTCAGCACTGTCCCCGCCGGCACTGTCCCCGCCGGCGCCGCCCCCGTCAGCACTGTCCCCGCCGCCGCTGCTGGTGGTCGACGGATTGACCAAGCGGTTCGGCCGTCCCGGCCCGGGCGGCCGCCCGGAGGTGGTGGCGGTCGACGGGGTCTCCCTGTCGATGGCCGGCGGCGAGATCGTGGCCCTCGTGGGGGAGTCCGGGTCCGGCAAGACCACCCTGGCCCGGCTGCTGGTGGGGCTGGTGGAGCCGACCGGCGGCACCGTCGAGGTGGCCGGCCGGCGGCTGGGGGCGGCCCGGACGGCGGAGGACCGGCGCCTGGTGCAGCTCGTCACCCAGGACCCACGGTCGGCCCTCAACCGCCGGTACCGGGTCGGCCGCGCCCTGGAGCAGGCCGTGGCCGTGCACCACCTGGCCGGGTCGGCGGACGATCGCCGCTCGATGGTCCGGCGGTCGGTGGCCCGGGTGGGGCTCACCACCGAGCACCTCGACCGCCGCCCCCGCGCCCTGAGCGGCGGCGAGCTGGCCCGGGTGGTCCTGGCCCGGGCGCTGCTCGTGTCCCCGAAGCTGCTGGTCCTGGACGAGGTGACCGCCAGCTTGGACACCGAGACCAAGACCGTCGTCCTCGACGTGCTGTGCGACCTCCGCGACGACCTCGACCTGGCGCTGTTGGTGGTCACCCACGAGCTGGACGTGGCCCGGCGGGTGGCCGACCGGGTGGCCGTGCTGCAGGCCGGCCGGATCGTCGAGTCCGGCGCCGCGGCCAGGGTCTTCTCCTCCCCCACCCATCCGGCCACCCGACGGCTCGTGGCCGACGCGGCAGGACCGGCCGCGAGAAGCCGCGCCGCGGAGGGTTGACACGCGGGGGTTGACAATCGCCGCCCCGTCCTGCAGATTTAGGAATGCCAAATATTAAGTATTTGGCTAACCTTAAAATCAGGACGGGCCAGCGGCCCGGCCGGTGGAGACAGGAGCCTCCTTACCGATGGATCGGCGGGCCCGGACGACAGCACGACGTCATGAGACCGGGCCGGTCCGGACCGTGGCCCCGGCGCGGCGGCGTGCCGTCGCGGCGGCCGGGGCGCTGGCGGCCACCTCCGCGGCGCTCGGGTGCCTGGCATGGACCGGGATCGCCGCTGCGGCCGCGGCCACAGTCACAGCCACAGCCCGTGGGAACGGCCCGGCGACGGCGCGGCCAGCCGGCACACCGGCGTCCGGCCAGCCGGCCGCGACCGTGGCCACACCGGACCCGGCGACCACACCGGCGGCGCCCGTGCCCTCCGCGGCCGGCGGCCCGTCGTCCGGCACCACATCGTCCGGCACCACATCGTCCGGCGGCCCGCCGTCCGGCGGCCCGACACCGGTGGCCACCCCCGCAGGTGGGCCGGCGCCGGCCGCGGTGGCGGCGCCGGACGCCGTGCCGGCGGCGACCGGCTGCACCGGCACCCCCGACGTGCCGTCGACGGCGGCCACCACCGCGTCGCAGTGCCAGAACCTGGCGGCCGCCGGGCAGACAGTGACGGTCAGCGGCACCGGCTTCAAGCCGGGCGCCAGCCTCTTCGTGGCCGAGTGCGACGCCGCGGTGGCCAACGGCGGGCTGTGCAACGAAGGGTTCAACGGCTCGCCCAAGTTCGCCGAGGTGACGGTGGGGACAGATGGGTCCTGGTCCACGCAGCTCCGTGTCGTCCCCACCGTCACCCTCGGTGCCCAGACCGCCACCTGCGGCTCGGCCGGCGTCGACTGCGCCATCCAGACCTCGTGGGTGCAGACCCCGACCACACGGACCCAGGAGACCACCCTGCCGATCGGCTTCGCCGCGGCGTCGGCGGCGACAACCACCACGACGACCACGGGCGGCGCATCGGGAGGGTCGGGCACCGGGAGCACCGGGTCGGCGGCGGCGGGCAGCGGATCGCCGTCGACCGGGGGCACCACCGGCGCCAGCACCGGCGGGACCGGCGCCTCGGCCGGTGGCACGGCCGGTGGCGCCAGCGGGACCGGCACGTCGGCGGCCGGCACGTCGGCGGCCGGCACGTCGGGGGCCACTGCCTCCGGCCAGTTGGCGTTCACCGGCTCGGCCACGGCGGTCCCGCTGGCCATCGCCGGCGGCGGGCTGGTCGTCGCCGGCGGCGCCCTGCTGGTGGCCACCCGTCGGCGGCCGTCACCGGCCCCCGGTCCACCGCCGGTGGGGTGATGTCGGGCCCGGCGCCCGAGGGGCCGGGCCGGGGTGGGTGGGGGTGGAGCAGATCGAGTGTCAAGCGGGAGATCCCGCCGGCCCGGGGCCGGCGTTCACGGAGAGGGAGCACGTGGGAGCGACGACGTTGCAGGTGAGGCAGGTCAGGAACGCCCGGTGGCGCCGGTGGCTGGCAGGCGGCGCAGCCACCGCGGCGGTGGTGGGCGCGGTGGTCCCGGCCGTCGCCGTGGCCACCCCGGTGGTGGCCGGCGCGGCCGGCAGCACACTGGCGGTGTCGACCGGGACCGCGCACTGGGGGATCCAGCAGGGCCTCCGGTCGTACATCGGGAGCAGCTCGACAAACACCATCACGGTGAGCGGCGGGGCGTCCTTCGACGGGACGTCGGGCACGACGCCGAACACGGCCCCGTACATCTGGCAGGCGTCGGGCGGCACCTACAACCCGACCGCCGGCACCGGCACCGTCCACTTCGCCGGCACGGTCACCGACGTGTACCCGGCCCACACCATCTGGCACCTGACCTTCGCCAACCCCACCGTCGTGCTCCACGGTGACGGCACCGGGACACTGCTGCTGGACGTCAGCTACGCCATCGGCGGCACCCAGTCGGCCCCGGCCAGCACGTCGTCGCTGAGCCAGGTCGACCTCGCCACCCTGGCCGTCAACCCGAGCGACGTGTCGAACGCCACCACAGGCACAACGACGGTGGCCACCTACAGCGCGGTGTCGGCCACCCTGACCCCGGCCGGGTCGTCGGCGGTCGGCGGCTTCCTGCCGCCGGGCACAGCGCTGGACGCCCTGGCCTTCTCGGTGACGGCCGCCCCGCCGACCCATCCGTCGACCCCGGCGGCCCCGACCGTCACCCCCACCGGGCCGACCTCGGCGACGGTGTCGTGGAACGCCCCGTTCGACGGCGGATCGCCGATCACCGGCTACGTCGTCAAGGTGTCCTCCATGGCCGGCAGCAGGGCCACCCTGGTTCAGACCGTCCCGGTGACCGGATCGCCGGTGGCCACCTCCGTCGCCGTGTCGGGGCTGTCGCCGTTCACCGCGTACACGGCCACGGTGACCGCCCAGAACGCGCTGGGGACAAGCGCGGCCTCGGCGGCCTCGGTCGAGGTGGTGCTGCCGGACACGCCGATCGCCAACCCGACGCCCGGGCTCACCTGGAAGTTCTCCAGCTTCGTCTGGGCCAAGACGCAGAGCATCAGCATCCTGACGCCGCTGTCGCCGGCCACCCTGACAACAGCCCACGGCTTCGTCCTGCCGCTGACCGGCGGCAGCTACGACCCGTCCACCGGGGCGACCGACCTGACGTTCGGCGGCGGGTTCCAGCTCACCAACTCGTTCGGCTCCTACGGCATCCAACTGACGGACCTGGACGCGACGATCGACGCCGAGGGCAACGGCACGCTGCTGGCGTCGGTGGCCACATTCGTGACGCCGTCGCACACATACGACGCGCCCACCCCGGACGTGGTGGTGACCACCTTCCACGCCACACCGTCGGGGACGACGGCATCGGGGAACCACGTGCAGTGGACGTTCACCCCGAACTGGCTCGGCGTGGGGCCGACCGGGCTCGACGGCGCCCAGTTCGCCCAGCCGTTCCTGGACGCCCTCCAGTCGAGCATCCAGGCCTTCTTCTACGCCTCCGGCACCCAGCAGTCGCCGACCGTCTACAACCCCTCCAAGGCCCCCGGGCCGTTGACGGCGGCGTTCACCTACGGGCCCGGCACCTCGGTGACCGACACCGCGCCCCCGTCGACGACGGCCAGCCAGACCACCGGGCTGGACCCCACAGGGCAGACGGTCACGGTCACCGGCACGGGGTTCGAGCCGGGCATCACCCTGTACGTGGTGAACTGCGACGCCGACATCCCGGCCGGGGCGGCCTGTGACTTCGGCAACGTCGCCTTCGCCACAACGGACGCCGACGGCGACTTCACCGTCCCGGTCACCGTCCAGGCCCACTTCGGCACCGGGCCGTCCGCCACCGACTGCTTCTCGGCGTCCGTGGACTGCGCCATCCAGACCAGCAAGGTCGGCGACGGCGAGGACCGGACCCAGGAGTCGACCCTGCCCATCGACTTTGCCGTGCCCCCCACCCCGCCCAGCCCGCCGGCCGGCACCGTCACGTCGAGCTCGGCGTCGTCGGCGTCACCGACCCGGACGGTGACCGCCCAGGTCCCCGGCCTGTCTGCCAGCGGCACCGGGGTGGGGGCGGTGACGGTGGCCAGCTACGGCGGCAACCCCACGACCGGAACCGTGGCCGGCGGCACCGGCGTGTACTACGACGTGCAGGTCTCGGCCGGCAGCGCCTTCGGGTCCCTGGTCATCACCGTCTGCACCCTCGGCGACGGCGGTCGGTCGCTCACCTGGTGGAACGGCAGCACATGGCTGCCGTTCAGCGACCAGACCTTTGACGCGGCCAGCGGCTGCGTGACGGCCACCGTCACCGGCACCACCTCGCCGTCGGAGGCCGAGCTCACCGGGACGCCGGTGGCGCCGTCGTCCAACCCGGTGCCGACGGCCGGGACCGGGTACTACGAGGTGGCCTCCGACGGCGGCATCTTCGCCTACGGCGACGCCGCCTTCTACGGCTCCACCGGGGCCATGACCCTCAACAAGCCCATCGTCGGCATGGCGGCCACCCCGGACGGCAAGGGCTACTGGCTCGTCGCCTCCGACGGCGGCATCTTCGCCTACGGCGACGCCGCCTTCTACGGCTCCACCGGTTCGATGACCCTCAACAAGCCCATCGTCGGCATGGGGGGCGGATGAGCGCCGCGTAGCGATGACATCGAGGCCACCCGTAGGGGAGTAGTCGACTTAACCAATCATATTTAAGGGTTTTCCCAGGAACGTCGGCTACGGTCGCATTCGATGGGCCAGGCGACGCCCCCCGCAGTCCCGACGGTCGCGACGGCAGTCCCAACGGCCGGGACGTCGCCGGCGGCGGTCGGCGGGGGCGCCCCCCGGAGTACCGGCGGGGGCGCCCCCCGAAGGCTCGGTGCACCGTCTCGAGGGCGGTTGTCGCCGCCTCGGTCGCTCGGCCACCGGCGGTCGTTCGACGGCCTCCGCGGGGTCGCCTGGGCGATGGTCTTCGTGGCCCACGCCACATGGTTGCCGCGCTACGCCGTCGGCCCGGTGGCCATGGACGTCTTCTTCGCGCTCAGCGGCTTCCTCATCGCCTCCCAGATCGTCGGCGAACAGGCCCGCACCGGGGCGGTCCGGCTGGGCGGCTTCTACCGCCGCCGGGCCTGGCGCCTGCTGCCGGCGCTGTGCGCCATGCTCGCCGTCTGGTTCCTGGTGTCCCTCCTGTTCGCCGATGCCCACTGGATCACCTCGGTCCCCGGCGGCGGCCCGGGGTCGGGGATCGGCCCCTGGACCAGCGTCGAGTCGGTGGCCGCCGCGCTGTGCTACGCCACCAACTGGTTGACCGCGTTCCCCGGGCTCCGGCTGTGGGTCGGCTATTCGCCACTGGGCCATCTGTGGTCGCTGAGCGTCCAGGAGCAGTTCTACGTGCTGTGGGTCCCGTTGATGGTCCTCCTCCTCGTCAACGCCCGCCGCTGGGTCGTCCCGGTCACCCTGGCCGTGGTGGGGCTGTCGCTCTCGGAGGGGATCGTGCTCCTCCGGGACGGGGCGTCGTCGAACTGGATCTACATGGGGACCGACACCCGGGCGGCGTCGTTGCTCCTCGGCTGCGTCCTGGCCGTCTGGTGGGTGGAGGGCCGGACCGCCTGGATCGGCCGGACGGCGCCGGGGTTCGCCGTGACGGCTGCCGCCGTCGGTGCCCTGCTGTGGTGCTTGCGCGGCTACCACTCCCCACCGTCGTCGACCCGCCACCTCGTGGCCTGGGTCCTCGCCACCATGGCGGGCGGGGCCGCGGTGGTCGCCATCGCGGAGTGGTCCCGGGGATGGCTGGCTCGGCTACTGGCCGTCCCGGTCGTCGTCTACGTCGGCACCCGGTCCTATGCCCTCTATCTCTGGCACTACGTCTGGCTCACCTGGTTCCGCAGCCTCGGGTCCACCGGGACCCTGCTGGCCCTGGTGGCGTCGCTGGCCTCGGCGGAGGTCTCCTGGCGCCTGATCGAGTCACGGGCACTGGCACGGAGCCGCGGGCGTCCGGCGGTGGTGTGACCGCGGGGTCGGGACGGGGCTCCGGCGCGGCGGGTCGACCGCCCCGTTCGCCGGACCGCTGCCGGACGGCCCAGCAGAGGCCGAGGAGGGGGAGGACGATCGGCACGTAGCCGTAGCCGGAACCGAACCCGGACCAGACGGTGGCGTCGGGGAAGGCCGACGGGAAGAGGGCGGAGGCCAGCCCGACCGTCACCACGCCGGCGAGCTCGGCCGAGCACCACCCGACGGCCCACCGGCTGCGGCGGGGGTCCCGCTCGGCGAGGACGAAGACGACGAGGCCGCCGGCGTAGACGACGGCGGCGACGGCGGACAGGGTGTAGGCGAGGGGGGCCGTCCCGAACGTGGTGGCGATCTGCACGGCGCTGCGGGCCCCGGCCGCGACGACGAAGAAGCCGTAGGCGAGCGCCAGCACCCGGGCCGGTCCGACCTTCACGGGACCGGCCCCCTAGGCGCGGCCGGACGGCCCGAGGGTCTGGTGGAGCCGGATGGACACGGCGGCGAAGACGACGCAGCCGACGGCCAGGGCGATGCTGCCCCACCGGCCGCCGTCCAGCCGGACGGCGGCCACGGCGGCGGGGAGGACGGCCACCGACGCCACCAGGTACCCGATGTGGGTGGCCAGGTCGCCGCTCGCCGGCCCGCCGGCCAGGTCGACGACGTCGATCACCGCCTGCACCACCGCCGTCAGCTCGACCAGGGCCAGTGCCGCCAGCAGCAGGCCGGACCAGGGCCGGCGACGGGCGGCGGCGACGGTGAAGGCACAGGCGACGCCGACGGCGTACAGGACGACGGTGGCTTCGAAGCTGCCCTTCACGGGACCGCCGGAACGGCCGCCGTCGCCCGCCGCCGCCGGCGCTTCGTCTTGCGCCGTACCAGCCAGGTCGACAACCCGGTGACCGCCAGGATGAGCGGGGTGAGGCCGAAGCAGAACCAGATGGTGCGCACCCACGGGTTGAAGGCCTGGCCGTAGTGGAACACGGACGGCCCCCAGGCGTCGAGCAGCTTGTTGGACAGGGTAGGCGCGGTGCCGAGATCGTCGACGTGGGTCCGCCGGGCGTCGTGGCGGTCGACGTCCACCTCGAGCTGCCCGGGGTAGCTGCCGTAGCGGTACGGGTCGAACCCACGGCTGAAGAAGATCTCGTACGCCCCGGTGGCGTCGCCGGGCTCGGGGGCGAACAGGTTCGCGACCACCGCACCGCGGCCGGCCACCCGCCGGGCGGCGGCCAGGGCCTGGGCCGGGGTGATGTCCGGGGTGTGGGCGGGGGCCTTGCGCGACGTGAAGGTCACTGTCGGCTGCTGCTGGCCGCCGGTGACGGCGTACCAGGCGGTGCTGACCCAGTGGAGCTCGAAGCTGGCACCGGTGAACCCCCACATGAGCAGGAACGGGACGGCCACGATGCCGATCACCTTGTGCAGGTCGCCATCGCGCCGGTACCGGCCCCGCCGGAACCGGACGGCGAAGCCGCTGCCGAAGCGCCGGAGGGACGGCCACCACAACCAGATGCCGGACACGGCCAGGAGGACGAGGAGGAGCCCGAGCACCCCGATGATGAACGAGGCGACGGTCACGTCCTTGAGCCACGCCATGCCGAGGGTGGGCATCGGGTGGTCGAGGAACGCCAGGTAACCGGGCAGGTCGTCGCAGGTGAAGAAGCACTCGTGGATCTGCTCCATGAACGCCATCACTCCCCGGTCGGGGTCGACGTAGCCGGTGATCCGGCCGGTGCCGGGGTCGACGCCGTAGAAGCCGGGGTGCTTGTCGTCGTCGGCGGCGTACACCTCGTCGAGGCCGCTGTACACGTTGACCGACCCGGCCCCGAATCCGGGGTGGGCGTGGGCGACGACCTGCATCGCCCGGGTGACGCTGATCGGGTGGGTGGACGCGGTGACGTGGAAGGCGGCCGAGTTGGTCCAGCGGGTCCACTCCGGGGAGTACACGACGGCGGCCCCGGTGGTGGTGACCACCACCAGCAGCAGGCCCAGCACCAGGGAGAGCCACCGGTGGGTGACGACGGTGGCCCGCTTCGCCCGCCGGCGGGCCCGACGACCGAGGCCGTCCCTGTCGGCACCGGCGCCCCCGGTTCCGCCGCTGGCCGCGTCCGCTGCCGCCGGATCGGCGCCGTCCCCACCGTCCGGACCGTCGGCCCCACCGGCACGCAGGTCCCCCACGTCCAGGCTCACGGGGTGGAAGGTTAATAAGGGTGGCCTAAGAGTTCAAGTTCGGTCTCCAGAACTCCTGGATCGGACCTGCCCGGTCAGGCTTTGGCGTAGGTCCCGGCGCTCTTGAACTCGTAGGCGACGACCGGTTCGTCACCGACCACCCAGGCGTCGTGGCCAGGTGTGATGCGGTAGGCGTCGCCGGCACCGATCTCGACTTCGGTGCCGTCCTGGTGGGTCACGGAGAGGCGTCCGGACTGGAGGACCCCGACGTGGTCGTTCTGGCAGTACTCGGTCCCGGCGATCGGCCTGATGCACTCGGACCATCTCCAGCCGGGTTGGAAGGTGATGCGGCCGACTTCGGCACCGCCGACGTTGACGACGTCGATCCTGGTCTTGGCCGGGCTCCGGGTCTCGTCGGCTTGGGCGAAGCTCTTGGCCTCGATGCTGGACATGGCGGCTCCCCTTTCTCCGGGCCCTTCTCCGGGCATGGACCCCACCGTGCGGACTCGGCTTCTACGAGGAGCCGGGCGGTGGGCTCCACGTGGAGGTCCGCTGTGTCAAGTGTGATGGGACCCCGGTGGAACGGCCAGGGACTTTCGTCCCTCCGTCCCCCCGGGAGCTCCAGATCAGCCCCTTATGACGCTGCGGCGGCGGACACCGGGATCCCCTGGGGGAACGTGAAGAGGTCGCCGGGGTCGTACGTCCGCTTCACCTCCACCAGGCGGGGGAAGTTCTCCCCGTAGTAGGCCCGTTGCCAGTCGGCCAGGGCCGGGTCGGCGAAGTTCTGGTACGACTGCTCCGTGACGTAGGGAGCGATGGCGGCAGCGAAACCGCCGAGCCAGTCGAGGTTGGCGTTCACCACGGTGGCGGAGTCGCCTTTCCCCCACGACGTGCCCACCACGCCCAACCAGGAGGCGTCGCGGTGGACGAAGGCGGTGTCGGTAGGGGCGGGCCGACCCATGGCGCCGCCCCAGGCGAACAGGGTGAGGCCGACGGCAGTGGTGTTGGTGCTCCCCGGCCACTTCTCGATCCACGCCATCCCGGTCTGCACGAATGTCCTGTCGAACCCTCCCGGGCCGATGTAGCTCGACTTCTCCGTGAACCGCCCCACCGGGACGTTGGCGGCGAAGAAGTCGACCGCCTGGGCGTGGGTGACGCTGCGGATCACCTGTTCGGTCGGTTGGGCGGCGGCCAGCAGGGGAGCGAGCAGCGCCTGCAGGCGATCGTGGTGCCCGAAGTACTGGCCCAGGGCCGACACCGACAACCCCGGCGGCGTGCCGGGGGAGCTTGGCGCCGCCACGTCCAGGCCGGCCCTCGCCGAGAGGGTGTCCGGTGCGGACGCCATCAGCTCCTGCGCGGCGTCGAGGACGGCCGTGGCGTCCTCCCACCGCCAACGCAGCTTGTAGACCGAGAGGGGACCGATCGGGTGGGTGCGGAGCACGAACCGGGTGTTGATCCCGAAGTTGCCGCCGCCACCGCCGCGCAGCGCCCAGAACAGGTCGGGGTGGGAGTGCTCGTCGCAGGTCAGCACGGCGCCGTCGGCGGTGACCACGGTGGTCCGGACGAGGTTGTCCGAGGCCAGGCCCAGCCGGCGCGAGCTGAACCCGAACCCGCCGCCGAGCACGAACCCGCCCATGCCCACCGTGGGGCACCGTCCGTTCGGCACCGCGAGGTCCAGTGGGGGAAGCGCCTTGAACAGGTCGCGGTTCTGCACCCCGGCGCCGATGGTGACGGTGTGGGCGGGGACGTTGGCCGTGATCGACCGGAGGGGGGACACCGAGATGAGCAGCCCGTCGGTGGTCGAGTACCCGGCGTAGCTGTGGCCCCCGGCCCGCACGGCGAAGGGGACGTGGTGGGCGCCCGCCCAGAGGATGCAGGTGCGCACGTCCTCCGTGCCGGCGCACTCGGCGATGGCCCGTGGCCGCACGTCGACGTACCGGCGGTTGTACGGTGGCGCGGCGGCTCGGTAGCCGGGGGTCTCCGGCCGCAGCAGCCGGCCCCGCAGGTGGCGCTGCAGCTCCCCCCACTTTGTCCGTCGGGCGGCGCCGGCGGCGGCGCCGGAGAGGCCGGCGGGGCCCAGCAGGCCGGAGGTGGCGGCCAGGCCGGTGGCGGCCACGGCGCCGGCCCCGCGGAGGACCTGCCGCCGGCTGAGCGGGCCAGGTTCGGGCAGGGGGGCGCCGGGTTCGGGTCGGGATCGCATGGTGCTCCACTCCACGTTCTGCCTACACCACTGCCGGCCGGCGTCACGGTGGTCGGCGGGCTGCGCCCGGCCGCCGCCAAGCCGGGGCAGTGTACCCACGGCCGTGCCGGCGTGCCCCGCTACCCCGGCACCCGCCCGCCGCCCGGCCGGGGGAGGAAGCGGGGGAGGAAGAAGGCGGGGATCGCCACCGCCGCGGTGACGACGGCCAGCACCGCGAAGCTCCATCCGAACGCGTGCGCGACGGACACGGCGAGGTGGGGCTCGGTCCGCACCCGTTGGACGGCCTGGGCCGACAGTGTCACGCCGCGGCTACCCGGCAGTGCCCGGTCCATCTGCTGGGCCAGCACCAGGACGGCGAGGGCCACCCCGACGGCGCCGCCCACCCGGCTGGTGATGTTGTACGCGGTGGTGGCCCGTGGGATCTGGGGACGGCCGAGGGACTGGTAGGCGGCCGCGTACGCCGGGGTGGCCAGGCAGCTCACCCCCATCCCCCGGACCAGCAGCGCCACGCAGAGGACCGCGTACGACGTCGTCGGGCCGAGGAACACGTAGGGGAGGGTCCCGCACACGGCCAGGACGATGCCGACCGGGGCCAGCCGCCTGGCTCCGTACCGGTCGGTGAGCCGCCCGATGACCGACAGGGTGATCAGGGACCCGATCCCCTGCGGCATGACGAGCAGCCCCGCCCTGAGCGCCGACTCGCCCCGGTCCAACTGCCAGTAGAGCGGCAGGAGCACCAGGGCCCCGCTCATCAACAGGTTGAACAGGAACCCGACGGTCACCGGGGCCAGGAAGGACCGTCTGGCGAACAGGGCGGCGTCGATGAGGGAGTGCTCGGACCCGACGGTGCGGGCGTGGGCGAAGTACCCGGCGACGAGGACCACTCCGACGAGGAGGGCGACGGCGGACGTCGCCGTGGGACCCTGCGGGCCGGCCATGTCGGACAGGCCGAACACGATGCCGACGAGGCCGGGGGAGAACAGGGCGAGGCCCACCCAGTCGACGCCCCGTCCGGGCTCGGGGGCGTCACGAGGCACGTAGCGGAGCCCCAGCACCAGCACGACCACGCAGATGGGGACGTTGACGAAGAAGATCGACCGCCAGCCGAGGCTGTCGATCAGCAGCCCGCCCAGGGTCGGGCCGAGCACCGGGCCGATCAACAGGGGCAGGTTGAGGCGTCCCATGACACTGCCGAGCCGGCGGCCGCCGGCCGCCTGGATGACGATGGACTGCCCGGTGGGGATGATCAGGCCGCCGCCGATGCCTTGCAGGACCCGGAAGGCGATGAGGCTCCACGCCGACCAGGAGAGGCCGCACAGGGTCGAGGAGGCGACGAAGGCGACGAGTGACCACATCCACAGCCGGCGGTGGCCGAAGCGGTGGCCGGCCCACCCGCCGAGCGGGATGACCATGGCCAGCGACAGGGTGTACCCGGTCACCACCCATTGGATGGTCGACAGCGGCGCGTGCAGGCGCCCGCTCATGGTCTCGAGCGCCACGTTCACGATCAGGGCGTCGAGCGCCACGATGACCGCTCCGATGCTGACCACCGTCGTCAGCGGCAGCAGCGACCGCAGCAACGCCGCGTCGGTGGTGCCGGCGGCGGGAGCCGAGCCCGTCGCGCCCTCGCCGGGCGGTGGCTCAGCGGCCACGGGCGACGAGCCGCTCGACCGTGCCCAGCGGGGCGCGACGGGGACCCACGGCGGCGAACGTTGCGTGATCACGGGAACCGATGGCGAGGGAGGGTATCAACCAAACGTCTGGTTGGCCACCACCAACGGAGAACGGTGATCGAGGAGGGTGGACGTTTCGATGGGGAGCCCGGCCGTCCACGTCCGCCCGGAACGGCCGTCCACCTCCGGCCGAAACGGCCGCCCGAAACGGCGGCCCGGACGTCGCTGCGGGCGGCGCGGGCGCCGGTCACCCGCCGAGAATCCAGCCCTCCTCGGCAACCACCTGCCGGCGGACCTCGGCGGACAACTGCCGGGCCGACGATGGGTCGAACCAGTCCGCCAACCCGCCGGCGGCCTGGCGGGCCAGGGTGCCGGCCACCACCGCCCGGACCTGCTCGTCGTCCCGGACCCCGTCGCCGTAGGCCGGGTGGAAGGCGGTCGGCCAGATCTCGGCCAGCACCACCCGGGCATCCGGGAAGGCGGCCAGCGGGTCGGCCACGAACCCGGTCTGCTGCGGCCACACCACCACCCGGCCGCCGTGCCGGCGGCGGAGGGCCTGCAGGTAGGGCAGCCCGAGCAGGACCTGTGATCCCACCGTGACCCCGCCGTACAGTTGCCAGCCGCTCTTGACGGGCTTGGCGACCTGCCGCCGGGCCACCTGCTCGGCCACCCGGAACACCGGCAGCGGGTTGGCCGCCAGCCCGTCCGGCGGCCGTTTGGTCGGCGACAGCGCCGGCAGCGGCCGGGGGCAGCCCCAGAAGAAGGCGGTGCCGGTCGCCTCGTTGACGGCGGCGGCCACCTCGAACCGGTTGTTGCCGTTGTCGGCGTCGTCCCGGACGGCCCCGGCCAGGTGGTCCCAGACCACCTCCCACGGCGCCCGGTCGTCGGCCACGGTCGTGGCCTGGCTCCCGGTCCGGGCCGTCCCGGCACTCCCGGCCCGGCCCGTTCCGGCTCTGCCGGCCACTCCCGTTCCGGCTCTGCCGGCCGCTGCGGTCCGGGCCAGGTGGGCGGCGAACCCGGCGGGGTAGCCGAAGGAGAAGTCGAACCCGGCCAGCAGCCGGCGACCGCCGGCGACCGCGGCGGCCACCAGGCCGTCGATGGCCTCGTACGCCGCCGCCCGGGTGCGGTGGTTGGCCGACCGCACCGTCCCGTCGGTGGTGCCGTGGGCCACCCAGACGCTGTCCTTCCCCACCTTCGGCCGACTGCTGCCGCTCCAGTCGGCCATGACCACGTCGTCGAACGGCACCGTCGCCAACGTACCGGGCGCTCACCGACGCGTCCGATGCCCCAACCCCGAACGATCGTTTGGGTTGTCGACGGCTCCCTTGCTAGCTTTCATGCGTGCCCCGACTAGCTGCACTTCCACTTCAAACGTCTGACCGCTACCGGGGCGGAGAGGATCGGCCATGACGCGGTGGTCCAGCAGGGCAAGCGCCCGTGACCGGGCCTCCCGGTCCATCCGCAGGTCGGCCACGGTGGTGGCGGTCGCCGCCACCCTGGCGGCCGTCGCCGCCGGACCGGTCATGGTCGCGGCCGGCGCCGGGGCGACCACAGCCACAGGCGCCGGGACCTGGACGGCCACCGAGGCACCCCTGCCGACAGGGGTCACCGCCACAGACGTGCGCATCCAGAGCGTCTCGTGCCCGGCCGCCGGTTCCTGCGTCGCCGTCGGCACATACCAGGACAGCGGCGGGAACGAGATGGCCGAGACCCTGGCCGGCGGCACCTGGACCGCCACCGACGTCGCCCCCGCGGACGGCCACCTCCCGTACCTCTCCACAGTCTCCTGCCCGGTGGTCGGATGGTGCACGGCCGTCGGGGCCTACACAATTCCCTCGGGCCAGTACCCCTCGGCGGAGACCCTGTCGACAGCGGTGTGGACGGGCACCACCCTCCCCGTGCCTCCCGACGGCACAGTGACAAAGGGGTCGTTCCTCAGTTGGGTGTCCTGCGCCGCCCCGGGGACATGCATCGCGGTCGGCTACTACCGCAACGGCACAGGTGAGAACAAAGGACTGGCCGAGACCTTGTCGGGGGGCACCTGGACCGCGTCCACCCTCCCGGTGCCGGCCAACGGCGTCGAGACAGGGATCACCAACTTCGACGCCATCACCTGTCCCGCAGCCGGTTTCTGCGTGGCCGTCGGGTTCTACCCGACCACGACAGGGCACACAGAGGGCCTCATCGAGACCTTCGCCGACGGGCAGTGGACCCCCACCGGCGTTCCCATGGACGCGGTCTCCGTCTTCTCCGGCGTCTCCTGCCCGGCCGTCGGGTCCTGCGTGGCGGTGGGCGCCTACCAACCGACACCGTCGTTCGTCGGCGGCCTCATCGACACCCTGGCCACAGGGACCTGGACCCAGTCCCTGGCGCCCGCACCGGCCGACGCCCAGACAACGCCGAGGTCGGTGCACCCGAGCGTCGTGTCCTGCCCGGCCGTGGGGTCCTGCGTCGCCGTCGGCTCGTACAAGGACACCACCGGGCACACGGCGACCCTGATCGAGACCCTGGCGGACGGCGCGTGGACCGCGGCCGGAGCTGCCGGCCCCACAGGGGCCGGAAGCGGGACACGGTTCTCCTACCGGAAGATGTCCTGCGCCTCCACCGGTTCGTGCGCCGCGGTCGGGAGCTACCAGGACGCCGGCGGCCACCAGGTCGCACTGATCGACACCCTGGCGCGCGGCACCTGGTCGGCCACCGCGGCGTCGAGCCTGACAGGGTACGGGGTCCTCATGGGGGTGTCCTGTGCCCCGGCCGGGCCGTGTGCCGCCGGCGGGTACTCGGGACCGACAACGACAGACCCGTCGACCTACCGGGGCCTGCTGGAGACCTACGTCCCACCGGCACCGGAGGTCAGCTCGATCAGCCCGGCCGCGGGCCCGATCGGCGGCGGGGCGACGGTGACGATCACCGGCACCGGCTTCTTCCCCAACTCGACGGTGACGTTCGGCTCCGACGCCGCCACCTCGGTCACCTACGTGAGCCCGACCGAGCTGACGGCCACTGCACCGGCCGGCACGGGGGTGGTCGACGTCACGGTGTCGACCACAGGGGGGACCAGCGCGACCACCGCCTCGGACCAGTTCGCCTACGTTCCCGCCCCGACCGTCACCTCGGTGGCCCCCGCCGTCGGGTCCACGACCGGTGGCGAGACGGTGACGATCACCGGCACCGGCTTCGTCGGCACCGTCGCCGTCTCCTTCGGCGGGGTGCCGGCGACACCGGTCACGGTCGACAGCACAACCACACTGACCGTGACGGTTCCGCCGGCGACAACAGAGGGGCCGGTGGCCGTCACGGTGACCGCCGCCGGTGGTTCCTCGACAGGGCTCCACGGCTTCACCTACGACGCCCCGCCGACCATCACCGCGTTCTCGCCGACATTCGGCCCGCGGTCGGGCGGCAACGTCGTCACGGTCACCGGGGCCCACTTCACCACGACAACCGCCGTCACATTCGGCGGGACCCTCGGGACGACAGTGGAGGTGAACGGCTCCACCACACTGACCGTGGTGGTCCCGGCCCGGACGACACCGGGCACCGGCACCGTCACCGTCACAGTGACGGTCACCACCCCCGGCGGGACGTCGTTCCCCCCTTCCACCCAGTACGCCTATGTGGGACAGCCGGTCATCGACACAATCGTGCACGACTCCGGCCCAGCGGCCGGTGGGAACGTCGTCACCATCACCGGCACCGGCTTCACCTCCACAGCCGCCGTCACATTCGGCGGGATCCCCGGCACCACAGTGGTGGTGCACAGCTTGTCCACACTGACCGTGGCGGCGCCGCCGGGGACAGCGGGAACCACCGTCACCGTGACCGTCACCACCTCGAACGGGACCTCCACAGGGTTCCCCTACAACTACAGCTTCCTGCCGTCGATCTACGCGATGAACCCCAACGTCGGACCGGCGGCCGGCGGCACGACCGTCGCCATCGTCGGCACAAACTTCGTCGCCACATGGTTCACCGCCACAACCACAGACACCGTCACATTCGGCGGCACCGAGGTCCCGTTCACCTACAGCACCACAACAGGAGGAACCCTCACCGTCACCGCCCCGGCGCACGAGCCCGGCGCCGTGACAGTGACCGTCACCACGCCCAACGGCACCTCCGCAGGGTACGCCTACACCTACGTCGGCGTCCCGACCATCAGCTCGATCAACCCCCCCGGCGCACCGATCGCCGGGGGAACGGTGGTCACCATCGTCGGCACCGGGTTCACCCGCACAACCACCACCGTCACATTCGGAGGGGTTCCGGGGACCACAGTCACGGTCTTCACAACAACACTGACAGTGACCGTGCCGGCCGGTGCGCCGGGCACGGTGACCGTGACCGTGACCACCGTCGGTGGGACGTCGGCACCGGCCAGCTTCAGCTACGACCCCGTCCCGACCGTCACCTCGATCAACCCGGGTGCCGGCTCGACGGCCGGCGGCACAACGGTCACCATCACCGGTACCGGCTTCACCGGCACCGTCACCGTCACATTCGGCGGTTGGCTGGGAACACCGGTCACGGTCGACAGCACAACGACACTGACCGTGGTCATCCCGTGGCAGACAACACCGGGCACCGTCACAGTAACGGTCAGCACCCCCGGTGGTACCTCGACCGCCGTCCCCTTCACCTACGACGCGCCGCCCACCATCACCGGGTTCTCACCAACGTCCGGGCCCGTCGCCGGTGGCACCACCATCGCCGTCACCGGTGATCATTTCGTCGCCACAACAACCACGATCATGTTCGGCGGCAATGCGGGCACCACAGTGGTGGTCAACAGCCCGACGACACTGACCGTGGTGGTCCCTGCCGGAACGACACCGGGCACCGTCACAGTGACGGTCACCACCCCCGGTGGCGTCTCGTTCCCCGCCCCCGTCTCGTACACCTACGCCGACGTACCGACCATCACCGCCATCACACCTGACGTCGGCCCGGTCACCGGTCGCACGACAGTCCTCATCACCGGCACCGGTTTCACTGCGACGACAACACTCCGCGTCACATTCGGGGCAACCCCGGCCACGTCGGTGTTCGTCGCCACAACAACGAGCGTCTGGGTGACCGTCCCGCCGGAGACCGCGGGCACCGTCACAGTGACCGTCACCACCCCCGGCGGCACCTCGGCCGGGTTCCCCTATACGTACCTCCCGGTCCCGACCATCGTCTCGATCGACCCCGCGGCCGGCTCGACCGCCGGCGGCACAACGGTGACGATCACCGGGACGGGGTTCACCACGACAACGGTCGTCACATTCGACGGGTTGTGGGCGACACCCACGGCCGTCGACGGTTCCACCATGCTGACCGTGCCGATCCCGCCGGCCACAACAGAGGGCACGATCACCGTGCGGATCGTCACCGCCGGCGGCACCTCCACGGGCCTTCCGTTCGCCTACGACGCGCCCCCGACCATCACCGGGTTCACACCGGCCCAGGGCCCGCTGTCCGGTGGCAACACCATCACCGTCACCGGCGCCCACTTCGTCGCCACAACAACCATCGTCCTGTTCGGCGCCAGTGCCGGCACGACCGTCGTGGTGCACAGCTCGACCGAGCTCACCGTGGTGGTCCCCGCCGGGGCGACACCGGGCACAACCCCGGTCACCGTGACCACCCCCGGTGGCACCTCGTTCCCGGTCGGCTACACCTACGAGGTGGAGGCGCCGGCCATCGCGAGCGTGGCACCGTCGACCGGGACGACCGCCGGGGGCACGACGGTGACGATCACCGGTACCCACCTGGCCGGCGCCCTGGCGGTCACATTCGGCGGCGCAACGGCCACCACAGTGGTGGACGTGAACGCCACGACGGTCACCGCCGTCGCCCCGGCCCACCTGGCCGGCCCGGTCGCGGTGGCCGTCACCACCACCGGCGGCACGGCCTCCCTGGCGACAGCGTTCACCTACGCCGCTCCCGCCCCGACGCCGCCCACCAGCTCGACGACATGGACGACGGCGTCGTCGACCTCATCGACCGGGACGGCGACGGTGACGGCGCCCGATGCCACGGTGGTGGCGACCGGCGCCGGTTCGGTCGGCATCGGCCTGTACCAGGCCAACCCGACCACGAGCACCGTTCCCGGTGGCACCGGCATCTACATGGACGTGAAGGTGGCGGCGGGCAGCAACTTCAGCTCGGTCACGATCACCCGTTGCGGCGTCGGGTCCGTCGGCTCCCTCTACTGGTGGGACGGCTCCGCCTGGGCGCCGTTCAGCGACCAGTCCTTCA
Organism: Acidimicrobiales bacterium; assembly: GCA_035547695.1. GTDB lineage: Bacteria > Actinomycetota > Acidimicrobiia > Acidimicrobiales > RAAP-2 > DASZUK01. The sequence continues at coordinate 31,320 of DASZUK010000038.1, forward strand.
CCGCGGCGACGGGCTGCATCACCGCTCAGGTCACCGCCACGACGTCGCCGTCCCTGGGCCAACTGACCGGAACGCCCATCACCGTCGTCGGCCCGGCGCCGCCGTCGGGCCAGGGCTACTGGGAGGTGGCCAGCGACGGCGGCCTGTTCGCCTTCGGCACCGCCACCTTCCACGGCTCCATGGCCGGCCAGCACCTCAATGCCCCCATCGTCGGCATGACGGCCACGCCCACAGGGCAGGGCTACTGGGAGGTGGCCAGCGACGGCGGCGTCTTCGCCTTCGGCACCGCCACCTTCTCCGGCTCCATGGCCGGCCAGTACCTCAACGCTCCCATCGTCGACATCGCCGCCACACCGACGGCTCAGGGCTACCGGCTGGTCGGCGGCGACGGCGGCGTCTTCGCCTTCGGCACCGCCACCTTCTCCGGCTCCGTGGCCGACCAACACCTCAGTGCTCCGGTCGTCGGCACGGCGGCCACCCCCACAGGGCAGGGCTACTGGGAGGTGGCCGGCGACGGCGGCGTCTTCGCCTTCGGCACCGCCACCTTCTCCGGCTCCATGGGTGGCCGGCAGTTGAACGCCCCGATCGTCGGCATCGCCGGCACCGGCAGCCGGTGAAGGGGGCCGGCGGCCGGTAGGGAGTGGGCAGTCGGTGAAGGGGACCGGCGCCGGAGGCCGATCAGTTGCTGATGCGGCCGGCGCCGCCGAGGGAGTAGGCGCTCTCGGCGTGCTGCGTTAGGTCCAGGCCGGTGAACTCGTCTTCGGGGGTCACCCGGAGGCCGAGGGTCAGGTCCACCGCCTTGGCCAGCACCCAGGTCGCGCCGAAGCAGAAGGCGGCGGTGACGACGGCCGCCAGGAGCTGGAGGCCGAGGAGGTGGAACCCTCCGCCGGCGAACACGCCGTCGGCGCCGGTCGGGTTGATGGACCTGGTGGCGAAGAAGCCGAGGAGCACCATGCCGACCAGCCCGCCGACGCCGTGCACTCCCAGTACGTCGAGGGAGTCGTCGTAGCGGAGCCGGAACTTCACCCGGACGGCCAGGGCGCAGGCCAGCCCGGCGACGAGGCCGATGGCGACCGCTCCCATGGGCGTGACGAACCCCGCACAGGGAGTGATGGCCACCATCCCGGCGACCGCCCCCGACGCCGCCCCCAGGGTGGTGGGGAACGACTCCCGCACGCGCTCGAACACGATCCAGCTCACCAGGCCGGCGGCGGCCGCCAACTGGGTGTTGACGAAGGCCGATACCGCCACGTCGTTCATGCCGAGCGCCGACCCCGCGTTGAAGCCGAACCAGCCGAACCACAGGATGCCGACGCCCAGCAGGCTGAGGGGCACCGAGTGCGGCGCCATCCCCTCGTTGGGCCACCCCCGGCGGCGGCCGAGGACCAGCACGATGGCCAACGTCGAGAACCCGGAGTTGATCTCGACGACGGTGCCGCCGGCGAAGTCGAGGACGCCGCGGCTGGCCAGCCAGCCCTGCGGGCTGAAGACCCAGTGGGCGAGCGGCACGTAGACCACCAGCAGCCAGGCGCAGATGAGCACGATGAACGAGAGGAACTTGATCCGGTCGGTCGTCCCACCGCTGATCAGGGCGGCGGTGATGACGGCGAACATCATCTGGAAGACGGCCACCGACATCGGCGAGGCGCCCAGGTGGAGGAACCCCGGGAGGCCGTGGTGCAGGCCACCCAGGCCGGCGAAGGAGAGGTCGCCGATCAACCCGCCCCCGGCGTCGCCGCCGAAGGCCAGGCTGAAGCCGACGACCGCCCAGAGCACGCTGATCACCCCGATGGCGGCGTAGTTGTTCATCATCACCGCCAGCACGTTCTTCACCCGCACCATGCCGCCGTAGAAGAGGGCGAGCCCGGGCGTCATGAAGAGCACCAGGGCAGCGGAGACCAACACCCAGACGGTGTCCACCGTGTTCATGGCCGGCCCACGCTCAGAGGGCGTCCACGCCGCGCTCGCCGGTCCGCACCCGGACGATGGCGTCGAGGGGCAGGACCCAGACCTTGCCGTCGCCGATGGCCCCGGTGTGGGCCGCCCCGACGACCGCCTCCACCACTTCGTCGGCCTGTTCGTCCGTCACCGCGACCTCGAGCCTGATCTTCGGCACGAAGTCGACCACGTACTCGGCCCCCCGGTAGACCTCGACGTGCCCGCGCTGGCGCCCGAACCCCTGGGCCTCGGTGACGGTCATGCCCCGCACCCCGAGCGCTTTCACTGCCTGCTTCACGTCGTCCAACTGGAAGGGCTTGATGACGGCGACCACGAGCTTCATGCCGCTTCTGATCCCCCGTTCGCGTGACGACCACGGCCCGGCGGAGCGTACCGGTCGAGGGGCCCGGAGCGGTGGACCGAACAGCGGCCGGGGACCGGCCGGAACGGCTAGTACGGGGTGTTGGGGGGCACGTAGTACTGGTCGGTGCACCGGTACCCGTTGGTCTTGCTGCTGATCGACGGGTCGGCCTGGCGGACCCACTGGCCGTTCTTGATGCGGCCGATCAGGTAGCAGTTGGACACCGTCTT
>DASZUK010000039.1:0-224160 GCA_035547695.1 Acidimicrobiales bacterium
CGCGTCATCTGGCGCTGCTGGATCGACGGTGTGCCCTACGACCCGGCCCGGCACGGGGCCGCTGCCCGGCTCGCCCGCAGCTCTGCACCACAGGGAGTTGAACATTTGGCTGCTTAGGGTTGACACAGAGGGTGTCATGCCAGCCGGACCACCGGTTCGGGGGCGGGGAGGGGGTCGAAGTCCTTGTACCGGCGGACCCGGTTGCCCTTCAGGAGGCACTGCACGGTCATGTCGCCCTCCCCGGCCTCCCGCTCGAACTGCTCCAGGGCCACGCCGTGCAGGGAGTCGCCGTCCAACTGGTGCCGCAGCCGCTCCCGGGCCAGGTGCCGGGCGGCCCGCTGGGCCTTGTTGACCTGTTGGATGGAACCGACCCCGGTGACGGCGCCGCCCCAGTTGGTGCCGGACGTCCCGGCCAGTTGGTACTGGGTGATGCAGTACCCGAACATCTGCACCGCGCTGAGGGTGGCTACCACCGACACCGGGACGTAGCCGGCCTCCAGCAGCTTGGCCAGCCGTTGGCCGGCCAGGTAGGTGGTGAACGGCTGCCGTGGGAACCGGGCCCCGGGCACCCGGACGGCGGTGCCGGTGATGCGGAACTCGGCGGTGGAGCCGCCGGCGAGGTATTGCATGTCGTCCACCACCCCCACCACGCCGTGGGCGCCGGCGGCCACCGCCTCCTCCACCATCCGGTCGTGGGCCTTCCCCCAGCCCTCGGCCCAGGCGTCCTGCACCCAGGGGACCTCCGCGTTGTACCCCCAGGACCGGTGCTCGGCGCCGACGAACCCGTGCGGGCACTGCCATTGCTCCGCGTACTGCCCCGGGGCCGCCCGGCCCTGCCAGGTCAATGTGTTGCGGTACATGGACCCCGAGTACCACGTCCACTGCATGACCGCGTACCCCTGCACCACCGACGCCGGCTCCAGGCCGAGGGCGGCGCAGGCCCCGAAGTCGGCGATGGACAACCCCGACGACCACGCCGTGTCACCCAGCCGGCGGCCCGCGGCCTCCGGCAGGTCCCCGTCGGACGGGGTCCAGTCGGCGGCGGTCCGCCCGGCCGGATCGGCCCCGCCCGGCACGTCCGGCTGGAGGCCGGAACCGCCCGGCACGTCCGGCTGGCGGCCTGCCCCCGCCGGCTCAGCCGGCGGCCGTGGGGCTGCACCCGGCACCGGGTCCGGCGAGCCGTCGGGGCCGGCCATGGCCCTCAGCCGTCCAGGGAGATGACGGTGCGCGGCGGCGGGATGGTGTAGTCGCCGTCGGTCTTGGCCACGGCGGTGCCGAGGGACAGGAACTCGATGGTGTGGTCCCCCCACATGTGGGTCTTCTCCTCCAGCCGCACCCCCACGATGCCGGTGGCGCCGAGGTGCTCGGCCTCGTCCTGCATCCGGGTCATGGCCAGCTCCCGGGCCTCGTAGAGGGCCTGGGTGAAGTTGGGCAGCTCGGTGTTCTGGCCCGCCGTCCGCAGGGTCTGGCCCAGGCTGCGGTGGGCGATGTGGTACACGCAGGTCCCCATGACCAGGCCGAGGGGGACGTGGCCGGTCTGCATCAGGGTCCAGAAGTCCTGGCCGGACAGGTCGGAGGTGAACGGCTTGCCCTGGTTGTTGCGGTACGACCGGCCGTCCTCCGCCTTGACCGCGGTGCCCACCGCGATGAACTCGGCGGTGTCCGACCCCCACTCGTAGTAGTTGACGTCCAGCCGCACCCCGACGACGCCGTCGGCCCCCAGCTCGGTGGCCTCGGCGTCCATGCGGTCCATGGCCAGCTCCCGGGCGTTGTACATGGCCTCGGTCAGCTTGGCCAGCTCCTGGCTCTGCGACCACCGCCGGGTCTGGATGCCCAGGTGGTAGATGGAGCTGCCCATCACGAACCCCAGCGGGTGGAACCCCACCTCCTTGATCAGCAGGAACTCGTTCACCGACAGGTCCGAGGTGAACATCCCCTTGTGCCCCGGCCGGTCCTCCAGCTCGGCCAGCCGCCGGCCGGCGTCCGGGGGCAGCCCCTCCGGCATCACCGGTGCCGGCGGCGTCGGCGGCGTCGGCGTCGGCGTCGTCAGTGGACCTGTTGCCGCGGTGTCGTCGGTCATGGGGCACCCCCGTCGCCGATCGCGGCCGGCCCGCCCCCTGCCTGGTCGGGCAGCCGGTTGGCCTGGTCGGGCAGCCGGTTCGCCACCACCAGGTCCTCCAGGGCTTGGCGGGTGGCCTGGCTGGAAGCGGCCTCGTCCCGCAGGGCGGCGAGGAGCTGCCGGAGCCACCGGTCGAGGGCGACCCTGGTGGACCGGATGCGGATGCCGCCGCTGTTGCGGGCGACGGTGCAGACCAGGACGCCGTGGTCCACGGTGGCGTCCAGCCGGTCGTCGCCCAGGTGGACGGACACCCGCCTGACGTCGTCGGACCGGCGGAACAGCCGGCCGCCGGCCCGCTCCACCTCCATCCGGTCGCCGAGGACGCCGGCCAGCCGGTCGGTGAGCACCCGGAGCAACATGCGGACGTCGTCGCCGTCGGCGTGCAGGGACGCGGCCAGCAGGTCCAGGTCGAAGCCGTCGTCGGCGGGGTCAGCGTCCACGGCGGCTCCCGACCACGTCCCCGACCACGTCCCCGACCACGTTCCCGGCCTCCATGGACGGCCAGGCTACCGCCGCGGTGCCGCCTCCTTGCGGGCGAGCCACCGCAGCCGGGCCGCCCGGGCGTCCCAGGCGTAGACCACCGCCGTCCGTGCCGCCACGTCGTGCAGGGCCCGCCGTTCCCGCTGCACCAGGACCATCCAGGCCCCCACCCCGAGGAGCAGGAAGCTGAACGGGAGCACCAGGGTCCGCAGCACCGCCTGCCGGGCGGCCACCGGCTCCCCGTCGGCCTGGACCACCTGGAGGCCGAACAGGGCCATGCCGACGGTCTTGCCGTTCAGGGACCACTGGTAGGCGAAGTAGACGAACCCCCAGCACACCAGGACGACGACGGCGACGACCTGGTAGTGGCCGAGGGTGACGGGGTGGCCGACGATGAGCTGGCCGGCCAGCGACACCGCCGCGGCCCCCAGGGTGTACAGCAGCCATACGGCCCCGATGTCCAGGGCGAAGGCCACCAGGCGGCTCGCCGCGCCGGCGTAGTGGCCCTGCCGGCTCTCGGCCAGCTCCGGCGAGCGGGGCGGGAGCACCGTCACGTCGGTGCCGCCCGGCTCCGGTCGGTGCCCACCAGCAGGGCCGGTCCGAGGGGCAGGGTGGACGGGTCCCGACGGAGGAGCCGGTTGGTCCACCGGGCGAAGAAGTCGTCCAGGCCGACCCCCTGGCTGCGCAGCAGGTCCAGCGCCTCCGTCAGTACCCCGGTGGTCGACTTGGCGATGATGGCGCCCAGCTCGGTCTGCTCCACCAGGGCGTCGATGTCCAACTGGCCGACGATGCGGTCCACGTCCACCCGGGCCACCAGGGCGTTGACGTCGATCCGCTCCACGATCCGCTCCACGTCCACCCGCTCCACGATCTTGTCCACGTCCACCCGGTCCACGATCTGCTCCACGTCCACCCGGCGGACGATCTTGTCCACGTCCACCCGGTCCACCACGGCGTCCACGTCCACCCGGGACAGCACGGCGTCGAGGTCGACGGCCTCCAGCACCAGGTTGACCACCCGCTCCGCCACGGCCTGGGCCAGCCGCTCGATGCCGTCGGTCAACGGGTTCGGCATCCGGCCATCATCCCATCGCCCCGGACCCTGGCCGGGGACCGGTCGGGCCGTACCCTGCACCGGCCGGCCGGGCCCGGCGGATCGGTACGGCCGGGCTGGCCCGGCGGATCGGTACGGCCGTCGCCGAACGTTCACGAGCAGGCCGGTCCGGGCGGGGTTAGGGTCGGGATCGGGGGGCGGAGCCGTAGAGGAGGCGCATCATGGAGATGGACCGCTACGACCACGGGGTGCCGTCGTGGGTGGACCTGAGCACCGACGACCTGCCGAAGGCCCGGGCGTTCTACGGGGGGTTGTTCGGCTGGGACACCCCCGAAGGGCCGCCGGAGGCCGGCGGGTACACGCTGGCGGCCATCGGCGGCCGGCCGGTGGCGGGGTTGGGGCCGAAGATGGACCCGAACATGCCGACGGTGTGGATGACGTACGTCAACGTCGACGACGCCGACGCCGTGGTGGCCAAGGTGGCGCCGGCCGGCGGCCAGGTGTTGGTGCCGCCGATGGACGTCATGGACGCCGGCCGGTTGGCCGTCGTCGCCGACCCGGCCGGGGCGGTCATTGGGCTGTGGCAGCCGGCGCAGCACCAGGGGGCCGGGCTGGTCAACGAGCCGAACACCTACTGCTGGAGCGAGCTGGTGACCACCGACGTGGAGGGGGCCAAGGCGTTCTACGCCGCCGTCCTCGGCTGGGGTTCCGAGACCCAGGGTGGTGACGGGATGGCGTACACCGAGTGGAAGGTGGCCGGCCGGTCGGTGGGCGGCATGATGCAGAAGCCGGCGGAGATGCCGGCGGAGGTGCCGCCGCACTGGGGGGTGTACTTCGCCGTGGCCGACGCCGACCAGACCGTGGCCCGGATCAAGGAGCTGGGCGGCACCGTGATGATGGGCCCCACCGACATCCAGCCGGGACGGTTCGCCGTCGCCATGGACCCGGCCGGGGCGCCGTTCAACGTGCTGGCCCTCAAAGACGAGCTGGGGGGCTGACCGGCGGTGGCCGCCGACCGGACCCGGCCGGTGGACGCCGAGGTGGCCGGCGGGGGGCTGGTCGGCGGAAGGTTGGCCGGCGGAAGGTTGGCTGGCGGCGGGCTGACCGATGAGGAGCTGACCGCGCTGGCCCTGGCGGCCGACCCCGGCCGGCCGGTCCCGGACGATGCGGTGCCGGTGGACCTGTACCTGTCGCAGTTCCCGTCGCCGGCCCCGGGGCCGCTGCCGGCCTGGTACATGCCGGCGGCCCGGGCCCGGAACCACCCGTGGTGGCGGCCGGTGGTGCTGGTGCTCATCTTCGGGTTCCTGCTGGTGGACGCCTACGGGTTGTGCGCCACCTACGGCCCGCTGGTGGTGGCCTGACCGAAGGCCGCCCGGCCCGGCCCCTGTCCCGATCCCGGCCACCGTTCGGACCGCGACCCGGCCCCGGCCCGGGCCGCCCAGACGCCTATCCCTGCCGGACGGCGGCGACCACGTCGGCGAACCGCCGGTCGTGCACCGGGTCGGCCGGCGGTGGGAGGAGGACGCCGTCGGCCAGGTCGCGGTACCGGTCCAGCAGCACGGCGGCCAGGCCGTCGAACGGGGCGGTGGGGACCAGGGTGTCCAGGACGTCGTCGGTGACCACCCGGTGCAGGTCGTCCCATCGGTCCTCCCGGACCATGGCCCGGAGCTGGTCGGCCAGGTGTCCCCAGCCGTACAGGTCCAGGGTGGTCCGGTAGGCCGGGGTGGACCACAAGAACGCGGACAGCCGGCGCTGCCGCTCCCGCTCCGCGGCCACCTCGGCATCGGTGGCCCCGGTGGCCACCGGGCCGCCGGCCACCAGCTCCACGGCGGCCGGGTCCCGGCCGGCCCGGTCGGCCCCGATCCGGACGTTGGGCCGGCAGACCGCCTCCAGGTACCGCGGGTCGGAGTTGGTGGGGTGGGTGACCAACCCGGCGGCCCGCTCGCCGGCCAGCTCGCAGATGCCGGCGTTGACCCCGCCCAGCCAGGTCGGCGGCGGCTCGACGTCCGGGTCGGGGCCGGGGTTGAAGTACGGCTGCATCCGGCTCAGCCGGTAGTGGTCCCCGGCGAACGCCAGCGGCTGGCCGGTCCGGAAGGTGCGGTAGAGCGCGTCCAGGGCGCCGAGGTAGTCGCGCATCCGACCGACCGGGTCCGACCAGGGCACCCCGAACCGGCCCTCCATGTTGCCGCGGACCTGGGTGCCCAGGCCGAGCTGGAACCGGCCGCCGGACAGCTTGGCCAGGTCCCAGGCGGCATACGCCGTCAGGGTGGGGCTGCGGGGGAACGCTACGGCCACCGACGACCGCACCACCATCCGGTCGGTGTGCTCCACGGCCAGCAGGCTGGCCGCCAGGGCGTCGTGGACGGTCTCGGCGACGTGCAGGCCGTCGTACCCCAGCGCCTCCACCCGCCGGGCGTACGCCGGGACCTCCGCCAACGGCAGGCGGGGGTCCATGCCGGCGTAGACCTTCACGACCGCGGGGCCCGCCAGTCCGGATGGAGCCCGAGCTCCAGGGCCACCTTCTGGGCCCGGACGGTCTGGCCGTTGCGGGCGGCGCCCTCCGGGGTGCTGGCCAACCAGGCGATGACGGTGCCGGGCACCGACGGGGGAGCGCCCCGGTAGTGCCCCTCCAGGCCGTTGGCGGCGGCGTTGACCAGCATCCGCTCGGTCTCCACGTACCCCGGTTCCAGGTTGACGGCCACGATCCCCCGGGGGCCCAGCTCCACCGCCAGGATGCCGGCCAGCCGGTGGAACGCCCCTTTGGACGCCGCGTAGCCGAACCCCCAGCCTCCCTGGCCGACCGGGGCCGGCGGGTCGGAGAAGGCGACGGCGGAGGTGACGTTGACGACGGTGCCCCCTCCGGCGGCCAGCATCGACGGCAGCACCGCCTGGACGACGACGGCCTGGGACACCACGTTGGCCTCCAGCCGGGTCCGGAGCTGGTCCACGGTGAGGTCCACGAACGGCACCATGCCGCCGGGACCGGTGGTGATGGCGTTGTTGACCAGCACGTCGATGCGGCCCCACCGGTCCAGCACGGTGGCCACCGCGGCCTGCAGCGAACGGTGGTCCAACAGGTCGGCCACCACCGGCAGTGCCCGGCCGCCCCGGGCCTCGACGGCCGCCGCGGTCTCGTCCAGGCTGCCCGGCACCGGGCGGTCGTCGCCCACGTCGGAGTCGTCCCGGCCGTCTCCGGGGTGCAGGGTGCGGGCGGTGACGGCCACGTCCAGGCCGGCTTCGGCCAGGGCCAGGGCCGCCGCCTTCCCGATGCCCCGGCTGGCCCCGGTGACCAGCGCCGTCCTACGCCGTCCGTCCCCGCCGCCGTCCGTCCTGGTGCCGCCCCGACCGTTCCCCCCGTTGGTGCTCATTGTCTGTGTCTACTCGACCGACTCAGGTCGTGCCCGAACGAGTGGCCGTCGTCGTGCCAGCCGTGTCTTCGTGTTCACGTCACCAGCAGCCCATTTTTTGTCTATGTGCTCACTCAATTTGCCGCTCAGCGGCCATGAAGAACTTCCGTGAGGACCCGTTGTCACAACGATAAAAGACTATGGGCAGGTGGTCCCGCCCAGCGGTTCACAGATCGACAAGTTGGGTCGGCGTCTCCGTGACGAGCCCCAGGCGACCGAAGCCGATCTGGTGCTCCTTGCAGAGGTGCTTGCGCAGCACGCGCATGCATTGGAGCATGCAGCCGAGCAGCTCCGAAGCGTCGGGTTGTATCCGACCACCCGGCTCAAGACGTCCTCCACCATCATCGACAAGCTTCGTAGGGAGCCACGACTGACGTTGAGGGGTATCGACGACCTTGCCGGTGCCCGGATCGCCTTCGAGATGACCCGGACCGAGCAGGATGCGGTTGTCGCTGAAGTTCTGGACCTTTGGCCGACAGCGAAGGTCGTTGACAGGCGGGCGAAGCCAATGTACGGATACCGGGCCGTCCATGTAGTTCCGAGGGTCCGTGGATGTCGAGTGGAGATCCAGGTGCGGACGCATCTCCAAGACCAATGGGCACAAGCGATGGAGGCATTGGGCGACGTATGGGGTCGGGGGGTGCGGTATGGGGAGGGGCCGGAGCAGCCAGACCTGCCAACGATGCGGACCTTCGGGACGCGAGGTGGGTTCACCCGTGAACTGATAGCGCTTGCCGACACCATCGACGACCTGGAGAAAGTCGACACCCTCTCGACACAAGCGCCGCCCGACGTCGAGCGGACCAGTGTAGAAGGCTTGAAGGTTCAGTTCCGCAACATCCTTGAGACAGTGGTCGAGATCATCAAGACGGGTAGGCTCGACCCGTGACGTACTACCTGTTGGTCTTCAACCGGCCTCGTGGTGAGCTGGTGACGGAGATCGAGGAGTTCGCCGACCAGCGGACGGCCATGGCCGAACGGTTGCGGTTGGAGATCGAGAACCGCGACAACCCCGACCTGGAGATCGTCGTGCTGGGGGCCGAGAGCCGGACAGCTCTGGAGAACACCCACTCCCGCTACTTCGGCCTGATCAACCGGATCTGACCCTTCGGGGTCACGCCTCTCCCCCTGACGGGGCGTCCCCGCCACCCAGGATGGCCCGCACGAAGCTGTCCCCCTCGAACTGCTCGATGGCGATGGGGATGTCGCCGAAGGACTCCTTCTCGAAGACGCACTCCCGGAAGGTGGCACCGGCCTGCCCGATCTCGAACTCGGGCACCGCTCGCAAGCCCAGCCGGGTCGCCTCGGCCTTGCTGCCGTCGATGTCGTCGACGCGGAACCCGACGCCGATGAGGACCCCGTTCCCGCGCCGTGCTCCGGCGGGCAGCACCCCGTCACGAAGGCTGGCCACCAGCTCGATGCCGCCGTCGCAAATGGCGGCCCTGGCGTCGAGGTCGGGTACCTCCAGCACGGTGAACTCGACCCCCAGCAGGGCAGAGAACCGCTCGATCGCTGCCTCCAGGTCGTCCACCAGCAGGATCACCCGGTTGAGTTTGGCCGATTCCAGTGCCATCGCCCCTCCACGACGTCGATATCTACCAATCGTTTGGTAAACGTACCGGAGGAGCCTGTTGTCGTCAACGGAGGAAACCCGCCGGACCCCGCCGCCGGATCACGCCGATCACGCCGGACCCCCGGACCCCCCGGACCCCCGGCGGTCACGCCAGCGGGAAGTACCCCGGGACGGCGTCGTGGGGGCTGTCCAGGTACACCTTGGCCTCCGGCAGTCCCCCGAACCGGCCGTGGCTCCACCGCACCTCCACGTGCCCGTGCACCGGCACCGTCCCCCCGGTGTGCCGGTCCCGCACCTCCGCCCGCCATCCCACCCGCGGCTGCCCGCCGTCCTGGGCGGTCACCTCGAAGGCGGCCAGCCGGAACTGCTGCCGCCAGTCCCACGGGGTGGCGATCCGCAGCCGCAGCGACGCCGCCGGGGTCGACCCCAGCACGAAGTACGGGGCGCTGCCCATCCGGAGCAGCCGCCACAGCATGGCCTCGCCGGCCTCCCGGCTGCCCAGCGCCGCCGACCACCGGGCCGCCGACCCGGCACCGACCGCCCGGGCCAGTTCGCCGTACGCCGCCGCCCCGCCGTCCGGCCAGCCGGCCGCCAGGGCCTGCGCCAGCCGCCGCCGGTGGTCCGCCCGCAGGTCGTCCGCCCGGGACGGCAGCCCCACCGGGTCCACCGCGGACCGCACCAGGTCGTACAGGGCGTCGTACTCGGCCGCGGCGGTCCCGGCGTACCAGTCCCCGCTGCGCCGCCCGTGCCGGCCGACCAGCAGCTCGTCGAACAGGTGGGCCGGGGAGGCGTTGCACAGGATCTTGGACCGGTACTTGCAGCTAACCAGGTACACGTGGTCCACCCGCAGGTCGATCGGCGCCACCTCGTCCCCCGGCGCCCGCTGCGACCCCTTCCACTCCACCACCGCCGGCCGCCGCCCCCGCAGGGCGCCGGTGGCTGCCAGGAAGGCGGCGCCGTTGGCGAACGCCGCCTCGAACTGCCCGTCGTGCGCCCCGCCGCGCCGCAGCGCCCGGAGCTGGTCCCAGGTGGCCGGGGCCACGCTGACCATCTCCGCCGGCCGCCGCTCCAGGGCGTCGTCCACCGTCGCGTCCCCCAGCATCCCCAGCCCGGTGGCCAGCTCGGTCACCGTGGTCAGTGTCGACGGCACTCAGTCCTCGAACAACGGTCTGAACTGCAGCTCCAGCGAAGCCAACTCCATGTCGTGTTCTTCATAGAGCTCGGTGGACGGGTAGACGTCGACGGCTATGCCGGTATACGTGATCCAGGTGGCCACCGCATCCCCCCAGCGTTCTTCGGCAACCGCGTCACGAAGCTGGGTGCGAACACCCACTGGGAGCCCTCTCGGGCCGGTCGGTGCAATGAGCTTCAAGGCCAGCACCCAATTGAGGGTCTCCATGTCGTCGGCGATGAACACCGTGGGGGGATCTTCATGCACGACGGCGTAGGCGACGACCCTGGACATCAGGGCCGGTCGATCTCGTGGCGGGTCCAAAATCCCTCGAGTGGCCCGTCTCGGCAGTTGCCTTGGGCGTATGCACGGAGGCGATCCAAGTGGTCCCCTGTCAGCATGCAGATGGCGTCGAAGAAGGCCTTGGGGCCGGCAGCTCGAAGTGCCGTCTCCCCTTCGCTCGGTCGTTTCGGCAGATGGGACGTCAAGAACACCAGCGGCCATTTTCCGTTGCGTACCAGCACGTTCGCCCGACCCAGCGTTTTCCACACCGTGTCCGTTCTGAGCAGCCCCCCGCGGTGCGTGGTGAAGGCGCCCGAGACGTCGAAATACCAAGCCTCGCCGGCCGCGTCTTCGGCCACGAAGTTGACGACCACGCCGGTCCGGGGGATCCGCTGATTTCGACCGCACACCGAGAACCCTGCTTCCAACAGCAATTCCTCAGCCAGGTCCTGGGCGGCCTTCCCTTCCCGGCTGGCCCGAGCCTGGAAGTCTTCCGGCGTCGTCTCCGCCCGGGGGCTCTTCCGTCCCCGTCCTGCGGACTTTCCGGTCGACGGCTGACCACCTCGCCGTGGCCCCTTGCCAGAAGCCTTCCGGGCCGACCTCGTGCCCGAGGGCTCCTGCCGGGCGGCGCGCTCGTCGTCGACGCGCTGTCGTGCCAGGTCCACATAGGCCGGATCGAGGTCGTACCCGATGAAGCGCCGACGGAGACCGTCGGCAGCGACCAAGGTCGATCCCGAACCCATGAACGGGTCCAGGACCAGGTCGTCTTCGTAGGTGTACAGCTCGATCAGCCGGGCCGGCAGCTCGACGGGGAACGGTGCGGGATGGTTGACGCGCCGAGCACTCTCCGGGGGGACACTCCAGACGTCGAGCGTGTACGCGGCGAAGTCGTCCGCCTTGATCGTGTTGCGATGGGGCAGGCCGAGCTTGGCGCGTTCTTGGACGCTCTTCGCGCGGGCGAACCGGCCCTTGCTGGCGATGACCACTCGCTCGGTCAGATCGCGGAGCACCGGGTTGGACGCACTGCGGAACGAGCCCCACGCGCAGGAACCGCTGGCACCTTCCCCTTTTTGCCAGACGACTTCGCCGCGCAGCAACAGCTTCAATTCATCCTGAAGGATGTTGATGACATCGGCGGCCAGGCTCCGGTAGGGCTTGCGGCCCAGGTTCGCAACGTTCACCGCTATCCGACCGCCAGGCTCCAGGGCGCGCCGGCACTCCTCGAACACCTCGCGAAGCATGTGGAGGTATTCCCCATAGGAGCTGGGGACACCGTCGCGGTGCAACTCCTCTTCGTACTGCTTGCCGGCGAAGTACGGCGGGGACGTGACGACCAGCGCCACGCTGTTGTCGTCGACCGCGCTCATCGTTCTGGCGTCGCCCACGATGAACGGCTCCGGCACCGGTCGGGGCTCGGCGACCGTCTCGTCGTCCAACAGTTCCGGGGCCTCGAACCGGGCATAGAAGGCCCGTGCGTCGTGCGCTTCCCTGCGCCCCACGCCGAAGTTGGAGGTGGAGGTGGAGGTCCGGCGGCGTTCAGTCATGGCAGATGGGCCGACGCTACCGGGCTGCCGGCGGCCGCTCGGGGATGGGTCCTGGTCACGTCCGGCACCATACGGCCGGGGTGTGACGCCGCGGCCCCGCCGGAGGGCGCCGGCCGGCTCCCGGGCACTCAGTTTCCGTTAACGTCAACGTCGGATGAAGCCGACGACCTCGATGACGAAGGGCACAGGGCTGCTGGCCGCCGACCTGGCCCCGCCGCCGGGGGTCGCGGCCCACCCCGGCGGCCCTCCCGATCGGTACAAGTGGGTGGTGCTGTCCAACACCACCCTGGGGGTGCTGATGGCCACTATCGACACCTCCATCATGCTGATCGCCCTGCCCGACGTCTTCCGGGGCATCGGCATCGACCCGCTGCAGCCCGGCAACTCCTTCTACCTGCTCTGGATGATCCTCGGCTTCATGGTGGTCACCAGCGTCCTCGTCGTCGGCCTCGGCCGCCTCGGCGACATGTACGGCCGGGTCAGGATGTACAACCTCGGCTTCGCCGTCTACACCTTCTTCTCCCTGGCCCTGTCGGTCACCTGGATGACCGGCACCGCGGCCGGCGTCTACCTGATCGTCATGCGCATCTTCCAGGGCGTCGGCGCCGCCTTCCTCATCGCCAACTCCACCGCCATCCTCACCGACGCCTTCCCGCCCGGCCAGCGCGGCATGGCCATCGGCATCAACCAGGTCGCCGGCATCAGCGGCGTCTTCATCGGCCTGGTCCTCGGCGGCGTCCTCGGCCCCATCCAGTGGCGGCTCATCTTCTTGGTGTCCGTCCCCGTCGGCCTGTTCGGCACCGTCTGGGCCTACCGCAAGCTCCGCGAGATCCCCCGCCGGGCCGCCGCCAGGCTGGACTGGGCCGGCAACGTCACCTTCGCCGTCGGCCTCATCCTGCTCATGGTCGGCATCACCTACGGCATCCAGCCCCACGGCGGCCACGCCATGGGGTGGACCAGCCCGTTCGTCCTCGGCTGCCTGGCCGCCGCCGTCCTGTTCCTGGCCGCCTTCGCCGTCATCGAGAACCGGGTGCCCGACCCTATGTTCCAGTTGGCCCTGTTCCGCATCCGGGCGTTCACCGCCGGCAGCCTGTCCACCCTGCTCGCCGCCATCGGCCGCGGCGGCCTCATGTTCACCATGATCATCTGGCTGCAGGGCATCTGGCTGCCCCTGCACGGCTACGACTTCGCCCGCACCCCGCTGTGGGCCGGCATCTACATGCTGCCGCTGTCCGCCGGCTTCCTCATCGCCGGCCCCATCTCCGGCTACCTGTCCGACCGGTTCGGCTCCCGGCCGTTCGCCTGCGGCGGCATGCTGGCCGCCGCCCTGTCCTTCGGCCTCCTCGAATGCCTCCCGGTCGACTTCTCCTACTGGGCCTTCGGGCTGCTGCTGCTCGTCAACGGCCTCGCCATGGGTGCCTTCGCCGCCCCCAACCGCGCCGGCGTCATGAACGCCCTGCCCCCCCAGCACCGCGGCGTCGGCTCCGGCATGAACTCCACCTTCCAGAACTCCGGCCAGGTGCTGTCCATCGGCATCTTCTTCACCCTCATCATCATCGGCCTGTCCTCCTCCCTCCCCGCCGAGCTGTACCGCGGCCTCGTCAGCCACGGCGTCCCCGCCGCCGCGGCCGCCCAGTCCTCCCACCTCCCCCCGGTCTCCACCCTCTTCGCCGCCTTCTTGGGCTACAACCCCATCCAGCACCTCCTGGGGCCGTCCGTCCTCGGCCACCTCCCCGCCGCCACCCGGCACGCCCTCACCGGCCGGCAGTTCTTCCCCCGCCTCATCACCGCCGCCTTCGCCGACGGCCTCCACGCCGCCCTCGACTTCGCCGTCGCCGCCTGCCTGATCGCCGCCGGGGCGTCCTGGCTGCGGGGCGGCAAGTACGTCTACGCCGACCCGACGCCGGCCGAGCAGGGCCGGGAGCCGGCGGAGGGGACGTCGCCGCCGAGCGGATGACCGCCTCGGCGGAAGAGGGCTATGCCCGGCGGACGGTCATCGGCGGCCGGCCGTCGCGTCGCCCGGCACGCAGGCCAGCCCGCGGGACACCAGGTCGCGAAGGTCGCAACTGACGAGGCGGGCGCCCGATCGTCGGGCGGCGGCGACATAGGCGGCGTCGTACACCGAGATGCCCTGCTCGTCGGCGAGCGCCGACGCGTCGTCGAGGAGCGCGGCGTCGGCCCGGACCAGGCCACCGTCGTCCGCGACGGCCGCCACCCGTTCTCGCAGGCGGCCGGCCGCCGCCGTGTCCCTCCAGGAACGCACCGCGACGTTGGCCACCTCGTAGAACGCCAGGTCCAACGTGGCCAACGGGTCCGGCCCGGCGAGCAGCCGGCCGGCGTCCCGATGGTGCTCGTCGTCAACGTCCTCGCTCGCCAGCAGCACGCCGGCGTCGAGGAACCACACCGTCACCGTTCCGGTCTGGTCGTCTTGACCAGCTCGGCCACCCCACCCCCATGGCCGCCGGCCGGGCCGCGACGGCCGTCGATCTCGGCCATGCGCTCTGCCCGGTGGACGCTGCGCCGCCGTAGCGACTCCTCGGCCAGTTCGCGGAGCAGCCCGCTCCGGGTCGTGCCACGGCGGACCGCCTCCACGTCGACGGCCCGCAGCAGGTCGTCGGGCAGGGACACCATCACCTTGGCCATACCGTGAATATACCCGGTATTGCCATCCGGCCCCCCGAGTCATCCGGCCCCCCGGGGTGGGCCACCCGACCGCGGGCCGCCAGCCGGCCGGCCGGGTCAGCCGACCGCGGCCGCCCGCTCCAGCGACGGCGCCAGGGCGTCCAGCATGGCCGGGACGTCGTCGGCGGAGCCGGCGAAGAACAGGGCGGCCACCGCGTTCGCCCCGGCCGCCGCGTACCCCTCCACCCGTTCCGGGGTGAGGTCCTGGAAGTACGGGCACACCGTGACCTCGATCTCGGACCGTGACCGGCCGTGGTCGGCCAGCAACTGGTCCAGCCGGCGGAGCGGCTCGGCCAGGTCGTCGGGGAGCCGGTTGAAGGTGTGCCAGCCCTGCCCGGCCCGGGCCACCCGACGGAGGGCGGCGTCGGTCTCCCCGCCGATGTGGACCGGGGGGTGCGGGTGCTGGAGGGGCTTCGGGAACATCGACGCCGGCGGCAGCCGGTAGAACCGGCCGTCGAACGACGACGGGTCGTCGCACCACAGGGTCCGCAGCACCTCCAGGTAGTCGTCGGTCCGCGCCCCGCGCTCCGGCCAGGGCACGTTGACCGCGTCGAACTCCTCCCTCAGCCACCCCACCCCGATGCCCAGGTCGACGCGGCCGCCGGACAGCCAGTCCACCGTGGCCACCTCCTTGGCGGTGTACACCGGGTTGCGCTGCGGCAGCAGCAGCATGGCGGTGCCCAGCCGGACCGTCGAGGTGTGGGCGGCCAGGAACGACAGGGTGTTCAACGGCTCCAGGATCCCGGACCCGGGCGGCGCCGGGATCCGGCCGTCGTCGGCGTACGGGTACCGGGACCCGTAGTGGTCGAACAGCACCACGTGCTCGCCGACCCAGATGCGGTGGATGCCGCGGTCCTCGGCCTCCCGGCCCAGGGCGGCCAGCAGGTCGGGGGTGGCGAACGGGTTGGCGGTGGGCACCCACAGGTCGAAGTGCACGGGTTCTCCTCCGGTAGGGGTCAGGTCGGGTCGGGGGCGGCGACCAGGCCGTGGAGGACGAAGTCGCAGATCTCGTCGGCGGCGTCGTCGATGGGCAGCGGCCGGGGGTCGCCGGCCCGGACGGACAGGGCCCCGAACACCTGCTGGCCGATGAGGGCGGCGGCCCGGGTGGGGTCGACCTTGCGGAACAGGCCCTGCCGGATGCCGTCGTCCACCAGGTCCTCCAGGATGCCGGCCATGTCCAGGCCGATGAACGCCAGCTCGGCGTCCACCGCGGCGGCGCCGGGCTTGTTGCCGGTGGCCTGGGTGGCCACCGCCAGCCGGAAGAACGCCGGGTTGTCGTCGATGCGCTCCAGCAGCCCCTTCACCACCGACCGCAGCCGGTCCGGTGGGCCGGTCTCGCCCTCCCGGGCCGCCGTCAGGGCGTCCTGCAGTTGCTGGTACATCCGCTGCAGGCAGGCCCGGAGCAGGTCGTCACGGTTGGCGAAGTACACGTACACCGTCGACCGGGCCACCCCGGCCTCGGCGGCGATGTCGTCCATGGCCACCTCGGTGGTGCCACGGTCACCGAACAGCCGGCGGGCGACGTCGATGATCTGGTCGCGCCGGAAGTCGCGGATGACCTCTTTCAGCTCGTCCGGGGACCGCCGAGCCATGGTGCCGGTGCCGTCCGCCGCGGGGTCCGGGCCGTGACCGGAGCCGTCAGGCCCCGACCGGGGCCGACGGGGTGAACGCCACCGGCAGGTGCTTGACGCCGTTGATGAACTGGGACTGCAGTCGCTGCACCTCCCCATCCTGGTGGATGTCCGGCAGCCGGTCCAAAAGGTGCTCGAACATCACCCGGATCTCCATCCGGGCCAGGTTGGCGCCCAGGCAGAAGTGGGGGCCGCCGCCGCCGAACGCGATGTGGGGGTTGGGGTCCCGGCCGACGTCGAACCGGTCACCGTGGTCGAAGACGGCCTCGTCGCGGTTGGCGGAGGCGTGGAAGAACACGATCTTGTCGTTCTCCCTGACCGGCGTCCCGCTCAGCTCCAGGTCGCAGGTGGCGGTCCGCCGGAAGTTCATCACCGGGGTCACGAACCGCAGCATCTCCTCCACCGCCGCCGGCACCAGGGAGCGGTCGGCCAGCAGCCGTTGCCACTGGTCCGGGAACTGGAAGAAGGCGTGCAGCGCGCCCGATATCAGGTTCCGGGTGGTCTCGTTGCCGGCCACGGTCAGCAGCAGGAAGAACAGCTCCAGCTCCAGGTCGCTCAGCCGCTCCCCGTCGACCTCCACCTGGGTGAGGGCGCTCATCAGGTCCCCGTGGGGATCGATCCGCTTCTTGGCGAACAGCTCGCTGGCGTACCCGTACAGCTCCATGGCGGCCTGCAGGGCGTCCTCGGCGGTGACGCCGTACTCGGGGTCCTCGTTGCCGACCATCCGGTTGGACCACTCGAACATGTTGTGCCGCTCCTCCTGCGGCACCCCCAACAGCTCGGCGATGACCTGCAGGGGCAGCTCGGCGGAGATCTCGGTGACGAAGTCGGCCGACCCCTTCTCGCACACCGAGTCGATGATCCGGTCGGTGGTGCGGTGGATGTTCTCCTCCAGGTCCCGCACCATCCGGGGGGTGAACCCCTTGTTGACCAGCCGCCGGTACCGGGTGTGCAGCGGCGGGTCCATGTTCAGCATCATCAGGCTCTGCTGCGCGATCTCGTCGTCGGTCAGCTCGAACGGCATGGTGCCCTTCCTCGCCGACGAGAACCGCTCGTAGTCCCGGTTGACCGTGACGCAGTCGTCGTACTTGGTCACCGCCCAGAACCCCGGCCCGTTGGCCTCCTCCTGCCAGTGCACCGGGTCGTTCTTGCGCAGCCACCCCAGGTACTCGTGGGGGACTCCGGGCACGAAGGTCCGGGAGTCGGACAGGTCGACGGGGGTGATGTCGGTGATGGTCATGCCGGACGTCTCCTCTGAACTATCGGACAGATCGTCCGATAGTTCAGATGGTACGTCGGAGGGCCGGGGATGTCAACGAACGTTTGATGACGGTCACGGCGTCTGGGACGGGCTCCGCCGGCGGCGCCGGGCCCGGCGGGCGGAGCGGACCGGGGTGCGGCGGGGGTGGGGGACCGGGACGCGACCGGACCGGGAGGGCCTGCGGGTCCTGGTCGCTTTCAGTCCTCGTCGCGGCCCCCTCGGCGGCCCATGTGCCAGCCGCCGCAGAACTCGCAGCGGTACACCGTCAGGTCGGTGCCGGCTTCCCGGGCCCGCTCCTCGGCCACCGACAGCGCCTCCCCCTGGGTGCCGTACCGCACCTTCGGCCGACCGTCCGCCCGCCAGTGGGAGCCGTCCAGGGCGAACGGTCGGTGCGGCTGCCGTCGGCGGGGCACCGGCCGATTCTTACCCGCTGCCGCACCCCTTGCCGGGACGCCGCCCTGCCGGGACACCGGCCGCTGGGACACCGCCCTGCCGGGACACCACCCTGCCGGGACACCCGGCGCCGGGTCCCGACGACGGGCTCAGGCGCGGGCGTCCTCCGGTGACCGGTCTACGAACCACTGGGCGATGCCCGGCATGTGCTGCTCGAAGTCGCCGGGGGCCGACACGTTCAGCATCCCGGCCGGCTCTGCGCCGCGGTTCTCGAAGTCGTGGGTGACCCCGCCGGGGACCAGCACGAACGACCCGGCGGTGGCCTCGATCCAGTCGGCATCCACCAGGACGGTCATGGTGCCGGCCAGGACGTAGAACACGTCGTCCTCCGGGTGCCGGTGCGGACCGGGCCCCTTGGTGTGCGGGTCCAACCACCACTCCGAGATCGAGTACCGCCGCTCCGTCTCGGCGCCGTCGGCCTTGAACACCGCCGACAGCGGCCCCATGGGATAGGCCCGGCCTTCCCCCGGCCCCCGCACCACCGGACGCCGTCCGGCGGTGACGCCGTCGGACGCGGTGACGCCGTCGGTCATCGCCCTTCCTGTCGGTCCACCAGGGAAGGCTACTGCGCCCCCGAGGCATGGGCGGCCGCTTCCCTGGCGTGCTCCCGGGCCTGCCCAGCGGCCTCCTTGGCGTGCTCCCTGGCGTGCTCCGCCGCCTCCCTGGCGTGCTCCCGGGCCTGCCCGGCCGCCTCCCTGGCGTGCTGGCGGGCGTGCTCCGCGGCCTCCCTGGCGTGGTCGACGACGCCGGTGTCGGCCAGCTTGTCCCCGACCTTGCGGGCCGCCGCCGGGGCCTGCTCCCTGACCCATTCGGCGGCCGCCGGCGCCCGGTCGTGCACCCGGTGCCCGGCCTCCCGGAGCTTGTCGGACCCTCCGCTCAGGAGGTCCAGCACCATGCCCACCAGGGCGCCGACCAGGGCGCCCACCGCTAGTCCCTTCCACACGTTCTTCATGGTCGCTCGCTCCCACTCCTCGCCGGCCGGCCGCTGCCGGATGGTGTGGCCACCGTGCGGTCCGTCCCGATCGTCGGTTCCTTCGAGCAGTTATGCCCCTGCGACGGCCGTTCAATGCCCGGACCCCCCAGTGCCGTCCACTGCCCGGAGCGGTGACAGACTGGCGGCCGGACGCAGACCGCAGGGGAGGCGACGGCGTGAGCGACCCGAATCCCGACCTTGGCCACCACGACCTCGGGTACCACGACCTCGGGTACCGGGCGTTCGACGGCGACAACCACTACTACGAGGCCCTCGACGCGTTCACCCGCCACCTGGACCCGGCGTTGGGCCCCCGGGTGATTCAGTGGGTGGACATCGGCGGCCGCAAGTACCACGCCGTCGGCGGCCGGGTGTGCCGGGCGGTGACCAACCCGACGTTCGATCCGGTGTCCCCGGCCGGGGCACTTTCGGCCTACTTCCGGGGAAACCCCGAGGGGAAGTCGCCGCTGGAGCTGCTGGGCCGTCCCGAGCGCATCCGGCCGGAGTACCGCGACCGGGACGCCCGGCTGGCCGTCATGGACCGGCAGGGCCTGGAGCGCATCTGGCTGTTCCCCACCTTGGGGATGCTGTACGAGGAGCTGCTGAAGCACGACCCGGAGGGGGTCGGGCTGCTGTTCGGCGCCTTCAACCGCTGGCTGGCCGAGGACTGGGGGTTCGACTACCGCGGCCGCATCTTCGCCGCCCCGTACCTGTCGCTGGCCGACCCGCAGTGGGCGGTGGCCGAGCTGGACTGGGCCCTTTCGGAAGGGGCCCGGCTGATCGTCATGCGGCCGGCCGCCCCCACCACGGCCACCGGGCCGATGTCGCCGTCGGACCCCGCGTTCGACCCGTTCTGGAAGGCGGTCGACGACGCCGGCATCACCGTGGTGGTCCACGCCGGCGACGGCGGGGTGTCCGCCAACGGGTACGCCCCGGACGGGTTCGCCGCCAACTTCGGCGGCCGCATCGGGCCCAGCGTCAAGATGTTCGCCATCGAGCGGGCCGCCCACGACTTCCTGGCCACGTTGATCTTCGACCGCCTGTTCACACGGTTCCCCAACCTCCGGGTGGCGTCGGTGGAGAACGGGTCCGGGTTCCTGCCGGGCCTGTTGAAGAAGCTGCGGTCGGTGTCCCGGCAGATGCCCGGCTACTTCCCCCAAGACCCCGTCGAGGTGTTCCGCCGGCACGTCTGGATCAACCCGTTCTGGGAGGACGACGTCAACGAGGTGGTGGACCTGGTCGGGGAGGACCGGGTGGTGTTCGGGTCCGACTGGCCCCACATCGAGGCCCTGCCGGAACCGCTGGACTACCTGTCCGAGCTGCGCAAGCTGGATGCCGCGGCGGTCCGCAAGATCATGCGGGACAACGCCGCCGAGCTGACCGCGGCGCCGGGGGCGTAGATCGCCGCCGCTCCGACCATTCGCTCCGGGCGGCTCGGACAGGGGATCGCCTCTCCGGCAATTTGCTCTGTTCCGGCCACGGCAGAATCGCTGTGACCTGGGACGATGCCGGGGAGAAGCGACGAATTCATCGGTCGCTGAACAGGGCATTCGTCAATTCGCCCGTCGCTGGACCAAAACAAGTGGCCGAGGCTCGTCTCCCTCGGGCCAACGACGCCAGCGGTGGCCAACGTTTCCTTCGTCCGGCCCGCAAAAACTCGCCCAGGGGGATGGGACCGACGACGGTAGCCTCGGCCGATGCCCCGCATCGCCCCCTACGGCTCCTGGGAGTCGCCCGTCACCACCGACCTGCTGGTGCAGGACGCCGTCCGGCTGTCCGACCCCCTGGTCGACGGCGACGACCTGTACTGGACCGAGGGCCGGCCGACGGAGGGTGGCCGGCAGGTGCTGGTCCGCCGCCGCCCGGACGGCACCGTGGAGGACGTGCTGCCGGACGGCTTCTCGGCGCGCACCCTGGTGCACGAGTACGGCGGCCTGTGCACCGCGGTGCAGGGCGGCACGGCCTACTTCTCCAACCTGGCCGACCAGCGGCTGTACCGGCTGGACCGGGGCGGGCAGCCGGTGCCGTTGACCCCCGAGCCGCCCGGCCCGGCGGCCGTCCGGTACGCCGCCCCGGTCCCCACCCCCGACGGCCGCTGGTTGGTGTGCGTCCGGGAGACCCACTCCGACGACGGCGAAGCCGTCAACGACCTGGTGGCCGTGCCCACCGACGGCAGTGCGGCCGGTGCCGGCGCCCCCCGGGACGGCGCCGACAGCGGAACCGGCACCGACAGCGGGACCGGCCCCGGCGGTCCCGGGAAGGGTGCCGGCATCGGTGTCCTGGCGGCCGGCCACGACTTCTACGGGTCCCCGGCGGTGTCCCCCGACGGCACCCGAATGGCCTGGTGCACCTGGGACCACCCCCGGATGCCGTGGGACGGCACCGAGTTGTGGGAGGCCGACCTGACCGCCGACGCCGACGCCGGCGCCCGCCCCGGCGGTCCGGCCGGTGAGCCGCCCCTGGCCCTGGCGGCCGGCGAGCCGCGCCTGGTGGCCGGGGGGCCGGAGGAGTCGGTGACCCAGCCCCGGTACTCCCCGGCCGGGGTGCTGCACTTCGTGTCGGACCGGACCGGGTGGTGGAACCTGTACGCCGCCGACGGCACCCCGGGAGGCCGGCCGCTGGCCCCGGCGGAGGCGGAGTTCGCCGGCCCGGACTGGGTGTTCGGGCTCGCCGACTACGCCTTCCGGCCGGACGGGACCGTGGTGGCCACCTGGACGTCGGACGGCGTCGGCCACCTCGGCGCCCTGGCGCCGGACGCCGGGCCGACGTTGGTGCCGTTGCCGTTGCCGCTGCCGTACACGGTGTTCTCGGCGGTCAAGGCCACCCCCGACGGGGTGGTGGTGCTGGCGGCGTCCGCCCAGGACCCGCCGTCGGTGGTGACCGTGGCCGTCCCCGCCGGCGACCCCGGGGCCGGGGCTCCCGGCGGCGACCCCGGTGCCGAAAACCCCTCCGGCGCCCCCGGGACCGGGGCCCTCGTGGGCTACCAGGTGGTGCGGGCCAGCCGGCCGTCGGCGGTGGACCGGTCCTACCTGTCGGTGCCGGAGCCGTTCGAGTTCCCGACCGCCGGCGGGCTGACGGCCCACGCGCTGGTGTACGCGCCGACCAACCCGGCCTTCGCCGGGCCGGACGGGGAGCGGCCGCCGCTGATCGTGGCGGTGCACGGCGGGCCGACGTCGTCGGCGTCGCCGGCCCTGAACTACACCATCCAGTTCTGGACCAGCCGGGGGTTCACGGTGGCGGACGTGGACTACGGCGGCAGCTCCGGGTACGGCCGGGCCTACCGGCAGCGGCTGGCCGGCAACTGGGGGGTGGTGGACGTGGCCGACTGCGAGGCGGCGGCCACCGCCCTGGCGGCCGCCGGCCGGGTGGACCGGGCCCGGATGGCCATCCACGGCGGCAGCGCCGGGGGCTACACGGTGCTCTGCGCGGTGACCTTCGGGGACGTGTTCGCCACCGGGGCCAGCTACTACGGGGTGGCCGACGTCGGGGCCCTGGCCCGGGACACCCACAAGTTCGAGTCCCGGTACACCGACGGCCTGATCGGGCCGTGGCCGCAGGCCCGGGCGGTCTACGAGGAGCGGTCCCCGATCTTCCACACCGACCGGCTGGCCACCCCGCTGATCGTCTTCCAGGGCCTGGACGACAAGGTGGTGCCGGCGAACCAGGCCGAGATGATGGTGGACGCCCTGCGGTCCCGGGGGCTGCCGGTGGCCTACCTGGCGTACGAGGGGGAGCAGCACGGGTTCCGGCGGGCCGAGAACATCGTCCGCACCGCGGAGGCCGAGCTGTACTTCTACGGCCGCGTCTTCGGGTTCGTCCCCGCCGACCGCATCGACCCGGTGACGATCCACAACCTCGGCCCGGGGGCCGACGGCGACAACCTCGGCCCGGAGGCCGACGGCGACAACCTCGGCCCGGGGGCCGACGGCGACACCCCGGACTGAGGTGCCGCCCGCCGGCCGGGGGCGACGGCTCAGCCGCCGGCCAGCAGAGGGGCCATCCAGGCCTCGACCAGGTCCGAACGGGTGGGCAGCGCGGCGGACAGCACCCGGTGGCCGTCGTCGGTGATGACCACGTCGTCTTCGATCCGGACCCCGATGCCGCGGTAGTGCTCCGGCACGGTGAGGTCGTCGGGCTGGAAGTAGCAGCCGGGCTCCACGGTGAGCACCATGCCGGGCACCAGGTCGAGGTGCCGGTAGTCGTTGCGGGCGTCGGTGCAGTCGTGGACGTCCAGCCCCAGCATGTGGCTGGTGCCGTGCAGGGTGTACCGGGTGTGGAACCGGTGGTCGGGGTCCAGGGCGTCGTCGACCGAGCAGCGCAGGATGCCCTCGTCGACCAGCCATTCGGTGATGACCCGCATGGCGGCGTGGTGGGGGGCCATGAACGGGTTGCCGGGCCGGCACTCGGCCAGGCCGGCCTGCTGGGCGGCCCAGACCACGTCGTAGACGGCGCGCTGGGCGTCGGAGTACCGGCCGGACACCGGGACGGTGCGGGTGACGTCGGCGGTGTACAGCTCCGGGCCCTCCACGCCGGCGTCGAGCAGCAGCAGGTCGCCGGGCCGGACGGGGCCGTCGTTGCGGACCCAGTGCAGGGTGCAGGCGTGGTGGCCGCAGGCGGCGATGGTGTCGTAGCCGACGTCGTTGCCGTCGGTGCGGGCCTGCCGGTTGAAGGTGCCCTCCACCCACCGCTCGCCGCGGTCCCGGCCGGCGGCGGCCGGCAGCGACCGGACGACGTCGCAGAACCCGACCACGGTGGCGTCGACGGCCTGCTGCAGGCAGGCCACCTCGTGGTCGTCCTTGACCAGCCGCAGTTCGGCCAGGGCCGACAGCAGGTCGGCGTCGCGGTCGTCGTCGGCCACCGGCACCGCGTCGTCCACCGCCGGGTCCAACCCCCGGACCACCCGGACGGCGGCCCCGGAGCCGGTGGCCTCCTTGAGGGCCGCCGCCAGGTCGTCCAGGGCGGCGGTCCGGATGCCGAGCAGGGTGCCGGTGTCCTCCAGCCCCATCCGGGGGCCCACCCACAGCTCGCCGTAGCGGCGGTCCGTGAAGAACCCGGCGGTGGACCGGTCGGCGCGGGGGGCGGTGTACAGCACCGGGTCGCCGCCCGGGGCCATCACCAGGACGGCATCGGGCTCCTGGCAGCCGGTCAGCCAGGCGAAGTCGGTGCCGGCCCGGAACCGGTAGTCGGTGTCGTTGGACCGCACCTTGAGGCCCCCGGTGGGCACCACCACCCAGTCGTCGGGGAACCGGGCCGCCAGGTCGGCCCGGCGCCGGGTGTGGAACGGCACGGCCGGCGACGGCCGGTCGACCAGCGGCCCCGTCGGGGCCCAGTCGGCGGACATGAACGCCACCAGGGCCGGCGGGGTGGCCGGCTTCGGTGCCGTCGCCGGCCGGTCTTCCTTGGCGCCCCCGCCCCCCCCGGCACCGCCGGTGCCGTCGCCGTCGGTGGTCCGGTCCAGGTCGGTCATGGACCCAGTGTGGCACCGCGGCCCGGCCGGCGAAACGGGGTCCGGCGACAGCGGCTAGACCTGGACCCCGTGGATGGGGACGCAGGGAACGCCGCAGGGAACGCCATAGGGAACGACGCAGGGAACGGCGCAGGGCCGCCGCCGGCGGGGCGGGTGCTGTGGCGGCCGTCGCCGGACCGCGTGCGTGACGCCAAGGTGACGGCGTTCATGCGGTGGCTGGCCGACCGCGGGGAGGTGGACGCGGCGACCTACCAGGAGCTCTGGGAGTGGTCGGTGGCCGACGTCGGCCGGTTCTGGGAGGCGGTCCGGCGGTACTTCGAGATCGGGCCGGCCGACCCCGGCGGGCCGGCCGTGGTGGCCGGGAACGGGGCGGAGGGGGCCCGGTGGTTCCCGGGGCTGACCGTCAACTACGTCGACCGCATCCTGGACCACCCCGCCGACGCGACGGCCGTGGTGGCGGTCACCGAGGCCGGCGGCGAGCGGGTGCTGTCGTTCGGGCAGCTCCGCGCCGAGGCCGGTGCCCTGGCCGGGACGCTGGTCGGACTGGGGGTCGGCCCCGGGGACCGGGTGGGGGCGGTGATGACCAACTCGGCCGAGGCGGTGGTGGCCTTCCTGGCCACGGCGTCGCTCGGGGCCATCTGGTCCAGTTGCGCCCCGGAGTTCGGGGTGGACGGCATCGTGGACCGGTTCGGGCAGATCGGGCCGAAGGTGCTGTTCGCCACCGCCGGCTACCGGTACGGCGGCAAGCCGTTCGACCTCGGCGCCAAGCTGGCCGAGGTGGAGGCCGCTCTGCCGGGACTGGTGGCCACCGTCGTGGCCGGGCCGGCGGCCGGGCTGGTGGAGGGGGCCGGCCTGGTTGAGGGGGCGGGGCTGGTCGAGGGGACCGGGCTGGTGGAGCCGGCCGCGCCGGCGGCCGCGCCGGCTTCGGCGGCGGGCACCCGCCGGTTGTCCTGGGCCGAGGCGGTGGGCACCCCGGCCCCGCTGGCGCCGTGGCCGGTGCCGTTCGAGCACCCGCTGTGGATCCTGTACTCGTCCGGCACCACCGGGTTGCCCAAGCCCATCGTGCAGGGCCACGGCGGCATCGTGCTGGAGCACTGCAAGTCGCTGGCGTTCCACGGCGACCTGGGGCCCGGGGACCGGTTCTTCTGGTTCACCACCACCGGCTGGATGATGTGGAACTACCTGGTCGGCGGGCTGCTGGTGGGGGCCACGGTGGTCTGCTACGACGGCAGCCCGGCCTGGCCCGACCACGGCGCCCTGTGGCGCATGGCCGGCCGGCTGGGCGTCACCTACTTCGGGACCAGCGCCCCGTTCATCGAGGCCTGCCGCCGCGACGGCCTGTCCCTCCGTGGCGGGGCCGAGCCGGCCACCATCCGGACCATCGGGTCGACCGGCGCCCCGCTGTCCCCGGAGGGGTTCGACTGGGCCAGCACCGAGGTGGTCGAGGGGGTGCCGGTGGCGTCGGTGTCCGGCGGCACCGACGTCTGCACCGGGTTGCTGGGGGCGTCGCCGCTGCTGCCGGTCCGGGCCGGGGAGCTGCAGTGCCGGCAGCTCGGGGTGGACGCCCAGGCGTTCGACGACGCCGGCCGGCCGGTGGTGGAGGAGGTGGGGGAGCTGGTGGTGACCCAGCCGATGCCGTCCATGCCGGTGGCCTTCTGGGGCGACGCCGACGGCCGGCGGCTGCACGAGTCCTACTTCGACCGGTACCCCGGGGTGTGGCGGCACGGTGACTGGGTCCGGTTCACCGCCGAAGGGGGCGCCGTCATCTACGGGCGGTCCGACGCCACCTTGAACCGGGACGGCGTCCGGATGGGGACGTCGGAGTACTACCGGGTGGTGGAGGGCCTGGCCGAGGTGGCCGACTCCCTGGTGGTGGACACCACCCGGCTCGGCCAGGACGGGCAGTTGCTGCTGTTCGTGGTGCTGGCCGGCCGACCCGACGCCGTCGAGGGCCCGGTGCCGCCGGCGCTGGCCGACCTGCTCCGCCGCACCATCCGGTCCCGGCTGTCCCCCCGCCACGTCCCCGACGCCATCCTGGCCGTGCCGGCCCTGCCGCACACGGTCAACGGCAAGCGCCTGGAGGTGCCGGTCCGCCGGCTGCTGGAGGGGGAGCCGGTGGACCGGGCGGTGGCCACCGCCGCGGTGGACCGGCCGGAGGCCCTGGCCGGCCTGGTGGACTGCCTCGGACGCCACGGCCTGCTGCCGACCGCCTGACACCGGGTACCGCCGCCGGCCGGACGGCCCGCCCCGGGGGATGGCGCGCCGGGGGGTGATCGGTGGCAGTCTTCACGGCCTGGGCCGCCGACCGAGGGGGGTCGGGGCCGACCGTGGGGGTGGAGGGACGCCGATGTACCTGTTGCGGTTCGACATGCGGCTGGGCCCCGACGGGCCGACGACGGCCCGGGACATGTACCAGGCCGCCCTCGACATGGCCGGCTGGGCCGACGACGCCGGCGGTTGCCTGTCGGTGCTGTTCTCCGAGCACCACGGTTCGCCCGACGGGTACCTGCCGGCGCCGCTGGTGATGGCTGCCGCGGTGGCCGCCCGGACCCGGCGGGTACCCCTGCAGGTGGCCGCCCTGATCGCCACGTTGCGCAACCCGGTGCAGACCGCCGAGGAGCTGGCGGTGCTGGACATCCTGAGCGGCGGCCGGCTGTCGGTGGTGCTCGGCGTGGGGTACCGGCCGGAGGAGTTCGACCTGTTCGGGGTCTCCATGGACGACCGCGCCGCCCGCATCGAGGAGGCCGTCTCCGTGTTCCGGCGGGCCTGGGCCGGCGAGCCGGTGTCGGCCCCCGGCGGCCGCGGGCCGGGACGCCCCGTCACCCCGTTGCCGCTCACCCCCGGCGGGCCGCCGCTGTTCCTGGGCGGCGGCACCAGGGCCGCGGTCCGGCGGGCCGCCCGGCTGGGGCTGGGCATGATGACCGAGCGCGGCGGCGACCTGGAGCAGGTGTACCGGGCCGAGTGCGCCGCGCACGGCCGCCAGCCAGGGCTGTTCTTCAGCGGCGGCGACCGCACCCTGACCGCCAGCTTCGTCGACCCCGACCCCGACGCCGCCTGGGACCGGATCGGGCCGTACCTGCTGCGGGACGCCCGGGCCTACGCCGAATGGAACGTCGCCGCCGCCAAGCCCCTGCCGGGCACCGTGGTGGAGGTGGCCACCGTCGACGACGTCCGGGCCGCCGGCCGCTACCGCATCATGACCCCCGACGAGGCGGTGGCCTACGTCCGCACCACCGGCCCCCTCATGCTGCACCCCCTCTGCGGCGGCACCCCGCCGGCGCTGGGCTGGCCCACCCTGCAGTTGGTGGAGCAGGAGGTGCTGCCGCAGCTCGGCCACCGCTGAACCGGCCGCCGAGCCAGTCGTCGGCCGCCGGCCCGGCCGCCGAGCCAGTCGCCGGCCGCCGGCCCGGCCGCTGAGCCAGCCGCCGGCCCGGCCACCCGGCCGCCGTTTGGGCCATTACTAGGGCATCCGACTAATCTCCGCACCATGTCGTCGAACGAGGCCGCCGCCGGCGGCGATCTCCTGGCCTACCGGGCGCCGGTGGCCGACATCCTCGACGCCCTGGACGTCACCGGCCTGGACGAGGTGCTGGCCCTGCCGGCCTTCGCCCACGTCGACCGGACCGCGGTCGCCGACGTGGTGGGCGAGTTCGGCCGGTTCGCCGGCGACGTGGTGGCCCCCACCGACCGGCCCGGCGACCTGGACGGGGCCCGGCTGGACCCGGCGACCGGCACCGTGCACGCCCCGGCGGCGTTCGGGCCGGCCTACCGGCAGTTCGTGGCCGCCGGCTGGGAGGCCGTCAGCGCCCCGACCGCGCACGGCGGCGGCGGGTTCCCGGCCGGGGTCGGCATGGCCCTGCAGGAGATGCTGGCGTCCGCCAACCTGTCGCTGTCCCTCAACCCGGTGCTCACCCAGAGCGCCATCGAGCTGCTGTCCACCTGGGGCACCCCGGACCAGCAGGCCCGGTTCCTGCCTCGGCTGGTGGTGGGGGAGTGGACCGGCACCATGAACCTGACCGAGCCCGACGCCGGCTCCGACCTGGGCGAGGTACGGACCCGGGCCGAGCAGGGGCCGGACGGCCGCTGGCGGGTGACCGGCACCAAGATCTTCATCACCTGGGGCGACCACGACCTGGCCGACAACGTCGTCCACCTCGTCCTGGCCCGGACCCCCGGCGCCCCGCCCGGCACCAAGGGGCTGTCGCTGTTCCTGGTGCCCAAGGTGCTCGTCGGCCCCGACGGCGCCCTGGGGGCCCGCAACGCGGTGCGCTGCGTCGGGCTGGAGCACAAGCTGGGCATCCACGGCAGCCCCACCTGCGTCATGTCCTACGACGGCGCCGACGCCGAGCTGGTCGGGGAGCAGCACGGCGGCATCACCGCCATGTTCGTCATGATGAACGCCGCCCGGCTGGCCATCGGCATGGAGGGGCCCGCCGTGGCCGAGCGGGCCTTCCAGCACGCGTACCGGTACGCCGCCGGCCGCCTGCAGGGCCGGGCCCCCGGGGTGTCCCCGCCGGCCCGGTCGCCCATCGTCGACCACCCCGACGTCCGCCGGCTGCTGCTGTCCATGCGGACCACCACCCTGGCCGGCCGGATGCTGGTGTACCTGGCCACCCACCACCGCGACCTGGCCCGGCACCACCCGGACCCGGCCGCCCGGGCCGCCGCCCAGGGCCTGGTGGACCTGCTCACCCCGGTCGCCAAGGCCTGGCCGACCGACGCCGGCATCGCCGCCGCGTCCGCCGGTCTGCAGGTGCTGGGCGGCGCCGGGTACATCGAAGAGGCCGGCATGGCCCAGCGGCTGCGGGACAGCCGCATCACCGCCGTCTACGAAGGCACCAACGGCATCCAGGCCATCGACCTGGTCACCCGGAAGCTCCCCGGTGGCGGCGGCCGGACCGTCCGGGACCTGATCGGCGCCGTGGCCCGCACCGCGGCCGAGCCGCCGCCGGCCAACGGATCGCTGGACGCCACCCACGACTGCCTGGCCGAGGCCGCGGCCGTCCTCGACGACGTCACCGGCCGGCTACCGGCGCGGTCGCCCCGGGACGTGCTGGCCGGCGCGTCGGCCTACCTGGAGCTGTTCGGCCTCACCGTCGCCGGATGGCTGATGCTCCGCCGTGCCCGGCAGGCCGCCGCCGGAGCCGGCTGGGCGGCCACCGCCGACGCCGGCCGGCAGGCCGACGCCGTGGCCGGCGGGGTGGACCCCGTCGTGGCCGCCCTGGAGAGCGAGTTCTTCGCCACTGAGCACACCGCCCGGGCCGTCGGCCTGGCCCGCCCGGTCCTGGCAGGCGCCCGCCGCCTGGACGCCCTGTCGAGCCGCCCGGCCTAGCCCCCGGGGGCCGCGCCCGCCCTCCCGGGCCGCCCGCCCGCCGCAGGCGGTGACGCTAGCGTCGTGCCGGTGGGTACCGGGCCGCTGAAGTTCGATCCGATCGAGGAAGCCCAGGCGCAGTGGTCGGCCCGGTGGGAGCCGGACGTCGCCGAAGCCATGGCGGCCGCCACGTCGGTGATGCGGGCCCAGCAGGTGGTGCTGGCCGCGGTGGACGGCGCCCTGCGGCCGCTGGGGCTGACCTTCGCCCGCTACGAGGGGCTGATGCTGCTGTACTTCAGCCGCCGTGGCGCCCTGCCGCTCGGCAAGATGGGGCCGCGGCTGATGATCCACCCGACCAGCGTCACCAACATCATCGACCGCCTGGAGCAGCAGGGCCTGGTCCGCCGGGTCCCCCACCCCACCGACGGCCGGACCACCCTGGCCGAGATCACCGACGACGGCCGAGCCCTGGCCGACCGGGCCACCGAGGCCGTCAACCAGGTGCTGTTCGGCCTCGGCAGCCTCAGCCGGACCGACCTGGCCCACCTGGTCCGCATCGTCCGCAAGCTGCGCCGCAGCGTCGGCGACTTCTCCCCGGAGGGGTAGCGCCCGTTCTCCCGGACGGGGAGCACCCGGTCGAACCGGGCCGGTCCCCGTGGGCATCGGAGCGTGGCCCCGTGGGGACGGAGCCGTGGCCTCGTGGGGACGGAGCCGTGGCTCCGTGGGGATGGGGGGCGTCCATAGTTCTCTCCGGTCACCGGCAGTCGAAATTGAGCAGATCCGCTCAAACTCGGCCGCGGGTGACGTCAACGCGCCAACTGCCCGCCCCCTCGGCCCCCGTGCCCGCCAACCGTTTGGTTGGGGAAAGGCCGGAACGCCCGTTATCCTCCCCCTGTGGCAGATGACCGGCGGGCCGGGGAGAACGGCGGGGACGAGTACGACGTCGTCGTCGTCGGGGCCGGGCCGGGCGGCATCTACGGGGTGCACCGGTTCGCACAGCAGGGGCTGTCGGTGCTCGGCCTGGAGGCCGCCGGCGGGGTCGGCGGGGTGTGGTACCACAACCGCTACCCCGGCGCCCGGGTGGACCTGTACAGCGTGGACTACAGCTACCACTTCTCGCCGGACATCATCGAGAAGTGGTCGTGGTCGGAGCGGTACGCCAGCCAGGCCGAGCTGCTGGACTACCTCGACTTCGTGGCCGACACCCTGGACGTCCGGCGCCGGTTCCTGTTCGACACCAGGCTGACCTCCGCCCGGTGGCACGGCGCCGACCGGCGGTGGCACCTCCGCACCGACACCGGCCTGGAGGTGGCCACCCGGTTCCTGGTCATGGCCACCGGCAACCTGTCGGAGCCGCGGCAGCCACCGTTCCCCGGCCTGGACCGGTTCCGGGGGGACTGGTTCCAGACCAGCCACTGGCCGCAGGGCCCGGTGGCCCTGGACGGCCGGCGGATCGGCATCGTCGGCACCGGGTCCACCGGCGTGCAGGCCGTCACCGCCCTGGGCGGCCGGGCGTCGCATCTGTACGTGTTCCAGCGCACCGCCAACTACTCGGTGCCGGCCCAGAACCGGCCCGTCCTGCCCGGTGAGCAGTGCACCCCGGAAGGGGTGCTCGACGAGCGGGAGGCCCTGCTGGCGTTCCCGGCCGGTACCCACATCCCCCGCCCGGAGCACCCCCTGGCCCACTACTCGCCCGACGAGCAGCAGGCCCGGCTGGAGCAGCAGTGGGCGCACGGCGGCCAGGGGATGAACGCGGTGTTCGCCGACCAGGGCACCGACCCGGCCACCAACGTCGTCGTGGCCGAGTTCGTCCGGCAGAAGATCCGCCAGACGGTCACCGACCCCGCGGTGGCCGAGGCGCTGTGCCCGTACGACTACCCCATCGGGTCCCGCCGGCTCTGCCTGGACACCGGCTACTACGAGCAGTTCAACCGGGACGACGTCACTCTGGTGGACGTCCGGGCCGACCCCATCCGCGAGATCACCCCCACCGGCCTGGCCACCGAGTCGGCCCACTACGACCTGGACGTCATCATCTTCGCCCTCGGCTTCCACGCCTTCCGGGGCGCCCTGGACCAGGCCGACATCCGCAACGAGGCCGGCCTGACCCCGGGTGACGCCTGGGCCCGCGGACCCCGTACGCTGCTGGGCCTGATGACCCGGGGGTTCCCGAACCTGTTCCTGCCCACCGGCCCCGGCAGCCCGTCGGTGCTGGCCAACATGATCCTGCTCAACGAGGTCCACATGGACTGGATCGCGGACTGCATCGCCCACATGGACCGCCGCGGCCTGGCCACCGTGGAGCCGACCGAGGAGGGCGAGGCGTCGTGGACCGCCCACGTCGCCGAGGTGGCCAGCCGGCTGCTGCGGCTGAACGTCGACAACTACATGGTCCACGTCAACGACGACGACGGTTCCCGGGTGTTCATGCCCTACGCCGGCGGCCTGGACCACTACATGGCCATGGCCCGCGCCGAGGCCGCCGGCGGCTACCGCAGCCTCGCCTTCGCCTGAGCTGCATGGCGGACCCGCCGAGGACCCGACAGCCGAGGACCCGACGCCGGAGGTGGCCGTGACCGAGCAGTGGATCGACCCGGAGATCGCCGAGGTGCTGGCCGCCACGGCCCTCCCGTTCGAGGTGCTGGGTGACCACAACGTCGGGGCGGTCCGCCGGGCGCAACTGGAGGCGGCGGCCCTGCTGCAGCCGTCGGCGGCCGTGGCGCGGACCGACCACACCGTGCCCGGCCCCGCCGGCGGCCCCGACGTGGTGCTGCGGGTGCACCGGCCGGTGGACCTGGACGGCCCGGCGCCGTGCCTGTACTGGGTCCACGGCGGCGGCTACGTCATCGGCAGCTACCGCACCGAGGACCTCCGGCTGGAGCGGCTCTGCCTCGACCTCGGCTGCGTCGCCGTCGCCGTCGACTACCGCCTGGCCCCCGAGACGCCGTACCCGGGGCCGATGGAGGACTGCTACGCCGGCCTGGCCTGGGTGGCCGCGCAGGCCCCCGCCCTGGGCGTCGACCCGGGCCGGCTCGGGGTGGGCGGCGGCAGCGCCGGGGCCGGCCTGGCCGCCGCGCTGTCCCTGGCCGCCCGGGACCGCGGCGGGCCGGCGCTGGCGTTCCAGTTGCTGGTCTACCCCATGCTCGACGACCGGGGGGCCACCCGGTCCAGCGGGTGGGCGGCCCCGGTGTGGAGCCCGGCCAACAACCGCTACGGCTGGCAGGCCTACCTCGGTGACTGCTACGGCACCGACCACGTCCCGGCCACCGCCGCCCCGGCCCGGGCCGACGACCTGGCCGGGCTGCCCCCGGCGTTCGTCGGCGTCGGGTCCGCCGACCTGTTCGTGGACGAGGACGTGGCCTACGCCCACCGGCTGCTCCACGCCGGGGTGCCCACGGAGCTGCACGTCTACGCCGGCGCCGTCCACGGCTTCGAGACCATCACCCCCGCCGCCGCCCTGGCCGTCCGGCTGCGCCGGGACGTCACCGAATGGCTCGGCCGGGTGATGGGGGCAGGGGTGACGGGGGCGGGGGAGTGACCCCACCGGCGTCGACGCAGCCGGCGGCGCCGGCCGCGGCGGCCGCGGCGGCCGCGGCGCAGGAGTTCTTCGTGTTCCTGCCCCAGATGCGCATGGACCTGCCCACCCTGGTGGGCCGGGCCCGGGCGGCCGAGGCGGCCGGGTTCACCGGCCTGGCCGGCATGGACCACCTGGTGCCCCCCGGCGCGGAGGCCCAGCCGATGTACGAGGCCATGGTCGCCAACACCTGGCTGGCCGCCCACACCGACCGGCTGGTGGTGGGCTCCCTGGTGCTGTGCGACTCGTTCCGGCACCCGGCCGTGCTGGCCCGGGAGGCGGTGTCCATCGACCACGCCTCCGGCGGCCGGTTCGAGCTGGGCATCGGCTGGGGGTCGGTGGCCGCCGAGATCGACGCCTTCGGCATCGGGTCGTCGGCGCCGGCCGACCGGGTGGCCCGGCTGGCGGAGTCCCTGGACATCATCAAGGCGCTGTGGGCCGGGGACACCGTCGACTACGACGGGCGGTTCTTCCGGCTGCGCGGCGCCCGGCAGGCCCCCGGGCCGCTGGGCCGCATCCCCGTCGTCATCGGCGGCGCCGGCCCCAAGACCATGGCCCTGGTCGCCGCCCACGCCGACTGGTGGAACGTGCACGTCGGCATCGTCGACAAGCTCGACGACATGCGGCCACTGGCCGGCCGGGCCCGGTGCTCCGTGCAGGTCCAGGTGGCCCTGGTCCCCGACGACGGGCAGCGGGACCGGATCACCGAGGTCACCCGCCGCCGCTTCGGTCCCGACCCGGTGATCGGCACCGCGGCCGAGCTGGTCGACCACTTCGGCCGCCTGGCCGAACGCGGGGTGGAGCGGTCCTACGTGTGGTTCTGCGACTTCGCCCACCCCGACACCCTGGCCGCCTTCGGCGACGGCGTCATCGGCCAGCTCAGCCGATGACCTCCAGCAGGTCGGCCAGGACCTGGCGGCGGAGCAGCTTGCCGGTGTCCGTGCGGGGGAGGGCGTCACGGACCACCACCACCTCGGCCGCCTTGGACGTCCGCAGGTGGGCCCGGGACCACGCCGCGATGTCCTCCGCGGCCGGCGCCCCGCCGTCCGCCGGCCGCAGCACCACCATCGCCCCGATGCGCTGGCCCCACTCCTCGTCCGGCAGCCCCACCACGGCGGCGTCGACCACGGCCGGGTGCCGCAGCAGCACCTCTTCGATCTCCGCCGGGGCGATGTTCTCGCCGCCGCGGATGATGGTGTCGTCGGCCCGGCCCTCCACGAACAGGTAGCCGTCGGCGTCCACCCAGCCGGCATCCCGGGTCGGGAACCAGCCGTCGGGGTCGCAGGGGGAGTCCAGCCCGGCGTACCGGCCGGACACCTGCTCGCCCCGGACCCAGATCTCGCCGTGGTCGCCGGGGCCCAGCACCGACCCGTCCGGGCCCCGGACCTGCACCTCGATGCCCGGCAGCACCCGGCCCACCGACCCCAGCCGGTCCCGGGCCACCGGGTCGTCGCCGGCCAGCGCCCGGCGGTGGTCGTCGGGCCCGAGGACCGCGATGGACGAGCTGGTCTCGGTCAGCCCGTAGGCGTTGACGAACCCGGTGCCGGAGAACAACTGCAGGGCCCGCTCCAGCACCGGCACCGGCATCCGGGCCCCGCCGTAGCTGATGCTCCGCAGGGTGGGCACCCCGGCCGAGGAGGCCCCGGCCAGCGCCTCGGTGATCCGGGCCAGCATGGTCGGCACCACCATGGCCTGGGTGATCCCCTCCGTCCGGACCACCTCCAGCCACGACGCCGGGTCGAAGGCGGCCAGGTACACGATGCGGCGGCCGGCGAACACGTTGGACAGCAGGTTGGCCACCCCGGCGATGTGGTACGGCGGCACGCTGACCAGGGCCGCCTCCTCCTCGCCGGCCGCCCCGAAGTCCACCGACCCCAGGATGTAGGCGGACAGGTTGTCGTGCCCCAGGATCGCCGCCTTCGGCTCCGCGGTGGTGCCGCTGGTGAACAGGTGCAGGGCCGGCCGGACCGGTTCCGCGACGGCGTCCCCGCCCGGCGCCGCCGCGCCGGTGCCGGGGCCGCAGACCGCGGCCAGCCACTCCTCGGTGGTCAGCACCGTCCGGCCCGGCCCGGCCACCGTGGCCGCGTAGGCCGGCTCCGCCACCACCACCGGGTCCCCGGTGCGGTCGATCAGCCCCTCCAGTTGCTCCGCGGCCAGCCGGTAGTTCAGCGGCACGAACGGCACGTCGGCCCAGTTGCAGGCGAAGAAGGCGCTGGCGAAGGCGTGGCCGCTCTGCCCCACGAACACCACCGGCCGGCCGGCACCGTCCCGGCCGGCGCCCTGGCCGGCCAGCCAGGCGCCCCCGGCCGCGGCCTGCCGGCGGAGGTCGGCGTAGGTGGGGCCGTCCCCGCGGCGGCCCAGGGCCTGGCGGTCCCCGAACCCCGACGCCGCCATGTCCAGGATCGTGAACAAGTTCATCCTGCCCGTCCCCTCCGGTCCCTCCCGGGGCCGCCCGGCCACCGCCGTCGCCCGTGTCCCACAGTAGGAATCTACCGGCCGGCCGTCAGGTACTATCGCGTCGCCGCCCGGGGGAGCGAGACTACGGGATCGGGGCCCCACGCCATGTGAGCCATGTGGCCATGTGGAAGGGTGCCGATGTGAGAGGGGCGCCGATGGAAGGCGTCCGACGCGAAAGGGGAAGCACCTCATGGACCTGCCGGCCGGTTCTCGCTGGCGCAGTGCCGTCGACACCACCGAGGTCATCGTGGTGCGGCCACCGACCACCGCGGTGGACCTGGAGTGCGGCGGCGCCTCCATGGTGCCGGTCACCGCCGACGCCCCCGGCGGCGCCGTCGACCCCGACCACAACGCCGGCACCGAGCTGGGCAAGCGGTACGTCGACGACGACGCCGGCATCGAGGTGCTGTGCACCAGGCCCGGCGACGGCTCCCTGGCGGTGGCCGGCCGCCCGCTGGTGCTGAAGGAAGCCAAGCCGCTGCCGTCCTCGGACTGACCCGGACCGGACTGACCCGGACCGGACGGCGCCGGACCGGACTGAGCCAGACCGGACGGCCGGCCCTGGGTCCCCGGCTCCGGGGCCGGCGCCCCGCATCGGCTCGCGAGCCGGCCCGGTCCCGACCTGGGTCAGCCCAGCCCGATGGTGGAGGCCCACCGGATGCTGGACTGGCCGGTGATCGGGGACAGGGCGTTCAGCATCGACGCGTAGCTCGCCGACGTCGTGTTGCCGGTGGTGCTGTCGGTCAGCACCCCGAAGATGGTGACGGCCTGGCCCCGGGTCTTGGCGAAGGAGACCAGCGACGCCCACTCGTCGACGAACGCCGGGAAGTAGAGCTGGGGCACCACCACGTCCGGCTTGAACCCGTTGGCCACCTGCAGC
The DNA here is from genome assembly GCA_035547695.1 of Acidimicrobiales bacterium. GTDB lineage: Bacteria > Actinomycetota > Acidimicrobiia > Acidimicrobiales > RAAP-2 > DASZUK01. The sequence goes on from DASZUK010000039.1 coordinate 36,320, forward strand.
AACTGTGTCTGCGTCCAGTACCCCGGCTCCGACGATCCGTAGTCGATCATGGCCGGCTGGTAGCCGCCCACCGCGGCGGCGTACCCGGCCAGCAGGTTGTAGGTGTTCAGGTACCCCGGGTCGTAGGCCGGCTCGATGTCGTCACCGGCCACCACCGTGACGGTGTCGGTGTACGACCACCGCTGCTTCAGTGTGCTGGCCCAGGCCTGCACCGACTCCACGGTGGACGCCAGCGCCGCTCCCCAGGCGCTGTAGCTGGTCGGCTCCAGCGAGCAGCCGCAGGTGATCCGGCCACAGGGCTGGCCGGTGCCGCAACTGTTGTTGGTGCCGACCGCCACGTACAGGTGCAGGTTGTTGGGGGCTTCCTGGAAGTAGCCGTCGATGTAGGACTCCACCGCGGTGGCCACCGCCGACAGGCTGGCGAAGGCGTTGGCATGGGTCACCGTGCCCAGCGTCGACCCCTCGGCGGCCGGCCGGCCGAAGTCCAGGATCACCAGCCCCTGGGCGCCGGACCGCCCGGCCCAGGCGCCCTGGGCGAACAGTGTGGCCGCTCCGGCCCCGGTCTCGTACTGCGACGTGGTCGCCGCCGGCATCGGGACCGCCGGCGACGCCGCCTGGCTGCCGGTGGCCAGGGCCAACTGCCCGACGGCCACGGTGGCGGCACAGAGCAGGAGCACGGCGCCGGCCCACCGGCCGGCCGGACCCCGTCCGACAGCGGAGCCATCCATCATCTGAATTCACCTCGCCAGTGAATCCGCCCGGCCGCAGCATACCGAGGTGCCCCGGTTCTCTCAACACAAATGCGGCAACCCCGGTAGCAGCGGTTACGTGCCGGCCGGCTGCTCCGCCGACCGGTCGGCCGGGTGGTCCGCCGGCTGGTTCGCCGGGTGATCGGCCGGCTGGTCCGCCGACCGGTCGACGTCGCCCAGGTGCTCCATCACCGTGGCGATCCGCTGCAGCACCTTGGTGGCCGCGGCGATCTCCCGTGGGCTGATGTCCCCCAGGGTCTCGGCCATCTGGTTGCGCCAGTACCGCTCCTGCTCCTCCACCTCCCGCCGGCCGGCGTCGGTGAGCGAGATCCAGCACTGCCGGCGGTCCTGGGCGTCCCGGCGCCGTTGCACCAGCCCGCGACCTTCCAACTGGTCGATCATGGCGGTCACCGACGCCGGGTTCAGCTCGGCCACCTTGGCCAGGGTGCCCGCCGTGGCCTCCTGCTGGGTCAGCCCGAACAGGGCCCGGAGGTGCGAGTGGCTGAGGGTGCCGCCCCGGCGGTGCTGCTCGCGGCCCCGCAGCCTGCGGTCGGCGGCCAGCAGCCGGCCGATCGACCGCCGGAGCTCGTCGTAGGGCTCGTCCGGGGACAGCGTCATGGCCGCGGCGACCCGGTCACGGCGCCTCGATCAACGCCTCGGTGGCTTCCACCACGGCCAGGCCCGGCGCCCGCGGCCCGCCGGCAGCGGCGGCCGCCGTGGCGGTGGTCGGGGCCGTGGCCGACGCCCGGCGCTCCATCCGGATCAGCAGCAGCGTCGGCAGGGTGGCCAGGGTGGCGACGACCAGCACCCACCAGAACGTAGTGCCGAAGGCCGCCGCCCGGGCGGAGACCGAGCCCCCGGCCCGGGCCAGGTGGTTCTCCAGCACCACCGTGACGATGGCCGTGCCGATGGACCCGCCGACCCGCTGCAGCACGTTCAGTTGCGGGGTGGCGTCGTTCACCTGGTCGGGGCGCAGCACCCGGAACGCCGACGTCATCGACGGCATCACCGACAGCCCGAGGCCGAAGCCGCGGACGGCCCCGGCGACGCACAAGAACGCGAACGACGTCCCGGCGCCGATGGCGACGAACGGGATGGTCGCGGCAATGCTGATCAGCCCGCCCATCAGGGCGGTGACGCCGCCGCCGAACCGTTCGGTGGCCCGCCCGCCCACCCAGATGGCCACCGCCGACCCGATGCCCTGGGGGGCCAGCAGCAGCCCGGTCATCACCGCGCTCTCGCCCCGGACCGTCTGGAAGTACAGCGGCATCAGGATCATCCCGCCGAACATGGCCGCGCCGATGCAGAACGTGGTGAACGACGCCGCGCTGAACGCCCGGTTGGCGTACAGCCGTACGTCCAGCAGCGGCCGCGTCATCCGCAGGGCCCGCAGCACGAACCCCGCCACCAGCACCGTGCCCACCGCCAGCGGTAGCAGCACCTTGTCGGACACGAAGCTGGTGGTGCCGATGCCGGCCAGGCCGTAGGTGACGCCGACCAGCCCGGCGGCCACCAGGCCGAGGCCGGGCACGTCCAGCCGGCCGGCGTCCTCCGGCCGGTCCTTCGGCAGCAGCCGCACCGCGGCCACCACCGCGGCCACCCCGATGGGCACGTTCACGTAGAAGATCCACCGCCACCCGGCGTTGTCCAGCAGCAGCCCCCCGATGGTCGGCCCGATCACCGGGGCCAGCACGATGGGCACCCCGACCGCGCTCATCACCCGCGGCAGCCGGATCGGACCGGACTTCTTGACCAGGATGATCGTGCCGATCGGCATGATCAGGCCGCCGCCGATCCCCTGGATGACCCGGAAGATGATCAGCTCCGACACCGACGACGCCAGCCCGCACAGCGCCGATCCGGCGGTGAACAGCACGATGGACAGGATGAACAGCCGCTTCGCCCCGAACCGCCGGGCCGCCCAGCCGGTGACCGGGATGACGGCGGCCAGGGACAGCAGGTAGGCCGTCACCACCCACTGCACCGTGTCCAGCGTCGTGTGCAGGTCCTTCGACAGCGACACCAGGGCGATGTTCACGATGGTGGTGTCCAGCGCCGACATCAGCATGCCGAGGACCACCACCACCGCCACCCGCCAGACGTCCCCGCCGATCGTGCGGGGGTCCCCGTCCGCCACCGCGGTGGACGCCGCCGCCGGTCCCCGAGCGGGAAGATCTTCCATCCCTAAATGTTAGATACCAAAACATTTTGTGTCAAGAAGTATGGCGTCGAAAGGGAAACGCAGTGCGGCACCGCCCGCCGGGCCCGCCGACAGGACGGCGCGGGCCCGGCGGGCGGTGGGGGGCGGCGGAGCGGCGAGTGGGCCCGGCGGGCGGCGGAGCTGCAGCTATCGGCGGGTGGGCCCGGCGGGCGGCGGGGCTCAGCCGCGGCGGGGTGGCGGGGCGCAGCCGCGGCGGCTCAGCCCACCGATAGCTGCAGCCCCGGGGTGACCGAGACGCCGCTGGCGAAGTCCACCAACTGCTGCCGGGTGAGCCCGACGGTGTCCCAGCACTGCACGTCGATCATCACCTGGCCGACCTGCCACCAGACCTGCGTGGCGGTCCCGTCGTCACCGATCCGGCCGGCGACCCCGCCGACCTCGACGGACTGGTCCCCGAGCGATGTCAGGCCGCCGAAGGCCCCGGCTGTCTCCGCCGTGACCACCAGCTTGCCGGCGAAGGAGTCCGGGTCGGTGTCGGCGGCACCGGCCGGGGCCACCAGGAACTCGTAGGGGTTGGACGCCTGCAACTGCAGGTCGAACCCCTCGGGGATGCGGGTGACATCGAACCCCGGCGGCTGCTGCCCGGTGTAGGCCACCAGCTCCACCTGCTGTGTTGTCTGCACCTTCTGGGTTGTCTGCACCTTCTGGCCCGTCGACCCGTGACGGCCTCCGGTCGTGGTGGTCGTGGTGACGGTGTCCACCCGGTCCGAGCCGGGCCGGTCGACGGCGACGACGGCGGCCACCCCGGCGGCGACCACCGTCACCGAGGCGGCGGTCGCCCCGATCCGGATGTGGCGCCGGCGCAGGGCGGAGCGGCCGCGGGCCAGGTCGGCGTCGACCGTCGCCGGCGCCGGGGCGTCGACGGCGGTCCGGCCGAGGGAGGTGAGGCGGTCGATGAGGTCGGTCATGGTCTGCTGTCTCCTTGCCGTGTGGGGTGTAGCTCTCGGGTCCCGGCGGCGGTGGCGGGGACGGGGTCGGGGTCGGCGCCGGCCAGGAGCTCCCGGAGGCGGGCCAGTCCCCGGGCCGTCTGGCTCTTGACGGTGCCGGGGCTGCAGCGCAGGGCGTGGGCGGCCTCGTCGGTGCTCAGCCCGTCCACGTGGCGGAGCACCACGGCGGCCCGCATGCCGGCCGGCAGCCGGCCGAGGGCGGCCAGCAGCTCGTCCCGGCCGGACGCCTGTTCGGCCCGTGCCGCCGCGACGTCCGCGGCGGCCGAGTCGGGCGGTTCCGCCCAGACCTGCTCCCTCCGGTGGAACGGCCCCCGCTTCTCGTCGATGAGGGCGTTGACCAGCACCCGGCGGGCGTAGCGGTCCACCCTGGTCGACCGCACCCGCGGCCAGGCCAGGTAGAGCTTCACCAGGCAGGTCTGCACCAGGTCCTCGGCCAGGTGCGGGTCACCGCCCGCCAGCGCCCGGGAGGTCCTCAGCAGCGCCGGCCGCTGCCGCCGGACGAACTCCCGGAACTCGTCGTCTCGGTGGCTGCGCATCAGGTCGGCCGGGCCGTGGTCGTGGTCACGGTTCTACAACGGATCGGCCGCCCATTCGGTTGCATCCCGGCCGCCCGCACCGAGACGACCGGCCGGCCCGACTGCCGCCGCCGGCCGCCGTCACCCGGTGCAGTCGACGGCGACTTCGAGCGCGTTGCCGAGCTGTCGCATCCGTTCGTCGCTCAGCCGACCGAGCCGCTCGACGAGGAGGCCGGTGGAGACGCTCTCGACCGAGTCCAGGTTGACCGCCGATCGGAGCGGGACCGGGTCCTCGCCGGGTTCCAGCACCACCTCGCTGGCCAGTCCTCGAAGGATGGTCGTGCAGGGGGCCACCAGCACCCGTCGCAACCTCCGGATGGCCGCGTCTCGGGACAGCACGACGACCGGCCGCCGCCCGACGGCCGGCGGTTCGCACCACCAGACGTCACCACGGGCCGGCGGCGGGCTCACGAGCCGCCGGCCGCTTCACGGAACGAGGCCAGGTCGCCCCATTCGTCGGCTTCGTCCAGGGGATGGTCGTCGTAGGCGGCGTAGGTGGCGTCGATCTCCGCGGCACGGTGTCGGGCGATCAGCGCGGTCAGCGCCTCGTCGAGCAGTGCCGAATCCGGCTCGTTCGGCCGCAGGCGGCGGGCGGTGGCCAGGGTGTCCCCGTCGACGGTCGTGCTCACCCTCGTCCTGCTCATGCCATGATCATGGCACAAACATGCCACAGTGCCGGCGTGCCCCGGAGGGTGCCGGCGTGCCCCGGAGGGTGAAGGACCGGGTGAAGGACCGAAGGTCCCTTGCCCGCGACCCTGCCCGGCGCGACCCTTGCCGGGCAGGACGGTGGCCGAGCAGCCGGAGGTCGGGACATGGGTGGGCGCAGCGTGGTGATCGTGGGGGGCGTGGCCGGCGGCATGTCGGCCGCCACGCGGCTGCGCCGGTTGGACGAGGAGGCGTCCATCGTGGTGGTGGAGCGTTCGGCCCACGTCTCCTACGCGAACTGCGGCCTGCCCTACTACGTCGGCGGGGTCATCGAGGACGAGGACGACCTGCTCCTGCAGACCCCCCAGCGGCTCTTCGAGCGGTTCCGCATCGACGTACGCGTGAACACCGAGGTGGTCGCCGTCGACGCCGCCGGCCGCCGGGTCACCGCCCGCACCGCCGCCGGCACCACCGAGCAGCTCCCCTACGACGCCCTGGTGCTCAGCCCCGGGGCCGCCCCGGTGCGGCCTCCGCTGCCCGGCTTCGACCGGGCCCTGGTCCTGCGGACCGTGGAGGACGCCGAACGGCTCGCCGGCGAGGCCAGGGGCCGGCCGGCCAGCGCGGTGGTGATCGGCGCCGGCTTCGTCGGGCTGGAGACCGCCGAGAACCTGGCCAGCCGCGGCATCGCCACCACCGTGGTGGAGATGGCGCCCCAGGTGCTGACCCCGCTCGATCCCGAGCTGGCCGTGCTGGTGGCCGCCGAGCTGGTCCGCCACGGGGTGGCCGTCGAGACCGGGGCGGCCGTGGCCGAGGTCACCGACGCCGGCGTCGTCCTGGACGACGGGCGCACCATCCCCGGCGAGCTGGTGGTGGTGGCCGTCGGGGTCCGGCCCGACGTGCGCCTGGCCCAGATGGCCGGGCTGGCCCTCGGCCCGAACGGCGGCATCGCGGTGGACGCCAACGGGCGCACCAGCGACCCGTCGATCTACGCGGTGGGCGACGCGGCGGAGAAGGCCGACTCGGTCGGCGGCGGGTCGTCGCTGATCGCGCTGGCCAACATCGCCAACCGGCAGGGTCGCCGGGTGGCCGACCACATCTGCGGTCGGGCGGTCCGCCCGGTCCCGTCGGTGGGGACCGCCATCGTCAAGGTCTTCGACGTGGTGGCCGCCATGACCGGGTGGAACGAGCGCCGGCTCCGCCAGGCCGGCCGGCGCTACCGGGTGGTGCACTCGCACCCCATGAACCACGCCGGCTACTACCCCGGCGCCGAGCAGATGTCGCTGAAGCTGCTGTTCGACCCCGACAGCGGCGCCATCCTCGGCGCCCAGGCCGTCGGGGGGTCCGGGGTGGACAAGCGCATCGACGTGCTGGCCACCGCCATGGCCGCCGGCCTCGAGGCCGACCGGCTGGCCGACGTCGAGCTGGCCTACGCCCCCCCGTTCTCGTCGGCCAAGGACCCCGTCAACATGCTCGGCTACATGGCCGAGAACGTGCGCTCCGGGGAGTGTGACGTGGTCGAGGCCGACGAGGTGGCCGCGCTGCAGGCCGACGGGTGGACGGCGGTCGACGTGCGCACCGCCGCCGAGCACGCCGCCGGGGCCATCCCCGGGAGCGTCAACGTCCCCCTCGACGTGCTGCGCGACCGGGTCGGCGACCTCGACGGGGCCCGGTGCCTCGTCTACTGCGAGGTGGGCCAGCGCGGCCACACCGCCACCACCCTGCTGCACGAGCTGGGGATCGCCGCCCGCAACCTCGACGGCGGCTACCGCACCTGGCGGGCCGCCGACGCCGCGGCGGCCGGCGACCCGGCCCGCCTGGTGTGACCTCGGCCCCCGTGGTCGCCCGCCGGAGCCGTCAGATGCCCGGGCCGCCGTCACCCCATCGCCGCCGGACGGCGCCGACGGCGACCACCAGCGCCGGGGCGGCCACCACCACCGCGGCCAGCGCCAGCCAGAGCACGTCGCCGGGCGGGGTGTCCAGGGCGAAGATGCGGCGACCCAGCGGGATGGCCCAGACGAGCACGGCGACACCGGCCATGGCCGCCACCAGGACCCCCCGCAGGACATCGAGCGGCCGGGCGATCATGGCCAGGACCACCAGGCCCAGCGCGACCAGGACGAGGGTGGCCGCCGTCCGGGCCTGTTCCTCGGAGGTGCCGACCACCTGGCGCGCCATGAGGTACACGAACAGGACCGCGGCCGCCGCGACCAGGCCGGCCGGGACGGTGAACCGGAGCACCGACCCGACGAAGCCGGGCCGGGCCCGGGGGGCGCCGGGGGCCAGGGCCAGGAAGAACCCCGGGATCCCGATGGTGACGGCGCTGACCACGGTGAGGTGCCTCGGGTAGAACGGGTAGGGCACCGCGGCCAGGCCCACCACCACGGCCAGGACCGTCGCGTAGACCGTCTTGGTGACGAACAGGTTGGCCACCCGCTGGACGTTGGCGATCACCCGCCGCCCCTCGTCGACGATGTGGGGGACCACGGCGAACGAGTCGTCGAGCAGCACCAGCCGCCCGACGGCCCGGCTGGCCGGGCTCCCCGAGCCCATCGCCATCCCGAGGTCCGCCGCCTTCAGCGCCAGGACGTCGTTGACGCCGTCGCCGGTCATGGCGACGACGTGCCCGGCGGCCTGCAGGGCGGTGACGATGTCCCGCTTCTGCTGCGGCTGCACCCGGCCGAACACCGTGGCGCGGTCCAGCGCCCGGGCGAGGGCCTCGGGCTCCGACGGCAGGTCGCGGGCGTCCACCGGGGCGTCGGCGCCGGGGATGCCGACCCGCGCCGCCACCGCCCCCACGGTGCCCGGCGCGTCGCCGGACAGGACGCGGAGGGCCACCCCCTGGTCGAGCAGGTACGCCACCGTGGCCGGCGCCTCGGCGCGTACCCGCTCCTCGAAGACCGCGATGCCGGCCAGGTCGAGGCCGGACGGGCGGGTGCCGCCGTCGACCGCCACCGGGGACCGGGCCACCGCCAGCACCCGCCGGCCGTTGCCGGACTCCTCGGCGGCGCGGCCGGCCAGCGCGGCGGGGAGGTCCGGCGCGATGACGTCGGGTGCGCCCACCACCCAGGTCCCGTGGGGGCCGAAGTCGACCGCGCTCCACTTCCGGGCCGACGAGAACGGCACGGTGCCCCGCACCTCCCAGCCGTCGGGGACCGGCAGCGACCGGGCGGCCGTCATCGTGGCGTTGGGGGCCGGGTCGGCGGCGGCGACCGCCCCGAGCGCGGCCCGGGCGAGGCCGTCGTCGACCACCACGACGTCCACCAGGTCCATCGCCGGCTCGGTCAGGGTGCCGGTCTTGTCCACGCACAGCACGTCCACCCTCGCCAGCCCCTCGATGGCCGCCAGCTCCTGCACCAGCACCCGCCGGCGGGCCAGCCGCAGCGCCCCCAGGGCGAAGGCGATCGTGGTCAGGAGGACGAGCCCCTCCGGGACCATCGCGCCGACCCCCGCCACCGACCCCCGCACGGCGTCGTCCAGGGCCTCGCCGCTCCGCCACAACTGGCTCGTGATCAGCAGCACCCCCACCGGCACCATCACCCAGGTGATCATCCGCAGGAGCCGGTTGGTCCCCTGCTGCAGCTCCGACCGGACCAGGCTGAAGCGGCGGGCGTCCCCCTGGAGCCGCTGGGCGTACGCCTCGTCACCGACCGCGCCCACCTCCATGGTGCCGGTCCCCGCTACCACCACGCTGCCGGACAGCAGTCCCCCGCCCGCCACCTTGGCCACCGGCAGCGCCTCCCCGCTCAGCAGGGACTCGTCCACCTCCAGCCCCCGGGCCTCCCGCACCGTCCCGTCCGCCACCACCTGGTCGCCGGGGCGGACCAGCAGCAGGTCACCGACCACCACCTCCTCGACCGCCAGGTCCACCGCCACCCCGTCCCGCAGGGCGTGCGCCCGGGGGGCGGTGAGCACGGCCAGGCGGTCCAGGGTGCGCTTCGCCCGCACCTCCTGGGCCACCCCCACCGACGTGTTGACCACCAGCACGATCCCGAACAGCCCGTCCTGCAGCGGCCCGACGACCAGGACGACGACGAACAGGGTGCCCAGGATGGCGTTGAACCGGGTGAGCACGTTGGCCCGCAGGATCTGCAGCAGCGTCCGCCCGGCCGACCTCGCCGGGCCGTCCGGGCCCGCCGCCCGCCGTGCCGCGGCCTCCGCCGAGGTGAGGCCGGACGCCGGGGTCGGCCCGGACGCCGAAGCCGGCCCGGACGCTGGGGTCGGCCCGGACGCTGGGGTCGGCCCGGAGACTGGGGTCGGCCCGGACGCCGGAGTTGGAGAGTGCACCGCGCCATCTTGGCGGCCCGGACGGGACGGTGTCCCCTGGCGCCCGGCCCCGGCGTCGGGCATGGTGGGCGGGTGGACGTCAGACATGGTGGGCGGGTGGACGTCAGACATGGTGGGCGGGCGGGTGTCGGGCACGGTGAGCGGACGGCACCCGCCGAACCGCCGACCGACCGGGACGGAGCGGGAGCTGCCGGTGGTGTCGTCGTCGGTGTCGACGGGTCCGAGCACTCCCTCCGGGCCCTGGACTGGGCCGCCGACGAGGCCGGCCGGCGGGGGGTGCCGTTGGTGGTCCTGCACGCCAACTTCTGGACCGACGACGCACTACGGCTGCCGGCGTTCGCGGAGCAGCGCGACCTGGACGCGGCCGCCCTCCGGGCCGCGGTGGCCCGGGCCCGCCAACGGCAGCCCGGCCTCACCGTCGTCGGCCGGGCCACCGCCCCGCCGGCCGCCGAGGCGCTGGTCGACGCCAGCCGCGACGCGGTGCTGGTCGTCGTCGGCACCCGCGGCCTCCGCCTCGTGGACGAGCTGGCCCTGGGGTCGGTCAGCCACCATCTGGCCTGCCACGCCCACTGCCCGGTGGTGATGGTGCCCGGGCCCGCACCGGCCCGGTAGCGGCGGTCCGGGAACGCCGGTGCGGAGCCGGCCGGCGGCCACCGCCGCCGCTCAGCCCGCGGCCACGGCGTCGCGGCCGGCCGCCGAGCGGTCCCGGTCGCCTTCGGCGGCCGCCTGGGGGATCACGACCACCGGGCAGTGGGCGTGGTCGGCGCACTCGTAGGCGGTGGAGCCGACCAGGAGCTCCTGGAGGTGGCTCCGGCCGTGCCGCCCGAGCACCAGGAGGTCGGCCCGGCGGCCCTCGTCCACGAGCACCGGCACCGCCGGCCCGACGCAGTGGGTGGCCTCGACCGCGACGTCCGGCGCCCACTGCCCGGCGCGGGCCCTGGCCGTGTCGACGATCCGTTGCGCCTCCTCCTCGTAGCCGAGCCGGGGCGGCGGCACGTAGGACCCGACGGGGGCGTACTGCCAGGCGAACACCGCCGCCACCGAGGCACCCCGCCGCCTGGCTTCGTCGAGGGCCCAGTGCAGGGCGGCGTCCGATCCCTCGGACCCGTCCACGCCGACGACGATGCGGTCCGACCGCAGCTCGGTCGGGTCGACCGGGTCGGCGTGCACCACCACCAGCGGGCAGGTGGCCCGATGCAGGCAGTGCCGGCTGACCGATCCCAGGCGCAACCCCAGGAACCCCCCGGCACCTCGGGCGCCGACGACCAGGAGCTCGGCGGTGCCGGCCGCCTCCAGCAGCGCTTCGGCCGGCGGGCCCGCCGGGGTCTCGACCCGGACCGTCACGGTGGGCTGCCGGGTGGCCACCAGGCCGGCCGCCTCCTCCGCCACCTTGCCGGCGGCGGTCAGGTGGAACACGTCGAACGTGGCCGTGAACTCGCCGGGCTCCGAGTGCGGCGTGCCGGCACAGACCACCCGGAGCACCGCGTCCCGCATACAGGCCTCGTCGGCCGCCCACTTCAGCGCCATCCGGGCCCGCTCGGAGCCGTCCACTCCGACCACGATCGATCGTTCGTTGCTCAGCATGGTCATCCTCCACGCCTCCAGCCGCTCCGCGGGTAGGGGTCCGGTCTCATTGGACCCTCCCCGGCAGGGTGGGGGAAGGGCCGAAGGTCCCCGATCTTCTCAGGTCCCGGCCCTCTTCCGCCGGCCGGCCGGTGCGACCGGCGTCAGGCCGGGTGGACGGCGGGCGCCCCGTGGCCGGGCCCGGCCAGGTGGAGGGCGAGCAGGGGGCCGGTCGCGCTGTCGGGCCCGAAGGACCACGTCACCGATCCCCCGGCGCCCCGGGCCTCCCGCCGGATGCCGCACAGGACGTCGAACCACCCGTCGTCCAGGGAGAGGTGGCTCACGTCGATGACGACGTCGTGGTGGCCCTCCTCGACCAACCCGCGGACCACCGCGGCCACGTTGGCCCCCGTCCCGTCGGTCAGGGTGCCGGCCAGGTAGACCACCACGGGGTCGTCCCCGGTGTCCACCCACATCTCCAGGGCCACCTCGGACCGCCAGGCTTCGGCCGGTTCGGCCAACCAGGGCGCCAGATCCAAAGGACGGGGTGCGCTCGTCACCGCAGACGATGGTACGGAGGTTGCGCCCGGTCCTCCAGGGCCGAAGGTCCCTTCCCGGGTCAGCCCTCCTTGACCACGGCGTACCAGATGCGGTGGGCCACCCGCTCCACCGCGTCGCCCATCCGGGCGCACCTGCGGTACAGCTCCCGGCGGCCCATCACCTCGCGGACCTCGTCGACGTCGAGCAGGGCGGACATGGCCCGGCGGTACGTCCGCTCGACGGCACGCTGATGGTGGACGGCGCGGTCGGCCCGGGAGGTGGCGCCGTCCGGATCGGACTTGAGCAGCGGGAACGCGGCCACCAGGTCGGCCACCCCGGCCGCGGCGGCCGCGGCCATGTCGGCCATCGGCCGGTCCGGGGCCATGGCGAGCAGGTCGGCCTCGCGGACCAGGTTCTTGGCGTCGTTGAGGACGTTGTCCAGCCGCTCCGACAGCTCGTAGAGGTCCTCCGGGTTGATCGGCGGGAGGAACGTCCGGGTGACGGCGGCCAGGAGGTCCCGGCGGGCGGCGTCGGCGCGGTGCTCGGCGGCCCGCACGTTCGCCACCTGGCCGGCCTCGCCCCGGCACCAGGCGCAGAGCGCCTCCATGCCGGCGACCGTCACGTCCCCCTGGGCCACCAGCATGCCCAGCAGGTCCGGGCGCTCGGGGAGGAACCAGTGCTTCAACGGGCCCACCTCCAGACCGGGACGACCAGCGCCGCCAGCGCACCGCTGACCGGCAGGGTCACCAGCCAGGCGAGGCCGATCTGGCCGACGACGGCCCAGCGTATGTGGCGGCGGCGCTCGCCGACGCCCGTGCCGACGATGGCCGGGGCCACGACGTCGGTGGTGCTCACCGGCGCGCCGGCCAGGGAGGCCACCAGGACGATGGTGGCGGCCGACGCCTGGCTCACCAGGCCGTCGAGCGAGGTGAGGGGGTAGATGCGGCGGCCGAGGGTGCGGACCACCCGCCAGCCGCCGAGCAAGGTGCCCACCGTGAGGAGGCCGGCGGCGGTGAGCACCACCCAGAGCGGCACGGCGAACCGGGAGAGCCGTCCCCCGGCCACCAGGGCGGCCGCCATCAGCCCCATCGTCTTCTGGGCGTCGTTCGACCCGTGGGCGAACGCCAGGCCGGCCGACGCCACCACGTCGCCGACCCGCACCGGGCCCCGGACGGCGCGGGTCGCCCTGGCCAGCACCCGGCGGAGGGCGCGTATGCCGGCTGCCGCCATCGGCACCGCCACGACCGCGGCCAGGAGCAGCCAGACCAGCGATCCGAGCACGCCGGTCGGCCGCAGGCCGTCGAGCCCGCCCCAGTTGACGGCGTGGACCCCGCCGTCGGCCAGGGCGGCGCCGGTCAGCGCGCCGACCAGGCAGTGCCCGGAGCTGCACGGGATGCCCCACCACAGCGTGGCCACGTTCCAGGCCAGCGCTCCGGTCACCGCCGCGCCGACGACCGCGAGGGCGTCGGCGGCGGGCACGTCGACGATGCCGGCCACCGTGGCGGCCACCGCCGTGCCCACCACCACGGCGCCGACGACGTGGAACACCGCCGCCATCACCACCGCCGGGCCCGGTCGCAGCGCGCCGGTGACCACCGGGGCGGCGATGGCGTTGCCGGCGTCGTGGACCCCGTTCACCAGGCCGAAGGCGCCGGCGAGGAGCAGGACGGCGACCAGCACCGCTCAGGTTCCGCCCGGCCGGATGGCCGAAAAGGGGTGGTGGCAGCCACCCGCCATGCCGTCGCCCGCCATGCCATCACCCGCCATGCCGTCACCTGCCATGCCGTCGCCCGCCATGCCGTCAGCTTGGCCCCGGCGCGCCGGCCGCGCCAGGACCCGGCCGGCCGGCCACGAAGGGTCTTTGGACCCTGGGACCTGCGCCGGCGGCGGGTCAGGGTGATGGGCATGGAGGACCTCGTCATCCCCGACCCGCTCCCGCCCGAGCCGATGCCCGAGCCCTGGCCACCCCCGGTGCCGCCGTTGCCCGGGACCCCCGAGCCGCCGTCGCCTCCGGACCTCTCGCCCGGCCCCCGGCCCGTCCGGTGACGGCGGCGGTGGCGACCGGGCCGGCGCCCACCGGCGCCGAGCCGGCCCCGTACCCGGCGGAGCTCGAGCGCGACGTCCGGACGGCGGACGGCTCCGCGTACCGCGTCCGGCCGATCCGCCCTGACGACGCCGAGCGGCTGGTCGCCTTCCACCGCGGCCTCTCCAGCCGGTCCACCTACTTCCGGTTCTTCCGCTTCCACCCCACACTGACCGCGGACGAGGTCGACCGGTTCACCCATGTGGACTACCGCGACCGCCTGGCCCTGGTGGCCGAGCGGGACGGCCGCCTCCTCGGGGTCGGCCGGTTCGACCGCACCGCCGCCGGCACCGCCGAGGTCGCCTTCGTGGTCACAGACGCCTACCAGCACCACGGCATCGCCACCTGCCTGCTCGACGGGCTCATCGCCGCCGCCCTGCCCCGGGGCATCGAGGTGTTCACCGCGGAGGTGCTGGCCGAGAACACCGACATGCTGGACGTGTTCTGCGACACCGCGCTGCCGGTCGCCGTGGCCTACGACGCCGACGTCGCCTCCGTTCGGTTCCCGATCCAGCCCACCCCCGCCTACCTGGAGGGACTGGGGGAGCGGGAGGCGATCCGGCGCGGCGACCGCTGAGGCCCTCCCGGCCGTGGGCGGCGACCACGGCCACGGCCGGGACCACGGCAGGGACCACGGCCACGGCCGGGGCTACGGCGGGGACCACGGCCGGGGCGGGGTGCCGCCGGAGCTCGACGCCCGGTTCGAGGCGGTCGTCTTCGACTGGGACGGCACGGCGGTGCCGGACCGGCGGTCCGACGCCCGGCGGCTCCGGCGCCTGACGGAGGCGCTGTCGGCGGCCGGCCTGCACCAGTTCGTGGTCACCGGCACCCACGTGGCCAACATCGACGACCAGCTCCGGGCCCGTCCGGCCGGCCCCGGGCGGCTCTTCTTCTGCTGCAACCGAGGGTCCGAGGTCTTCGCGGTCCGCCGGGACGGCCCCTCCCTCGTCCACCGCCGCCGGCCGACGCGGTCCGAGGACCGGGCCCTGGACCGGGCGGCGCAGGAGGCGGCCCAAGCCCTCGACTCCCGGGGCCTGGAGGTGGCGGTCGTCGCCACCAGGCTCAACCGCCGGAAGCTCGACCTCATCCCGGTGCCGGAGTGGTCGGACCCGAAGAAGGCGGACATCGCCGCGCTCGCCGCCGCCGTCGGCCGCCGGCTCGCCGCCGCCGGGATCGGCGGGCTGCCCGAGGCGGTCGCCGTGGTGGGCCGGGCGGCCACCTCCGCCGGGGTCGTCGACCCGAGGATCACCAGCGACGCCAAGCACGTCGAGGTCGGGCTGACCGACAAGTCGGACTCGGCGGGGTGGGCGGCCCGGTGGCTGGCCGGCCGCGGCATCGGCGGGGAGCTGGTCCTCGTGGTGGGCGACGAGCTCGGCCCGATCGGCGGCATCCCGGGGAGCGACTCCCGGCTGCTCGTCGCCGCCCTGGGCCGGGCCGTGGTGGCCTCGGTGGGCGTCGAGCCCGGCCGGCTGCCGGACGGGGTCCTGCGGCTCGGCGGCGGCCCGGCACGGTTCCTCGACGTGATGGAGGACCAGCTCCACCGGCGGGCGACCCTGCGGGTCCCCCGGGTCGACCGCGACCCGGCCTGGGTGGTGCCCCTCCCGGCGTCGCCCGCCGCCGAACGGGTCGCCGAGGCCCTGGGGACCCTCGCCAACGGGCGTGCGGGCACCAGGGCGTCCCGGGAGGAGGAGGGTCCGGGGGCCTCCCCGCAGTTCGCCGTGGCCGGCACCTACGACGCCGACGACCGGCTGCTGCACGGCCCGACGTGGACCGGCACCCGGGCGGTGGGCGCGCCACCGGCCGGCCAGGACGACGACCGGCTGCTGGACCTGCGGACCGGGACGTTGAGCCGCCGGGCCGCCGGGCCGCCGG
The DNA here is from genome assembly GCA_035547695.1 of Acidimicrobiales bacterium. GTDB lineage: Bacteria > Actinomycetota > Acidimicrobiia > Acidimicrobiales > RAAP-2 > DASZUK01. The sequence goes on from DASZUK010000039.1 coordinate 51,799, forward strand.
CGTTCCGGTCCCTCCGCCTCGTCTCGGCCGCCACCGTCCACGGCCTGGCCTTCCGGGCGGAGGGACCGCCGGGAGCCGAGCCGGGCCCCGGCGGCGGCGGCGGGACGCGATGGACGGCGCAGGCCGGGAACGGCAACCGGGAGATCACCGTGGTGGCCCGTGACCGGCACGCGGCGGCCGGCCCGGTCCGGATGGTGGAGCGGCTGGCGGCCTGGAGCACCGGCCGGGCCGGCGGCCGGAGCGGCCCGGCGGCCGGTCGCCGTCTCGACCGGCTCGAGGCGACGGGCTTCGACGCGTTGCTGTCCGCGCACCGGGTGGCCTGGGCACGGCGGTGGGCCGACGCCCAGGTCGACATCGAGGGCGGCGCCGACGCGGCAGCCGACCAGTTGGCCGCCCGGTTCTGCGTCTTCCACCTCCTCGGCGCCGCCGCGGCCACCGGGGAGTCCGCGGTGGGGGCCAGGGGCCTGACCGGCGACGCCTACGGCGGGCACGTGTTCTGGGACGCCGACGTCTTCGTGCTGCCCGCCCTCCTGGCCCTGCGGCCGCCGGCCGCCCGGGCCATGCTGGAGTACCGGGTCCGCCGGCTGCCGGCCGCCCGCGCCCTGGCGGTGGCCCGGGGCTGCGAAGGGGCCCGGTTCCCCTGGGAGTCGGCGGCCACCGGCGACGACGTCACCCCCCGCACCGTCCCCGGACGCCACGGCGAGGCCGTCGCCATCGCCACCGGCGGCCGCGAGGACCACGTCGTCGCCGGCGTCGCCTGGGCCGCCGACCAGTACGCCCGCTGGACCGGCGACGAGGGGTTCGTCCATCGGGGCGGCGGGTTCCTACTGGTCACCGAGGCCGCCCGCTACTGGGCCAGCCGGGCCGCGGTCGACGGCGCCGGGCGCGCCCACCTCCTCGGCGTCATGGGCCCCGACGAGTACCACCAGGCCGTGGACGACAACGCGTACACCAACGTCATGGCCCGGTGGAACCTCCGGCGGGGCGCCGACCTCCTGGAGCGATCGGGCGCCGACGGGGCCGAGGCCCGGGCGTGGCGGGACCTGGCCGACCGGCTCGTCGACGGCTGGGACGACCGGCGCCGGCTGTACGAGCAGTTCTCCGGCTACTTCGACCTGGAGCCGCTCCAGGTGGCGTCGGTGGGGCCGCCCCCGCTCGCCGTCGACGTGGTCCTCGGCGCCGACCGGGTGACCGGTTCGCAGCTCATCAAGCAGGCCGACGTCCTGATGCTGCACCACCTCGTCCCCGACGAGGTGGTGCCCGGCTCCCTCGAGCGGTGCCTCTCCTACTACGAGCCCCGGACGGCCCACGGCAGCTCGCTCTCACCGGCCGTGTCCGCCTCCCTCCTGGCCCGGGCCGGCCAGCCCGACCAGGCGCTCCACCTGTTCCGCCTCGCCGCCCGCATCGACCTGGACGACGTCACCGGCACCACCGCCGCCGGCCTCCACCTGGCCTCGATGGGCGGGGTATGGCAGGCCCTGGCCCGGGGGTTCGTCGGGCTCCGCCCCACCGGCGACGTCCTCCGCGTCGACCCCCACCTGCCCGCCGCCTGGACCGCCCTGGCGATCCGGCTCCGGTTCGGCGGCCGCCGCCTCCGCGTCCGGGCCACCCACGGCGACGTCGCCGTCGACTGCGACCAGCCGCTGCAGGTGCAGGTCGGGGAGGGGCCGCCGCGGCCGTGCACCCCTCCCGGGACCACCTTTGACCTGGGTGCCGACCGGTAGCCGGCGCGGATCGGCGCGGCGCCCCGGGCCCGGCCTCAGCCCGGGCAGCCGGCGATGAGCTGGAGGGCCGAACGCCCGGCGTGCTCCACCGTGGTCGAGCAGTCCACCGCCGCCGCCGTCGGCCAGGGATCGGCGGCGGCGGCCAGGTCGGCGGCGACCTCGGGGGTGGCCTCCGACGTGCCTGGACCGCCGCGCGGCCGGTTGCCCACCCGGGCGGCCCGGACGTCGTCGGGGCAGTCGCAGCGCAGCTCGTGCAGGTCGGCCACCGCCGCCTGGGCCACCTGGGCCGCCATCCGCCGCCGCTCGGCGGTGGTCCACGTGGCGTCCAGGATCACGCTCCGGCCGAAGCCGAGCAGCTCGCCGGCCCGGTCGCAGAGGGCCTGGTAGACCGCGTCCACGGCCGGCCCGGCGTACCGGCCGGCCTCCCCCCGGGATGGCCCGACCCCGTCCCGCACGACGTCGGACGACAGCACCTCGGCGCCCGTCCGGTCGGCCAGCCACGCCGCCAACGACGACTTGCCGGCCCCCGGCGGGCCGCCGACCAGGACGAGGCGCACGGCACCCCGCCGCAGGTGCTCCAGGGCGACGTCGAGGAACCGGCCCGAGGCGCCACCGGGGTCCGGGCCTCCGGGCGGGTGCCGCAGGCACTCCACCAGCATCCGGACCTGGGCCCGGGCCGCCACGTAGAAGTCGAACAGCGACGGCGGTGGTGACTCCGGCGCCCGCCGGCGGTAGGCGTCGAGCAGCAGGCCGGCCTCCCGCTCCGCCCCCAGGTGCTCGAGGTCGGCGGCCAGGAAGGCCAGGTCGGCCACCCAGTCGCCGTAGCGCAGGCGGTCGTCGAACTCCAGGCAGTCCAGGATGCGGGGCCCGTCGTCGAGGAAGAAGATGTCGGCCGCCTGCAGGTCGCCGTGCCCGTCCACGATGTGGCCGCCACGGATGCGGTCCTCCAGCAGCGGCCCCCTCCCGGCCAGGTAGCGCGACGCCAGCCGGGTGAGCTCCTGGTAGCGGCGGGCGTCCACCACCGGGCCGATGAAGGGGCTGAGCTCCTCGGCGGTGTTCTGCCACCGCTGCCACAGGGCGGGGGGCGTGGCCGCGGCGGCCGTCCGGGCCGACCGCTCGGCCCGGCCGTGGAAGTCGGCGAGGACCGCCGCCAGGCGCTCCAGGTCCGCCTCCACCGGCCGGCCGGCGCGGACCATCTGCTCGAAGTTCCGCTCGGCCGGCAGCCGGCGCATCACGACCCCGTGCTCGACCGGCCGCCCGGCCAGGGTGACGGTGGCGGTGCCGAGGTACACGTCCGGGGCCAGCCGCCGGTTGAGGGCCACCTCCCGCTCGCAGTTCTCGCGCCGCCGGTCCAGCTCGGTGAAGTCGACGAAGCTGAACGCGACCGGCTTGGGCACCTTCACGACGTGGTCGCCGTAGAAGAAGACGGTGGAGACGTGGGTCTCCACCACGGCCGCCGGTGGCCATCCGCCTCCCCACCCGTGCCTGGCTCCCCGGTCCGGTCGCTCCATGCCCACCTCGTCCCCTCGGCCCCCTGCGGCCACCACCGATCGTGACCGGGCCGCCACCCTGCGGACAGGGCCGAACGGCCTGAATCCGGCGGCGGAACCGTGCAACAGTGTGACCTACGACTCTGGCGCCCGCCCCGTGCACGGCGCAGGGTGGGCGCGCGGCCGGCCAGGTGCGACCGGGTGTGGCCAGGTGCGACCAGATGTCGCGAACCAGTGCGGTGAACCAGATGGAGTGAAAGGAACCGGGATGACCGACTCGACCATGGCCACCCCGGTGCCGGAAGGCCCGGCGGTGCCGGGGACCAGCCGGCACCGGATCGTCGTCGGCACCGACGGCTCCGACGGCGCGGCGCAGGCCGTCGAATGGGCGGCCCTGCGGGCGGCCCGCACCGGTTCGGTCCTCGAGGTCCACACCGCCTACGGCAGCGGGTACGTCTTCGTGAGCCCGACGGAGGTCCAAGAGGCCATGGCCCGCCTCGGCCAGCAGGCGGTGGCCCATGTGCGCGAGATCGCCCCATCGGTGGTGGCGACGGCGGTCGGCCACGAGGGACCGCCGGTGGAGTCGCTGGTGGAGGCGTCGTCCGACGCCGACCTCCTGGTCGTCGGCTCACGGGGCCTCGGGGGGTTCACCGGGCTGGTCCTCGGCTCGGTGGGCCACAAGTGCGCCCTCCACGCCCGCTGCCCGGTGGTCGTCGTCCGCGAGCCCGACGGCCGTGCCGCGGCCCTGCCCGGCCCGGTCGGGTCGTCCGGGGCCGGCGGCCGCCTGGTGGTGGGCGTGGACGGGTCACCGTCGTCCGACGCCGCGCTCGAATGGGCCTTCGGCGAGGCCGAGCTCACCGGCGACCGCGTCGTCGCCGTGACCTGCTGGGAGTGGCCGAACAGCTTCGCCTGGGGCATGCCGGTCCCCGCCGGGTTCAGCATGGCCGACGACGCCGCCACGATCGTCGAGCAGGCCCTGGACCCGGTGCGCAAGGCGCACCCCTCCGTCGCCGTCGAGTCGAAGGTCGTCCACGGGCACCCGGCCCCGACCCTCGTCAGCGAGTCCGAGGAGGCCCGGATGGTGCTCGTCGGCAACCGCGGCCACGGGGAGTTCGTCGGCTCCCTGCTCGGATCGGTGAGCGAGCACTGCGTGTCCCACGCCCACTGCCCGGTCCTGGTGATGCGGCGACGCGCCGCGCCGGCCGAGCAGGGTGCGGCCGGATGACGCCGCCAGCCGGATGAGCGGGGTGCGGCCGCCGCCAGCCGGCCGAGCGCGGTGCGGCCGCCGCCAGCGAGCTGGGCCGGACCGGATGGGGCCGGACCGGATGGGGCCGGAGAGGCCGGTGAGGCATGATGATGCCGGTGAGGCCAATGAGGACGCCCCGGGGAGGGGAGTGACGTGAGCAACGCCGGAGATCTCGGCCGTCGCATCGCCGAACGCCGGGAGGCGCTCGGCCTGAGCGTCGAAGAGGTGGCGGTCCGCTCGCGGATCGACGCCACCTACTTGGCCGGCCTGGAGCGCCGGCCGTGGGCCGCGGTGCCCGGGGACACCCTGGTGCGGCTGGCCCGGGCCCTGGAGACGACGGTCGAGGCGCTCGGTGGCGGCGGCACCCAGGTGCCGCCCGGCCGGCAGGACACAGGCAGCGGTGCGCCGCTGCTGGAGCTGGACGAGGAGGAGTGCCGCCGGCTGATCGCCGGCGGCGGCGTCGGCCGGGTGGTGTTCGCAGGCGAGCGGGGCCCGGTGGCCATCCCGGTCAACTTCACGGTGGACGGCGACGACGTCGTCTTCCGCACCGTGTGGGACGCGGAGGTGGTGCAGTTGGGCCCGGAGGCGCCGGTGTCCTTCGAGGTGGACAACCTGGACGGCCCGCTCGCGGAAGGGTGGAGCGTGTTGCTGACCGGGCGGTGCACGGTCGAGCCGATGGCCGAGGAGGGGGTGGCCGCCGACGTCCGGCCGTGGGCGGCGGGCCACCGTGACGCCGCCGTCCGCCTGCACCCGGCCAAGGTCACCGGGCGGAGGATCCGCCGGCCGGCCGGCGGGACGGCGCCCCGCGGGGCCTCCTGACGCCGGCTCAGGTGCCGCTGGCGTCCCGGGCGGCGTCGCGCTCGGTGCGCTCCTTCAACCTGGCTGCGTACGTCGCGGCCTGCGTCCGCCGCTCCATGCCCATCTTGGCCAGCAGGTTCGAGACGTAGTTCTTGACCGTCTTCTCCGCCAGGAACATCGCCTCACCGATCTGACGGTTCGTCATGCCCTCCGCGATGTACTCGAGGATGCGGCGCTCCTGCGGCGTGAGGCTGGCAAGCTGGCGGTCCTCGGCGGGACCGGCCGTGATCCGCTCCAGCACCCGTTGCGTCAGGACCGGGTCGAGCAGGGACTCCCCGGCGGCCGCCCGGCGCAGCTTGCCCACCAGCTCGGTGCCGCCGACCTGCTTCAGCACGTAGCCGGACGCCCCCGCCATGACGGCGGCGAACAGGGCCTCGTCGTCGGCGTAGGAGGTGAGCATGACGCAGGCGATCTCGGGGTGGCGGGACCGCACCTCGCGGCACACCTCGACGCCGCTGCCGTCCGGCACCCTGACGTCCAGGACGGCCAGGTCCGGCCGGACGGCCGGGATCCGGGCGAGCGCCTCCTCCACCGTGCCGGCCTCGCCGACCACCTCGATGTCGTCCTCGGCCTCCAGCAACGACCGCAGCCCGGTGCGGACGACCTCGTGGTCGTCGAGGAGGAAGATCCGTACGGGCATTCCCGTATCTTCGCGCCGGCCGGTGCGCCAGTCGGGACAATTCCTCCGGCCCGTCCTCCGGCCCCTCCTCCGGCCCCTCCTCCGGCCCCTCCTTCGGTCCGGCGCAGCAGGCCAGATCGGCGCCGGTTCGAGCGGCGTCCCGGATGCCTGCGACGGCGGTGAGCGAATTGGGCTCGTGGGGTATACATGTGGTGGTGCCATACCGGGGGATCGACGATCCGGCCAAGCTGCGGCGGCTGATGGCGGCAATGCTGCTCATCGAGGCCGACCTGAGCCTGCCGGTCCTGCTCGAGCACCTCGTGGAGGAGGCCCGCTCCATGGTCGGCGCCCGCTACGGGGCCATGGGGGTGCTGAACGAGGACCACACCGCCCTGGCCCAGTTCATCACCGTCGGCATCGACGCCGAGGAGGAAGAGCGCATCGGCCACCGCCCCACCGGCCACGGGGTGCTCGGGCTGCTGATCTCGAACCCCGAACCACTCCGCCTGGCCGACATCCGCCAGCACCCCGACAGCTTCGGGTTCCCACCCGACCACCCGCCGATGCGGTCGTTCCTCGGGGTCCCGGTGAAGGTGCGAGACGAGATCTACGGCAACCTCTACCTCACCGAGAAGATCGGCTGGTCGGAGTTCACGCAGGACGACGAGCAACTGGTGGGGGACCTGGCCGCGGCGGCGGGCATCGCCATCGAGAACGCCCGGCTCCACGAACGGGTGCAGCAGCTTGCCGTCCTGGACGACCGCGACCGCATCGCCAGGGACCTGCACGACGCGGTGATCCAGCGGCTCTTCGCCGTCGGGTTGTCGCTGCAGGGCATGGCCAACCTGGCGGGCTCCACAGCCCTCGGCGCCCGGTTGGCCAAGGCGGTGGCCGAGATCGACGACACCATCCGCCAGATCCGTTCCACCATCTTCGAGCTCGGCCTCGACGGCGGCGGCGGGACCCGGGCGGAGGTGCTGGCGCTGATCCGGGAGCTGCACTCGGTGGTGGGCTTCGAGGTGCAGGTGACCCTCGACGGACCGATCGACGCGTCGGTGACAGACCGGATGGCCGAGCATCTCCTGGCCACCGTGCGGGAGGCCCTCACCAACGTCGGGCGGCACGCCAGGGCCACCGAGGCCTCGGTGGACCTGAGCGTCGGCGCCGGTTGGTGCCACCTCGAGGTGGTCGACAACGGTGTCGGCCAGGACGCCGACGCCGCGACGAGCGGTGGCCGGCTGGGCCTCACCAACCTCCGCCGCCGGGCCGAGAAGCTGAACGGGGAGCTGATGCTCGAGCACCCCGACACCGGGGGCACGCGGCTCCTCTGGCGCGTCCCCCTCCAGGCCTGACGGCAGGGGATCTGGCCCTCCGGGACCTTCGGCCCTTCCCCTCGCCGGTGGCGAGGGGGATCGTTGACAGGCCGGCACCACGGTGGTGCCGGGACGACCGTGGCGCGCCGGAGCAGGATGGTGGTGGGCCGAGGAAGGACCGATGGCGACGATGCCTGCTCTGGACGACGACCTGGACGGGGACCTGGATGGCGGCACCGGCGGCGGCACCGGCACCGGCACCGGCCGAGGCGCCCCCGACAGGGGACTGCTCGTCGCCGGCCCTCCCGTCGTGGCGCTCGTCTGCTCGGCGGGCGGCCTCCGGGCGCTGATGACCGTGCTCGGGGGGCTCCGAGCCGACTTCCCCGGTGCGGTGATCGTCCTCCAGCACCAGCAGCCGGACCGGGTGAGCCGGCTCGCCGCCATCCTCGATCGGCATTGTGTGCTGCCGGTGGCCGACGCGGTGCACGGTGGGCACCTTCGGGCCGCCACGGTGGCCGTCGTCCCGCCGGGCAAGCACGCCCTCGTCACGGCGGACGACGAGATCGCCCTGATCGACTCCGGCGACCGGCCGCCGTACCGGCCCTCCGCCGACCTCCTCCTCACCTCCCTGGCCCTGGTCGCGCCGCACCGGTCCATTGCGGTCATCCTCTCCGGCGAGGGCCACGACGGGGCGACCGGCGCGCTGGCCCTCCACGAGCTCGGCGGCCAGGTGCTGGCCTCCGACGAAGCCACGTCCAACCACTTCTCCATGCCGTCGGCGGCCATCGCCCGTGACGAGGCCGTGGACGAGGTGGTGCCCCTGGGCGCCATGGCCGACCGGCTGACGGCCCTCCTGGTCGACCGGCGACGTGGCCCGGCGACCGGCACCGCCGCCGTCGCCGGCTGAGGTCCGGACGGCCGGCTGCGGTCCGGACGGCCGCCGTCACCGGCTAAAGGTCCGGACGGCCGCCGTCGCCAGTTGGAGGTCCGGATGCGGCGCCGGCCGTTTCGCCGGCCGTTGCGCCGGCCGGGGGGCCCACGGGCCTACAGTTCGAGCTCGCAACGCTCCACCCGGTCGCACGCCCGGATGAGCGTCAGCAGCACGACGATCGGGGTGCCGTGCAGGGTTGCCGGGAGGGTGACGCCGTCGGACGGCTGCACCGTCTCGCCGAGCTGCTCCAACAGGGTGGCGCGGCGCCGCAGCTCCTCGTGGGCCACGAGGCCTTGCGAGGTGTAGACGGCCGTCACCGGCAGGCTGTCGACGACCCCGGCGAGCGAGAACAGGCGCCGCTCGCGTTGCTCGCGTGCCCGCCGGTCCACGCTCCGGCGACGCCCCTCCCTCGCGCCGGACCGCCGCGCCGAGGCCGCCTCCCGGAGTGCCCGAGCGGTGTGCCGGGCCTCGATCGCCACGGCCAGGTTGGTCCCGACGTCCTTCGTGAGGCTGATGGCCCGGGTGAACACGGCGAGGTAGGACGGGCCCACGGCGTCGGTATCCTGGTCGCTCAACGCCTGACCGCGCTGCCGACGGCGCCGTCCCGCCCGGCCCGGACCCCGCCACGCCGTGGCCGGCGCCGGACGGCGTCGCAGATCAGGGACTTAGGCCCCTGTTGCGACCCCCGGGGGCCGGTCCAGGCTGATGGCAGCACGAAGACGTCGAGGGCAGGGAGGACGAGGTGAACGGACCGGCTGCACACAACAGCCCCGATGGCCAGCATCGGGTGGTGGTGGGCGTCGACGGATCGGAAGGGGCCGACCGGGCACTCGAGTGGGGGGTGCGGCAGGCGGCGCGGACCGGGGCGGCCCTGGAGATCCACGCCGCCTACGGCCCCGGCTACGTGTTCATCACGCCGAGCGAGGTCACCCGCGCCCTGACCCGGGTGACCGACCAGGCGGCGGCCCGTGCCTCGGCGCTGGAGCCGGACGTCCCCATCCGCTGCGTCACCCACGAGCGGGCCCCGGCCGACGAGCTGCTGGCGGCCAGCGACGGCGCCGACCTCCTGGTCGTCGGCTCCCGCGGGCTCGGCGGCTTCAAGGGCCTGCTGCTGGGCTCGGTCAGCCGCCACTGCATCCTGCACGCCCGCTGCACCGTCGTCGTCGTGCCCTCCGACGGCCGGACCGCCGAGCGGGGAGCCGCGCCGGAGGTCCCGGGAAGGGACCCGGCCCGGATCGCCCACATCCTGGTCGGGGTGGACGGGTCGGCGTCGTCGGCCCGGGCCTTCGCCTGGGCACTGGACGAGGCCGAGGCGGCGAAGGCCGCCGTCCGGGCGGTCATCGTCTGGAGCTGGCCGTACGGCGGGGCCTGGGGGCCGATGTCCCCGGGCGACTTCGACCCGGCGGGGGACGCCGAGGCGACGCTGGCCCAGGTCATCGAGCCGGCCCGGACCGTGCACCCGTCCGTCGACGTCTCCCCGGCCGTCGTGGAGGGGCACCCGGCCTCGATCCTGGTCGACGCGGCCGCCGACGCCGACCTGCTGGTGGTGGGCCACCGCGGCCTCGGAGGGTTGGGGGGCGCCGTGCTGGGGTCGGTCGGCGACTACTGCGCCACCCACGCGCCCTGCCCGGTGGCCGTCGTCCGCGACGGCGACTGACCGGCCGGCGGTGGCCGCCGCCTCGCCGGCGGTGGGCCGGCACCGGTCGAAGGTCGTGCACGGGGTGATATCCGGACCGTACCGGCTGCCCGGCCGGTGGGCCAGGGTCGAAGGTCACATTCAGGCCCGGTGGGTCGCTACACCTGGTGGAGCCTCCGGAGTGTCCCTCCCGGGCCGTCGGCGACCGGGCTGACCCGGATCTTGCAGTCGACGACCGCCGAGCCGTCGGGCCGGGCCACCACCGGGTTGCAGTCGAGCTCCACCACTTCGGGCAGGTGGTCGGCGACGGCCGACACCGCCGCCACCACCTGCCGGACCGCGTCGAGGTCGACCGGCCGGCTGCCCCGGTAACCGGTGAGGAGCGGGAACGACCGGATCGAGCCGATGAGGCGGTCCACCCCCGCCGGGTCCAGCGGGGGCACGGCGAAGGCCCGGTCCGCCAGCAGCTCGCTGGTGACCCCTCCGGCCCCGAACATGACGAGCGGGCCGAAGGCGGGGTCCACGACCAGGCCCACGATCATCTCGACCCCCGGCGGCGTCATCGGCTGGACTGCCCCGCCGCCCATGGCCGGGCCGAGCCGCCGGGCCATCGCCTCGTAGGCCTCCTCCACCGCGCCGGCCGACCCGAGGCCCAGGGCGACGCCGCCCCGGTCCGTCTTGTGGACCAGGTCGCCGGCTGCCGCCTTGAGGGCGACCGGGAACCCCATCCCGGCCGCCACCGCCACCGCCTCACCCGGCGACCGGGCCGCGGTGGCCGGCACGGCGGGCAGCCCGCAGGCGGTGGCCAGTGCAGCGGCGGCGGGAACGTCCATCCATCCACCGGCCGGCCGAGCGGCGAGGAACGCGTCGACGACCCTCCGGGCCTCGGCGCGCCGGTCCCATCCCGCGGCGCCCCGGGCGGCGTCCCGGGCGGGGAGCGGAGCGGGGGGCCGGGCCCGCCATTCCGCGTGCTCGCAGGCCTTGGCGAGCGCCCGGGCGGCCCGGTCGGGGGCCGGGATGTTGGTCCGTGCCGGTGCCCCGCCGGTCGCCGCCCCGTCGGTGTCGGCCGCCGCCCCGCCAGTGTCGGCTGACGGCTCGTCGGCCAGCACGCAGGAGATCACGGGCTTCTCCGACCCCGCCGCCAGGCGCTCGATCACCGAACGGGCGTCGGTGAAACCGAGGGCGTCGAGCGGCGTGACGACGGCCAGGACGGCGTCGACCGCGGCGTCGGCCAGGACGTCGCGGAGGGCGGCCTCGAAGGTCGCGGCGTCCCCCCCCGACGTGAGGTCCACCGGGTTCCCGGTGGCCGCACCGGCCGGAAGGCGGCTCCGGAGGCGGTCCCGGAGCGCCGGCGGGAGCTCGGGCACGTCGAGCCCGGCTGCCGCACAGGCATCGGCGGCCAGGATGAGCGGCCCTCCGGCGTTGCCGACCAGCGCCACCCGGCGGCCGGCCGGGAGGGGGCCGTCGGCCAGGACGCCGGCCACGTCGAAGAGCTCGTCGAGGGTGTCGACCTGGACCGCCCCGCAGTGCGCCAGCACCGCGCCGGCGGCCACCTCCGGCGTGGCCGCCGCCGCGGTGTGGGACCGGGCGCCGCGGGCCCCGGCCGCCGAGCGGCCGGCCCGGAGCACGACGACCGGGGTGTGCCGCCCCACCCGGGCCATGGTCCGCGTGAGCTCGGCGGGATGCGGGAGCGACTCCAGGTAGAGGGCCACGGCGGCGGTGGACCGGTCGCCCTCCCAGTAGCACAGGAGGTCGGTCGGGCTGAGGTCCATGGTGTTGCCGAGCGACACGAAGCTGGAGATCCCGATGCCGGCCGAGCGTGCCCGCCTGGACAGCACCACCCCGACGGCCCCCGACTGCAGCCCGATGGCGACCCGGCCGGACGGCACCCCGTCCACCGCGAAGGTCGCCCGGAGCCGGACCGCCGGGTCGGTGTTGTACGCGCCGAGGCAGTTGGGCCCCACCACCCGGACCCCGGCCTCCCGGGCCGTCGCCGCCAGGGCGGCCTGGGCCGCAGCGCCGGCGGCGCCGGCCTCCGCGAACCCCGAGGTGACGACCACCGCGGCGCGGGCGCCGGCGGCGGCCGCCTCGGCCAGGGCCCGGTGGGCCCCCTCGGCCGGGACGGCGACCACCGCCAGGTCGACCGGGCCGGGGACCTGCTCCACGGAGGGGTAGGCCGGGGTCCCGGCGACGGCCGCCAGGTGGGGGTTGACCGGGTACACCGGCCCGGCGAAGCCGGCGGCGAGGAGGGACCGGACGACCTCGTGGCCGACGGCACCGGGCCGGTGGCCGGCCCCGATCACCGCTACCGACCGGGGGCGGAGGACGGCGGCGACCCCCGCCGCCCGGGCGGCCGCTTCCCGCCGGTCACTCCAGGCCAGGTGGGCCCGGGTGGGGGCCAGGTCGACCTCCACGGTGCTCCCTGTCCCGTCCGGTCGTTCGACCACCGACAGGCCGCAGTCACCGAGCCACCGCCGCAACGGGTCGTCGGCGGCCAGCCGGCGGGCGACCAACCGGTCGACGTGCCGGGACCGGGCGTGGGAGGTGACGGCTTCGAGCACCAGTTCGCCGGCCCCCAGCGCCTCGTAGGCGGCGTCCACCTCGTAGGCCACCGCCGCGGTGCCCCCGTCGCGCCGCCGGTAGCGGGCCGAGGCGACCGGGACGCCGCCGGCCACGGTGACGAAGGCGGCGCCGTCCGGCCCGGAGTCGACCGGCCGGACCGTCACCAGCCGGCCGTCGGCCAGCGGGCCGTCCAGCACCCATGCGCCGGCGGCGGCGCCACCGGCCGGAGACCCTCCGGTGCGGTCGCCGCCACCACCGGCCGGAGGCCCTCCGGTGCGGCCGGCGCCGGCAGCGCCGCCACCGGCGGGGACGGCGGGGACGGCGGGAGCGGCGGGGGGCGGTGTGCGCCGGCTGGACGTCATCGCCCCAGAGCCTGGCCCGAACGGCGCCCGGGCCGCCAGGGCCGTTGGTCATCGGCCGGTCATCGCCCGGTCGTCGGGGGTCGGGCGGGCCGCGACGGCGTCCGCCCGCTCCCGATCCGCCCGGCTTCTCCGCCCCGCTTCTCCGCCCGCTTCCGATAGGACCTTCGGCCCTACCTCGGTCCCCGGGGGGCGGGGCACAGTGGGTCGCGAAGCGGCCGCCCGGCCGAAAGGAGAGGCGATGACCACCACCGCGACAGGGACCGCGCCCAAGGTGCTGGAGGACTTCCCGGCGTTCGGCTCGCTGGAGGGGTTGACCTTCCTCGACACCGGGAGCGTGGTGGCCGAGCCGTTCGCCTGCGAGCTGGCCGCCGAGGCCGGCGCCCAGGTGATCCGGCTGTCGCTCCCGTCGATCGACGTGGTGGAGGGTTGGCCCGAGTGCTTCCACAAGGGCACGCGCATCGAGTCCACCTGGTGGGCCCAGGAGGACCGCAACAAGCTCGACGTGGTCTTCGACTTCACCAAGCCGGGGGCCAAGGAGGTGTTCGGGGCGCTGCTGAAGCGGGCCGACATCTGGATGGAGTCGTCACGCCCCGGCACCTACTCCGAGCACCTCGGGATCACCGACGACTGGGCGCTGGAGCAGAACCCGAAGCTGGTCATCGTGCACATCTCGGGCTTCGGCCAGTACGGCGACCCCAGCGTCTACAAGCGGGCGTCCTACGACCTCATCGGCCAGGCGTTCAGCGGGTTCCTGAACGAGAACGGCCAGCCCGACGGCCCCCCGATGAAGGTCAGCCCGTACATCAACGACTACGTGACCGCCCTGTTCGGCCTCTGGTCGGGCCTGGCGGCGTACATCGCCGTCCAACGGACCGGGAAGGGCCAGGTGGTGGACGTGGCGCAGTACGAGTGCCAGTTCAAGCTGCTGGCCACCAACCTGATGGACTACCTGATGCTCGGCCACCTGCACCCGCGGTCGGGCAACTACGACCCCTCCGGCGTGCACCCCTACGGGGTGTACCCGACGAAGGACGGCTACATCGCCATCGGCGCCGCCGGCGGCCCGTTCCTCCGGCTGAAGAAGGTCGTGCCCGGCCTGGACCAGGACAAGTTCCAGACGGTGATGGACCAGATCGCCCACTCCGAGGAGATCCGGGACGTCCTGCTCGCCTGGCTGGCGGAGAAGACGGCGGACGAGGCGGACGCCCTCCTGACCGCCAACGGGGTGCCCTGCAGCAAGGTCATGACCATCGAGGACATCACCACCAACGACCACTACCGGGCCCGGGACATGATCGTCGAGTGGGAGGACGAGGTGGGCGGCAGCGTCAAGGGCACCGGCCTGGTGCCGAAGTTCTCCGGTACGCCCTCACGGATCTGGCGGGGCGCACCCTCCCGGGGTCAGGACACCGACGCCGTCCTGGCGTGGGCCGGGTTCGACGCGGCGCAGGTGCAGGCGCTGCGAGCCAGCGGCGTCGTCCAGTAGGTCCGGCCGGTCCCGGCCAGGCAGGTTCCCAGCAAGGAGGCGACCATGGACTTCTCGCTCACCGACGAACAGCAGTTGCTGCTCGACAACCTGGACGAGCTCTTGGAACGGGAGTGCCCGGAGAGCTACATCGCCGAGATCGAGCGCACCCATCAGCCGCCGGTCAAGGTCCGCAAGGCCCTGGCCGACGCCGGCTTCATGTCGCTCGGGCTGCCCGAGCAGTACGGCGGGACGCCGGCCGACAACCTGACGCTGATGCTGGTGGCCGAGCGGGTGGCCAAGCAGGGCGTGGCGAACGCCTACGGCCTGGAGATCCTGCAGGCCAGGGACATCCTGGAGTTCGGCAGCGAGGAGCAGAAGCGGACCGTGCTCGACCTGTTGCGGCAGGGCGAGATGCCCTTCTGCCTCTGCATCACCGAGCCCGGCGCCGGCTCCGACGACGCCGGCATCGCCACCACCGCCACCCACAAGGACGGCAAGATCGTCATCGACGGGCAGAAGACCTTCATCAGCGGGGCCCAGCAGGCCGAGTACGGCCTGGTCATCACCCGGGACGTGGCCGACCCGCACCCGCACCGGGCGATGTCGATGTGGTTGGTCCCGATGGACCTGCCGGGGATCACCGTGGTCGGGCTCGACAAGATCGCCTGGCACACGATGGACTTCAACGAGGTGTTCTTCGACCGCGTCGAGGTGGACCCGTCGATGCTGGTCGGCACCGAGGGCCTGGGGTTCCTCCAACTGATGAAGAACTTCGAGATGGAGCGGATCGTGGTCGCCGCCGGCGTCCTCGGCCAGGCCGAGGCGGCCTTCGAGGACGCCGCCCACCACGCGGCGACCCGGCAGCAGTTCGGCCAGCCCATCGGCAACTTCCAGCTCGTGCAGCTCAAGCTGACCAACATGGCGGTGAAGATCGAGAACATCCGGAACCTGCTCTACAAGGCGGCCTGGATGGTGGATGCCGGGCAACCGCTCAAGACAATCGCCGCCATGGCGAAGCTGTACTCGGCCCAGGCCGGCTGGGAGATCGTCGACGACGCCCTGCAGATATTCGCCGGGCTCGGCGTCACCGCCGACTGCCGGATCTCGCGGATCTGGCGGGACATGCGGGTCAACCGGATCGGTGGAGGGACCGACGAGGTCATGGTCCACATCGTCGGCCGCCAGATCGTGAAGGACCACGGCTGACCGCGGGTCGGCCGGCGGTTGCGAGGAGTTGTAGTGGCGACTGCCGTCTTCTGCAAGTGGTGCCCGGACCCTGCCGGCATCGAGGTGCGCGGTGACCGGTCCGTCTCGGTCGCCCGGGCGCAGTGGGCCGTCAGCGAGTACGACCGGGTGGCCATCGAGGTGGCGGTGTCCGCGGCCCACGGCGACGTCGTGGCGTTCACCGCCGGCTCCGCCGAGGTCGGCACGCCCCTGGCCCGGAAGTCCATCCTGTCGAGGGGGCCGGGCGCGCTGTGCATGGTGGTGGACGACGGGCTGGCCGACGCCGACGCCCACCAGACGGCCCGGGCGCTGGTCGCCGCGGTGCGCCGGGCCGGCGACGTCGACCTGGTCGTCTGCGGCTCCGGGTCGGCCGACCGCTACGGCCAGCAGGTCGGGGTGCAGGCGGCGGAGCTCCTGGGCTGGCCGGTCCTGAACGAGGTGACCGCCGTGGCGGTGGCCGACGGCACGGTCCGGGTGGTCCACCGGTCCCCTGCCGGCCTCGACACGGTCGAAGGCCCGCTGCCGGTGGTGGTGGCGGTGGCCCCCGACGCCGCGGTGCCCCGGACCCCGGGCGTCCGCGACGTCATGGGCGCCGGCACCCGGCCGACCACCGTCTGGTCCCTCGACGACCTGGGGGAGGCCGCCAGGGCCGCCCCGTCGTCGGAGGTGCTGTCGACCGCCGCCCCGCCGGCCGCCCACCGCCGGCAGGTCCGCCTGGCCGGCGACCCCGCGCAGGTGGCCGCCGGGCTGGTGGAGGAGCTGCGCCACCAAGGGTTGCTCGGAGTACCGGCGTGACCATCGACCGGGCCCTCTGGGTGGTGGTCGACCACGACGTCGACCCGGCCGCCCTGCTCGGCGCGGCCGCGGCCGTCGCGGCCGAGGTCGACGCGCTCGTCATCGGTGAACGGTCCCTGGCCGACCGGACGGCGGCCCTCGGCCCGCGGACTACGTCCTGGCTCGGCCACCCCCCGTCCCCGGACACCGGCGACCTTGCCGCCGTCGTCGCCGGGCTGGTCGACAGGGCCGGGGCGGCGGCGCCGGCCGCCGTGCTGTTGGCGGCGTCGCCGGCCGGCCGGCTGCTCTCCGGCCGGTTGGCCGCCCGGCTGGGCACCGCGGCGGTGACCGACGCCGTCGACGTGGCCGACGACGGCGCCGCGCTGGTGGTGACCCATCCCCTCTACGCCGGCGCCGCCCTGCGCACCGAGCGCATCCTGTCGCCGTGCGGCGTCGTCACCCTGGGGCCGGCCGCCCTCGCCGGGCCCCGGCCGGCCGAAGGCTCCCCCGCCACGGCCGAAGGCCCTCCCACCACGGCCGAAGGCCCTCCCGCCACGGCCGAAGGCTCCCCCGCCACGGCGGCCGAAGGCTCCCCCGCCACCGTCGTGGCGCTCGAGCCCCCGGAGCCGTCCGCCGCCTTCACGGTGGTCGACCGGCAACCCGAGGAGCGGACCGAGCACGGGTTGGCGTCGGCCCGGGTCGTCGTCGGCGCCGGGCGGGGAGTGGCGACGCGTGACGGGCTCGAACGGGTCCGGGCCCTGGCCGACGCGCTCGGTGGCGAGCTGGCCTGCACCCGCCCCCTGGCCGAGGGCCTCGGCTGGATGGGCCGGGACCGCTACGTCGGCGTGTCCGGGCTCGACCTCGCGCCGGACCTGTACGTGGCCGTCGGCATCTCCGGCCAGATGCAGCACATGGTGGGGGTCCGGCGGGCCAAGGTGATCGTGGCCGTCAACGACGACCCGGCGGCACCGGTGTTCGCCCAAGCCGACTACGGCATCGTGGGGGACCTGAACCAGGTGGTGCCGGCTCTCACGGCCCTCCTGGAGGGCCAGCCGTGACGGCGGCCAAGGACTTCGACGCCATCGTCGTCGGCGCCGGCCCGGCCGGGTGCGCCACCGCCCTCGTGCTGGCCCGGGCCGGGCTGGCGGTCGGGGTGATCGAGCGTGGGGGAGCCCCGGGGACGAAGAACGTGAGCGGCGGCATCCTCTACGGGGCGGTCCTCGAGCGCCTCGTCCCGGACCTCGCGTCGACCGCGCCGGTCGAGCGGCACGTCACCCGCCACGTCACGACCTTCCTCACCGCGGAGGCCGGCTGCTCCATCGACTACCGCAGCACCGCCCTCGGCACCCCGCCCTACAACGCCTTCAGCGTCCTGCGGTCCACGTTCGACCCGTGGTTCGCCGGGACCGCCGAGGCCGCCGGCGCCTTCGTCATGCCCGCCGTCCGGGTCGACGGGCTCCTCCGGGAGGGTGACGGCGGTGCGGTGGTCGGGGTGCAGGCCGGCGGCGACGACCTCCGTTCGGACGTGGTGGTGGCCGCCGACGGCGCCAACTCCTTCCTCGCCCGGTCGGCCGGCCTGCGACCGCGGAACGACCCCCGCCAGGTGGCACTCGGGGTCAAGGCGGTGGTGGCCCTCCCCAGGGAGCGGTTGGAGGAGCGGTTCGGCCTGTCCGGCGACGAGGGGTCCGCCCATGCCTTCGTGGGCGACGTCACCGCCGGGCTGGCCGGCGGCGGGTTCTTGTACACGAACCGGGACACCCTGTCCGTCGGGGTGGTCGTCCGGGTCGACGACCTGGTGCGCAGCCGGGCCAAGGCCTCCGACCTCCTCCAGTCGTTCCTCGCCCACCCCCTGGTCCACCCGCTGGTCCGCGACGGCGAACTGGTGGAGTACGGCGCCCATCTCGTCCCCGAGGGCGGGGAGGCCATGGTCGGCCGGCTGTGCACCGACGGCATGGTCGTCGTCGGTGACGCCGCCGGCTTCGCCATCAACAACGGCCTGGTCGTCCGGGGCATGGACCTGGCCATCGGCTCCGGGGTGTGCGCGGCGGAGGCCGTCGTGGAGGCCGCCGGCCGCGGCGACTTCTCGGCCGCCGCCCTGGCCGGCTACCGGCGCCGCCTGGAGGACAGCTTCGTCCTGAAGGACCTGCACACCTACGCCCGCGCACCGGACTTCCTGGGGCGGCACCGCATGTACGGCGCCTACCCACGGTTCCTCACCTCCCTGTTCGACGGCGTCTACCGGACCGACGGCAGCCCGCGGGAGCACCTCGTCACCACCGCCCACCGCGCCGCCAGGGACAGCGGGCTGAAGGTGACGGAGCTCGCCGCCGACGCCCTGGCGGCGACGAGGGCCCTGTGAGCCCGCCGCCCGAGCCGACGACGGTCCCCGGCCTGCTGGCCCTCGACCACTACGAGCTGGACGAGGGCCGGCCCCACATCAGCATCGACCACGACGTCTGCCGGACCAGGTGCACCGTCCGGGCCTGCCTGACCGTCTGCCCCGCCGACGTCTACCGCGAAGAGGACGACGGCCGCATCGTCCCCGACGTCGCCGGTTGCCTCGAGTGCGGCACCTGCGTGGTGACCTGTCTCCCCGAAGCCCTGAGCTGGCGCTATCCCGGCGGCGGCAAGGGGATCCAGTACCGGTACGGGTGAGGGGAGGCTCCGGGTGTTCCAGGTTCGCTTCCACGGCCGGGGTGGCCAGGGCGTGGTGACGGCAGCCGAGCTGCTGTCGGTGGCCGCGTTCTGCGAGGGCCGCCACTCCCAGGCGTTCCCGAGCTTCGGCTCCGAACGGACCGGGGCGCCGGTGGCCTCCTACTGCCGCATCGACGACCGCCCCATCCGGACGCGTGAGCCGGTGACCGCACCCGACGCCCTGGTCGTGGTGGACGCGACCCTGGTCCACCAGGTGGACCTGTTCGCCGGCCTCGGCCCGGACGGCTACGTCCTGGTCAACACCTCCCGGACCTTCGAGGACCTGGGGTTGGCCTCCCTGCGCTCCCGGTTCCGCGCCGACCGGCTCCACACCTGCCCGGCCACCGAGCTGGCCACCGTCCACCTCGGGCGGCCGCTGCCGAACGTCGCCCTGCTCGGCGCCTTCGCCGCGGTGTGCGGCCAGGTCACCCTGGACGGCATCTGGACCGCCATCCGCCAGCGGTTCGCCGGTCCGGTGGCCGAGCGGAACCTGGCCGCCGCCGGCGCCGCCTACGGCCTGGCGGCCACCGTGCCGTCCCCGACGTCGCCGTCGTCGGTCTCGACAGGGAGCCCACAGGGTGCTGCGGCAGGTTGAGGGATCGCGGGCCGTCGCGGAGGCCGTGGCCCGGTGCCGCCCGGAGGTGGTCTGCGCCTACCCCATCTCCCCGCAGACCCACATCATCGAGGCCATCGGCGCCCTGGTGAAGGAGGGCACGCTGGCGCCGTGCGAGTTCATCAACGTCGAGTCCGAGTTCGCCGCCATGTCGGTGTCCATCGGGGCCTCGGCGGCCGGGGCCCGGGCGTACACGGCGACCGCCAGCCAGGGCCTCCTGTTCATGGCCGAGGCGGTGTACAACGCCGCCGGCCTGGGGCTGCCGGTGGTGATGACCCTGGCCAACCGGGCCATCGGGGCGCCGATCAACATCTGGAACGACCACAGCGACGCCATGGCCGTGCGCGACGCGGGCTGGGTCCAGCTCTTCGCGGAGACCAACCAGGAGGCGACGGACCTGCACGTGCAGGCGTTCCGTCTGGCCGAGGAGCTGTCCCTGCCGGTGATGGTGTGCATGGACGGCTTCATCCTGACCCACGCCGTGGAGGCGGTGGACGTGCCGGAGCAGGCCGACGTCGACGCCTTCCTCCCGCCGTACGAGCCCCGCCAGGTCCTCGACCCGGACGACCCGGTGTCGATCGGGGCCATGGTCGGCCCGGAGGCCTTCACCGAGGTCCGGTACCTGACCCACCTGGCCCAGCTCGACGCGCTCCACCGGGTGCCGGCCATCGCCCGGGAGTTCGCCGATGCCTTCGGCCGGGACAGCGGCGGGCTGGTCCGCCCGTACCGTGCCGACGACGCCGACACCGTGGTGGTGGCCCTCGGCTCGGTGCTCGGGACCGTCAAGGACGCCGTCGACGCCCGCCGCGACGCCGGCGACCGCGTCGGGGTCGTCGGCATCACCACGTTCCGCCCGTTCCCGTTCGCCGCCGTCCGCGAAGCGCTGGCCGGCGCCCGCCGGGTGGTGGTCGTGGAGAAGGCGTTCAGCATCGGCTTCGGCGGCATCCTGTCCACCGATGTCGCCCTGGCCACCCACGACATGGACCTGTCGCTCCACTCCGTCGTCGCCGGCCTGGGCGGGCGCCCGATCACCGGGCGGGCGGTGCGGTCGCTGGTGGCCGACGCCGCCGCCGACCGGCTCGGGCCACTGACCTTCCTCGACCTCGACCGGGCCGTCGTCGACCGGGAGCGGGCCCGGATGCTGGCCACCCGGCGGTCCGGGCCGCCGGCCGAGAACCTGCTCCGGGGCGCCCCTCCCCCGGGGTCGTCCCCGGTCCGATGAGCACTCCGGTCCGCTTCTACCAGGTCGGCAGCTTCGCCGTCGGCAACCGATTGGTCGACCCCCGGCTCCGGACGGTGCAGTCCGACCGCGGCCGGTCCAACGCCCTGGACGCCGGCCACCGGGCCTGCCAGGGCTGTGGCGAGGCGCTCGGGGCCAGGTACGTGCTGGACGCCGCCATGCGGGCCACGGGGGGGCAGGTGGTGGCGGTCAACGCCACCGGGTGCCTCGAGGTCTTCTCCACGCCGTTCCCCGAGACGTCGTGGCGGCTGGCCTGGCTGCACTCCCTCTTCGGCAACGCCCCGGCGGTGGCCACCGGGGTGGCGGCGGCCATGAAGGTGAAGGGCCGCCACGGCGTCCGGGTGGTCGGCCAGGCGGGCGACGGGGGAGCGGTCGACATCGGCTTCGGCTGCCTGTCGGGGATGTTCGAACGGGACGACGACGTCCTGTTCGTCTGCTACGACAACGAGGCCTACATGAACACCGGCGTCCAGCGGTCCGGGGCCACCCCGCCGGCGGCCCGGACGGCGACGACCGAGGCGGTGGGCCCGGAGCCCGGCAACCGGTTCGGGCAGGGAAAGGACCTCCCCCGCCTGGCCATGGCCCACGGCATCCCGTACGTCGCCACCGCCACGGTGGCCGACCTGCACGACCTGGAGGCCAAGGTGGCCCGGGCGATGGCCGTCCGGGGCTCGCGCTACCTCCACCTCTTCGTCCCCTGCCCGCTCGGCTGGGGGACCGCGTCGGCCGACACCGTCAAGGTGGCCCGGCTCGCCACCCAGAGCGGGCTGTTCCCGGTGTACGAGGCCGAGCACGGCCGGGTCACCGCGGTCACCCCCATCCGCCGGCGGGTCCCGGTGGAGGCCTACCTCTCCATCCAGCAGCGGTTCGCCCACCTCTTCGGCACGCCGGGCCGGCCGGACATCGTGGCGCGGATCCAGGCCATCGCCGACCGCAACATCGAGGTGTTCGGCCTCGACCGCCCGGCCGAGCCCGCTGGGGGCACCGAACCCGCCGGGGGCACAGCGTGAGGGAGCCGCCGTTCGCCATCACCCTGGACGTCGGGTCCAGCCGGGCCAACCGGACCGGCTCCTGGCGGGTGCAGCGGCCCGTCTACGTCGACCACCTCCCGCCCTGCAACCACGCCTGCCCGGCCGGGGAGGACATCCAGGGGTGGCTGTACCGGGCCGAGCCGGGTGACTACGAGTCGGCCTGGCGGGCCCTGGTCGAGGACAACCCCTTCCCGGCGGTCATGGGACGGGTGTGCTTCCGGCCCTGCGAGGCCGCCTGCAACCGCGGCCGGCTGGACGAGGCGGTGGGGATCAACGCGGTGGAGCGGTTCCTGGGCGACGCGGCCATCGAGCACGGATGGCCCCTTCCCGGCCCCGGCCCCGACACCGGGAGGGTGGTGCTGGTGGTGGGCGGCGGCCCGGCCGGGCTCAGCGCCGCCTACCGCCTGCGGCGCTCCGGCCACCGCGTCCGGCTGGTCGACGCCTCGCCGCAGCTCGGCGGGATGTTGCGCTACGGGGTCCCGGCCTACCGGCTGCCGAGGGACGTGCTCGACGCCGAGGTGGCCCGGATCGTGGGCATGGGGGTCGACGTGGTGCTCGACCACCCGGTCCGCGACGTGGCCGCCGAGCGCGAGCAGGCCGGTGCCGACGCCGTCTTCCTCGCCGTCGGGGCGCAGCTCGGCCACCGGACCGAGATCCCGGCCGGCGACGCCGGCCGCATCGTCGACGCGGTGACGCTGCTGCACGGGGTGGCCGAGGGCCAGCCGCCGGCGCTGGGCCGGCGGGTGGCGGTCTACGGCGGCGGCGACACCGCCTTCGACGCCGCCCGCACCGCCCGGCGGCTCGGGGCGACGGACGCCGTGGTCGTCTACCGGCGGACCCGCGAGCGGATGCCGGCCCATCCCGAGGAGCTCGACCAGGCGGTCATCGAGGGCGTCACGGTCCGCTGGCTGCGCACCGTCGACCATTTCGACCCAGGCCACCTGGTAGTGGAGCGGATGGTCCTCGACGACGCCGGCTTCCCCCAGCCGACCGGCGAACGGGAAGCGCTGGACGCCGACTCGCTGGTGCTGGCCCTCGGCCAGGACGCCGACCTGTCCCTGGTCGACGCCGACCCCGACGTCGCCGTCGACCACGGGGCGATCGCCGTGGACGGCTCCATGATGGCGGCGGCCTCCGGGGTGTTCGCCGGCGGCGACGCGGTGCCGTCCGAGCGGACGGCGACGGTGGCGATCGGCCACGGCGCCCGGGCGGCCCGGGGCATCGACGCCTACCTGGCCGGCGCGCCGGCGCCCGGCGCCGGCCGGCCGGTGGACGCACGGTTGGACGCACCGGCGGACGCACCGCCGGACCTGGCGACCTTCGACCGGCTCAACACCTGGTACTACGCCGACGCCCCCCGCCAGCACCGGCCGGAGCTCGAACGCGCCCGGCGCCGCCGGACGTTCGACGAGGTGGTCGGGGGGCTGACCGGGGAGAACGCCCTGTTCGAGGCGCGGCGCTGCCTGTCGTGCGGCAACTGCTTCGAGTGCGACAACTGCTTCGGGGTGTGCCCGGACAACGCCGTGATCAAGCTCGAGCCCGGGAACCGCTACGAGATCGACTACGACTTCTGCAAGGGCTGCGGGCTGTGCGCCGAGGAGTGCCCCTGCGGCGCCATCGACATGCGGCCCGAGCCCATATGACTTTCGGCCCTACCGGCAGCGGCCGGCCTGCGGGAGACTGTGGGTGCAGGGGTCGTTCGACGCCTGTCACAATGGCGAGACGAGGCGCCCTTCCCCCCCCGGGCGCCTCGTTCGCCGTCCGGGCCCGGTTGTGCACTCGACCAGGGCCCGGTGGTAGATGCGCTCGTAGCCGGCCACCATGGCGTCCGCCGAGAAGTGCCGGTCGACGTGGTGGCGGCAGTCGGCGGGGTCGAGGTCCCCGACGGCGTCCACCGCCTTCACCATCTCTTCGTCGGTCCAGCACAGGTAGCCGGTGGTCCCGTCGTCCACCACCTCCGGCGCGGCGCCGAGCCGCCGGGCGACGACCGGGGTGCCGCAGGCCATGGCCTCGACCATCACCAGCCCGAAGGGCTCGGGCCAGTCGATGGGGAACAGCATCGCCCGGGCCCGGCCCAGCACGTCGACCTTCACCTCGTGCGACGGTTGGTCCAGCACCTCGACGTCGTCGCCCAGGCGGGGCGCCACCACCGCCTCCCAGTAGTCCCGCTCGGCCGGCTCGGTACGCTTGACCACCATGACGAGGGGGCGACCGGCCCGGCGGGCGACGTCGATCGCCACCTCCGGCCGCTTCTCGGGGCTGACCCGGCCCAGGAACAGGAGGAAGTCCTCCTTGGCCGGGTTGAACCGGTAGCGGGCCAGGTCGACGCCGTTGTGGACGACCCCGGCGTAGTGGAGCCCACCGTTGGCCGCCCGCTGGGCGTGGCTGATGGCGACCAGGTGGACCCGCCGCTGGAGCGCCTCGAAGAACCGGCGGGCCGGCTCCGTCCACGGCCCGTGCAGGGTGTGCACGACGGCGGGGGAACCGGACAGCACGGCGCCGAGGGCGGGACCCAGGCCGGTGTGGTCGTGGATGACGTCGAAGGACGACGCGTCCAGGTAGGCGGCCATGGCGTGGTAGAGCTCGTCGCCGGCCGACGACGGGTCCCCGAGCACCGCCGGCGCCCGGAGCGGGGTCACGAGCCGGGCAGTGGTCGACGAGCCCGGCGCGGCGTAGACGGTGACGTCGTGGCCGTGCCGGACCAGTCCCTCCGCGACGGCCGCGACGATCCGCTCGATGCCGCCGTACCCGGGCGGGGGGACGGGCAGGAACGGCGGTGCGACGAGGGCCACCCGGAGGGGGCGGGGACCCGTGGGCCCCACGACGGCGGCGGCCGGCCTCGACCAGGCGCGCGTTCGGTCGACATCGTGGCGGTGCATCGCTTCCTCCGGGTGCGGGGCGGGGTCCTATCCACGATGCGCCGGTGGCCCGGGGCCCCGGTAGGGCCGATGGTCCACTCGGCGGGCGCCGGCGGGGAGCATCAGCACCGGGAGGTCCGACGCCGCGAGCACGTCGCCCACCACCCGGGCCCGCCCGTCCGAGTCGTCCTGGGCCCAGGACAGGACGACCAGGTCGGCGCCGTGCCGTTCGGCGGCCTCGGCCACCGTCGAGGCCACCGGTCCCGGCCGCAGGTCGATCCGTGCCGCAGGGGGGCAGTGGGTGGCCAGGAACTCCCTGCCGAGCAGCTCCAGGTCGCGTGGTGATCGGTCCAGCATGCGGGGCAGGGTCCGATCGGTGAACACGTGGAGGACCACGAGGTCCACGTCGGGGGCGAGCAGCGGGAGCAGGGCCTGGAGGACGGGCTCGGAGGACGACGCCGTGCCCTCCATCGGCAGCAGGACGCAGCGGAAGGGCCCGGTGGGGACCGCCGTGGGGGGGACCACGACCACCGGCCGGGCAGTGTGCCGGAGGAGGTGCCGGGCCGTCCGGCCGACCGGCCTCCGGCCCTCCGGGGTGGCCCGGGCGCCCACCACCGCCACGGTCACCCCAGGGGCGTCGACCGCGTCGAGCAGGGTCTCGTCGACCGGGCCGACCAGGCGGCGGAACGGCGCGCCGGCGCGTCTCACCAGGTCTTCGAGCGCGCCGGGCCGGCCGGTGCCCTCCGGCCGGCCGTCCTCGTCCACGTGCACCGCCTCCATCGCCGAGCCGGCCATCTCGGCGACCCGTCGAGCCGTCTCGAGCACCGGCCCGGCCGCGGCGGTGGTGTCGACGGCGGCCAGGACCAGCTTCCGCCGCCCCTCGTCCACCGAGGCACCCCCGCGTGGCGCCGGATGCGACGTGGCGCGGCCGGGCTCGGCCGGGAAGGTCGCCGTCGTCATGGGTCCAGCCTCTTCCAGGACCGCACCGTCCGGTAGGGGCGATGGTCCCCGGCAGGGGGCCGGGAAGGGGCGGGAATGGGACGTTCGGCCCTGTCGAGAGCCGCGTCCGTGACCCTACGGTGGCGGTGGAGGTGATGCCGGTGCGGGGAACGCCGCCGAGCTGCAGGGTCGTGGACACGTGGCCCGATCGAACGACCAGGTCGCCGACTCCCTGAGCGAGCTGGCGGACTTGCTGGCCATCACGGGCGCCGATCCCTACCGGGTGCGGGCATACGAGAAGGCCGCCCGGTCCGTGGGCGCCTACCCGGTCGACCTCGACGGCCTGGGCGAGAAGGAGCTGGACGCCATCCCGGCGGTCGGGTCCCACATCGCGGCCAGGATCGTCGAGCTCCGCGACCGTGGGCACCTCGACGAGCTGGACGAGCTCCGGTCCCGGGTCCCCGCCGGGCTCCGCACCCTGCTGTCCGTGCCGGGCCTCGGGCCCAAGCGGGCCCGCCAGGTCTACGACGAGCTGGGCGTCGCCTCGGTGCCCGAGCTGCTGGCCGCCCTCCGGGCCGAGCAGCTTCGCGAGCTGCGGGGATGGGGGCCGACCAGCGAGGCCCACCTGGTCGAGGCGATCCGGCAGTACCAGGCCACCGGAGGGCGCATGCAGCTCGGCGTGGCCCTCGAGCTGGCCGAGGAGCTGGTCGCCGGCCTGCGCTCGGCGCCGGGGGTGCAGCAGGCGGCCTACGCCGGCTCGCTCCGGAGGATGTGCGACACGATCGGTGACGTCGACCTCCTGGTGGCCTCCGACGACCCGCCGGCGGTGATGGCGGCCTTCGCCGGCCTGGCCGCGCTGGCCGAGGTGCCGGCCTGCGGGCCCACCAAGGCGGTCGGGATGACCACGACGGGGGTCCACGTCGACCTCCGGGTGGTGCCCCCGGCGGCGTGGGGGGCGGCCCTGGTGTACTTCACCGGGTCGAAGGCGCACGGGATCCACCTCCGCCGCGTCGCCCAACGGTCCGGCCTCAAGCTGTCCGAGTACGGCGTCGAGCGCATCGAGGACGGGCGGGTCCTGGCGTCGGCGACCGAGGAGGACGTCTACCGCGCCCTGGGCCTGGCCTACGTCCCGCCGGTGCTGCGCGAGGACCGCGGGGAGATCGAGGCGGCCTCCGACGGCACCCTGCCGAGCCTGGTCGAGCTGCGCCACGTCCGCGGCGACCTCCACACCCACACCGACCTGACCGACGGCATGGCGTCGCTCGACGAGATGGCGGCAGCGGCGGCGCGCCACGGGTACCGCTACCTCGGCGTCACCGACCACGCACCGTTGCTCGCCATGGAGCGGATGACCGCCGAGAAGGCCCTCGCCCAGCGGGCGGCCGTCCGCCGGCTGCAGGCCCGCACCCCGGTGGCCCTGCTGCACGGGTCGGAGCTCAACATCCAACCCGACGGCTCCCTCGACTGGGACGACGACTTCCTCTCCGGCTTCGACGTCCTGGTCGCCTCGGTCCACTCCGCCTTCACCATGAGCCGCGACGCCATGACGGCCCGGCTCGTGGCCGCGGTCGAGCACCCGGCGGTCAACATCCTCGGCCATCCCACCGGCCGGAGCATCGGGCACCGCCCGCCGGTCGACTTCGACGCCGACGCCGTGTTCCGGGCGGCGGCCAGGGCCGGCACCGCCCTCGAGGTCAACGCGTTCCCGGACCGGCTCGACCTCAACGACGAGCTGGCCCGGCTGGCCCAGGAGCGGGGAGCGTTGCTGGCCATCTCCAGCGACGCCCACGCCACCCGCCACCTCGACCAGCTCCGCTTCGGCGTGGCCACCGCCCAGCGGGGGTGGGTGCGGCCGGAGCAGGTGGTGAACACCTGGCCGCTCCCACGGCTGCGGCGGTTCCTCGACAAAGGGCGGGCCCGGTGATGCCGTTCCGCGACCGCGCCGACGCCGGCCGCCGTCTCGCCGAGAAGCTCGGCCACCTCGCGGCGGCCGACCCGGTGGTCCTGGGCCTCCCCCGGGGGGGTGTCCCGGTGGCGTTCGAGGTGGCCCGTGCCCTGGGGGCGCCCCTGGACGTCATCGTGGTCAGGAAGCTCGGCGTCCCCTACCAGCCGGAGCTGGCCATGGGCGCCATCGGCGAGGACGGCGTCCGGGTGGTCAACGCCGACGTGGTGCGGATGGCCGGGGTCGACGCCGCCGAGCTCGACGCGGCGGAACGGACCGAACGCTCCGAGCTCGAACGCCGGGTCACCCGGCTCCGGGGCGGCCGGCTGCGCCGGCCGGTGACCGGCCGGACGGCCATCGTGGTGGACGACGGCATCGCCACCGGGTCGACCGCCCGGGCGGCCTGCCAGGTGGCCCGGGCCGAGGGTGCCGCCCGGGTCGTCCTGGCCGTCCCGGTCGCCCCCGCCAGCTCGCTGCTCCGGCTGGAGGACGTGGCCGACGACGTGGTCTGCCTGGAGGTCCCCGAGGTGTTCATGGCGGTCGGGCAGTTCTACGCCGACTTCTCCCAGACGTCCGACGACGAGGTGGTGGACCTCCTGGACCGCGCCGCGAGCTTCGGGACGCCGGCGTCCTCGGCGCCGAGCCCGGCCGCCGATCCGCCGCTGCGGGACCAGGAGGTCGTGGTCGACGTCGGCCCGGCCCGGCTGGCCGGCCACCTCACGGTCCCCGAGGCTTGCGCCGGGCTGGTCGTCTTCGCCCACGGAAGCGGCAGCAGCCACCACAGCCCCCGGAACCGGTTCGTGGCCACCGCCCTCAACCAGGCCGGCCTGGGCACGCTGCTCTTCGACCTGCTGACCCCGGACGAGGAGGTCGACCGGGCACGCGTGTTCGACATCGCCCTCCTGGCGGACCGGCTGGTCGCCGTGACCCGGTGGGCGGCCGGGCAGCCGGAGGCCCGCGGGGTGGCCCTCGGTTACTTCGGCGCCAGCACCGGCGCGGCCGCCGCGCTGTGGGCCGCCGCCGACCCCCTCGGCCCCCCGATCGGTGCCGTCGTCTCCCGCGGCGGCCGTCCCGACCTCGCCGGCGACCGGCTCGGGCTGGTGCGGCCACCGACCCTGTTGATCGTCGGCGGCCACGACCCGGTGGTGCTCGACCTCAACCGGCAGGCCCAGGCGGCGCTGCGCTGCGAGACCGAGCTGGCCGTGGTGGAGGGCGCCACCCACCTGTTCGAGGAGGAGGGCGCCCTGGACCGGGTGGCCCAGCTCGCCGCCGACTGGTTCGTGCGGCACCTGTCGGCCGCCACGCCGTGACCGGGCGGTCGCGGCCGGGCCGTGACCGGGCGGCCGCCAGCCCGGCGGATCAGGCAGCCGGCCAGGGTGGGGGCCCGGCCTCGGCGGCCGGGAACTCGGCGAAGAGGGCCGGGGTGATGAGGGCCTCGTAGCGGTCGGCCCGGCGGCGCCGGTCGTTGGCCGCCGACCGCTCGAACTGCGCCGCCTTCCGGAGCGCTTCGGACAGCTCGAAGTCGCTCCGCAGGATGCGGATGACGGAGCGAGGCTCGGACGGGGGGTCGAGCTCCTTCCCGCCCTTCCGCTCCCGGTGGGGCCCGCCGAACAACATGGACAGGGACATCCTCCCCATCACCGCCAGGACGACCAGAGCACCCATCCTCTCCTCCTCAGCACGCCAGCAGCGTCCGGACGGTCGCCAGGGGACGGTACCGATGGCGGTGTGCCGGATGCCGCGACCAGCTCTCCACGAACTCCTGTGCCCGTTCGCAGGCCTCGGTGACCGAGGCCCCTTCGGCGTAGGCGACCCGGGCGATCATCGCACCCCGGTCGGCGGCCCCGAAGTCGCCGGGCAGCTCCTGGCGGATCCACCGACGGACCACCTCGGCGAGCACCACGTCGTTCGTCATGGCATGTGCGCCTCCCTGTCCCGACCGTATTCCTGCCGAGGGGCCGCCAATAGGGGCAAAAGTCCCACAGGGCACGGCCCCGGCGTCCCGGACCGGCCACCCCGGACGGGCCACCCCGGACCGGCTTCGGCCGGCCACCCCGGACGGGCCTTTCGGCCCTACCTGGCGACTGCACAACGGAGGGATCGTGTGGGCGTGCCTCGAAAGCCGGCCCGGACGCCGGATCGGAGACCGGCTCGGAACGTGGTGACGGCGTCGGTCGTCGCGTCCCTCGGGCTGGTGCTGGCCGCCTGTGCCGGTCCCTCCGGCATGTCGTCGCCGGCCAGCCGGCCGGGGTTGCCCGGGACCTCCGGGTCGACCCCCACCGGAACGGCGGCTACCGTCATCCCGGCGACCACGACCACGACGACCGGAGGCCCGACCACGACCACCACCACGGTCACCCCGGCGACGGTGACGCCTCCGCCGACAGGCGGCCCGGCCAGCACAGCGCCGACGGGCGCGCCAGGCAGCACAGCGCCGACAGGCGCGCCAGGTAACCCGGCGCCGGTCCTCCGGCCCGGCAGCAGCGGGCCGGCGGTGGCCGCCCTCCAGGCCCGGCTGGCGTCGTTGGGGTACTGGGTGGGGACGGACGACGGCGTCTTCGGGGACAGCACCGAACAGGCCGTCTACGCCCTGCAGAAGGCGGCCGGCATCGCCGTCGACGGCGACGTGGGACCGGCCACCGAAGCGGCCGCCGACCAGGGAGCCCTGCCCCGACCTCGCAGCAGCTCGGGCTACGTGATCGAGGTGGACCTCCAGGACGACCTCCTGATGGTCGTCACATCGGGGGCGGTCCGCTGGGTCCTGAACACGTCCACCGGTGGCGGCTACACCTATTCGGACGCCGGCGTCACCGCCGTGGCCGCGACCCCGGTCGGGGAGTTCCACATCCAGCGGGAGGTCGACGGACTGGTGACCGACTCGCTCGGCTCCCTGTGGCGGCCCAAGTACTTCGACGCCGGCTTCGCCATCCACGGCGACTCGTACGTGCCGCCGGTCCCGGTGTCGCACGGCTGCGTCCGGGTGAGCGACGAGGCCATCGACTGGATCTGGTCGACAAACGTCGCCCCCATCGGCACCGAGGTCTGGGTGTACTGACGAAGGAGACCGTCGACGCACCCCGCGTGCCGCCGCCTGCGGTGGCGTCGACGGGCCTGAGCGATGCCGAGGCGCGCCGACGCCTGGCCGCGGAGGGCCGGAACGAGCTTCCCGAGGCCCGACCGGTGCCCGCCTGGCGGCGGTTCGCCGCCCAGCTCGTCCATTTCTTCGCCCTCATGCTCTGGGTGGCCGGGGTCCTGGCCTTCGTCGCCGGCATGCCCCAGTTGGGCGTCGCCATCTTCGGCGTGGTCCTGGTCAACGGGGCCTTCGCCTTCGCCCAGGAGCACCGGGCCGAGCGGGCCGCCCAGCACCTCCGGGACCTCCTGCCCCGGCGGGCGACCGTGGTGCGGGACGGACGGCGGGTGGACGTCGACGCCGCCTGCCTGGTGGCCGGCGACCTGGTCGTCCTGCGGGCCGGCGACCGGATCTCGGCCGACCTGGCGGTGGCGCACGGCGAGGGACTGTCCATCGACGCCTCCATGCTCACCGGCGAGAGCGAGCCGGTCCCCGCGGCGACCGGCGAGCCCCTCTTCGCCGGCTGCTTCGTCGTCCGGGGCGAGGGGATGGCGGTCGTGGTGGCCACCGGGGCGCACACCCGGCTGGCCTCCATCGCCGAGCTCACCCACCGGGGACGCCGCCCGAGGAGCCCGCTGGAGCGGGAGCTGGGCCGGGTGGTGCGCACCATCGCCGTCATCGCCGTCGCCGTCGGCCTGGCCTTCTTCGGCATCTCCCTCCTGGTCGGCGGCAGCGGGAAGGACGGGTTCCTGCTGGCCGTGGGGGTGACGGTGGCCCTCGTCCCCGAAGGCCTCCTCCCGACCGTGACCCTGTCGCTGGCGGTGGGCGCCCAGGACATGGCCCGCCACCACGCCCTCGTCCGCCGCCTGGAGTCGGTGGAGACCCTCGGCTCGACCACGTTCATCTGCACCGACAAGACCGGCACCCTCACCCGGAACCAGATGTCCGCCGTGGACGTCTGGACCCCCCTCGGCTCGGCCCGGGTCACCGGGGAGGGCTACGGGCCGCTCGGCCACCTGGAGGTCCCCGACGACGCCCGCCCGGCGGTGGTCGAGCTGGCCCGGGCGGCGGCGCGGTGCTCCGAGGACCGTGCCGTCGAGCGGGACGGGGAATGGGTTCCCGACGGGGATCCCACCGAAGCGGCGCTGTACGCCCTGGCCCGGCGGTGCGGGGTCGACGTCGACGGCGACGCCGCGGCACGTCCGGTGCGGCGCGAGCTCCCCTTCGACCCCGAGCGCCGGATGATGTCGATGGTCGTCGGGTCCGAGCTGCTGGTCAAGGGAGCGCCCGAGAGCGTCCTGGCCCGGTGCCGGCCGTCGGCCGCCCAGGCCGAGGCACGGGCGGCGACGGTGGCCATGGCCCGACAGGGCCTGCGGATGCTGGCCGTGGCCCGGCGGCAGGTCGAGGAGGTCGAGGACGTCGAGGCCGAGGACGAAGGAGCCGTCGAGCGGGACCTCACCCTCCTGGGGCTGGTGGGGATCGAGGACCCACCCAGGGAGGGGGTGGACGCCGCCATCGCCGACTGCCGGGCCGGCGGGATCCGGATCGCCATGCTCACCGGCGACAACCCGGAGACGGCGGCGGCCATCGGCCGCCAGATCGGGCTCATCGCCGAGGGGGGCCTCGTGCTGTCGGGCCCGGAGCTGCCGGACGACGACGCCGTCCTCGGGGCCCTGGTCGACCGGGACGACGGGGTCGTGATCAGCCGGGTGACCCCGGAGGACAAGCTGCGGATCGCCCGGTCCCTCCAGGCCCGCGGCCACGTCGTCGCCATGACCGGCGACGGGGTCAACGACGGCCCGGCCCTGCAGACCGCCGACATCGGCGTCGCCATGGGGGCCGGCGGGACCGACGTGGCCCGGGAGGCCGCCGACCTGGTCCTCCTCGACGACCACTTCGCCACCATCGTCGAGGCCGTCGCGCACGGCAGGGTCACCTTCGCCAACATCCGGCGGTTCCTCACCTACCACCTGGTGTGCAACGTGGCGGAGCTGACGCCGTTCCTCGTCTGGGCCATCTCCGGCGGCCGGTTCCCCCTGGCGCTGGGCGTGCTGCAGATCCTCTCCTTCGACATCGGGGCGGAGGTCGTCCCCGCCCTGGCCCTGGGCACCGAGCGGGGCCAGGGGGTCAGCGTCAGCCAGCCCCTCCAGGGCCGGCACCTGATCGACCGGAAGCTCCTCGTCAGGGTCTTCGGCGTCCTCGGCCCGGCGGAGTCGCTGATCGAGATGGCGGCCTTCTGCGTCGCCCTCCTGGCCGTGGGCTGGGCACCGGGACATGCCTTCCCCCAGGGCCACGACCTGCGCGCCGCGTCCGGCACGGCGTTCGCCACCGTCATCATCGGGCAGATGGGCGTGGCGTTCGCCTGCCGCAGCGCCACCCGCTGGCCGGGGCGCCTGGGATGGTTCTCGAACCGCCTCCTGCTCGTCGGCATCGGCGTGGCCGCGGTGCTGCTGGTCACCTTCCTCTACGTCGACCCGATCGCCCGGGTGCTGGGCCAGGCGCCGCCCCCGGCGGCCGGGTGGGTGTGCGCCGCCGCCGCCGGCCCGCTGCTGCTCGGCGTGGACCTGGTGCACAAGGTCCTCCGCCGCCGCCGGGCGGCCCGCCGGCCGAGGCGGGCGGCGCACCGCGGCTTCAGCGTCCTGCCGCAGACCCCGTTCCACAACCAGCGGGCGGGCGATTGAGCCCGCCGCCGTCCGTCGTGTCCCCGTCGTGGCCGGAAGTCAGGGCCAGCAGGTCGAGCTCGCAGGAGCGGATGGCGTCGCAGGCCCGCATCAGGGTGAGGAGGACGACGACCGGCGGCCCGTCGAGGCTGGCCGGCGTGGGGCGGCCGCGGACGGGCTCCACCGTCTCGCCCATGCGGACGACGAGGTCGGCCCGGTGGACGAGCTCGGGGTGGGCCACCAGCCCAGACGAGCCGTAGGCGGCCAGCACTTCCTGCCCGGCCACCGACCCGACGAGGAGGAACCGCCGGCCACGGCACCGGCGGATCCGCTGCGTCATGCTCGCCCGGCACCGGGCCTGGGCGATCTGCTGGGCCTGCTGCGCCCCGGCATTGACCCTCAGGGCGTTCTGCACCGCCTCTCCGGCCCGGTGGCACGCCGCCGCGACGGCCGCCCTGGCCTGGCGGCTCAGGAAGATGTCGGTGGCGGGCGTGTTGCCGGGCGGGGTAGCCATCATTGCATCGTACGCGGGCGCGGGGTGCCCCCGGCAGGATGTCGGCCTCGCGCTCAGCCGCCGGCCGCCGGCCGCCGGCCGAGCCGTTCCTCGACGTCGACGATCCGCCGGGTGGTCGACAGCACGGTGTCGGGGTTGAGGCTGATGGAGTCGATGCCGAGCTCGACCAGGAACTCGGCCATGTCCGGGTAGTCGGACGGGGCCTGGCCGCACAGGCCGGAGTGGATCCCGTTGCGCCGGCAGCCCTCCACGGCCATGCGGATCATCTCCTTCACCCCGTCGTCCCGCTCGTCGTAGTCGAAGGCGACCACCTCGCTGTCCCGGTCGACCCCCAGGGTGAGCTGCGTCAGGTCGTTGGAGCCGATCGAGAACCCGTCGAAGAGCGCCGAGAACTGGTCGATCAGCACGACGTTGTTGGGGATCTCGCACATGGCGTAGATCTGGAGGCCGTGCTCCCCGCGCCGCAGCCCCAGGTGGGCCATGCGGTCGAGGACCTGGCGGGCCTCCGCCACCCGCCGGACGAACGGCAGCATCAGCACCACGTTGGTGAGCCCCATCTCGTCACGGACCCGGCGCATGGCCCGGCACTCGAGGGCGAACCCCTCCTCGTAGGCCGGGTGGGTGTAGCGCGAGGCCCCCCGGAAGCCGATCATCGGGTTGGCCTCGGCCGGTTCGAAGGCCTCGCCGCCGAGCAGGTCGGCGTACTCGTTGGTCTTGAAGTCCGACATCCGGACGACCACCGGCTTGGGCCAGAAGGCGGCGGCGATCGTCCCGACCCCCTCCGACAGGCGCTCGACGAAGAACGCCGCCCCGTCCGGGTACTGCCGGAACAGCGACTCCACCGCGCTCCGGGTCGAGGGGTCCGCGATCCGGTCGGGGTGGAGCAGGGCGAGGGGATGGGCCCGGATGTACTCGCTGATGATGAACTCCATGCGGGCCAGGCCGACGCCGTCGTTGGGCAGGAAGGAGGTGGCGAAGGCGACGTCGGGGTTGCCGAGGTTCACCATCACCCGGGTCGCCGGCCGGGGCAGGTCACCGACGGCGCGGCGGTCGACGTGGAACGGGACCTCGCCCCGGTAGACCGAGCCGGTGTCGCCCGACGCGCAGGACACCGTGACGGGCTGCCCGCTGGCCACCGCCGTGGTGGCGTCCCCCGTCCCGACCACCGCCGGCACCCCCAGCTCCCTGGCCACGATGGCGGCGTGGCACGTCCGGCCACCCCGGTTGGTGACGATGCCGGCCGCCGTCTTCATGACCGGCTCCCAGTCCGGGGTGGTGGAGTCCGCCACCAGGACCTCGCCGGGACGGAACTCGGACAGCCGGCTGACGCTGTCGACCACCCGGGCGGGCCCCGAGGCGATCCGCTGGCCCACCGCCCGGCCCTCGACGACGACCTCCCCGGTGCCGTCGAGGACGTACTGCTCGACCACCGCCGGTGCCCGTTGCGACGCCACCGTCTCCGGCCTCGCCTGGACGATGTAGATCTTGCCGTCCAGCCCGTCCTTGGCCCATTCGATGTCCATCGGCACGCCGTAGTGGGCCTCGATGGCCACGGCGGCGTCGGCCAGCTCCAGCACCTCGGGGTCGTCCAGGCAGAACCGGTCCCGGTCGCCCTCCGGCGTCGGGACGTTCCGGACCGTCGACCCGGCCTGGCCGTGCAGGAGGACCATCTTCACCGACTTGCTCCCCAGCGACCGTCGCAGCACCGCCCGGTGCCCCGCGGCCAGGGTGGGCTTGTGGACGTAGAACTCGTCGGGGTCCACCGCGCCCTGCACGACGTTCTCCCCGAGCCCGTAGGAGCCGGTCACGAACACCACGTCACGGAACCCCGACTCGGTGTCCAGGGTGAACGCCACCCCCGCCGAGGCCAGGTCGGACCGGACCAGCTTCATGATCCCGATGGACAGGGCCACCGAGAAGTGGTCGAACCCCTGGTCGACCCGGTAGTGGATCGACCGGTCCGTGAACAGGCTGGCGAAGCACCGCCGGCAGGCGTCGATCAGGCTGTGGGCCCCGCGGACGTTCAGGAACGTCTCCTGGGCGCCGGCGAAGCTGGCGGTCGGGAGGTCCTCGGCCGTGGCCGACGACCGGACGGCCAGCCGGACGTCGTCCCCGTACTCCTCCTGCAGCTCCCGGTAGCCCGCCAGCACCTGGTCCCGGACCTCGGCGGGGAGGCCGGCGCCGTAGACGATCTCCCGGGCCCGCTTCCCCCGGCGGGCCAGGTCGTCCACGTCGTCGGCCACCAGGCCGTCCAGGGCTTCGTGCAGCGCGGCCACCGCGCCGGCCTGTTCGAGGGTGTGCCGGTAGGCCTCCGCGGTGACCGCGAACCCGTTCGGGACCCTGACCCCGCTGCCCGACAGCTTGCGGTACATCTCGCCGAGCGACGCGTTCTTGCCGCCGACGGACGGCACGTCCTCCATGCCGAACTGGTCGAACCGGCGTACGAAGGTGGATGTCACCCTCGGAGGATGCGCCACCGTGGCCGGCCCGGGCAGAGCCGAAAGTCCCGAAAGGGGACCTTCGGCCCTGCTCCACACCGCCGGGCGCGCCCATCATCAGCGTTGCCGGCGGGCCGCCGGCAGCGGCGGGCCGGGGCCCGCCGGACAGGCCGGACCGATGCCGGGAAACGATGCACCGGACCGATGCCGGGAACGATGCACAGAGAGGACGGGCGATGGACGAGCGGGCGAACGCCGGCATGGCAGGGACCTGGCACAGCGATCTCGGGTCCGAGCTGCACCTCGAGCTGGACGGGGACCGGCTGGCCGGCACCTACCACTCGGCCATCGGCTGCGAATGCCGCGAGCACCCGGTGACCGGGTTCTGCAACTGGTCGTCCTCCGGCGACGCCGCCACGCTGGCCTTCGTCGTGCCGTGGCCGGTGACCCGGTCGGTCACCACCTGGGCCGGCCGCTACGACAGCCGTACCGACACCATCTCGGCGCTGTGGCTGCTCGCCACCGAGGCCCCCGCCGCCGAGGCCTGGCGGTCCACCACCGTGGGGCACGACGCGTTCCACCGTGCGTGACAGCGGTGGGGCGTGGGCGTGAGCGGCGGTGGGGCGTGACGGGACGATGGAGCGTAAAACGGCGGTGGGTGTGAACGGCGGTGGGACGTGACGGCGCGCGTGAAGGGCGCCCGTCCCACCATCCGGGGAATCGAGCGCCCTTGCTCTGTTGGTGCTTTGGATCGGGTCCACCGGGAACCGCGTCGCCGAGTCTTACGGGCCCCTTGCCTTTGCAACGTCTCCTCCCGGCACCCCTGCGCACCGGGGAGACCGCTTGCCACTTGTACAGCGGCGACGCCCCGTCCGACCGGCTTCTGACCGACAACCGACCGGGCGGCCGGCTTACCGACCTCTTCCCTTGTCCTCTCTGGTCACTCCCGATCACCTCCTGCGAACCCTCCGGGCCCCCTTTCCGGAACCCTTTCGGTTCACTTCGTACAACGCCACCGGGGGGGCGGTTGTTCCCGCCAGGGCGGTTGTTCCCGGGCGGTTGTTCCAGGGCGGTCGTTCCCGCCAGGGCGGTTGTTCCCGGCAGGGCCGGCCCGGCGCTCAGCCGGCACCGACCATCGCCGCCAGCTCGGCCAGGCGGCAGGCGTAGCCGAACTCGTTGTCGTACCAGCCGAGCACCTTGACGACCCGGCCGTCGGACATCACGAGGGGGAGGTCCACGACGCACGACGCCGGCGAGCCGACGACGTCCGACGACACGAACGGCGCGACCGAGGCCACCAGCCGGCCGGCCAGCGGGCCGGAGGCGGCGGCCTGGCGGAACGCCTCCCGGACCTGCTCGGCGGTGGCGCCGTGGGCGAGCACCGCCACCAGGTCGGTGATCGAGCCGTCCGGCACCGGCACCCGCAGGGCGAGGCCGTCGAGGCGCCCGGCCAGGTGCGGGAGCACCTCGCCGATGGCCTTCGCCGCACCGGTGGTGGTCGGCACGATGTTGGCGCCGGCCGCCCTGGCCCGCCGCGGGTCCTTGTGGACGGCGTCCACCAGGCGCTGGTCGGCGGTGTAGGCGTGGACCGTGGTGACGAACCCCTCGGTGATCCCGAAGGCGTCGTCCAGCACCTTGGCCATGGGCGCCAGGCAGTTGGTGGTGCACGACGCCCCGGACACCACCCAGTGGCGGGACGGGTCGTACGCGGCCTCGTTGACCCCCATGGCGATGGTGGCGTCGGCGTCCCGGCACGGAGCCGAGACGACGACCCGGGGGGCCCCGCCCTCGAGGTGCCGTGCCGCCGCGTCCTTGGACGTGCACCGGCCCGTCGCCTCGACGACGACGTCCACCCCGAGGTCGTTCCAGGGAAGGTCGCCCACCTCGGGCAGGCTGATCAGCCGGATCATCCGGTCGCCCACCGCCAGCTCACCGCCGGCCAGGGAGACGGCGGCGGGGAAGGCGCCGTGGACGGTGTCGCGGGCCAGCAGGTCGGCGAGGATCTCCGGGGGGCCGAGGTCGTTGACGGCGACGACGTCGACGTCCGCCGCGCCCAGGGCCACCGCCCGGAGGAAGGCGCGGCCGGTGCGCCCGAAGCCGTTGAGGCCGACACGAACGGTCATGGTGCCCTCCTTGCCGCGGCCGGGGACGGGTGCGGCTCCACCCGGCGTGACCGCTGTCCGGAGCGACGCCGTTCGACGTCGCGGTCGCCCTCCAGCATGCCGGCGGCCCCGGTGCGGCCGGTAGGGCCGTAGGTCACCAATGGACGTTCGTCCCTACCGCCGCCGGCCGCCGGCGGGCGACGATTGGTCCAACGACGACGAACGGTCCGACGAGGACGACGAGCGAGAGGGGCCCGACATGTGGCGTCCTGGACGGAGGAACGCGCCAGGTGACGACGGCCATCCGGTGGCCGAGGCGGCCCGCCTGCTGGACGGTCGTGCCGGCGAGGCCGGCACCGATAGCTGGGCCCCGGGGTGGGTGGCCGTGAACGTGCTCGCCCACGCCGACGTGGTCCGGCTCCAGGAGCTGGCCGCGGAGTGCGGGCGGCGCGGGTGGACACCCAGCACGGAGTGGCTGGGCCGGCTGGCCGCCGAGATGCTCCGGATCGCCCCGACCGAGCCGGAGCTGGTCACGCTCCAGCGGGAGGTGCTGGTCCCGCTCGAACTGCAGCTCCTCGACGACCGGATCGCCCTGCCACCGACCCGCAAGCACCTGTTCGACCTCATTCTCGACGGGCTCGACGGCCGGCCCGGCGGCGGTCGAGCCGCGTCCGGACCGCCCGGGGATGCCGGCCACCGCCACCGGCAGGACCGGCGGCTGCCGGGCCACCGCCGCGGGAAGCGCCCGGACTGACCCTCCTGCCCTCCTGCCCCCGTTCCCTCGCTGCCGGTCCGGTGCCGCCGGCGCACCGGCGCACAGCCGCACAGCCGCACCGGCGCACTGGCGGGACCGTCGGACCGGCGCACCGGCGCACCGGCGGGACCGTCGGACCGTGGTCGAAGGGACCTTCGTCCCTATCCCGCCGGTCGGGGCGGTCTCCATAGTGGCGGGGTGGGAGCCGCCGGCCGTCGCCCGGTGGCCTGGGGAAGGAGTGGTCAATGTCCATCGTCACGAGCAGCCGGCCCGAATCGCCCGGGGTGCCCGACCCCTCGTTGTCCCCCCGTAACCAGGAAAAGGCCCGGACCCTGGGCCTCACCTCGGCCACCGGGCTGGTCATCGGCAGCATCGTGGGCACCGGGGTGTTCACCATGCCGGCCGTCATGGCCGGGGCGGGGACCATGTCGCTGTTCGTGCTGGGGGCCATCGCCATCGGGGCCCTCCTCCTCGGCGTCTTGTTCGGCCAACTGACCAAGCGGGTGCCCAACAGCGACGGCGGGGTCTACGCCTACTCCCGGCACGAGTTCGGGGACTTCGCCGGCTACCTGGTGGGCTGGTGCTACTGGATCCAGTCCTGGGCCGGCAACGCCGCCATCGTGTCCTCGTGGGTGTTCTACGTCGACGCCCTGTTCAACATCAACCCGACGGGCATCGCCAACTGGGGGATCGCCATGTTCGGGCTGTGGGTGCCGGCCATCATCAACCTGGTCGGCGTCCGCCAGATGGCCTGGTTCCAGAACCTGACGGTGATCTTGAAGTTCCTCCCCCTCCTGTTCGTGGGGGTGGTCGGCTGGTTCTTCGTGAAGGCGGCCAACTTCGGCCCCTTCAACGCCTCGGGGGGCAGCCTGTACTCGGCCATCGGCATCGCCGCCGGGGTGGCCCTGTTCAGCTTCATCGGGGTGGAGGCGGCCGCCATCACCGCCAAGCGGGTCCGCAACCCCCGGGTCAACGTGGGGCGGGCCTCGATCATCGGCACCGCCGCCAGCGCCATCCTGTACCTGCTGGTGTCCGGGGCGGTGATGGGGCTGGTGTCCCACCATGCCCTGGTGACAAACGGCTCCCCGTTCGTCGACGCCTTCGAGAGCATCTTCTCCCAGAACGCCTGGGCCGGCAAGCTGGTGGCCGCCCTGGCCGTGGCCTCGGGCATCGGGGCCCTCAACGGCTGGACCCTGATCGTCACCGAGACCTCCCGGGCGGTGGCCAAAGACGACCTGTTCCCCCGGCCCTTCGCCTGGGCCGACCGCAAGGACACCGCCTGGTTCGGCATCCTGGTGGGCACCGCCCTACCGTCGCTGCTGATGCTGTGGCGCTACACCACCAGCTCGGGGCTGACCGTCTTCACCTACCTGGTCGACCTCACCGTGGTGACCGTCGCCATCCCCTACTTCTTCTCGGCCATCGCCCAGCTCACCTTCCTCGTCTCCCGCCGCCGCCGGGTCCAGGGCTGGGCACTGGCCCGGGACCTCTTCGTGGCCGGGGTGAGCGTCCTGTTCTCCATGTGGGTGACCTTCGCCGCCGGCTACCAGGTCGTCTACCAGGCGCTCGTGGTGCTGCTGGTCGGCCTGGTCATCTACGCCTTCTTGAACGCCCGTCGCGAGCGCCTCGGCGAGGCCCCCGAGCCCGTCGACAACCCCCCGGACCTCGACCAGCCCGAGCAGCCGGTCGAGCTGGCCGGGCCGGGCTGAGGAGCCGGTGCGCTCGGGAGGGCGGTCCCGGCCGGACGGGGTGCCATGACGTTCGTCGGGCTGATCCTGCACAACCTCAGCACCCGGCGGGTGCGGACCGGGCTGACCGCCCTGGCGGTGGCCATCAGCGTCATGGCGGTGGTGACCCTCGACGTCGTCACCCACAGCCTGGAGAGCTCGGCCGCCGAGGTGCTGTCGCTCGGCAACGCCGACTTCATCGTCGCCCAGAAGGCCGTCGCCGACGTGCTGACAAGCACCGTCACCGCCGACCAGGTGCAGCGCATCGCCGCCACGCCGGGGGTGAAGAGCGCGGTGGGCGTGCTGGTCGGCGCCATCCACCTGAACGACACAAACCCGGTGTTCCTCCAGATCGGCGTCGACCCGAGCCAACTGGCCACCTTCGGGGTCCACGTCGTCGCCGGCCACCCCTACACCAAGTACGCCCGCCACCAGATCATGCTGGGGTGGCAGGCCGCCCAGAGCCTGGACAAGCACGTCGGCGACCGGCTGAAGGTGGGCACACTCACCTACACCGTCGTCGGCGTCTACTCGATCAACCAGGCCTTCGGGAACACCGCGGCCATGCTCCCGCTGACCACCCTGCAGGCGAACACACGCAAGCCGGGCACCGTGACCCTGGCGGCGGTCAAGGTCCGTCCCGGCGCCAGCATCCCGGCGGTCGAGGGCCGGATCACCAAGGCCAACCCCAGCCTGGCCACCGTCCGGCTGGCCAGCCAGTTCGGCCGGGTCGACCGCAACCTCGAGTTCCTGGACGCCGCCCAGACCGGCGCCCAGATCATCGCCCTGGTCATCGGCGTCATTATCGTCATGAACACCATGCTGCTGTCGTTCGTGGAGCGGATACGGGAGTTCGGCGTCCTCCGGGCCATCGGGTGGTCGAGGGCTCGGCTCCTGGCGCTGGTGATGGGCGAGGCCCTGATGATCAGCGTCCTCGGTGGGGCGATCGGCGTCGGGCTGGCCTTCGCCCTCACCTCCGGCCTCGAGAACCTCTCGTCCCTCCGCGGCATCCTGCACGTCCAGTTCGCCGCCGGCACCATCGGGACGGCCCTGTACACCGCGGTGGTCATCGGGGTGCTCGCCGCCCTGTACCCGTCCGTCCGGGCCGCCCTGCTCCGGCCCGGTGTCGCCCTCCGGCGGGAGTGACGGGATGGAGCCGATCCTCGAGGCCGACGACGTGCACGTCGAGTACGGCCCGGTGCACGCCCTGGACGGCGCCTCCCTGGCCGTCCAGCCGGGCGAGTGGGTCGCCGTCGCCGGGCCGTCCGGGTCCGGCAAGTCGACCCTGCTGCAGTTGTTCGCCGCCCTCGACCATCCCACCTCGGGGCAGATCCGGTTCCGCGGGCAGGACCTCGGTGCACGCCGGGTGCTCGACGACTACCGGCGCCGGGACATCGGCCTGGTGTTCCAACTGCACAACCTCCTGCCCCACCTCGACGCCCAGAGGAACGTGGAGGTCGCCATGTTCGGGACCCACCGCCACCGTGGGGCCCGGCGGCGGGAGGCGGCCGAGCTGTTGGCCCAGGTCCAGCTCCAGGAGCAGGCCGGCCGGTTCCCGCCGGAGCTGTCCGGCGGCGAGCGCCAGCGGGTGGCCATCGCCCGGGCCCTCGCCAACCGGCCCTCGGTGCTGCTCGCCGACGAGCCGACCGGAAACCTCGACCCCGACAGCGTCGCCAACGTCGTCGACGTGTTCCGGCGGCTGCACCGGGAGGGGCTGACCATCGTGATGGTCACCCACGACCGGCAGGTGGCGGAGGCGGCCGACCGGGTGGTCACCCTCGAACGGGGCCGCATCCTGGAGGCCGGCGGCGGGGCCGGCGCCGGGCCTGGCGGCGAGGCTGGCGATGGCGACGACGACGGGGCTGGTGACGGGGTTGGCGATGGGACCGAAGCCCGCCACCAGGCGACGCCGGCGGGCCTGCGCAGCCGCCCGGTAGGGACTTTTGGCCCTTTCGGCGGCCCGCGCCGTTCGGAACACTGATGACGACGACGAAACGGAGCCGACGATGAGCGATCAGGAGAAGACGACAGGCGACGGGGCGGCGGCGACCGCCAGCCCGGTGAGGACCTTCATGTGGCAGTTCGAGCGGCTCCTGGACACCTGGCGGGGGCTGGTCGACGAGCTGCTGGTCCGGGCGGACCTGGCGTCCATGGAGGCCCGGACAGAGCTCCGCGCCGGGCGGGCCACGGCGGAGAACGCCTACCTGGCCGCCAAGTCCGGGGTCAGCGACGCCCTGGCCGACGGGAAGGACTGGAGCGGGTCGGTGCGCCAGAACGTCGAAGGGCTCGTCTCCGACCTCGACCGGGCCTACAACAACGCCGTCCAGGTCATCCGGCGGGCGGCGGGCACCGGGCAGCGCGGCGGGCCGTCGGCTCCCGCTGCCGCGGGCGGGACGTCCGCTCCGGCTGCCGCGGGCGGGCCGTCCGGGGGCCCGACGTCCGTTCCCGTGGCGAGGGAGGAGCCGGCCCTGAACGTCGAGCTGTCCGACGCCGAGGTCACCGTGCTGCGCTCGGTGCTCGACGAGACGCTCGGCGACATGAGCTCGGAGATCGCCGACACCGACAACCCGGCGTTCCGGGAGGCGCTCGAGCTCCGGCGGGACCTGCTCCGCGGGGTCCGCTCCGCGCTGACGGGACTGGGCCAGGGCGCCGGTCCGACGAAGGTGGAGTGACCGCCGGCAGGATGCCCGGCGGGGATCACAGGATGGTTGGACGGCCCGATGCGTCGCGACGGTGACGACGACCCGGTCGGCCCGCCCGGCGGCTGCCCGCCGCTGTCGATGTGCCTGGTCGAGGACCACGAGGAGGTCCGGACCCAGCTCACCGACCTGCTGAACGCCAACGGGTGCGACGTGGTGGCCTCGGCCGGCACCGTTTCCTCGGGCGAGCAGTTGGTGGTGGAGCTCCATCCCCAGGTCGCCGTCGTCGACGGGCGGCTGCCCGACGGCGAGGGCCTCGCCCTGTGCGCGAGGTTGCGATCGGTGGCGCCCGACGTGCCACTGATCCTCTACACCGCCCAGATCTCCGCCGAGGAGGAGCGGGTCGCCCGCCTGCTCGGCGTCGCCGCGGTCGT
The DNA here is from genome assembly GCA_035547695.1 of Acidimicrobiales bacterium. Taxonomy (GTDB): domain Bacteria; phylum Actinomycetota; class Acidimicrobiia; order Acidimicrobiales; family RAAP-2; genus DASZUK01. The sequence goes on from DASZUK010000039.1 coordinate 95,661, forward strand.
GTTGAAGAGCCTCAGGATGGGTGAGCTGCTCGACGCGGTCCGCTGCCACGCACGCCGCGACGTGGGCGAGCGCGATGTGGGTGAGGAGGAGAACTGGTCGACGTCCTGAGCCGAACTGTCCTGAACCGAACTGTCCTGAGCCGGACTGTCCTGAGCCGAACTTGGGACCTTCGACTCTCGTCCGGCGGGCGGTGCCGAGGCAGGGTGGAGGTGACGGCGGCCCGGTTTCGCTGTCCGCCGTCGAGGGCAACGCGAGACCACGGAGGCCACAGCGCCGACGGAAGGGAGATGGCATGGCACTGGTGCATCGGGACCGTCAGTTCGTCGACTGGCCCAGTTCGGTGCTCCCCGAGCGGTGGCGCCGCTTGTTCGACTTCGACCTGGAGCAGGACGGCTGGCTGCGCATGGAGGAGTACCGGGACGGTGACGACCTCGTCCTGCGGACCGAGATCCCCGACATCGACCCGGACAAGGACGTGGAGGTCGTCGTCGACGACGGCAAGGTCACCGTCCGGGCCCACCGGGAGGTGAAGGAGGAGAACAAGAGCAAGGCGGGGTTCCGCACCGAATTCCGCTATGGCGAGCTGGTGCGCACCGTCAGCGTCCCGCCCGGGGTCGAGCCGGGTGACGTGAAGGCGAAGTACACGAACGGCATCCTCGAGGTCCGGGTCCCGGTTCCGGCCGAGAAGGCGCCGGAGCAGAAGCGGGTGCCGATCGAGCACGCCTGACCGGCCGGCCGTGCCGCGGCCCGGGGTGCTCCGGCGAGCGTGGCCGGAGCGCCCCGTGCCGTGGTGGCCGGGTACGGCGGAGTGAGCGACGAGGCGAATGGTGCGATCCCGGACTGACCTGGCGGACAGCGCTCGGCGACCCGGGACCGCGGGTCGGACACCGGCATCCCTCCAGCGGGAGGTGGAGGAGCTGCGCGACGAGATGCGGCAGCGGCACGCGGCATCCGGCCGCGCCTTCGCCCGGGTCCACCCGAGCCATCGCCGGAGCGCGGAGAACCTCGTCGACTATCTCACCCTCAGGAGCCACGACATCCGGCCGCTGCAGCAGGACCTGGCGGAGCTCGGCCTGTCGTCACTGGGGCGGGCCGAAGAGCACGTCGTCACCTCGCTCGAACGGGTGCTCGGGCAACTGGAGCTGCTGTCGGGGACCGGCGACCGGCGGCGGACCGAGGCGGCCGTCGGGTTCGGCGAGGGTATCCGGGAGCTGGAGGAGAACACGGTGGCGTTGCTGGGCCCGGCGCCGGCCGGGCGGACCACGCGGATCATGGTGACCCTTCCGACCGAGGCGGCGGCCGACCCGCGCCTGGCCCCCGACCTCATCGCCCGCGGGATGGACTGTGCCCGCATCAATTGTGCCCACGACACGCCGGCGGCGTGGGCGGCCATGGCGGCTCGGGTGCGGGAGGGTTCGGTGGCGACCTCGAGCCGGTGCCTGGTGCTGGCGGACCTGCCGGGGCCGAAGCTGCGGACCGGGCCCATCGAGCCCGGGCCGCCGGTGCTGCGGTTGCGTCCCCGCCGCGACGAACGGGGCGTCGCGGTCGAGCCGGCCCTGGTGGTCCTGGTCCCCGACGACGGACCGGGTCGCCCGGTGGGCCCGGGGGAGCCGCCCGACGACCCGGGGTTGCGGCGGCTGCCCGTCCCCCGGCAGTGGTTGGCCGGGCTGGGTGCCGGCGACGTCGTCTCGCTGGCCGACACCCGGCGGTCCAGGCGGCACTGGCCGGTGGCCAGCTCGAACGGGAACGGGGCGGTGGCCGAGGTGTGGGACACCACCTACGTCGAGACCGGCACCGTGCTCTCCGCCCCGTGCGGCGAGGCCCGGGTCGGTGCGCTGCCACCGGTCGAGCGGGCCTGGCGGCTCCGGTCCGGCGACGCGGTGGTCCTCACGCCCGACCTGACGCCGTCGCCGGCGTCGGGCTCGCCGGCCGACGGCGGCGGGCGGCGGTACGTCATCGGCTGCACGCTGCCGGCCGCGCTCAGGGCGGCCCGGCCGGGGCACCGGGTGTGGTTCGACGACGGCAAGATCGGCGGGATCGTCCGTGGCACCGGCTCGGGAACGGTCGACGTCGAGATCACCGCCGCGTCGGCGGCCGGCTCCAGGCTGCGGGCCGGCAGGGGGATCAACCTGCCCGACAGCGAGCTCGACCTGCCGGCGTTCGGCGACGCCGACGAGCCGGCGCTTCGCTTCGCGGTCGCCCACGCCGACCTCGTCGGCCTGTCCTTCGCCCAGCGACCGGCCGACGTCGTGGAGCTCCAACGGCGGATCCGCCGGCTGGGGCCGGCCAGGCCGGGGATCGTGCTGAAGATCGAGACGGCCGAGGGGTTCCGGCGACTGCCCGAGCTGCTGCTGGCCGGGATGGCCTGGGAGCGGCTGGGGGTGATGGTGGCCCGGGGCGACCTGGCGGTGGAATGCGGGTTCGAACGGCTGGCGGAGATACAAGAAGAGGTGCTGTCGCTGTGCGACGCCGGGCACGTGCCGGTGGTCTGGGCCACCCAGGTGCTCGACCAGATGGCCCGGACCGGCCAGCCCTCCAGGGCGGAGGTGTCCGACGCCGCCATGGCCGGCCGAGCCGAGTGCGTGATGCTGAACAAGGGCCCCCACATCCTGGACGCCGTGTCCGGGCTAGACGACATCCTCCGTCGCATGGCCGAGCACCAGCGGAAGAAGGCGCCGATGCTGCGCCAGCTACGGAGCTGGACCACGGCCGCCGGATGACGGGGCGGCCCACCGTACGGCCGACCCCGCATCACTTCCGCATCTACCTGGAAAGATGTGGACAGGTACCCCTTTACAGCCGAGTTGCGGCGCAGTAACATTCGTCTTAAAACAGCCATTTTCTCTACGAAAATGACGGCAAATCCGTTAGGGTGTCTGTCATGCAGTTCCAGGGGATCGAGGACCCGGCGAAGCTGCGCCGGCTCCTCGAAGCAGTGCTGCTGCTGGAGGCTGACCTCAGCCTTCCATCACTGTTGCGACGGACCGTCGAGGAGGCCTGTGCGGTGGCGGGGGCGGCCTACGGCGCGTTCGGCGTGCTCGACGCCGAACGGACCGGGCTGTCCGAGGTCGTCACCGCCGGCGTCGACCGCGAGACCGAGTCGGCCATCGGGGCCCGGCTGGCCGGCCTCGGCGTCCTGGGCCTGCTCATCGCCGATCCGCGCCCGCTCCGGCTGGACGACATCGCCACTCATCCCGACCGCGCCGGGTTCCCGCCCGGCGGTCCGCCGATGACGTCGTTCCTGGGTGTCCCGGTGCTGTCGGGCGGGGAGGTGTACGGCCACCTGTACCTGGCCGAGAAGGTCGGCTGGTCCGAGTTCACCGAGGACGACGAGGTCCTGGTCACCGCGCTGGCGCACGCCGCCGGCATCGCCATCGAGAACGCCCGGCTGCGCCAGCGCGAGCAGGAGATGGCGGTGGTGGAGGACCGCAACCGCATCGCGGAGAGCCTGCACGACTCGGTCGTCCAGCGCCTCTTGGCCATCGGGCTGTCGCTCCAGGGCGTCCCCCGGCCGTCGGTCTCTGCCGAGGTGGCCGACCGCCTGCTCCGAGCCGTGGACGACATCGACCAGACCATCGACGACGTCCGCTCGTCGATCTTCGAGCTCGGCTCCGCCGCCGGCCCGCGGGGGTTGAAGAGGCGGGTCCGGGAGGCCGCCCGCGAGATGGCCGACGTCGTCGGCTTCGAGGTCCCCGTCGTCTTCGACGGCCCCGTCGACTTGTCGATCGACGACGAGCTCGCCGGGCACCTGCTGGCGGCCGTGAGGGAGGTCCTCACGCACGTCGGGCGCCTGCGTCCCACCCGGGCGTGGTTGCGGGTGCGGGTGGGCGGCACCTGCGTGGTGGAGATCGTCCAGGAAGGGCAGGACGCCGGCGACACCCCGGTGGCTCCCGGCGCCGACGCCGGCCTGGCCGGCCTCCGGGAGCGGGCCGAGGGGCTCGGCGGCGAGGTCGTCGTCGCCGACTGTCCGGGGGGCGCCACCGTGCTGACCTGGACGGCCGCCCTCCGTCCGTAGTCCCGCACCCGCCGGGCACCCCGGGGACGATTGGGACCAATGGCCCTTCCCCGCCCGTCCCGGCCACCCCATCATGGGCGCGGTGGTGTCAGCCGGGACAGCGGGACGGATCCTGTCCGTCGTGGCCGCCGCCCTGCCGGAGGAGGGCGAGGACGTGCTCACCGGCCTGCGAATCCACGAAGGCTGGGGCGGGACCGTGCAGGTGACCATCTACACCGGCCTGCACCCGGTGACCGAAGCGGCCGAGGCCTTCGCCAGGCGCATCCGCGCCGCCGCGGCGAACCTTCCCCGGCGCCACGAGCTCCGGCTCTCGTGGGACCCGGGGCCGAGCCCGACCGACGCCCGGGCCGGAAGCGGCGGGTGACCCTTCGCCGGTGGGCCCGGGCGACGGAACGCCGGGGCCCGTCAGGCGGGCGCCCCCCCGCCCTCCCCGCCGCCCTCCCCGTCGGCGTCCGGGACCTGGCGGGCGGTGCCATGGGCCGTGCCGTGGGCGGTGCCGTCGACCGTGCCGTCGACCGTGCCGTCGAGCGCGGCCTGCACCGCCTCTTCCAGCCGTCGCCGCTCGGCGGCCGGCTGGGCGAACCGGCGGACGTCGCAGGGGATGCCGAGGACGCGGCAGAGCCGAAGGAGGCGCAGGTCGTAGCTCAGTTGGGCGGCGACGGCCTCGGCGGCGTCCAACCGCCCGCCGGCGGCGCCGTCGCCGGCGGCCGTGGTGGCGAGACGTTTCCGGTGGGCCTCGAGGGCGGCGACGGCCTCGGCCACGCTGCCGTCCGCCGGCGGCTCTGCCGCCGCAACGTCCGAAGCCGCAAGCAACTCGCTGTACATCGTCGAGAGCCTCCCCACCGCGACGGCTCCCGGGACGTCGCCAACCGTGGTGCCCGGGTCGGCATCTCGCTCGGATGTCGAGGGCAACCAGGTCATGGCCGTGTATCCCGAGATCGTATCAATCCCCCCCGATCCGCTCGCCGCCGTATGCCATGGTTCCGATGGTGGCCCGAACGCCGCGGCGGGGCCAGGGTCGTTCGTCATCTTCGGGATGGGACCTTCGTCGGGATGGGACTGCCGTCGCACCGGAGGTGCTGCCGTGGCCGTGCTGCGGTGGCCAGGCGGCGTGGCGGTGCTGCCGTGGCCACGCGGCGTGACGGTGAAGGACCTTGGTCCCTGGCGGCCGGCCGGTGCCCCGCAGAGGATGGACGGGCAGTCCGAGGGGAGCAGGCGATGCCACTGATCGACAGCGAGGGATCGGAGGTCATGGGAAGGCCGGAGTGCCTGGCCCGGCTGGCCCAGGCGGCGCACCGCAACCGGATCGGCCGGGTCGGCATCGCCGTGTCCGGCGCGCCGCACGTGGTCCCGGTCAACTTCTCGTACTTCGACCAGACCGTCCTCGTGCGGCTGAGCCATGGCTTCCTCGCCTCGGAGATGGAGGACTCGACGGTGGCGTTCGAGGTGGACGAGCACGACGCGGCCACCGGGACCTCGTGGTCGGTGCTGGTCCGCGGGTTCTGCCGCCGCCTGTCCGGGGAGGAGGTGGAGCGGGCCGCCGGCATCCTTCCCGAGCCGGTGGTGGCGTCCCCGGGAGGGTTGGTGTTCGCCATCCGGACCGACGTGGTGAGCGGAAGGCTGGTGAGGAGGCCGGGGCCCCGGCGGGGGCAGGAGGCCGGCGGGGGACTTTCGTCCCGCCGCACCGGGTCCTTCGCCCCTGGGGCCGGCCGCCCCACAGCGGTTCAATGACGACCAGCGGCCGCCGGCCGGCTGCGCACCGGACAACCTGGCACCGGACAACCTGGAGGACACGAGCGATGCGATTCACCGTACAGTCCGAGATCGGGCAACTGCACCAGGCGATCGTCCACCGGCCCGGCCTGGAGCTCTCCCGGCTGACGCCGTCCAACATCGGGGAGCTGCTCTTCGACGACGTGATGTGGGCCAAGAAGGCCAAGGAGGAGCACGACGCCTTCGCCGAGGCGCTCCGGGAGAAGGGGGTGGTCGTCCACTACTACGGCGATCTCCTGGCCGAGACCCTGGACCTCCCGGAGGGCCGGGAGTTCGTCCTCGACCGGGTCTGCAGCCCCACGCTCCTCGGGCCGACCCTGGTGGACCCGGTGCGGCGGCTCCTCGAGTCCCTCGACGGCCACGCCCTGGCCCAGTACCTGGTGGGCGGCATCTTGAAGGCGGACCTGGCGCCGCTGCGGGCCAAGAGCCTCAAGTGGGACATGCTGCGGGCCGACGACTTCATCCTGCCGCCGCTGCCCAACCACCTGTTCCAGCGGGACAACTCCTGCTGGATCTACCACGGCGTCACGGTCAACCCGATGGCCAAGCCGGCCCGGCGGCGCGAGTCGCTCCACACCCGGGCCATCTACCGCTACCACCCCATGTTCCGGGAGGACGATTTCGTCACGTACTACGGGGACGACGACCTGGACCACCAGCCGGCCACCATCGAGGGCGGCGACGTCCACGTGTTGGGCAACGGCGTGGTGCTGGTGGGCATGGGGGAGCGGACCACGCCCATGGGGGTGGAGATGGTCACCCAGGCCCTGTTCCGGTCGGAGCAGGTGTCCACGGTGGTGGCCATCGAGCTGCCCCGGTCCCATGCCTTCATGCACCTGGACACCGTGATGACCATGGTGGACAGGAACGCCTTCGTGCTCTACCCGTACTTCGACCGGCACCTGCGGAGTTGGACGCTCACGCCCGGCGACGAGCCCATGGGGCTGGCCGTGGCCCGGAACCACGACCTCTGGGACACCCTGGCCCAGCTCCTCGGCGTCGACCGGGTGGCGGTGCTGGCGACCGACGAGGACGTGCGGGCGGCCGAGCGGGAGCAGTGGGACGACGGCACCAACTACCTCGCCGTCGCCCCCGGCGTGGTGTTCGGCTACGAGCGCAACGTGGCCACCAATACGATGCTTCGCAAGCACGGCGTCGAGGTGGTCACCGTGGCCGGCAGCGAGCTCGGCCGGGGCCGGGGCGGCCCGCGCTGCATGACCTGCCCCATCGACCGGGACCCGGCGTGAAGCCGGCGGGACGAAAGGACGACCACCATGGACTTCAAGGGACGGAGCCTGCTGAAGGAGGCCGACCTGACCAAGGAGGAGTTCCTCTACCTGGTCCACCTGGGCGGCCGGCTGAGGGAGGAGAAGCGGGCCGGCGGGGAAGGCCGCCGGCTGGCCGGCCGCAACATCGCCCTCATCTTCGAGAAGACGTCGACCAGGACCCGCTCGGCCTTCGAAGTGGCGGCCCACGACGAGGGGGCCCACGTCACCTACCTCGGGCCGGAGGAGTCCCAGCTCGGCCACAAGGAGTCGATGAAGGACACCGCCCGGGTGCTCGGCCGGATGTTCGACGGCATCGAGTTCCGGGGGTTCTCGCAGGGCGAGCTGGAGGTGCTCGGTGCGTACGCCGGGGTGCCGGTGTGGAACGGCCTGACCGACCGCTGGCACCCGACGCAGATGCTGGCCGACATCCTGACCATGACCGACCACGTGGACAAGCCGGTGGAGCGGATCTCCTACTGCTACGTCGGCGACGCCCGGAACAACACGGCGAACTCCCTGCTGGTCACCGGGGCCCTGCTGGGCTGTGACGTCCGCATCGCCGCTCCCGGAGCGCTGTGGCCGGCTCCGGACATACGGGCCATGGCCCACGAGCTCGGCGAGCGCTCGGACGCCGAGATCAGCCTGACCGACGATCCCTTCGTGGCCGTGCGGGGCGCCGACTTCGTCTACACCGACGTCTGGCTCTCCATGGGGGAGCCGGCGGACGAGTGGGACGAGCGGATCGACCAGTTGCTGCCGTACCAGGTCAACGCCGGGTTGATGCACGCCACCGGCAACCCGGCGGTGAAGTTCCTGCACTGCCTGCCGGCGATCCACGACACCGGGACGGCCATCGGGCGGCAGGTCTTCGAGAAGCGTGGCCTGACGGCGATGGAGGTCACCGACGAGGTGTTCGAGTCGCCGGCCTCCGTCGTCTTCGACCAGGCGGAGAACCGGCTCCACACGATCAAGGCGGTGATGGTCGCCACCCTGGGGACCTGACGTGCTCGTGGTGGCCGCCCTCGGCGGCAACGCCCTGCTGCGGCGCGGCGAGAAGCCGGACGCCGACATCCAGGAGGAGCACGTGGCGTCGGCCGCCGCGGCCCTGGCGCCGCTGGCCCGCGCCCACCGGCTGGTGCTCACCCACGGCAACGGCCCCCAGGTGGGCCAGTTGGCCCTGGAGAGCGCCCGGGACCCGGACCTCTCGGCGCCGTACCCCTTCGACGCCCTGGTCGCCCAGACCCAGGGCGTCATCGGGTACTGGCTGCAGAAGGCGCTGGCCAACGCCCTGGCCACCGCCCAGGACCGGCCGCCGGTCGTCAGCCTGGTCACCCAGACCCTGGTCGACCCGGCGGACCCCGCCTTCGGCCGGCCGACCAAGTTCGTCGGGCCCGGCTACGACGAGGAGGGCGCGCTCCGCCTGGCGAAGCAGTGGGGGTGGGCCGTCCGCCAGGACGGCACCGCCTGGCGGCGGGTGGTGCCGTCACCGGAGCCGGAAGGGTTCGTGGAGATCGACCAGGTCCGCCAACTGGTGGGCAGCGGCGCCGTGGTGGTGGCGGCCGGGGGAGGTGGCGTGCCGGTCCGCCGGGCCGCGGACGGCCGGCTCTGCGGGGTGGAGGCCGTCGTCGACAAGGACCTGACGGCCGAGCTCCTGGCCGAGCAGTTGGGCGCGGACGCCCTGCTGCTCCTCACCGACGTCCCCGCCGTGGAGCTCGACCACGGGACCGCCGCCGCCCGTCCCCTGGGCCGCGTCTCGCCGGCCTTCCTGCGGGGGCAGTCGTTCCCGGCCGGTTCCATGGGGCCCAAGGTCGACGCCTGCTGCCGGTTCGTCGAGCGGACCGGGAAGCCGGCGGCCATCGGCCTCATGGACGACGCCGCCGCCATCCTGGCCGGGGACCGCGGCACCGTCGTGTCGGCCGATGACCCCCGCGCCGCGGCCCAGGGCACCCCGGCTCCGACCTAGGGCTCCCGCGCTGGCGCCGGGGGCCTCCCCGCCCCGGGCTCGGGAGTCCCCGCTCCCGGGGCCGGCGGTTCGGGCCAGCACCATCCCGCGATCTCCGGCGGGTCCTCGCCGTGCTCGGTCCCGTACCGGCGGGCGTCCAGCCGGGCGTCCACCATCCGCTGCCGCAGGGTGGCGGTCCGCTCGCCGAGGCCGGGCACCCGGTCGAGGACGTCGACGACCAGGTGGAACCGGTCCAGGTCGTTGAGCATCACCATGTCGAACGGGGTGGTGGTGGTGCCCTCCTCCTTGTAGCCGCGGACGTGGAAGTTGTGGTGGTTGGTCCGCCGGTAGGTGAGCCGGTGGATCAGCCACGGGTAGCCGTGGAAGGCGAATACCACCGGGCGGTCCACGGTGAAGAGCGTGTCGAACTCCCGGTCCGGGAGCCCGTGGGGGTGCTCGGTGTCGGGTTCCAGCCGCATGAGGTCGACCACGTTGACCACCCGGACCCGGAGGTCGGGGAGCTCCCGGCGGAGGATGTCGACGGCGGCGAGGGTCTCCAGGGTGGGGATGTCGCCGCAGCAGGCCATGACCACGTCGGGAGGGTTCCCGGCGTCGGAGGAGGCGAACCCCCAGATACCCAGGCCGCGGGTGCAGTGGTCGACCGCGGCGTCGCGGTCCAGCCAGTCGTGCTGGGGCTGCTTGCCGGCCACGATGACGTTGACGTAGTCGCGGCTGCGGAGGCAGTGGTCGGCCACCGACAGCAGGGTGTTGGTGTCCGGCGGCAGGTACACCCGGACCACGCTGGCCTTCTTGTTGACCACGTGGTCCAAGAAGCCGGGGTCCTGGTGGGAGAACCCGTTGTGGTCCTGCCGCCACACGTGGCTGGACAGCAGGAAGTTCAGGGAGGCGATCGGCCGCCGCCAGGCCACCTCCCGGCTGACCTTCAGCCACTTGGCGTGCTGGTTGAACATGGAGTCGACGATGTGGATGAACGCCTCGTAGCAGTCGAAGAGCCCGTGCCGGCCGGTCAGCAGGTAGCCCTCCAGCCACCCCTCGCACTGGTGCTCGGACAGCATCTCCATGACCCGGCCGTCCGGGGCCAGGTGGTCGTCTCCGGGCCAGATCTCGGCGTCCCACGTCCGGTCGGTGACGGCGAAGACGTCCTGGAGGCGGTTGGACGACGTCTCGTCCGGCCCGAACAGCCGGAACGTCGTGGGGTTGGCGGCCAGGACGTCGCGGACGAAGCCGCCGAGCACCCTGGTGGCCTCCCTCAGGACAGTGCCCGGCGCGGGCACCGGCACGGTGTAGTCGGTGAAGGCCGGCAGGTCGAGGTCGGCCAGCAGGAGGCCGCCGTTGGCGTGCGGGTTGGCCCCCATCCGGCGGTCGCCGGAGGGTGCGAGGCCCACGATGTCCGCCCTGGGCCGGCCGGCGGCGTCGAACAGCTCCTCTGGCCGGTAGCTGCGGAGCCAGGCCTCCAGTTGGGCCAGGTGGTCCGGGTTGGTGCGCACCTCGCCGAGCGGGACCTGGTGGGCGCGGAACGTCCCTTCCACCCGGAGGCCGTCGACCGTCTTCGGGCCCGTCCAGCCCTTCGGGGTCCGCAGGATCACCATCGGCCACCGCCGGAGCCCGGTCCGCCCGCCCCGCCGGGCCTGGGCCTGGATGTTCTCGATGTCGTCGAAGCACTCGTCGAGGGAGGCCGCCAGTCGCTGGTGCAACGCCGCGGGCTCCTCGGCGCCGAACCCCCCTTCGACCACCACGGGCCGGTAGCCGTAGCCCTCGAACAGGGCCAGCAGCTCGTGGTCGGGGATGCGGGCCAGCACGGTGGGGGCGGCGATCTTGTACCCGTTGAGGTGCAGGATGGGCAGGACCGCGCCGTCGCGCCGTGGGTCCAGGAACTTGTTGCCGTGCCATCCGGTGGCCGCCGGCCCGGTCTCGGCCTCACCGTCGCCGACCACGCAGGCGACGGTGAGGTCGGGGTTGTCGAACGCGGCCCCGAAGGCGTGGCTGAGCGAGTAGCCGAGCTCGCCGCCCTCGTGGATCGATCCCGGCGTCTCCGGGCTGCAGTGGCTGGGGATCCCGCCCGGGAACGAGAACTGCCGGAACAGGCGGCCCATGCCGGTGCCGTCGCGGGGCACGTGCGGGTACCGCTCGCTGTAGGTGCCCTCCAGCCAGGTGTTGGCGACGATCGCCGGCCCGCCGTGGCCGGGGCCGCAGACGAACAGCACGTTCAGGTCGCGTGCCGCGATGCACCGGCTGAGGTGGGCGTAGAGCAGGTTGAGGCCGGGGCTGGTGCCCCAGTGGCCGAGCAGCCGGGGCTTCACGTCCTCCGGCTCGAGCGGCCGCCGGAGCAGCGGGTTGTCCATCAGGTAGATCTGCCCGACCGTCAGGTAATGGGCCGCCCGGACGTAGGCGTCGATCTGCTCGAGCCGGTCCGGGGACAGCGGGCCGGTGTCCCCGGCGGGAACGGCGTTGGGCGGTCGGGCCATCGGGTCCTCCGGTGTCGGACCTGTGCCGCCCGCCCGGGGAAGGGGGGCCGGGCGGGCGGCACAGCAGTTGGACGAACGGTTCGGGTGGCCCGGCGCCGTCGCGCCGGGCCCGTACGTCGAGCATGCGGGACGCACCGCCCGGGCGGCAGGGCCGAAGGTCCCGCACCAATGGACCTTCGGCCCAGACCTTCGGCCCAGACCTTCGGCCCAGACCTCCGGCCCGATCGGGCCCTGCGCTGCGAGGGCCGGTGGGGCGCCCCTCCCGCCCGGGGCGCCCCACCGGCCTCCCGCCACCGGCCGGGCTGCGCCGCGCCGCGCCGCCGGCCTCGGCGCCAGCGGCCAGCCCGACCGCCGTCGGGCTCGGGCTGTCAGTCCGGCGCGGTGAGCCGGCCCGACCGGACGGCGGCGACGACCCCACCGTCGACCAGCAGGTCGCTGCCGGTGATGAACGACGAGTCCGGTCCCAGGAGGAAGGCGGCGGCCGACGCGATGTCGTCGGGGGTGCCCAACCGCTGAGCGGCCGAGGCGTCCGTCATGGCCCGCATGAAGCCGCCGCTGGCCGAGTCGAGCTCCTGGTGGCCCATCGGGGTGGCCACGATGCCGGGGCTGATCGAGTTGATCCGGGCACCGCGCCGGCCCCAGCTCACGCTGGCGCTCTGGACCCGGAGCTGGTTCACCCGCTTGGCCAGGCCGTAGGCGTCGGCCGGGTCGGTCACCACCTCCGGGCTGGCGAACGGCAGGAGCAGCAACTGGTCCGCCGGCGTCCGGGCCAGTGCCGACTCCTGCTCGGCGTCCAGCGGCGTCGCCAGGTACCCGGCCATGCTGGAGATGACGACGCCCGCGCCGCCGTCCGCGACCACCTGGCCGAACTCCTCCAGCACGTAGGCGGCGCCGGCAAGGTCCACGCGCAGGATGGCCGCGGCCGACGCCTGTGCGGGGGAGAGGCCGGCGGTGTGCACCACCTGGGCCACCGGGCCGAGCCCGGCGGCGGTCCGTGCCAGGTCGGCGACGGACTGCCGCCAGGCCACGTCGAGGTGGTGGGCGGCGACGCAGTGCCCTTCCTCCCTCAACGTCCCCGCTGCGGCCTCCAGGGTGCCGGCGTCGAGGTCGGCCAGCAGGACCACCCTGCCCGAACCCTGCCGGCGGGCGATCGCCTGGCCCATCCCCCCGACGCCGATCACCACCAGAACCTCTTGCCGCATGGGTCCACCTTCCCGACGCCGGTGGCGCCTTCGGCGTGCCTTCCGACGCCGCTGGTGCCTTCGGGGTGCTTCCCCCCACCATGGCAGGGGCGTCCTGGTGGGGACAGTGCCGAAGGTCCCACCGGGCCGCCGGCTCGGGCCCCGACGGGACCGGTCGGGACGGTGCCGAAGGTCCCACCGGCCCGCCGGCTCGGGCCAGGCCGGGTTGGGACCTTCGCCCCTTCTCCACCGCGGCGTCCCGGCCGAGGCTGTGGACATGGAGCATGCGCTGGATGTCATCGACCGGACCGTGACCAAGACCTACGAGTGGCTCCGCGAAGTCACACGCCGGGCCGACCTCGGGGACCCGCACCGGGCGTACCAGGTGCTGCGGGCGGTGCTGCACGCCCTGCGCGACCGGGTCTCCCCCGACGTGGCCGCCCACCTGGCGGCCCAACTGCCGTTGCTGGTCCGGGGGATCTTCTACGAGGGCTGGGACCCGGGGAAGACGCCGATCCGGATGTCGCTCGTCGAGTTCCTGGCCCGGGTGGAGCACGACGCCGGGCTCAAGGGCACGAGCGCGGCCGAGAACGCGACCAGGGCCGTGCTCGAGCTCTGCTGGGACGAGCTCGGGGACGGCACCATGGAGCACCTGATCTCGGTGCTCCCCGCCGACTTCGCCGCCGTTGTCTAGTGCCGGCCACCGACCGCGGCAGGACCCGGGATCGGGTCAACGGTGACCGGCGGCGGCCGACCCCTTCGGGGTGCTCTTGGTGCCGAAGGCGGTGACCAGGGAGGACAAGGCCCGAGGGTTCCGGCCCCTGGCGACCGAGCTGGTGCCGTAGTCCCAGAAGGTGATCTCGGCCACGTCGTGGTGGGCGACCCATCGGGCCATCTCGGCGATGAAGACCGCGTCGTCCCCGCCGGAGACGGCGCCCTTGCGGTGCACGGCGCGGCCTGTGGCGGACCGGCCCCACCCCAGGCCGACCTCGGGCAGGACGATGGGCTTGCCGTGGCGGGCGGCGAACCGGGCCAGCCAGTCCAGCCCGAACCGCTCGGTCTCGATCTTGCGGAACTCGGCGCGGCTGCCGGGGTAGTGGGCCCACTCGGTGTCGTAGATGTCGAGGCCGACGCCGTCCACGTAGCGGTCGCCCGGGTAGTAGGCCGCCAGTGTGCCCGCCCCCTGGTCCCCCCGGACCGGGTTCCAGTCGAAGGTGAAGTGGCTGCCCGGGACCGACCGCATCGTGGTCACGATCTGGCGGAAGTAGTCGACGAACTGGGCGGCGTGGCCAGGGGCCGACCACGGGAACCAGAAGCCGTTGAACTCCCACCCCAACCGGATGACCGAGCTGCCCTGGCCGGCGGCCACCAACCGCCGGCCGACCAGCCGGAAGTAGTGGTCGTAGGCCCCGGTGGCCCCGGTGGCCAGGGAGCCGCCGCTGCTCGGCAGCATGGGGACGCCCCAGATCATCCGGTAGCCCGCGTCCCGCCAGGGGTCCGCCAGCGGGGCGACGTGGGTGATGGTCCCCCACGATGTCTGGGCGAGGAAGTCCATGGCGAAGGTCGGCTGGTGACCGAGCGCACGACCCAACTGGCGGACGCCCTCCACGTTCCCCGGGCCGGCGTAGACGCCGAGGACCGACGACAGCGGGGCCCCCGCCGCCGTCGCCGATGCCGGCAGGGCCTGGGCGGCGCCGCCGGCGAGGCCGCCGACGAGCGCGCCGACGAGCACAGCCGCGGCCAGCACCGACGACCGCCGCAACCCCCGTGGCCGCCGGGACCGGATCGACCGACCGGCGGTCACCGTGCCCCGACCACTGCCCCGACCGCCGCCCGGACCACTACCCCGACCGCCGGCCCGGCCGCGGTCACGGCCGGCGAGCCGGTGGGCGAAAGGAGGCGATGATGGCGCTGTTCGAGAAGCTCTTCGCCTGGGAGCGCCACGCCATGCGGCTCTACCGCCTGGCCGACCGGTGCTACCGGGCGGGGCACGTCGACGCGGCGTTCGCCGTCTCCGGGCTGTCCCGCCTCCTGACCGGGATCGAGATCGAGCCCGGGGCGGAGCTGGCGGCGGACGTCCGCATACTGCACGGCGCGGGCACCGTCATCGGGTCCGGCGTGCGGGTGGGCTCGGGGAGCGTCATCTTCCACCAGGTGACCCTGGGCCGGGCCGCCCGCCCCATGGACGAGGACGGGTACCCGACCATCGGTCGGGGCGCCTACGTGTACGCCGGGGCGAAGGTGGTGGGGCCGATCACGGTGGGGGACGGGGCTCGGGTGGCCGCCGGGGCGGTCGTGACGCGGGACGTGCCGGACCGCGCCATCGTCGCCGGCATGCCGGCCCGGATCATTAGCTGGGTGGGGGCCGACGGGAAGCCTTCGAAGCAGCCGCCGGCGGTGCCGGACCGCCACTCCGTGGAAGGCGCCTGAGCGGCGGTCCATGGGGCAAGGCTAACGGGCGGCGGTCGAGGACGTGCCGCGCCACCGGGTCCGCCGGCAGAAGAGGACCAAGGGACTTTCGACCCTAGGTCTCGCAACCGTTTACAACGATGCTGTCATCTTGGATCGGAGGTACAGGAGGAAGGGAACGCACCCCGGGGGCGGCGGTCGACGGACGCGACGAGCCCCACGACGCAGGCCCTGACGAAGGACGCAGGCCCTGACGAAGAGGGTGCCCATCCTGCGACTGTCCCCGGCCAGAGCGAGCGAGAGGTCGGCTGGCTCCTCGAGCGACGTCGGTGGGCGTGGTCGCAATCCACGCTCCTGCACCGCGACGGGTAGCGGTACAGGCGGCCTTGCCGGAGTGAAAGGACGGTGGGCCGGGTGTTCGAGGACCGCAGGACGACGATCAGCCCGGCCCCGCTGGCGGTGGTGGAGGTCGGGGCCGGGAACGGCCCCCTGGAGGGGCGGGCCGGAACTGGGGGAACCGGCGAACTGTACGGGCGGTCGGGCCCGTCGGCCGGCGGCCGGTGACGGTGGGCGCCTTGGTGGCCGATTGGCGGTTCGTCGACGGCGAGGGGAACGGCGAGGGGCTGACCGCCCGCAGCCGGGAGGTGGCCCACATCAACGACCTGCTCCGCCAGGTGCGGAGCGGGAAGGCCGGTGCCCTGGCGCTGCACGGCGAGTCCGGCGTCGGGAAGAGCGCGCTGGTGGACACCGTCGTGGCCCGGGCGTCGGAGCTCCACGTGGTGCAGATCCGTGCGCCGGTCGTCCCGTCGCCGGCGCCCTGGCCGCACCCGTTCGGGCTGTTGCCCGGCGAGCTCGCCCTTCCTGCGGTCGGGCGGGGGAACGAGCTGGTCCGTGACGGGATGGAGCACCACAATCCGGGCCCGCCGCCCGACCGTGCGGTGGGGGCGGTGGCCGCGGCCGTGTCGCAGCTTGGCGGGGCGACCGGTCGACCGGTCGTCATCACCGTTGACGACGCCCACCTGCTGCCGCAGTGGTTCGTCGACGCACTGGCCGCCGCGGTGGTCGGTCCGCTGCAGGACGAGCCGGTCGGGCTCGTCCTGGCCTGGCGGGAGACCCCGCACGTGGTGCCGTTCCAGCTCGGGGTCCGGGGGATCCCCCATCACCGGTTGGGTGGGCTCAACCGGGGCCAGGCGGCCACCCTGCTGGCCGTGCACTTCACCCAGGTCCCCGACGACGTCGTCCTGACAGCGTTGTTGGGGGCCTCCGGCGGCAACCCGCTGGCCCTTGTCGAGGCCTACGGCAGGCTCCGGCCAGAACAGATCGAGGGCTGGGAACCGCTCCCCGACCCGCTGCCCATCGGCGCGGCCCTGGCCGAGGCGTTCGACGTCGGCGGCCACCTGCCGAACCCGACGCGCCGCGCCATGGCCGCGGCCGCGGCGAGCCGCGCTCCCCGCGACGTCCTCTTCGGCGTCATCGAGGCGCTCGGGGGCTCACCCGACGACCTGGCCCCGGCCGTCGACGCCGGGATCGTGGTGGAGCGGGGCCCCCGGGTGGACTTCGAGCACCCCCTGGTCCGGGCGGCGGCCTACCAGCGGGCGTCGCAGGAGGCCCGCCGGTCCATCCGCCGCGCCCTCAGCGAGGAGCTGGCACGGCGGGACGCGGTGGAGCCCAGCGCCTACTTCGCCGTCCTGGCCGGGGACGAGCCCGACCGGACGGTGACCCGGCGACTGGCCCAGGCGGTGGGGGTGGCCCTCGAGCGTGGGGACCCGGCCGCCGCCGCCCGCTACGAGGAGATGGCCAGCCGGTACGCCGTCGGCGACGACGCCGCCGGGGAGCACCGGGCGTCGGCCGCCGCCCTGTGGGAGGAGGTCGGGGAGCGGGAGCGGGCCGATCAGTGCCTGGCGCCGGCCCTGCTGCTGTCCCTGTCCGACTCGGCGCGGTCGGAGGTCCTCTACCTCCGCGCCCGCATCCATCCCGAGGCAGAGGACGTGGACGTCGCCGAGCGGATGGTGGAAGCCGCCGACCTGGCCGTGGGAGAACGGCCGAACCGGGCCCTGGCCATGCTGCTCGACGCGGCGGCCTGGAAGGTGCTGGCGGACGACTTCACCGAGGCCGAGGCGGTGGCCGAACGGGCCGTCCGGCTGTCCGGCGCCGTCAGCAGCAGCGCCGAGGCGTTGAGCGGGGCCGTGCTGGCGGCCGCTTCGCATGCGGCGGGCCACCAGAGCGCGGTGGCGACGGCGGAGCACAGCCGGGTCTCGTTGCTCATCGGCCAGACCGACCGGTTCCCGGCGTCGCCGGAGGTGGCGCTCGTGATCGGCGAGAGCCTGGCGCGCCTGGCGGTCCGGCAGGCCGAGCGGTGGGCCCAGTGGCTGGAGCGTTGCGCGGCCGACAGCGGGCAGCAGGCACTGGCCGCCGTGTCCCTGCTGGTGAGGGGCCGGCTGGCCCTCCGAACGTGCGGGGTGGCCGACGCGGTCGCCGCCGCCCAGGAGGCTTCCCGCCTGGCCGAGCGGTACAACAGCGAGGCGGTGCAGGCCGTGGCGCGGTGCCTGGCCACGGTGGTGTACGAGCTGGTCGCCGACTACGAGGCCGGGTTCCGGGAGGGCGCCAAGGCGTTCATGACCGGGGGCGCCATCGGGAGGGCGGCCCGGGCGCGCACCATCCCGGCACTGGCCATGCTGGACCTCCAGCGCGGGCTGCTCGGGCCGGCGGTCGCCTGGGCCCGGACCGCGGAAGAGGATCTCGGGCTCCGCCACGTCGGGGGACTGCGGACCGACCTCACCACCGCCGAGCTCGGGCCCATGGTGGCCTCCGTGGTCCTCCTCGCCCGGCGGCCCACCGAGGAGGACCGCTGGGCGGTGGTGGCGGGAGAGGGCACCTACCCGGGGACCCCGGGTTGGCGGGAGTGGCTGCGCGGGGTCACCAACCAGGACGCCGACGTGGCCATCGGGGAGCTGGCCGCCGCGGCCGCCGCGGCGGCCGACCACCCGCTGACCCAGGCCAGGATCGAGCTCTGCCGCGCTGTCCGCCTGGCCGCGGCCGGCCGGGTGGGGGAGGCCAGGGCCGTCCTGGAGGGCGTGGTGCACGCCGCCGGCGCCGCCGGGGCCCTCGGGGTGGTCCGCCTGGCCGAGCGGGAGCTGGACCGGCTGCCGGCGCCGGCCCCGGTGGCCGAGCCCCGGGGACGTTCCGTCCTCGACGGCTCCGGGCCTGCCTCCTGGGCGCCGCCCGACGCCTGGGAGGTGGCCCTGCTCGGCGGGTTCGGCGTCCGGCACCAGGGCTCCGAGGTCTACCTGCCGGCGAGCCTGGCCACCCAGGCCATCAAGATCGTGGCCCTCCAGTCCCGGATCACGGTGGACGAGCTGGTCGAGCACCTGTGGGAAGAGGCGGAGCCCGGCGTGGGGACCCGCCGGCTCCGCAACGTGCTGTGGCGCATCCGCTCCACCTGCGGCGAGCTGCTCGTCCGGGACGGCGAGTTCGTCCGGTTGGCTCCCGGGGCGGTGACCGACCTGGCCCGGTTCCGCCACCTCGGTGAGCAGGCCGTGGCCGAGGAGCCGGGCAGCGCCGAGGCGGCGAAACGGGCGAGGGAGGCCCTGGCGCACTACCGCGGCGAGCTGCTCCCCGGCGACCGCTACGCGGACTGGACCACCGCCACCCGGGAGGCGGTCTCGCGGCTGCACCTCCGCCTGCTGGACCTGCTCGTCGACGACGCGTTGGTCCGGGACCGCCGCTCCGAGGCGCTCAGCCTCCTCGACCGGCTGACCGAGGCCGACCCCTACGACGAGCGCCACTACCTCCGGATCGCCGAGATCCACCTCGACGCCGGCAACCGGGGCCGGGCGCTCGACGCCCTGGAGCGGGCCGAGCGCATGCTGGACGACCTGGCCCTCTCCCCGTCGCCGGCGGTCCGCCGCCTGCGGTCGTCGCTCGACCAGGCGTGAGGCCCCTCGCCACGTCATCACGCCGCCGCGCCCGGCCGTCCCTCGAGCGTCCCGGCCCGCCGCTGCCCGGCCGCCGGCCGCGGCCACCGCGCCGGAGGGACGGCCCGGAGATGGCCGCCCGGCATCACTGGATGCATGGCCGTGCTGATGGTGGCGAACGCAGGCGGGCACCTGGAGGAGCTGTGGCGGCTCCGGGAACGGTTGCCGACGAGGGACGACGACGTCACCTGGGTGACGTTCGACACGCCCCAGGCTCGGTCGCTGCTGGCCGGCGAGCAGCGCATCTTCGTCCCGTTCGCCGCGCCCCGCGACGGGCGGGCGGCGCTGGCCAACCTGCGGCTGGCCCGCCACGTCCTCGCCTTCGGCCGCTGGACCGACATCGTGAGCACCGGCGCACTGGTGGCGGTCCCGTACTTCCTCGTGGCCCGCGGCCACGGCGTCCGGTGCCACTACATCGAGAGCCCGGCCCGGGTGGCCGGGCCGTCCCTCACGGCCGAGATCCTCGAGTGGCTGCCCGGCGTCCACCGCTACAGCCCGTACCGGTGGTGGCGTCGGCGGTCCTGGTCCTACCGCGGGTCGGTCCTGGACGGCTTCACGCCGGGCCCGCCGGTCTCCCCGACGCTGCGCCGGGTGGTGGTGACGGTCGGGACCAACCGCTACGGGTTCCGGCGGCTGGTGGAGCGGGTGGCCGCCGCGCTGCCGGCGGGGTGCGACGTGCTGTGGCAGACCGGCCACACCGACGTCGGCGGCCTCGACATCGATGCCCAGCCGTTCGTCACCGAAGCGGCGCTGGCCGACGCCATGGCGTCGGCCGACCTGGTGGTCGCCCACGCCGGGGTCGGGTCCGCGCTCGCCGCCATGCAGGCGGGCCGGGCGCCGCTCCTGGTGCCGCGACGGGCCGGCCACGACGAGCACGTCGACGACCACCAGGTCCAGATCGCCGCCGAGCTCGAGCGTCGGGGCCTCGGGGTCTCCTGCGACCTGGACGACTTCGACGCCGACGCGTTGTGGCGGGCGGCCGCCGGCACGGTGGTGCCCGCCGCCGACCCCGCACCGTTCGTGCTGGACCGGGGATGACGGCCTACGGCCCCTCCCCGGCGACGGCGCCGCGCCACTGCATCACCCGGCGGGCCACCTTCGCCGCGGCCAGCTCGGCCCGGGACCGGCCGGCCCGGCGGGCCAGCCGTCCGAACGCCATGAGGCCGGAGGCGAGCGGGCGGGCGGCCCGGGTGCTGCCGGCGACGCCGCAGGCGACCTGCAGCGGCAGCGGAAGGTCCGCCACGAGCGACCGGGGCGTGAACCGCCCGAGCTGGGGGTGGACCTCGTGGAGCATGGCCCGCCCGGCACCCTGCCGGCGGGCGTCGCGCAGGAAGGCGTCGTCGGAGCGGGAGTGGAGGTGCGCGGCGTGGAGCGACGGGTCGAACCTGCCGGCCAGGCCGGCCGCCGCCAGCCGCAGCCCGAGGTCGCGGTCGGCGTGGTAGTGGGCCCGGAAGGCGGCCGACCGGAGCCCGACGGCCAGGCAGTCGTCGCGGCGGAGGGACAGGTTGCCGGTCCAGAGGGCGTCGAGGACGTCCAGGTGGCCCTGCTCGATGGCGGCCACGTGGGACCGGTACTCCGCCGCGTAGAGCCGGGTGCCGACCGACGCGACGGTGCCGGGACGGACCTCGACGGGCATGGGGCCGGCCACCACCAGCCGCCGGTGGCCGCGATGGTGGGCCAGGTGCCCGCCGATCGTGCCGGGAGCCGGGACCACGTCGTCGTCGAGGAGGACGACCACCTCGCCGGTGGCCCGCAGCACCCCCTGGTCCAGGGCGGCCAGTTGGCCGCAGTGCGGGACGGCGAAGGCGGTCAGCCGCGGCCGCGTCGCCGCCAGGCGGCCGAGGGTGGCCACGGACGCCGGGTCGTCCCCGTCGACCACCACCACCAGCTCCCCGGTGCCCGGGTCGGCGAGGACCGCGTCGACGAACCCCTCCAGCCGGTCGGCCCGGCCGACGGTGGAGAGCACCACCGAGGCGCGGCCGGCGGGGTCACCTTCGTGGCCTGGGGCGCCGTCGCCGGCCGGTCCGCCGAGCTGGCCGCGGCCCTCGGCGGCCGGTCGCTGTGCTGCTTCCCGCCCGGCCCGGCCCGGCCGCCGGTGGCCGTCCGCTGGGCCCGCGCCGCGGTCGCCACGGTGGCCGACGTCCGCCGCCATCGCCCGGCGGCCGTCATCGTCACCAACCCTCCCATGCCGGCCGCCGTCGTCGCCTGGCTGGCCGGCCGTTCCGTCGGCGCCCGGGTCCTCCTCGACAGCCATCCGGGAGGGTTCGGGGCCCAGGGCGACCGCGTCGCCGCCCGCCTGCAGTGGGTCCACCGGTGGTTGGTCCGCCGGGTCGACGGCTCCCTCGTCGCCGAGCGGAAGTGGCAGCGCGTCGTCGAGGGGTGGGGTGGTTCGGCCATGGTCCTCCACGAGGCGCCGGGGGACTGGACGATGACCGTCCCGCGGCGGCACGACCCGTTGCGGGTCCTCTACGTCGGCCGCTTCGCCGCCGACGAGCCCTGGCGGGAGGTGCTCGGCGCCGCGGCGTCGCTCCGCGCCGGAGGTGCCCGCTGCGAAGTACAGATGACCGGCGACCCCGGCCGCGCCGGCCTCTCCGGGGGCTCGGTGCCGGGGAACGTCACCCTGCTCGGGTACCTCGACCCCGCGAACTACGCCCGGGCGGTCCGGGAGGCCGACGTGGTGGTGACCCTCACCACCGAGCCCGGCTCGGTGATGCGGGCCGCCTGCGAGGCCGTGTGGGCCGGCCGGCCCCTCGTCGTCTCGGACTGGCCGGCCGCCAGGGAGCTGTTCCCCCACGCGGTCCACGTCGCCAACGACGCCGCCGGCCTGGCCGCCGGCATCCGGCTGGTCGACGCCGGCTACGACCGCCTGGCCGCCGCCGCCCCGGCCGCCCGGGCCGCCCAGGAGGCACGGTGGGAGGCCCAACTGGCCGAGCTCCGCGAACGGCTCGGCGTCGAGGCCCGATGTGGAGAATGGGCCTAGCCGGTGCATCACCGGCCGGGTGCGCTGCCGCGTACGAGGCGGGCCGGCGTGCGGGCCAGGATGCGGGCGTCGGTCCGCAGCGACCACGACGTGGCGTACTGCACGTCGAGGCGGCAGAGCTCCTCGAAGGAGAGCTCGTGCTGGCCGCAGACCTGCCAGAGCCCGGTCATCCCGGGCCGGACGTCGAAACGCCGCTCCGCCCAGCCCGACAGGCCGTCGCACTCGTCGGGGACGAACGGGCGGGGCCCGACCACGGACATGTGGCCGGCCAGCACGTTGAACAGTTGGGGCAGCTCGTCGATGGCGCTGCGCCGCAGCAGGTGGCCCACCCTGGTCATCCGCTGGCGGTCGGGCACCGTGCTGAGGGGGGTCCGCAGATCGGCCCCCCGGTCCCCCGCCGCGGCCGCGGGCGCCCCGGTCCCGCCGCCGTCCGGGGACGGTCCGCCGCTGCCGTCCAGGGACCGCCCGTCGCTGCCGGAGGACAGCCCGCCGCCGCCGCCGTCGTCGTGGGGACCGGGGCCGGGGTCGGCGCCGACCGTCATGGTGCGGAACTTGGTGATCCGGAAGCGCCGTTGGTGCCGCCCGACGCGGACCTGCCGGAAGAAGACCGGGCCCGGTGAGGTGGCCTTGACGGCGGCGGCGACGGCGACCAGGAGGGGGGACAGCACGACCAGCAGGACGGCGGCGGTCACGATGTCGAAGGAGCGCTTGCAGGCGGCGGCGGCCGGGCGGGGACGACGCCCCAGGCTGAGGAGGGAGAGACCGGCGACGTCGTGCAGGCGGCTGGCCCAGCCGGCCAACTGGTAGTACCGCACGACGACGTCGACGTCGACGTTGCCCTCCAGGGCCAGGAGCACCTCGGCGCTCGTCGACGGGTGCCGCCGGGAGAAGGCGATGACCACCCGGTCCACGTTGAGCCGACGGCACAGGTTGGGGAGGTCGTCGACCGTGCCGACGACGGCATGGCCGTCGGCCGGCTGGTCGTCGACGATGCCCACCACGTCGACCAGGCGCGACCGGCCGAGCTGCCGGGCGAGGTCTCCGGCCACCTGTCCCGAGCCGACCACCAGCACCCGGCGGGTGCGGGCGGCCGTGTGGGCCATGCCGAGGGCGGCGGCCCGGAAGGTCGGGACCAGGACGATGGACAGGCCGATCAGGGTGCCGACCTGGCTGGCGGGGATCCGGGGGGCCAGGGGGCCGACCGCGCTGAGGGCGAGCAGGCACACGCCGGCGACGAGGAGGCCGGCGGCGAGGGCGACGATGCCGTCGGCCACGCCGGGGGCGATCTGGAGCCGGGCCTGGGCGTAGACGCCCCGGGCGATCAACACGCCGAGGACCACCGACAGCCCGACGACGGCGAAGACGAGGTGGTCGGTGGGCCCGGCCGACCAGGGCACCGCAAGGGCGGCGATGGCGCAGGCGGACGCCGTGGCCATGGCGTCGCTGGCCAGCACCAGCAGGTAGAGGGGCCACCGCCGGCCCCGGTGGGCCGGCACCGGCTGAGGGGCGGCGTCCGGTCCGACTGCCGGTCCGACGGCCGGTCCGACTGCTGGGCCGACGGCTGGTCCGACTGCCGGGCCGACGGCGTACGGGACGGCGGAGGGAACGGCAGGGGGAGCGGAGGGAGCGGCAGGGGGAGCAGAGGGAACAGCGGAGGGGACGGCGGAGGGGACGGCGGGAGTGGTGGTCACTGCTCCTCCTCTCCCCGGCCCTCCTCCATCTGCCGAGCGGTGCCGGTCTCGATGACCTGGAGCGGCATGGTGTCCATGATGAAGTCGGTCATCTGGGCGATGGTGACGAAGGGTCCGCGCTCCTCGCTGACGACCGCCTCGATCTCGCCGACGAACCGGCCCTCCGCCAGCGCGTCGGAGTGCAGCCGCAGGACGTAGGAGATGAGCATGGCGCCACGGTACGGACGGGCCGTCCATCCGGCGCCTTTTCGCAGCGGTGGATGCTCGTGGGACGCCGGCTCCTTACGGTGCGATCGTGGTGTCGCCCGACGAGGTGGTCGACGAGACGTTGCAGCTTGCCCGCGACCTGTGCATCGGCACGGGCGCCTTCTTCGCCGATCCCGGCGGGACCGTGAAGTCGGCCGTGTCCCGGACGCTGGCCGCGGACGGCGGCGGGGACCGGCTGGAGCGGCTCGGCCGGGAGTGCCTGGTGCACCCGGCGGCCCGGGGCCACGACGCGTTCGTGACCGCCGAGGCGCCGGGCGAGCCCGACGAGGGCGATCGGTCCCTGGCCTGCCTGGTGCTGCCGGTGTGGCAGGAGGGTCGGTGGCTGGGCCTGCTCGGTGTGGTGGGCGTCTGGGTACCCGAGCCCGACTCGGAGCAGCGGGAGGGCCTGGTCGTGCTGGCGCGGATGCTGGCGATGCAGTGGCCGGACCCCCGGCCGGCATCGTTCTTCCCGGGCGACGGGCCAAGCTGGCCGGCGGACGGCGTGATGGCCGCCGGCCGGGACGGACCAGGGTTGGTGGTCGACGACGTCGTCGGCCCGATGGCGGCCCTCCTCGACTGTCTCGAGGAGGGCATCGTGGCCTGCGACGCCATCGGCACCGTCATCCTGGCCAACCGGGCGGCCCGGGGCCTGCAGGGACTGGAG
Source organism: Acidimicrobiales bacterium (assembly GCA_035547695.1). GTDB lineage: Bacteria > Actinomycetota > Acidimicrobiia > Acidimicrobiales > RAAP-2 > DASZUK01. Next base: position 120,291 of record DASZUK010000039.1, read on the forward strand.
GACGGCGGGCTGCTGGCCGGGAAGACCCTGCCGGCGACCACCCATCTCGAGCGGCTGGACGGGACGCCGGTGCCGGCCGACCGCCACCCTCTCGCCGTCGCCCGGCGGGAGGGGACGACGGTGTCGGGCCACTTCGTCTGCGCCGCTCCCGGTGACCGCAGTGGCCGGCACCTGCTGATCTCGGCGCGGCCCCTGCCGGTGGCGAGCGGCGGAGGGGCCATCGCCGTCCTGCGGGACATGACGGCCGAATGGGAGGAGCAGGCCCATCTCGTCCGCCGGGCCCTGCACGACCCGCTGACGGGCCTGGCCAACCGCCACCTGGTCCTGGAGGAGCTCCACCGGATGCTCCAGGGGCTGGCCCGGCGGGGCGGGGCGGTGGCGGTCATCTACCTGGACCTGGACGACTTCAAGCGGGTCAACGACGAGTGGGGCCACGACGTCGGCGACGAGCTCCTGCGCGCCGTCGGGAACCGGCTCCGTGGCATCGTCCGCGCCGAGGACGTGGTGGCCCGGTTGGGCGGGGACGAGTTCGTCATCGCCCACCTCGGCAGGGAGCGGGCCGGCGCCGAGCTGATGGCGGCACGCGTCCGCCAGGTGCTGTCCGCCCCGTACCGGCTGGGGCCGCACGTGGTCGAGGCCGCCGCCTCGGTCGGTTGGGCGAGCACGGTCATGGCCCGGGCGACCCCCGAGGCGCTGCTCCGGCAGGCGGACCACGCCATGTACCGCGACAAGCGGGCCCGCCGGACCTCGACGTCACCGCTTCCCGTAACCGCACATCGAGACCATGGAGGTCGTCGTGACCAGTACTGAGGTGCCCATCGGCACGTGGCGGTCCATCCCGACGGGGACCTGGGGCCAGGGGTGGTGGGTGGAGGACACCAACCACCACCCGCTGCAGGCCGCCACCGGCCCGCAGGCGTCGCCCGCCCGGGAACCGGCGGTCCGGCGTTCCGCCCCGTCGCGCCTGGGGAGGAGGGGGGGCTGGCTCCGCCGGCGGTGGATGCTCGTGCTGCTCGGGCTGGTGGCGGGGACGTTGGGCGGCTTCGCCGCTTCCCACGGACGAGCGCCCAGCTACACGGCCACCGCCAAGCTGGTGGTGCCCTCCGGGGCGTCGCGGATCAGTCCCGGCAGTGCGAACGACGCGCAGGCCCTGGCCATCACCTACGCCGCCCTCCTGCCGGAGGACCAGGCCGTGGTCGACCAGGTGGCGGCCGACATCGGGATGTCGCCCACCGCCGTGGCCCGCAACCTGTTCGTCCAGGCCGAGTCGGGCACCGCCCTCCTGGACGTCCGGTTCACCGCGCCGGTGCCGGAGCAGGCCGTGGCGGGGGCCAACGCGGTGGCCATCAACATCTCGGGAGCCAGCCCGCCCACCCGGGCGATCGCCAAGGGCTCCGTCACCGTGGTGTCGGAGGCCACCTCGGCGACGCGATCGGGCGGCATCTACCGCTTCGGCGCCCTGCTGGGCGCCATCCTGGGCCTCCTGGTGGGCCTGGTGGCCGCGCTGGTGGCCGAGCGGGCGGACCGGCGGGTCGACGACGTGGTGGCCCTGGGAGAGGTCGCGGGGACCCGCGCCACCGCGGTGTGGGGTGGGCTGTCCCCGGTCGAGCTGGCGACCGCCCTGGCCGCCGAGCCGGGGACGCCCGCCGTCTCGGTGGTCCCCATGCGACCCGCCCAGCGTGCCGCAGCCGGAGCGTTGGCGGAGTCCCTGGCCCGAGCCTGGCCGGGTGTGCCGGGTGACGGGCCGGTCCGGGTGACGGACCCGTTCGTGGTGGCGCCCGAGGCGGCCGCGATCGGCCAGGGGCGGCCGCTGCTGGTCGTCGGCCAGGGCGAGCGGGTGGTGGCCGTGCGGGACGTGGTCGACCGTCTCCGCCTGGTCGGCCGCCCGCCCGCCTGGTCGGCCCTGGCCCCTGCGCCGTCCGCGCAGTGGCTGCGCCGGCCGGGACGGTGGCTCCGTTCGGTCGGCACCGGCCTCTTCGGCGGGATATTGCCCGACCCCCGATCGGCGGACGTCCATGGCGGTTGACGGGGCCGTCCCGGCCGTGTTCGTGCCCGACGTGATCGGGGTCGCCGGCCCGGTCGGGACCGTGCGCCGCCAGCCAGCCGGCGGGCCGCCGCCCTCTCGGCCCGTCGGCTGGCTGGCGGCCCGGCCACGTCCCGTCCTGTGCGGCGTCGGCTGCCTGGCCGTGGCGCTCGCGGTGGGCGTCGTGGCCCCCCGTGATCCGCTGGCCGCCGTCGGGCTGACCCTGGCCGCGGTGCTCGTGGCGGCCGTCGCCCTCCGCCCGCGCCTCGGAGGGCTGGTCCTGGCCGGGGTGGTGCCGCTCACGTCGGGGCTCGGCCCGGGCTTCCCGATCCCGCACGTTCGGGTCTCCGAGGCCCTGGTGGGGTTGGTGGGCGTGACGGTCCTGGTGTCGGTCCGCCCCCGCGACGCGGTGCGGTGGCAGGCGGTGGAGTGGTGGCTGCTCGCCTACGGCGTCGCCTGGGCGGTCTTCGGGGTGGTCGACGCCCACTCGTTGCGCCAGCACCTCCAGATCGCGGACTGGGGCACGGTGTTCGGCCAGCTCCAGTTCTTCCTCCTCTACCGGGCCGTCCGGGTGGCGCTGCGGACCAGGGCGGACCGCCGGCTGGCGCTCTGGGTGGTGCTCCTCTCCAGCGCCCTGGCCTCCCTGCTGGCCGTCCTGGAGGAACTGCGGCTGCCCGGCGTCGGGAACTTCATCGCCACCATCACCGGAGGGCTGGCCATCGGCGCCGGCACAGCGGGAGGGGCCCCCACGACCGTCGGCGGGATCCTCCGGGCCACGGGCCCCTTCGACAACTGGGCCGCCCTCGCCGGCTACCTCCTGCCCGTCCTGCTCGTCCTGGTGGCCCTCGCCATGGCTCGGCGCTGGGGCCGGCCGTTCCGCTGGTTCGCCCTGGCCGGCGTGCTCGGGGCCCTGGCGTTCGTCCTGACGGCCGAGCAGTCGGCGATCGTGTGCTTCGTCGTCGGGGCCGTGGTCCTGGCGAAGCGTTTCGGGGCCAGGCGGGTGGTCCCGTGGATGGTGCTGGCGGTGGCCGTCGGCGCGGCCATCCTCGGCCCCTTCCTGGCCGAGCGGATCGCCAGCGAGCTCGGCGGCGGCGCGGGGACCGGGCGCATGGCGTGGGTGCCCCAGACGCTGAGCTTCCGGTGGTCGATCTGGACCGGCCAGTACCTCCCGGCCATCGGGGCCCGGCCGTTCGCCGGCTACGGGGTGATCCTGCCGCCCACCATCCGGTGGCCGTACCCGGAGTCGCAGTACGTGTCCTTCCTGGTCGAGGGCGGCATCCCGATGGTCGCGGCCTTCTTCGGCACCGTGGGCGCGGTGCTCGCCGGCACCGTCCGCGCCGCCCGGTCGGCCGACCCCGTCGACCGGGCGCTCGGGTCCGCCATGACCGTGGCCGTGGTCTCGATGCTGGTGATGAACGTCATGTGGCCGTTCCTGTCCAACGGCGGGATGCCGCAGGTCCTGTGGGTCCTCCTGGCGTTGACCGTGCCCCAGGCCCGCCGGTACCGGCCGGCGGTCGGGGTCGGCGGCCTCCGCTGGGCGACGGCGGCTCCGGCGACGGCGGGCCGGGCGACGGCAGGCGGGGGGACGGCAGGCCCGGCGACGGGGGTGGGACGCGACGAGGACATCGTCGGGACGTCGCCTCCGTACGGTTCGGTTGCCGCCGCCTGGAGCACCGCGGTGGCCGGCGGCACCGGGGTCGGCGGGACCGGGGTCGGCGGGTCCGGGGTTGGCGGGTCCGGTGCCAGCAGGACCGGTGCCGGCGGTGATGGCCATGGAGATGGGCAAGGAGCGCGCAGGTGGTGAACGGACCGGCGATGTCCGGAGCACAGGTCGAACTGGCCCTGGAGGGCGCGACGGCCCGGGCCGGTGACGGCGGGGGTGCCGAGCGGGCCCTCCGAGCGGTCGGGAAGCCCAGTGCGGCGTGAGCGAGGGCCCGGCGGTGGCGACGACAGCCCCGGCCGCCGGCGCGTCGCCGGCGCCGCTCCGGGAGCTGGCGATGAGGAGCGGTGCCTACCTGGCCGGCCGCGAGGTGGTCGGGATGTGCGTCCGGTTGCTGGGCGTGGTGATCGTCGTCCGCAAGGTGGGCCCGGTCGACTTCGGGATCTACAGCGGGGCGGCGGCCTACGTGGTGTTCGTCACCGGGCTGGCCCAGATGGGGACCGAGGTCTACCTGGTCCGGCGTCCCGAGGCGCCGAGCAGGCGGACCTACGACGAGGCGTTCACCTACCTGTTGGTGAGCTCCCTGGTGGTCACCGGGGTCTCGGAGGCCCTGGTGGTGCCCTGCGCCCCGCTGCTGCGGCCGGTGGGGGTGACGCTGCCGCTGCAGGTGCTGCTGCTGTGCATCCCGGTCAACGTGCTGTGGGCGCCGGCCCAGGCGTGCATCGAGCGGCGCTTCGCCTACCGGCGGATGGGGGTGCTCGAGCTGGGCGGGGACGTGGCCCTGTACGCCACGGCGGTGCCCCTGGCCATCAGCGGGGCCGGGGTGTGGTCACTGGTGGCGGGCTACTTCGTCTGGCAGGGGTGGCTGTTGCTCGGCAGCCTGGTCGCCTCGGGCCTGCGGCCCCGGTTCGCGTGGTCGACGGCGGCCGCCAGGGAGATGTTCCGGCACGGCTTCGGCTACTCCCTGTCGACCTGGATGATCAACGCCCAGCGGCTCGTGGTGGCGATCGTGGTGGGCACCTTCGCCGGGGCGGCCGGCGTGGGGTACGTGACCTTCGCCCAGCGGCTGGTGTCCACCCTCAACTTCGCCCAGCGCGGGGTGTTCCGGGTGGGGATGGCCACGATCTCCCGGGCCGGCGACAAGAGCGCCGAACGGTTGGGCAGCGGGATCAGCGAGGGGTCGATGCTGCTCATGGTGGCCTCCGCGCTGCCGTTCGCCGGCTTCGGCCTGGTGGCCCGGTGGCTGATCCCGGCCGTGTTCGGCGCGGCGTGGGGGCCGGCCACGACGACCTACGTGCTCCTGGCGGCGGCCGGCATCCTGGCCCTGCCCAACGTGGTGCAGATCACCCTTCTCTACTCCCGGGGCCTCAACTACCAGGTGGTGTGGTGCAACCTGCTGCAGTTGGTCCTGCTGGCCGCTTCCGCGGTGCCGCTGGTGTGGGCCTTCGGGCCGGTCGGGTTCGGCTACGCCAGCCTGGTCATGCTGCTCAGCACCGCCTATTCGCACCACCTGGTCTCGCGGTGGGCGACGCTGCGGTACCACAGCCTGCGGCTGCCGGTGGTGGGACTGGTCCCGCCGATCGTGGCCGCCGCGGTGCCGTTCCCGTTCTCCCTCCTCACCCTGCTGCCCGCCGCGGTCCTGGTCGCCCTGCCGGGGAGCCGGGCCGAGATCGCCGGCCTGGCCGGCAGCGCCCGGATGGTGCTGGCCCGGCGGCGGTCGTCGTCGCCGGCGCCCGAACCCGGGGGAGCCGACGTGCCGGAGCAACCCGAGCAACCGGAGCAGCCGGAGCAGCCCGGCCAGGCCGAAGGGGGCGATGAGGTGGTCGTTCCCGCGACGTTGCCGACCTGGACGTTGCCGACCTGCCGGGTGGGGGTGGACATGGCTGCGGTCGAGGAGGTGGGGGACTCCGTCCACCGCCTGGGCGACCGGTACCTGCGCCGGCTGTTCACCGACCACGAGCTGGCGAGCTGCTCGAAGGCCGGCGGCTGGCAGACCCCGTCCCTGGCCGCCCGGTTCGCCGCCAAGGAGGCGGTGCTGAAGGTGCTGGAACCGGACGGCGAGCGACCGGCGTGGCGCGAGATCGAGGTCCGACGGTCCCCGGCGGGGTCCTGCTCGATCCGCTTGCACGGGGCGGCGGCCGCCCTGGCCAAGGCGAGGGGGGTGTCACAGATCGCCGTCAGCCTGAGCCACGAGGCGGGGCTGGCGGTGGCCGTGGTGGCGGCGATGTGCGAGCCGACGGAGCCGAGCCCGGCCGGCTGCTAGCCGCCGGGCGCCGATCGGACGAGACCGATACGAGAGCCGATACGAGAGCCGATGCGAGAGCGAAGGAGAGGAACACGTCTATGGACCGTGTAGAGGAAGAGATCCGCCGGGTGCTGGGGGAGCACGCCCGGCTGCCCGTGGAACCGGCGGCGATCGGGGTCGATGACGACCTGTTCCAGGCCGGCATGACCTCCCACGCCAGCGTCAACGTGATGCTGGCCCTGGAGGACGCGTTCGACATGGAGTTCCCCGAGGAGATGCTGCGGAAGAGCACGTTCGAGTCCATCGGGGCCATGCAGCAAGCCGTGAGCCACCTGGCCGGGGAGGGGGCGGCGGTATGAGCACGACGGTCGGGCAGTGGAGGACGGGCGGGGCCGTGGCCGGTGGACGGTCGGCCGGGGTGGAGGGATCGGTCGCCGACCGGTCCGCGGCCGTCGCCGGCGAGGTGGCCGGCCGCTTCGCCGACGAGGTCGACGCCCGGGCACGGTTCCCGCGGGAGACGTTGGCCGCGTTGGCCGCGTCGGGGGTCCTCGGGGCCCTGGTGCCGAGGGAGCTCGGCGGCGAAGGGGCCGACCTCACCGAGGCGTGCCAGTCGGTGCTGGCGGTCGGGCGCCACTGCGCGTCCAGCGCCATGGTGCTGGCCATGCACCACCTCCAGGTGGCCTGCCTGGTGCGGCACTGCGGCGGGTCCCCGGGGGTGGAGGGCCTGCTCCGGCGGGTGGCCGGGGAGGAGCTGCTCCTGGCCTCGGCCACCTCCGAGGTCGGCATCGGGGGGCGGATGCGGCAGAGCAGTTGTGCGGTGGAGCCGTCAGGCGACGGCTTCACCCTGGTGAAGCAGGCCCCGACGGTCTCCTACGGGGCGCAGGCCGACGCCGTCCTGGTGACGGCGAGGCGGACCGCCGACAGCGCACCGGGCGACCAGGTGCTGGTGGCCTGCGTCCGGCCGGACGTGACGCTGGAGCAGGTCACCGAGTGGGACACCCTCGGCCTCCGCGGGACGTGCAGCCCGGGGTTCGTGGTGCGGGCGCAGGGGTCCTGGGACATGGTCCTGCCGGAGCCGTTCGCGGACATCGCCGCGGCCACCATGCTGCCGTACTCGCACCTGCTGTGGAGCCACGTGTGGCTGGGCATCGCGTCGGCGGCGACGGCCCGGGCCGGCGCCCTGGTCCGCCGCCAGGCCCGGAAGGACCCCGGCGTCACCCCCCCGGCCGCCCGGCGGCTGGCCGAGCTGTGGGTCGTCCTGCAGCAGTTGGAGCACCTGGTGACCGCGGCGGTGGCCCGGTTCGACGAGGACCGTGACGGCCACCGGGCCGACGGCCTCACCGATGCGGTCTCCCTCAACGGCCTGAAGGTGGGCGCGTCGTCGCTGATGGTGGACGTCGTGGGGCGGGCCCTGGCCATCTGCGGGATGGACGGCTACCGGAACGGCACCCCGTTCAGCCTCGGCCGACATCTCCGTGACGCGCACGGGGCGGTGGTGATGGTGAGCAACGACCGCATCCTCGGCGACAACGCCCAGATGCTGCTGGTCGCAAAGGAGGGTGTGTGATGACGGTGGACCAACGGGTGATGACGGTGGACCAGGTGGAAGCGTTGGCGCCCGGCGACGACCCGGCGACCGGGTCGCTGCTGGTCGAGCTGCTCCACGCCGGGCTGCTCTGCCCGACCGGCGTGGACGGCCTCTACGGACGGTCGGCCACCTACCAGCGCGTCGCCGACGCCGTGAGCCGGCTGGTGCACGAGTGGGGGAACGAGCTGGGTGCCGCCCGGATCGCCTTCCCGCCGGTCCTGGCCCGGCGGACCTTCGCCGAGACCAACTACCTGGAGTCGTTCCCGGACCTGATGGGGTCGGTGCACGTGTTCCGCGGCGGCGACCGCGAGCACCGCGAGCTCCTCGGCCGGGTGGCGTCCGGCGGGGACTGGCAGGCCCTGCTGGAGCCGGCGGAGGTGGTCCTGGGCTCCGCGGCCTGCCACGCGGTGTACCCGCTGTGCCGTGGCCGGGTGCCGGCCGACGGCCGGTTCTTCGACGTGTCCAGCTTCTGCTTCCGCCACGAGCCCAGCACCGAGCCGACCCGGATGCAGGCCTTCGTGATGCACGAGATCGTGTTCGTCGGCTCCGCCGCCGGCGCCCAGCAGCACCGGGACGAGGGGCTGGCCCGGGGGCTGGCCCTGCTCGGCCTTCTCGGGCTGGACGTGTCCCCGGTGCCGGCCTCCGACCCGTTCTTCGGCCGCGTCGGCAGCGTGCTCGCCTCCGGCCAGCTCGACGACGAGCTGAAGATCGAAGGGGTCACCGACGTGCGGGGCAACCTGACGCCGACCGCGATCATGTCGGCCAACTGCCACCGCGACCACTTCGGCGGCCCCTTCGCCATCGAGACCGCCGACGGCGAGGTGGCCCACAGCGCCTGCGTGGCCTTCGGCGTCGACCGCATCGTCGTCGCCCTCCTCGCCCGCCACGGCCTGGACCCCGCCTCCTGGCCGGCCGACGTCCGGAGCCGGTTGGACCAGTGAGCACCGACGTCCTCGGCCTCGATCCCGACACCTACCGGAACCACCCCCTGCACGGCCGGGAGCGGATCTGGACCGAGACCAATTGTGCGACCGACCTGTGGATCGAGGGCCTCCACGCCCTCGGCCACGACCCGGTGGCCGGGCTGGCGTTCACCCTGGGGACCGACTTCGACGGGGAGCAGTGGCGGATGTTCACCTACCCGCCCGAGGACCTCCGGGAGCTCTACGGCATCGAGGTGGACGAGCTCAACGTGTGGCGCCCGCTGGGCGAGCACCTCACCGACCAGCTCGCCCTCGGCAACCTGGTGGCCTTCGACGTGGACGCCTGGTGGCTGCCGGACACCGCCGAGCTCACCTACCGGTGCGGCCACCAGAAGACCACGGTGCTCGGCGTCATGATCGACCCGGTGCGCCGCCGGTTCGGCTACATGCACAACACCGGCTACTACGTCCTGGCGGACGAGGACTTCGAGGCCCTGTTCCCGCCCGACCCCCCGGCCGACTGGCTGCCCCCGTTCACCCTCCAGGTCCGGCTGGCCGGCCTGCGGCCACCGAGGCTGACCGACGAGCGGGTGGTGGCCCGCCTGGCCCGGGCGCACCTCGGCCGGCGGCCGCCGGACAACCCGTTGCTCCGCATGGCGGCCCGGGTGGAAGAGGACCTCCCGTGGCTGGCCGAGCGGGGGATCGACACCTTCCACCGGTGGGCCTTCGGGGCCCTCCGCCAGTGCGGCGCCAACGCCGAGCTGGCCGCCGCCTTCGCCCGCCACCTGTCCCGGACCGGAGCCGGGCAGGGCGGGGTGGCGGCAGCCGTGGGGCTGGAGCGGGTGGCGGCGGGGATGAAGCGGGTGGAGCTGTCCCTGGCCCGGGCGACCCGTGGCCGTGCGGTGGACGTGGCCGGGCTCTTCTCCCCACTGGCCGTCGACTGGGAGCAGTCCCTGGACCTCCTGGCCGAGGTCGTCGGCCCGGAGGGGGGGCCGGGCACCGAGCCGGAGCCGGTCGGGCGGTGATCCTCGACGAGGGGTGGTGGTGCGGCTCGGTGGCCGCCGGTGCCGTCGAGGACCCGAAGGGGCTCGCCGGCGTGGCCGTGGACTGGATGCCGGCCCAGGTCCCCGGCACGGTCGCCGGTGCGTGCCGGGCCGCCGGCCGGGCGGTGGGCGCGGCCGAGCTGGACGGCCGGGACTGGTGGTTCCGGTGCCGGTTCGACGCGGCCGGCGGCGACGGCCTGCTGGAGCTCGGCGGGGTGGCCACCGTCGCCGACGTCTGGCTGAACGGGCAGCACGTGGCCCACGGGGAGAACATGTTCCGGCCGCTGCGCCAGGGGGTGCAGGTCCGTCCGGACGGCAACGAGCTGGTGGTCCGGTGTGCCGCCCTGGCGCCGGTGCTGGCGCAACGACGGCCGCGGCCGAGGTGGAAGACCTACATGGTGGCCCACCAGAACCTCCGCTGGGTACGGACGTCCCTCCTCGGCAGGGTCCCCGGTTGGGCCGTCGTCCCCCCGGTCGTCGGCCTGTGGCGCCCGGTGGAGCTCACCCCCCTGGGTTCGCCCACCCCCCGGCGGCCCCGGATGCGGGCAAGCTGCGACGGGCCCGGCGGTGTGGTCGAGGCCGGGTTCACGCTGCCGGCCTCGACCGAGGGGTCCTCGGTGCAGTTGCACTGCGCCGGCCGGACGGCGCCGCTGCAGCCCCTGGTCGACGCCCACGACGTCCGGTGGCACGGGACGCTGCGGCTCCCGTCGGTGGCCCGGTGGTGGCCGCACACCCACGGCCCCCAGCCGCTCTACGACGTGGTGGCCGAGGTGGACGGGGCCGTGCACCGGCTCGGCCGGGTCGGGTTCCGGACGGTCGGCGTCGACCGCACCGGCGGGTCGTTCCGGCTGCACGTCAACGGGGTGCCGGTGTTCTGCCGCGGGGCGTGCTGGCTCCCCCCGGACCCGGTCGGGCTGCAGCGCGGCGGCGCCCTCTACGACCAGCGCCTCGGGCTGGTGCGGGCGGCCAACATGAACATGCTCCGGGTCCCCGGGACCACCCTCTACGAGGACCGGGAGCTGCTGGACCGCTGTGACGAGCTCGGGATCCTGGTGTGGCAGGACGCCATGTTCGCCTTCACGGACCCGCCCATCGACCATCACTTCGAGGCCGACGCCGCGGCCGAGGTGGGCGAAGCCCTCCGCGTCCTGGCCGGCCACCCGTCGGTGGCCGTGGTCTGCGGCAACCAGGAGGTGGAGGAGATCGCCGCCATGAACGGCCTGGACGGCGAGCACCGGGCGACGCCGTTCTTCGACGAGTCCGTGGCCGGCATGGTCCGTTCGGTGCTGCCCACAGCGGTCTACGTCGCCTCGAACCCCACCGGTGGGGACCCCCCGTTCCGGATGGACCAGGGGGTCAGCCAGTACTTCGGGGTCGGCGGCTACCTCCGTCCCCCCGACGACGCCCGGCGGTCGCGGGTGCGGTTCGCCGCCGAGTGCCTCGCCTTCGCCACCCCTCCGGAGCCCGACACCGTCGCCGAGGTCTGCGGCGGCGCCTCCCGCGCCGGGCACGACCCGGAGTGGAAGGCCGGCGTCCACCACGACGCCGGCCGGAGCTGGGACATGGAGGACGTCCGGGACCACTACATGGCCGAGCTGTTCGGCGTCGACCCCCGGCAGGAGCGCTACGTGGACGCCGAGCGGGCGCTCGAGCTGGGCCGGGCCACCAACGCCCGGCTGATGGAGGCGGTGATGACCGAGTGGCGCCGCCCCGGGTCCACCTGCTCGGGAGCCCTCGTGCTGGCGATGTGCGACCTGCGCGCCGGCGCCGGCTGGGGGCTCGTCGACGTCCTCGGCCGCCCGAAGGCCCCGTGGTACGCCCTCCGGCGGGTGCTCCAGCCGGTCGCCCTCCTGGCGGTCGACGAAGGGTTGAACGGGCTCGCCCTCCACGTGGTCAACGACACGGCCGACCCCTTCCACGGCCGGCTGGCCGTCGAGCTGGTGGTCCACGGCGACGTGTCGGTCGAGCGCCGGGAGGTGCCGGTGGAGGTGCCGGCCCGCGGGTCCCGCACGTTCGACTGCGAAGCCGTCATCGGCGGATGGCGCGACGCCGCCTACGCCTACCGGTTCTCCCCTCCGGCCCACGACGCCGTCGTGGCCACCCTGTCCGCCGACGACGGGCCGGTGGTCGCCCAGGTGGTCCACCTTCCGCTCGGCCAGGCGAGGCCGCTGGAGCACGACCTCGGCCTCGGGGCGGTGGCCCGGCCGCGGGGGGACGGGACGTGGGCGCTGGACGTCTCGACGGTGCGGCTGGCCCAGTGGGTGACGGTGCGGGTGCCGGGCTTCACCGCCGACGACTCCTGGTTCCACCTCCCGCCCGGCGGGCGACGGCCGGTGGTGCTCCGGCCCGAGGGGACCGGCCCGGTGGGCGCGCCCAGGGGGTCGGTCGGCGCGCTCAACGCCGTCGCCCGGGCGCCGATCACGGTGGTGGACCGGTGACCGGTCCCGGCCGGGCCGTCGCCGGTGGCCCGGCCGAGCCCGTCTGGTTCGGGCCGGTCGCCCGGCCGCTGTTCGGGTGGGTCCACCAGCCCGCCGGCGGGTCCCGGCAGGCGGGCGCCGTGGTGCTCTGCTCGCCGCTCTTCCGGGAGCAGGCCGCGGCGCACTACCCCTACCGGGTCCTGGCCCGGGAGCTGTCGGCCGCGGGGTTCTGGGCCCTCCGCTTCGACTACGAGGGCACCGGGGACTCCGCCGGGCCGTCGGTCGGGCCGGGGAGCGCGGCGGCCTGGCTGGCCGGGATCGTCGCTGCGGTCGGGGTGGCCGGCGACCGGTGCCCGGGCCCGGTGGCGCTGGTGGGGATGCGGATGGGAGCGCTGCTGGCCGCCGAGGCCGCGGCGCGATGCCCGGAGGTGGACCGGCTGGTCCTGTGGGACCCCTGTACGTCCGGCCGTTCCTTCCTCCGCCGGTACGAGGCCCTCCAGCGCCTCCGTTTCGGCGACGGACGGGACGACGGGCGGGGCGATGGGTGGGGCGAGGGGTGGGGCGATGGCCCCCCGGGGGGCCCGGTGGACGGCTGCGGACGGGGCCCGATGGACGCCTCCGGACGGGGCCTGGTGGACGGTTCCGGACAGGGCCCGGTGGACGGGTCCGGACAGGGCCCGGTGGAGAGCCCGGTGGAGCTGCCCGGTGCGGTCCTCGACCGGAGGGCCGCCGCCGACGTGGGTCGGATGGTGCTGCCGGTGAAACTGCCGGTCGACCGGGCGCTGGTCCTCTGCCGTCCCGGTTCCCGGCCTGCCGGCTACCGGGCGGCGGTCGGAGCATCGGTGGAGGAGCTGCACCAGGGGGAGCAGGAGGCCCTGCTGGAAGTGGAGCCGCTCCACGCCAAGGTGCCGTGGCGGGGCATCGACCGGGTGACCCGCTGGTTGGCCGGGACCACCGGGCCGGCGGTGGTCAGGTCGGCGGTGGCCGGATCGGCGGTGGCCGGATCGGCGGTGGCGGGGTCGGCGGTGGCGGGGTCGGTGGTGGCGGGGTCGGTCCGGGGGGGACCCGAGCGGGACGGCGGGAGCCGCCACGAGGTCCGGCCGGCCGCGTCGGCGGTGGCGGTGGACGCCGGGCCCGAGCACGCCGGCATGACGGTCCGGGAGCGGGCGGTCCGCCTTGGGCCCTCCGGGCTCTTCGCCATCGAGACCCTCCCCGGTGAGCCGGCCGAGGCCGGGGTCGTGGTGCTGTTCCTGTCCAGCGGCAACGATCCCCACCCCGGGCCGAGCCGACTGTGGGTCACCCTGGCCCGACGGTGGGCGGCGGAGGGGGTCCGGTGCGTGCGGGTGGACCTGAGCGGCCTCGGGGACAGCCCGGCCCGGCCGGGGCGGGCGGAGCAGGTCCTGCGGGCCGCCGAGGCGTTCGACGACGTGGCCGAGGCGGTGGACGCGGTGGCCGCCGACCGCCGGCAGGTGGTGCTGGTGGGCCTGTGCTCCGGGGCCTACCAGGCCCTGGAGAGCGCGCTGGACCTGGCTCCCCGGGCGGTGCTGGCGGTGAACCCGTTGCTCCGGTTCACCCCGCCGGAGACCGCCGGGGGCGGCTCGATGTCGGCGCGGCGCCGCCTCTGCCAGTTCCGTGCACCCTGGGTGGCCTCCCTGCGGACCCACCTCCCGAGGCCGTTGGTGGACGCCGCGGTGGCGGTGCGGACGCGGTGGGCCGGCCGGCAACCGAGGACGGACTGGCACCAGGAGCTGGCCGAGCTGTCGGTGGCCGTGCTCTGCATCTGCGGCCCGGACGAGGCCAGGCAGGTGTTGGCCGACGGCCGGCCCCGAGGGGCCGCGGGGGAGCCCGACGGCGACCTCCCCGCTGCCGGCGGGCTCCGGGTCGAGGTGGTCGAGGGCCTGGACCACGCGTTGCTGTCCGTCGCCCAGCGCGACTGGGTGGCCGACCGGCTCACCGAGGAGCTCGGTCACCTGTGCGGTCCGGCCCCGGCGGCGACCGGGACGACGGAAAGGGGAGCGGCATGCGAGGCCAGTTGAGGCCGGTCCGGTCGTTGGGGCCGGCCGACCTGGAGAGGTGGCGAGACCTGGGCCGCCGGGCGGTGGAGCCCAACCCCATGAACGAGGTGGACTTCGTGGCCTCCGCGGCCCGGCACATGCCGGACGGCGACGACATCGCCCTGCTCACGGCCGAGCACGGCGGGGACTGGTACGGGGCCTGCGCGGTGCGGCGGGCCGGCCGGTACGGGCACATGCGCCTGGGCGTGCTCACCTCCCAGGTCCGGCGAATGACCTACCTGGGGACGCCGCTCCTGGATGGGGGCGACGCGGCCGGGGCGATGGCGTGCCTGCTCGGTGCGGCGGCCGGGGAACGCCGGCGGATGGGGTACCGCATGATGGTCCTCCACTGGCTCGGCGACGGCGGCCCGGCCGGGGCGGCCGTCCGGGACGCCTGCGGCGCGCTGGGCCACCCGGTGCACGAGCAGGAGCGGTTCGAGCAGCCGTTCCTGGCCCGCGGCGACGGCGGGGAGACCGCCGCCGGCGGCCAGGGGGTGCAGGCCAAGAAGAAGCACCGGAAGGACTACGAGCGCCGCGCCCGGAGGTTGTCGGAGCACCTTGGGGCCGAGCTGGAGCTGGTGGACCGGGCGGGCGACCCGGCGGCGGTCGACGAGTTCATCGAGCTGGAGGCGGCCGGCTACAAGTGGGACGCCGGCGTCGCCATGGCCACCCGTCCCGGCGAACCGGAGGCCTTCCGTGCCCTCTGCCGGGGGCTGGCCGACCAGGAACGGCTGCGGCTGCTGCAGTTGCGGGCCGCCGGCACGACGGTGGCGATGCAGATCTCGGTGCGGGCCGGCTCCTCGTTCTTCATGATCAAGGTCGGCCACGACGAGCAGTTCGCCCGCTTCGACCCCGGTATCCAGATGCACTTCCGTGCCGTCGACCAGTTCCACGACACAACCGACGGCGACGACCTCCGGGTGTGCACCTTCGCCGACAACGACCTCCTGTTGCGCCTCTACCCGGACCGGCGGCCCACCTCCACCCTGGTCATCGGGCTCGGGGGCCCCTTCAACCACGCCGTCGTCCGCTCCCTCCCCGCCGCCCGCTCGATGGCCGGCCGCCTCCGCCACTGAGCACGGGCCGCCGCGGCGTCGAGGCATCGGCCAGCGGGCGCCGGCCAGCCGGGCGCCGGCCAGGAGCCGCCCCGGCGTCGGGGCACCGGCCAGTCCCGGCGCCACTGGACGGTGCCGGGACGACCGGGAGTCGGCGCCTTTTCATGTGGGACGCCTGAGAGACGGCTCCCGGTCACGATGCGATCGTCCCAGTCCCGCTGCCGTCGAGGAGGCCTGCCGATGACCGTCGCCGTGGTCCACGACTACCTGATCGAGCGCGGCCGGTCCGAGCGCCTGGTGCTGCAGTTGGCCGGAGCGCTCGAGCGCCCCGTCGTCCTGGCCGCCGTGTACTGCCCGGAGAGCAGCTATCCGGAGCTGGAGGAACTGGACGTGGTCGCCGGCCGGGTGGTCGGCGCCGGTGCCGCAGCCCGCCTCAGCCGGCGGGGTGCCCGCCAGGCCGAGGTCCTGCGCAGCTTCGACCTGAGCGGGTTCGACCGGGCGTTGGTGGTCTCGTCGGGGATCGCCCACCATGCCCGCCACCCCCACTCGGCGGTGTACTGGGACATCCCTCCCGCCCCCCCGTACGACCCGGCATCGGGGATCGGCGGCGGGGAACCGGCCATCCGCCCCTCGTTGGCGGGGAGCAGGCGGTGGCGGCGGCGCGACGTGGCCGCCGCCACCGCCCACCGGCTCCACGCCGCCCCCTCCGAGGCCGCCGCCGCCCGGCTGCGGATGCTGTACGGCATCGAGGCCACCGTGCTGGCGCCCCTGGACCCCGTGGACTCCGTGGACTCCGTGGGCGGCACGACCACTTTCGCCGAGCGGGTCACGGCATGGTCGGCCGGCTCGGAAGGATCGCCTCCGACCCTGGGGGCCACCGCCCAGGCGACGGGCTCCGGGGCCGGGTTCGCCCGCTCTCGGCCCCGGGCCGTCGCCGGGACGTGGGCCGGATGAGCGGGCCGGTCGCCGCCGGGCCGAGCCCCGGGCCGCTGGCCGCCGGGCCGAGCTCCGGGCCGGTCGTCGCCGGGCAACCGGAGGACTTCGGGCTGCGGGGCGGCGGGCGCCGGCTGGTGCTCACCGCGGCCTGCCCGGACCGCGTCGGGATCGCCGCCGCGGTCAGCAGCTTCATCGCCGGCCACGGCGGCTGGGTCCTGGAGTCGGCCCAGCACGGGGACCTGGCGACGGGCCGGTTCTTCTTCCGCATCGAGACCATCGCGGACACGGTCCCGTTCGACGCGGCAGGGCTGCGGACCACGTTCGCGCCGATCGCAGAACGGTTCCGGATGGAGTGGCAGGTCACCGACACCGACGTGCCGAAGCGAACCGTGGTCCTGGTCAGCCGGGAGGACCACTGCCTGGTGGACCTCCTCTATCGCTGGCGCGTCGGCGACCTCCCGGGCGAGCTGGCCTGCGTCATCTCCAACCACGACACCCTGCGGGAGCAGGTGGAGTGGCACGGGGTCCCGTTCCACCACGTCCCCATCACCGACGACCGCCCCGAGCGGAGCTTCGGTGAGATCGCCCGCCGTTTCGAGGACGCCGGCGGTGACGTGATGGTGCTGGCGCGGTTCATGCGGATCGTCCCCCCCGACCTGTGCGAGCGGTACGCCGGGAGGATCGTCAACATCCACCACAGCTTCCTCCCCTCGTTCGCCGGGGCCCGGCCGTACCACCAGGCGTTCCAGCGAGGGGTCAAGCTGATCGGGGCGACCTGTCACTACGTCACCGCCACACTGGACGGCGGGCCGATCATCGAGCAGGACACCCGGCGGGTCAGCCACACCGACGGTCCCGCAGAGCTGGCCCGCCTGGGCCGGGACGTGGAACAGAAGGTCCTCGCCCGGGGGCTGCGGTGGGTGCTGGAGGACCGCGTCCTGCTGAACGGCGACCGGACGGTGGTCTTCGCCTGAGGGGCCTCCCCGGCCGTCCGGCCCCGGGGGTGCCGCCCGTCCTGTTGCCGCCCGTCCTGTTGCCGACCGATCGGTGAGCCCACATGAACGACGCCGCGTTGCGGACCATCGAGGACCCGGCGAAGCTCCGGGGCCTGCTGGAGTCGACGCTCCGCCTGGTTGGCGGGCTGTCACTGCCGGACCTGTTGCGCCGCACCGTGGAGGAGGCCTGCGCGTTGGCCGGGGCACGGTACGGCGCGCTCGGCGTGCTCGACGAGTCCCTCACCGGCCTGGCCGAGCTCTTCACCGTCGGCATCGACGAGGCCACCGAGCGGGCCGTCGGCAGCCGGCCGACCGGCCGGGGGGCCCTGGGGCTGCCCATCCACGAGTCGAGCCCGGTGGGGTTGGCGGACATCGCCGCCCACCCGATCCGGGTCGGGTTCCCCCCCGGCCACCTGCCGATGTCGTCGTTCCTGGGGGTCCCGGTCCGTAGCCGCGGGCGGGCCTACGCCGTCCTCTGCCTCACCGACAAGGTCGGCTCGGCCGAGTTCAGCTCGGACGACGAATCACTGGCGGTCGCCCTGGCCGAGGCCGCCGGGGTGGCCGTCGACAACGCCCGGCTCCACCAGCAGGACCGCGAGGCAGCGGTGGTCGAGGACCGGGACCGCATCGCCCGGATCCTCCACGAGGCCATCATCCAGCGGCTCTTCGCCGTCGGCCTCCGCCTCCAGGGCGCCGTCCACCACGAGATGTCCCCGACGGTGCTGGAGCGCATCCTCCGGGCGGTCGGCGACCTCGACGACACCATCACCGGCATCCGGTCGTCGGTGTACGGGCTGGCCGGCGGGCAGCCGGAGGGGATGCGTTCCCGTGTCCTGGCGGTGGCCGACGAGCTCTCCGGCACCCTGGGGACCGACGTGCCGGTCCGCTTCGACGGCCCGGTCGAGGAGGTGGTGGACGACGTGCTGGCCGGCCACGTCGTGGCCACCGTCCGGGAGGCGCTCGCGAGCGTGGGCCGCCATGCCGGGGCGACGGACGCCAGGGTCCGGGTCACCGTGGCGGACGGGTCCTGCACGGTGCAGGTGGTCGACGGCCGCGCCGCGCCGCCGGGACGGGGCGCCGCAGCGGAGGGCGTCCAGCCCGACCTGGCGGCGCTCGACCGGCGGGCCAGGCAGCTCCGTGGCGACATGACGGTCACCCGCTCCCCGGAGGGCGGGACCGTCATCTCCTGGCGGGTGCCGCTGCGCTGACCTGGGTCATGGGCCCTTCGGCCCCGGTCATGGGCCTTTCGGCCCTGGTCGGGGGAAGGGGCCGGGCGACATGCTCGACCTGGAGGTCCAGCCGGTGCACTTTGGAGCGATACCCGAGCTGCGGCCGCCCCAGGTGGCGGCCGCGACGGAGGAAGCCGTCGCCGCGCCCCGCCGCGCCGGGGGCCGGGACGGGGACGGGGACGGGGCCGGTCGATGGGTGCTGGAGTGCGAGGGGCTGACGAAGCGGTTCGGGACCAGGGTCGCGGTGGACGGGATCGGGTTCCGGATCGCCGAGGGTGAGACCTACGGCCTGCTCGGGCCCAACGGGGCCGGGAAGACCACGACCATGAAGATCGTCTGCGGCCTGCTGGCCCCCGACGCCGGCACGGTGACGGTGGCCGGCCGGCCGGTGGGCCACGACCTCGGGGTGAAGAACCTGATCGGGTACGTCCCCCAGGACGTGGCCCTCTACCCGGACCTGACCGCGGACGAGAACCTGGAGTTCCTGGGCAGCCTGTACCGGCTGGGGCGGAGGACGCTGCGGCGCCGGGTGGACGAGGCGCTGGAGGCCACCGACCTGGCCGACCGCCGGCACGACCGCGTGGACTCGTTCTCGGGCGGCATGAAGCGCCGGCTGAACATCGCGGCCGGCCTGCTGAACCGACCGCGGCTCCTGGTGCTCGACGAGCCGACGGTCGGCGTCGACCCGCAGAGCCGGCACGCCATCTTGGAGCGGGTCCAGGCGTTCGGCCGGGAGGGGATGGCGGTGGTCTACGCCACCCACTACATGGAGGAGGCGGAACGGGTGTGCTCGCGGGTCGGCATCATCGACCACGGCCAGATCGTGGCCGAGGGCACCCGGCGGGAGCTGGTGGCCCGGCTGGGGGAGCGGGACCGGATCGAGCTGACGGCGTCGGGCGACCTCTCCCTCCTGGCCACCGCCTGCGGCGGGGTCGACGGGGTGGACCAGGCGGTGGCGGACGAGGGGGTCGTCCACCTGGTGGCCACCGAGGCCCGCCACGTCCTGCCGGCGGTGCTCGAGGCGGCGAACGTCGCCGGCTGCTCGGTGACGAGCGTCGACGTCGTCGAGCCCGACCTCGAAGCGGTGTTCCTGCACCTCACCGGCAGCGCGCTGCGGGAGTGACCGGTGCGCCGCGCCGTGGCCATCGCCCGCAAGGACCTCCGCCAGCGGCTCAGGGACCGGTCGGCCATCGTCATCGGGGTCGTGGCGCCGGTCCTGATCGCCGGCCTGATGAGCCTGGCGTTCCACGGGGTGGAGACGTTCCATTTCACCCTCGGCCTGGTCGACGACGACCACGGGCCGGTGGCCGCCGGCCTGGCGAAGACGCTGGCCCGCACACTCCGCCAGGTCGTCACCGTCCGCCGCGTCCCGACGGCGTCGGCCGCCGCCCGGGAGGTCCGGGACGGGCACCTCGGCGCGGCACTGGTCGTCCCCGCCGGGTTCTCGGCCAGCGTGGCCGGGTCGGGACCACAGGCGTTGACCACGCTGGCCTCCACAGGGAACGTCATCGCCGGCGAGGTGACGGCGTCGGTCGCCAGCTCGTTCGTCGCCCAGGTCAACGCCGACCGGCTGTCGCTGGCGACGGCCCTGGCCACCGCCGGTCCGGCCGGACCGGCGTCGACCGGTGGCGCGTCCCCGGCCGCGGTCCCGTCCTCGTCCGCGTTGGCGGCGATGGTCGCCAAGCTGCGCCTGCCGGTCCAGGCCGTCCAACGCCCGATCGGTGCCCATGAGCTGAAGGTCATCAGCTACTACGCCCCCGGCATGGCCATCTTCTTCCTGCTGTTCACCGTCAGCTACGCCTCCCGGAGCTTCTTCGTGGACCGCAGCCAGGGCATGATCGACCGGATGCGGGCGGCGCCGGTCCGGCCGGCCGAGATCCTGGCCGGCAAGGTGCTGTCGGTGTTGGTGTACGGCTGCGTCAGCCTGGGCGTCATCGCCGTGGTCACCTCGGCGGTGTTCGGTGCCGACTGGGGCGCGCCGGGGCCGGCGGCGCTGGTGGGCGTGGCCCTGGTCCTGGCCGTGGTCTGCCTCACCGCCCTGGTCATCGGGGTCTGCCGGACCCAGCGGCAGGCGGAGGGGGTGAGCGCGGTCATCGTGTTCGGCCTCGCCCTGCTGGGCGGCAACTTCTTCTTCATCTCGGCGGCCCCGTCGGCCATGAAGCGCCTGGCCCTGCTGACCCCGAACGGCTGGGCCCTGCGGGCGTTCACCGACCTGTCGATGGTCGGCGGCGGGGTCGGCACCGTCGTCCAACCGGTCCTCGCCATCCTGGCCTTCGCGGCGGTGGTCGGCACGGTGGCCCTGCTGCTGGCCCGGCGGGCGGTGTCGGCGTGAGGACGCTGGCCATCGCCAAGGCGTCCATCCGGCGCCTGCTGCGGGACCGGACCGCCCTGTTCTTCGTCATCGTGCTGCCCATCGTGGTCATCCTGGTCGTCGGGGCCGTCGCCCGTGGGTTCGGCACATTCAGGGTCGGGGTGGTGGCGACCGGGTCCACAGCGGCCGAGCGGCAACTGGTCCACCAACTGGGGCAGACCTCGGGGCTCGACGTGGTCCGCTACACCTCCGTCGCCGCACTCGACCGGGCGGTCGCCCGCGGCGAGGTCAACGCCGGGTTGGTCGTCCCGGCGGGGCTGTACGCCGACGAGGTGGCCGGCCGGAGCGCCCGGGTCCAGGTCGTGGCCGAGGAGGCCAACACCACCCAGCAGGCGGCGGCCACCCGGCTGGCCGCGGTCGTCGCCTCCTACGGCGGCCGGGTGCAGGCGGCGCAGTTCGCCACCCGGTTCGGGGCGCCGTTCGGGCCGGCGCTGGCGAAGGCGACGGCACTGTCGCCGGAGGTGCCCCGGGTGCAGGTGGCCACCCGGACGGTGTCGGCCGCCCAGCGCACCCTGCCGGCCGGCTACGAGTACAGCGCCCCGACCGAGCTGGTGCTCTTCGTGTTCCTCAGCGCGGTCGCCGGCGCGGCGACGGTGGTGGAGACCCGTCGCCTGGGCATCTTCGAGCGGATGGCCGCGGCGCCGGTGCGGCCCGGCACCATCATCGTCGGGGAGTCGTCCACGTTCGCGGCGGTGGCCCTGTGCCAGTCGGTCCTCATCGTCGGCATCGGGGCCCTGGTGTTCGGCGTCTCCTGGGGGGACCCGCTGGCCGCCGCCGCCCTGCTGCTGGTGTGGTGCCTCGTGGGCGCCGGCGCCGGCATGCTGGCCAGCACGATGTTCCGGACCCCCGAACAGGCCAGCGCCATCGGCCCGGTGGTCGGCATCGTGCTCGCCATGCTGGGCGGCTGCATGTGGCCGCTGTCGATCGTCTCGCCGGTCATGCGGTCCATCGGCCACGTCACCCCGCAGGCGTGGGCCGTGGACGCCTGGACGGACCTGCTGTCGGACCACGGCACCGTCCTCACCATCGGTCGCGACCTGGGCATCCTGGCGCTGTTCGCCGTGGGGTTCTTCGTGGTGGCCACCGTCCGGCACCGGCGGATGCTCGCGTGACGGCGGCCACGGAGGTGCGACCCTGATGCGACGGCCCCGGCCGGCCCCGATCGTGGCGGGCGCCGTCGTGGCGGGTGCCGCCGCGGTCTGCTACGAGCGGGTGGTCCGGCCCTGGCAACAGAGGTGGGGGGCGACCGGGCCCGAGCGGGCGGCGGTGCTCCCCGGCGACGAGGAGGTGGCCGAGCCGGCCGTCCAGGTGACCCGCGCGACGACGATCGACACCGAGCCGAAAGCGGTGTGGCCCTGGATCGTCCAGATCGGCGCCGACCGGGGCGGGTTCTACAGCTACGACTGGCTGGAGAACCTGTTCGGCCTCGGCGTGCACAGCGCGACCGGGATCGTGCCGGAGTGGCAACGGCTGCAGGTCGGTGACCTGGTCCGGGCCAACCGGGCCGGCAGCGGCGGGTGGTACGTGGTGGCGCTGCGGCCCACCGAGGTGCTGGCGCTCAAGCTGGCCGACACGAAGCAGGGCCTCCCCGCCCGCCGGGACCGGGGCGTCGGGTGGGAGTTCCTGTGGACGTTCGCCGTCCACCGGGAGGGTCCCGGACGGACGCGGCTCGTCGTCCGAGAGCGCGTCGCCTTCGGCCGGCGGGCCAGCCGGTGGGTCATGGCGCCGTTGGGCCTGGTCAGCTTCGTGATGACCCGCAAGATGCTCCTCGGCATCAAAGAACGCGCCGAACGGTCCGAGGGGTCAGGGCGGTCCGAGCAGTCAGGGCGGTCCGAGCGGCCAGGGCGGTCCGAGCAGTCAGGGCGGTCGGGGGAGGGCTCCCGCCCGCCGTCGCCGGGGCCGCCGAACGGCGGTCACGATGCCGAGCGGCGGCCACGATGAGGAGCGGCGAATGTGACCGAGGGCCCTGGTGGCTTCCGGCCCGCCGCCCCTAGCATGACAGTGTGGCAGCGAGGCCTCCGACCAACGACGCCCCCGATCGGCCAGACCGGCCGGACCGGCCGCCGCGTTCGCTGGCCACCCGCATCGGCCTGGCGGTCATGTGGACCGTCATGATCGGCGGCTTCGTCGCCCTGGTCGTCGTCGGCGCGCACGGGTCGTCGACCCCCGCGCCGTCCACCATCTCCTACTCGAAGTTCCTGGCCGACGTCTCCGCCGGCTCGGTCAAGAGCGTGGACATCGCCCAGAGCTCGGGCGTCATCGACGGCGAGCTCGAGAACGGCAAGACGTTCACCGCGCAGGGCCCCCCCGGCGGGATGCCCAGCGGCGACATCGCGCTCTTGGACAGGCACCACGTGGCCCGCGACTACAGCCCGCCGACCAGCGACCTCTGGCCGACCATCCTGACCCTCCTGGTGCCCATCGGCCTGATCGCCCTGTTCTGGGTGTGGTCGTCGAGGCGGATGCGGGGCCAGATGGGGGCCATCGGGGCGCTCGACAACTGGTCGAAGAGCAAGGCCAAGGTGCACGTGACCGAGGCGTCCTCCACCACCTTCGCCGACATCGCCGGCTACGACTCGGTCAAGCAGGAGATCCACGAACTGGTGGAGTTCCTGACCGATCCCGGCCGGTTCCGGGACATGGGCGCACGGGTGCCCAAGGGGGTGCTGCTCGTCGGGCCACCGGGTACCGGCAAGACCCTGTTCGCCCGGGCGCTGGCCGGGGAGGCCGGGGTGCCGTTCATCACCATCACCGGGTCGGAGTTCATGGAGATGTTCGTCGGCGTGGGGGCGGCTCGGGTCCGGGACCTGTTCGAGACGGCCCGGCGGCAGAAGCCGTCGATCATCTTCATCGACGAGATCGACGCCATCGGCCGGAAGCGGGGCACCGGCCTGGGGGGCGGGCACGACGAGCGCGAGCAGACCCTGAACCAGATCCTGTCGGAGATGGACGGCTTCGACAAGGAGGAGAGCATCATCGTCATGGCCGCCACCAACCGGCCCGACGTCCTGGACCCGGCCCTGCTGCGGGCCGGCCGGTTCGACCGGCAGATCGTGGTCCCCCTGCCGACCCTCGAGGAGCGGCGGGCCATCCTGGAGGTCCACGCCCGCGGCAAGCGCACCGCGGCCGACGTCGATCTCGACACGTTGGCCCGGGGCACCCCCGGCATGAGCGGGGCCGACCTCGAGAACCTGATGAACGAGGCCGCGCTGATCGCCGTGCGGCGGGCCAGCGCGGAGATCACCCAGGCCGACATCGAGGCGGCCCGGGAGCGGGTCCTGCTCGGCTTGCGACGGACGTCGCTGGCCCTCAGCCCGGAGGAGAAGAAGATCGTGGCCTACCACGAGGCCGGCCACACCCTCCTGGCCGAGCTCCTCCCGCATGCCGACCCGGTCCACAAGGTGTCGATCCTGCCCACCGGCATGGCGCTGGGCGTCACCCAGCAGTTGCCGGACGAGGAGCGGCAGTTGCAGCAGCGTCCCCACCTCGACGACGCCCTGGCCGTCCGCCTGGGCGGCCGGGCCTCGGAGGAGCTGGTGTTCGGCGTCGCCTCCACCGGCGCCGCGGACGACCTGACCTCGGCCACCGAGCTGGCGGGCCGGATGGTCCGCGAATGGGGCATGTCCGACGCCATCGGCGAGATGGCCTTCGGGCCCCGCGGGCCGGTGTTCCTCGGTGAGGAGCTGGTGCACTCCCGGGAGTACTCGGACGAGACGGCCCGGGCGATCGACGAGGAGATCACCCGCATGCTCGACGCCCAGGCCGCCCGGGCGCGCCAGGTGCTGAGCGAGCACCGTGCGGCCCTGGACGCAGTGGCCACCGCCCTGGAGGAGCGGGAGAGCCTGGACGGTGCCGAAGTCGAGCAGTTGATCGTCGATGCCGAGCACCCGGTCGCCCGGCTGCCCGGGCCGGGGCCGGGGCCGGAGACCGCGGCGAAGGCCGGGGTCGAGGTCGGGGCCGAAGCCGAGGCCGGGGCCGGGGCCGAAGCCAAGGCCGGGGTCGAGGTCGGGGTCGAGCCCGCCGCCCCGGCGGCCCGTCCCGGTGGAGCGTCGGCCGGCCACGGTCCGTGACCGACGGCCCAACCCGGGGTTCCCCCACCCGGTCGGGCCCGGCCGCCCCGACCGTGGCCACCAACAGGCGCCGCCTGCGCTCCTCACACCACCGCCACCGCCGTTGGGCGCTCCCCCTGGGCCGGATCGCCGGTATCCGCATCTCGGTCCACGTCACCTTCTTCTTCCTGGTGGCCCTCGTCGCCCTGGTCGAGGCGGAGCCGGGCGGCCTGGGTGTCGGCGGCGGCCTGGTGTGGCTGGCCATCCTGTTCGCCTGCGTGCTCGCCCACGAGCTGGCCCACAGCCTGGTCGCCATCGCCAAGGGGGCCACCGTCCGGTCGATCGTCCTGCTGCCCATCGGCGGGGTCTCCGAGATCGAGCACCTTCCCGAACGCTGGTCGGACGAGCTGGCCGTCGCCGTGGTGGGGCCGCTGACCAACGTCGTCCTGGCCGTCCTGGCCGGGGCCGCCGCCGTCGGGCTGGGCCAGCATCTCCTGCCGGTCGAGCTCTGGTCCGGCGCCCTGTTGCCCCGCCTGGCCTGGACCAACCTGCTGCTCGGCGCCTTCAACCTGCTGCCGGCCTACCCCCTGGACGGGGGCCGGGTGCTCGAAGCGGTGCTGGAGCGGCGGCACGGGTTCCAGTGGGCGACCCACCGGGCCGCCTCCATCGGGCGCTGGCTCGGGGCGGCCATGGCGCTGCTGGGACTGGTGTGGAACCTGTGGTTCATCGTCATCGGCCTCTTCGTCGTGTTCTCGGCCACCGTCGAGGAGCAGGCGGCGACGGTGCGGGGACGCCTGCGCGGCGTGCCGGTCCGCCAGCTCATGCGGGCCCCGGTGCACACCCTTGACGCCGCGGAGCCCCTGGCCGAGGTGGGGCCGTACTGGAAGGCGGTGCCGCAGGTGGTGACCAGCGACGGGCGGTACGTCGGCATGGTGGAACCGGTCGACCTCGACGACCGGTCGGACGGCCGTGTCGGTGACGTGACCGACCGGGCCGCCACCGCCCTGGACCCGGCGGCGGACATCGGCCGGTCCGCCCTCGACCAGTTGCTCGGCTCCGGGTACCCGGTGCTGGCCGTCGTGGCCGACGGCAAGGTGGTCGGGGTGCTCGTCCTGGCCGACGTCGTGGCCTACCTCGACAACCGGACGCCGCGCCGCTGAGCCGCCGGCGGTGTGGCCCGCCTGGTCCGGGCCGGCGGCCGCCCCGGCCGATCAGGCCACACAGTCACGGCAGAGCGAATGCCCGGGATCGGCCAGCAGCTCGCGGCGCTTCAGCAGGAAGCAGCTCGAGCAGACGAACTCGTCCGGTTGGCGGGGGGCGATCAGCACCAGGTCGGCTTCCTGGTCGGACAGGCGCGGCAGCTCCGCCCATGTCGCCTCGTCCGCAGCCTCTTCCTCGTCGGCCTCCGCCGGCTGCTCCGGCCGCCACGTCGCCGTCCGCTGGGCCAGGATCGTGTCCAGCGGGGCCTCCTCCTCTTCGCCGAAGACGTCGTCGTCCTCGGCGGCCTCGTCCGCCCCGAGCGTCGCCGTGGCCGCTCCGGCGGCTTGCGCGGCTGTCCCGTCGGCCTCTGTGCCTGTCCCTGTTCCTGTAGGTGTACCTGTCGC
Source organism: Acidimicrobiales bacterium (assembly GCA_035547695.1). GTDB lineage: Bacteria > Actinomycetota > Acidimicrobiia > Acidimicrobiales > RAAP-2 > DASZUK01. The sequence goes on from DASZUK010000039.1 coordinate 146,483, forward strand.
TGTCGCCAGAGCTGTGCCTGTGCCTGTGGCCAGGGCTGTGCCTGTGGCCAGGGCTGTGCCTGTGGCTGTGGGCAGGGCTGTCGGCTCGGCCGCCAGTGTCGCCGGTGGCCCGTCGAGGTCGTCCAGGGCTCCGGGAGGCGGACCCTGGTCGACGGGGGGGTCGGCCTCGCCGAAGACGTCGTCCGGTCGCCGGGGCGGTCGCCGGACCGCTCGGCTGGCGGGGTGGTCGATGGTGCCGACCGCTCGTCCGGCGGATGATCGGTTGCGTCGTTGGGTTGCCACTGATTGCCTCCGATCGAGTGAGGGGATCGAGTGAGGAGGTGTCGAGTGAGGGCGAGGAGGTCGAGTGAGGAGGTGGGCTCGGAGGATCGACCGTGGAGGTACGTGATGGTTGCATCCATGATGTGAGCGCGAGGCCCGGGTGGATAGGGACCTTGGGCCCTACTCGGCCGGTGGCCCGCATGGTGTGATGGTGTTGGTCTACGAGTTGGGAGAGGGAGCCGAAAGGCTGAGAGGCTGAGCGACCAGCGACCTCCAGAACCTGATCCGGGCAATGCCGGCGAAGGGAGACCATCTCGTGGGCCGACAAGGAGGGGTGTTCCGGTGGAGCTGAGCGTCGTACCCATAGAGAAGCCGGACGGCATGAACGCCATCGTCGGCCAGGCGCATTTCGTCAAGGCCATCGACGACCTGCACGAAGCGCTGGCCGCGTCGAGCACCACCCTGCGGTTCGGGATCGCGTTCTGCGAGGGATCCGGGCCGTGCCTCATCCGCCGCTCCGGCAACGACGACGTCCTGGTGAACCTGGCGGCGCGCAACGCCGAGGCGGTGGGCGCCGGCCACTCGTTCCTCATCCTGCTGCAGACAGGGTTCCCGATGAACGTGCTGAACGCGGTCAAGGGCGTGGCCGAGGTCTGCACGGTGTTCTGCGCCAGCGGGAACCCGCTCGAGCTGATCGTCGCCCAGACCGACCTGGGCCGGGCCGTCCTCGGGGTGGTCGACGGGATGCCGCCGGCCGGCTTCGAGACGGCCGCCGACGTCGACGCCCGCCATGCGCTGCTCCGGGACCTCGGCTACAAGCTCTGACGGGCGTCGGCGGGCGGATCAGGAGCCGGCCGGTCCAGGCGCGGGTCCGGCTGCCTCCCCCGTTGCACTGCCGGCCGGGGGACGTGCGGTTGCTGGGCAACCGCACCGGGACCTTCGGCCCTAGCCGGAACTGCGACATTCCGCGATGGTGGGTCTCGAGGTTGGCGAGGTCGGCCGCGAGAGGAGGACGGATGGAAGCGAAAGTGGGCGACCGGATCGTGATCCGGGGCCACCGGATCGGGGAACCGGACCGCGACTGCGAGGTCCTCGAGGTCCACGGCGCCGACGGGGGACCCCCCTACGTGGTGCGGTGGGGTGACGACGGGCACGAGACCCTGTTCTTCCCGGGCAGCGACGCCGCGGTGGCTCCCTACGAGTCGGCCCGGGGGTAGCGATGCGCACCATTCAGCTCCTGCACCGTTCCGGGGTCGGTGTGGGCCCCGAGCGGTCCATCACCGACGTCGCCCAGATCATGGAGCAGTCCGGGATCGGGTCGGTGGCCGTCGTCGACGGGGGAGTGCTCGTCGGGATCGTCACCGACCGCGACCTGGTCCGGAGGGCGCTGGCCTACGAGCTGCCTCCGGATGCCAGGGTGGACGCGGTCATGTCGTCGCCGGTGGCCACCATCGACGCCGATGCCGACATCCACGACGCGATGGACCTCGTCCGATCGCACGGGGTGCGCCGGCTGCCGGTGGTCGACGGCGGCCGGTTCGTCGGGATGCTGACCATCGACGACCTGCTGGTCGAGCTGGCCGCCGACCTCGTTGACCTCACCCGTCCCATCCACGACGCGCTGGGGCACCCGCATCGGGACGCCAAGGTCCCGGCGGTCCGCTGACGCGCCGGTCGGCCGGGGAGGGCCAAGAAGGCCGGGGAGGGCCAAGAACAGTGATGAAGGCAGCGGTGGTTGACGAGCTGGGCCGGCTGCTCGTGGTCGCGGACGCCCCTCTCCCGGTGCCCGGCATGGGCGAGGTGGTCGTTTGACCACGGGGGCAGCCGGGACGCCGACGGCAGCCGGCGGGGCCCGACGGTCCGGCGCCGCCCCGGACCCGGCGGTGGCGGCGCCGCACGACGAACCGCGCCAGTTGATCGGGGCGAGCACCTGGGAGGCCGAGCTGTACGCGCTGCTGACGGCCAGCCAGGACGAGGAGCGAGCCCTGCAGGTCGAGTACCAGGAGGCGGCGGACGCTTCGCAGTCCGACCCGTTCCGGTTCCTGGTCGGCCTCATCCTCGACGACGAGCGTCGGCATCTGGAGCTCCTGGAGGGCATCGCGGCCGGGCTGCGGAACGACGTCGAACTCACCGAAGACCGGTCGGCGGTTCCCCGCCTGGACCATTGGGGACCGGACCGGGACTACCTCCGGGAGGCCGCCGACCACCTGGTCGACCGCGAACGGGACACCCTGAGGAAGCTCCGGCGGCTGGCCCACAAGCTCGAAGAGCAGGCCGACGTCACCATGTGGAAGCTGCTGGTCGACCTGGTGCGGGCCGACACCGAGCAGCACCTGGCCATCTTGGACTTCGTGCGCCGACACGCGCGGTAGCAGGACCTGGCCGCCCTGGACGCGCCGACCCCGCCAACACTTCAGGTTGATTATAAAGTTATCTTACAAGATGCCTGATGATATTGCGCCGAGCGAGGTTGCCGCTGCCGTCCAGGAGAGCATCGGCCTGTTCACCCGCCAGCTCCGTCAGGCGCCGGTGGGCGGCGAGCTCACGTTCTCCGAGCTGCTGGCCCTGTCCCGCCTGGAGCGGATCGGTCCGGCCACCGCGAGCGACCTGGCCCGGGCCGAGCAGATCACCCCGCAGGCCATGGGGGCCACCCTGGCCGGGCTCGAGGAACGACGCCTGGTCGAGCGCCGCCCCGACCCGACGGACGGCCGGCGGATGCTGCTGTCGATGACCGAGGCCGGGGAACGGGCGCTACGGGGCCGGCGGGACGCCCGGACCGAGCAGATGGCGAGGGTGCTGGCGAACACCTTCACCCGGGCCGAGATGAAGGCCCTGATGGTGGCGGCACCGCTGATCGAGCGGCTGGGCGACAGCCTGTAGTGGTCGGGGCCGGCGTGGGGGGGCAGCACCACGGCGTTCTCCTGGCGGTTCGTCACTCCGCTGCTGACGGCATCCATGCTCAACCCGGTCAACACGTCCCTGATCGCGACGGCCCTGGTGCCCATCGCGGACGCCGTCCACGTCTCGGTCGGCCAGACGGCCGTCCTGGTCTCGGCGCCCTACCTCGCCAGCGCGGTCGCCCAGCCCACCACCGGGAAGCTGGCCGAGGAGCTCGGGCCGCGTCGGGTGTTCCTGGTCGGCCTCGTGACCGTGCCGGCGATGGTCAGCGCCAACCAGACCACCCTCTACCACCAGGTCGCGCCGGACCAGATCGGTACCGCGTCCGGCCTGTTCAAGACGTTCGGCTCCATCGGCTCCATCGCCTCGTCGGCGCTCATCGCCATCGCCTTCCACACCGGCGTCAGCGACGCCCACCTTCACGTGCTCGCCCTCGTCATGGTCGTCGTCAGCCTCCTCGGGCTCGTCATCGTGGTCGCCGACCGACGGGTCATGGCGCTGGCCCACCTCCACCCCGGGCAGGCGGGCCACGCCACGAGGCCAATCAGGGACGAACGACCCTACCGGGGCCAGGTTGCACCGACGATGGTGGTTCCGACGGCCCAGGAGGGTGCTCGGAACTTTCCCCGGAGGTGGACCCCGACATTGCGGAGTGCCGATGACGACGCCTCCCGACCTGGCCGATCTGCCCCTTGACGTTCTCGAAACCGAGCTGGGGGTCGGTTCCGGCGGCCTGACCGGCGAACAGGCCGCGTCGCGCCTCGCCCGCTACGGGCCGAACGAGGTGGCCGAGGCCCACCGGCACCCGCTACTGGTCTTCGCCGGCTACTTCTGGGCGCCGATCCCCTGGATGATCGAGGTCGCCCTGGTCCTCTCCCTCGTCGCCCGCCATTGGACCGACGGGATCATCATCGGGGTCCTCCTGGCCATGAACGGCCTGGTGGCCTACGTCGAGGAGCACCAGGCGGCGAGCGCCATCGCGGCACTGAAAGGAGAGCTGGCCACCATCGCCAGGGCCAGGCGAGACGGGACCTGGACCGTGGTGCCGGTCCGAGAGCTCGTCCCCGGCGACGTGGTGCGACTGCGCCTCGGGGACGTGGTCCCCGCCGACGCCCGCCTCTTGGCCGGCGGCCCGTTGCAGGTGGACCAGTCGGCGCTGACGGGGGAGTCGTTGCCGGTGTCACGAACCACCGGAGACGTGCTGATGTCCGGCTCGGCAGTGACCCGCGGCGAGGCCGAGGGCCTCGTCTATGCCACCGGAGCAGCCAGCTTCTTCGGGCGGACCACCGCGCTGGTCAGGACGGCGGGGGCCGTGAGCCACTTCCAGCGGGCGGTGCTCCGGATCGGCGACTACCTGATCGTCACCGCCGCGGTGCTGCTGGCGGCGACGGTGGCCGTCTCCCTGGTCCGGGGCGACCCGGTTCTGCAGACCCTGGAGTTCGCCCTGGTGGTGAGCATCGCCTCGGTGCCCGTGGCCCTCCCGGCGGTGCTGTCGGTGACGATGGCCGTGGGCGCCCGCCAGTTGGCCCGCAGCAAGGCGGTGGTCTCGCACCTGCCGGCGGTCGAGGAGCTGGGCGGGATCGACGTGTTGTGCTCGGACAAGACCGGCACCTTGACCCAGAACCGGCTGGCCGCCGGCCCGCCGTGGTGCGCCCCAGGGATCGAGCCCGGCGAGGTGCTCGGGTGGGCGGCGCTGGCGTCGAGGGCAGAGGACGGTGACCCCCTCGACCTGGCCGTGCTGGCCGCCGCGTCCTCGTCGGGAACGGTGCTGGTCGGGCCAGCAACCGCGTTCGTGCCCTTCGACCCGGTGGCCAAGCGGTCCGAGGCCACCGTCGCCGGTCCCGGCGGCGTCACCCGGGCCACCAAGGGTGCGCCGCAGGTCGTCGCTGGGCTGTGTGGCGACGACCCGGCAGTGGCTGGGGCCGAGGAGCAGGTGGCGATGTTCGCCCGGCACGGCTACCGCTCGCTGGGGGTGGCGCGCACCGAGGGCGAGCGCTGGCGCCTCCTCGGGATCATCCCGCTCTCCGACGTGCCACGGGAGGACTCGGCCGCCACCATCGAAGCGGCCAAGTGCCTCGGGGTCGAGGTCAAGATGGTGACCGGCGACCAGGCGGCCATCGGCGTCGAGATCGCCCGCCAGGTGGGGCTGGGCCGGCACATCCTGCCCGCCATCGAGCTCGAGGGCGCGGGCGAGCGGGGTGACGATCGCCTGGCCGACCTGGTGGAGCACGCCGACGGCTTCGCCCAGGTCTTCCCCGAGGACAAGTACCACATCGTGTCCCTCCTCCAGTCCCGGGGCCACATCGTGGGCATGACCGGCGACGGGGTGAACGACGCCCCCGCCCTCAAACAGGCCGATGCCGGCATTGCCGTGGCCGGCGCCACCGACGCCGCCCGCGCCGCCGCCGACGTCGTGCTGCTGGCTCCCGGCCTCTCGGTGATCGTCCAGGCCATCCGCCTGGCCCGGGAGATCTTCGCCCGGATGACCTCCTACGCCCTCTACCGCATCGCCGAGACCATCCGGGTCCTCCTCGTCGTGGTGCTGGCCGTGGTCGCCTTCAACTTCTTCCCGGTGACCGCCACCATGATCGTGCTGCTGGCCATCCTGAACGACGCCGCCATCCTCACCATCGCCTACGACCACGTACGCGGCTCGGAGCGCCCGGCGGCCTGGGACATGCGCATGTTGCTGCACGTGGCCACCGTCATCGGGATCATGGGCGTGGGCGAGACCTTCTTGCTCTTCGCCCTGGCCGACAAGGTGTTCGGTCTCGACCACGACGTCATCCGCACCCTCATCTACCTGAAGCTGTCGGTCTCGGGGCACTTCACCATCTTCGTCACCCGGGCCCGTGGCCCCTTCTGGGACCGGCCGGCGCCCTCCCGGCTGCTGCTCGGCGCGGTGGTGACCACCCAGTGCCTCGCCACCCTCATCGCCGGGTTCGGCCTGCTGATGACGTCACTTCCCTGGGGCTGGGCGGCCTTCGTGTGGGGGTACGCCCTGGTGTGGTTCTTGGTCGAGGATCGGGTCAAGCTCGCCACCTACGGATGGCTGGACCGCCACCGGCCCTCCCCGGCGCACACGACGGTGTCGGCTGATCCCTGATGGGCCGCCGTCGGCCGGTCGGCGGCTCATCGTCGGCCCATCAGGGATGGATCGCTGTCGACGGTGATTGGATCGACCCCGACACCAGCGCCCAAGGGGTGGCCGTTTCGAAACAAGGGGTCACCGTTTCGAAAAAACCCTTGGTTCTACCGAACGGTGACCACCAGGGCGGTCGCGTCGTCGTCGGCCCCGTTGCCTACAGCCGCCGCCACCATCCGGTCGGCCGACTCCTGTGCACCGCCGGCACCGGCGAGCACCGTCCTGAGCCGGTCGTCCGCGAGCGCCTTGGACAAGCCGTCCGTGCAGAGCACGAACAGGTCGCCGGCCCGACAGGACACGCCGGCGTGGTCCAACTCGACCGTCGGACCGACCCCGAGTGCCCGCGTGAGGACGTGGCGGTGGGGATGCGTCGTGGCGTCGTCGTCCGTGAGCTTCCCGGCGCGGATCAAGTCACCGACCACCGTGTGGTCGTCGGTGAGCTGATCGAGCTGGCCGTCCCGGAGCCGGTAGGCGCGTGAGTCGCCGGCGTGGACGACGAGCATCCCCGCGTCGGAGGTCATGGCCACCACTGCCAGGGTGGTCCCCATCGTGGGGTCGGTCCCCCGGGCGGTGGCCTGGCGCCACACCGCATCATTCGCCTCCCGACAGGCGCTCAGAAGCCCCGAAGCACTGCGCCCGGCGGCGAACGCCGCATCCAGGGTGTCCAGGGCCAAGCGGCTGGCGACCTCCCCGTCCTGCAGGCCCCCGATGCCGTCTGCCACGGCGAACAGGCCGTCGCCGACGAGGGTGGCGTCCTGGTTCGTCTCGCCGGTCCCTCGGTGGCTGGCGACGCCGGCGAACGTATCGAGCGCCATGGAGCTGCCCCTCGTTGCGGTGGTCCGTCGGTCCGGCGGTGGGGCCGCACCCAGGGCCAGGGCCGCTCGGGCCTCGGCCAGTGCCCGGCGGCGACCCGCGGCCTCCCGCGCGATCTCGCGGTCCCAGCGGTCGAAGCGAGCGTCGGTGGGGTCCTGGAAGTAGCTCGCGATGGCCTCGACCGAGATGCCGGCGTGGCGTAGCAGGGCGATGACCCGGGCCCGGTGGAGCTGGTCGGTCGAGTAGTACCGATACCCCGATGAACGGTCGACGGCGGCCGGGACCAGCAGACCGGCCGCGGCGTAGGAACGGAGCATCTTGGGCGACAGGCCGCACTCGGCCGAGAAGTCACCGATGCCCAGCAGCTCGTCCAGCTCGTCCACAGCTAGAGGATGAACCCTTCCCGCCGGGCAGAGTCAACCCGGGGTTGGCCTGCAGGATCGTGGGCGTGGCGAGCCACCGCCCTTTGCTCCTTCGCTTCCCGTCTGGACGTTCGGCAAGCGCGCTCGGATACGTAACGCCGGCAACGGCCCGTTGCGCGCTCAGGCCGCTGCCGTGACGGCAACGACTGCGGGGTTCCACCCTCTTCGGGCACCGCTTCGCCGTCCGCCTGAAGACCGGCGGTGTGCACCTCGATGGCCTCGACGGCCCGCTGCCGGCACTCCTCGATGGTGCTACCACGAGTGAAACAGCCGGGCAGTGCGGGGACGGTCACGAAGGAGCCACCGCCGTCCTCGGGCTCCACGACATCGTGTACGTGCGCATCCGTGTACGTGCGCATCATCTTCATCCTCTCACGGGACAGCCGTAGCTCAGCCGGTACCGCCCAGTTGATGCGGCGCCGCACCGCAGCAAGACCCCCATCAGGCCGGAGGCTCGGGAGGGTCGCCCTCTCGCTGTCGCCTGAAAGTGGTCGCCGATGGCTCTATGGGGATGGCTCTATAAGGATGGCTCTATGGGATGTCGTTCTCTTTGAAATCCCGAAGCGGACGCGGTCCAAAGGGCCAGAGCCGGGAGGCCGCATCGTCCACCGCTTCTTGCTCGTGGCCCGGTCGCGACTTCAGTACGGCACGCATCCCTGCGGTCCCAGTCCAACCGAGCTTCCAGAGCCATGTCCAGGTTGACCACTCGCCGCCCGGTCCGGATCGTCCGTTCCTCCGCCGGCCCATCAGTCGACTTCCAGCCGAATCCAGGGCCGAGGGACGAACCGGTCCGGGTTCTGGAGCGCCAGTGGCAGTTGGACGAACCGCTTGGCACTGATGGACCCCGTGCGCATCTTCAGCACCTGCCCAGGCTTCACATCGATCTTCACCTCGTCACTCTGGCTCGATCCGGTACGGACGATGCGAAGTTGGACCTCATGACGCCCCGACGAGAGGCAGAAGCTGCGCGACCGGCACGGCCAGATCGACCCGCTGGCCACGCCGTCGATGAAGACGACGTAGCGGCGGACGAGGTCTTGGATCGTGGGTCGCCGCCGTATGCGGAGGACCGCCATTGCCTCGTTGCCGTCCTCGGTTGGCACGCAACCCTCACAAGTCCTGGCGCCCGCCAGCGTGTGCTGTCTCTGCAGGTCAGCCTACCGGTGCCGTCTGCAGCCGAGTAGAAACCACGGGTTCGAGTAGAAACCACGGGTTACTGAATGTTGACATCTCACAGGACAGCCCGTGGGTCCTCGATAGACACGTCCGAGGCAGCGGCGGCACACGCTGTTGCGGTGATGGACGGACTCGCCGTCGACCAGGTACCGACCCAGGAGCTCTTCGGCCACGGGGATGTGCTCGAACACGTAGGGACTCCGGCCAGCGCGCGGATGTCCGGGTGACCGACGCTATCGAGTGGGCGCACACCATCTACGACCGATACGTGGGCTCCAGTGCACCTCCAACGATGTTCACGCTTCCGCCTGACCATCCTTGGTGGTGGTGCCTCCAAAAGCCAACCACGCCCGACGATCGCCGGTTGGCCCATCTACCTGGGGGAACGTAAGCCGAGGGTTCCCACGTGCCGGGACGAGGTGGTCGCAGCCGTCGAGGCGCTGGTTGCTGGTGGGAAGGAGTCGACCTTCAGCGTGGAAATGGTCCACGCCGCGATGGTCTCGTGCGGATCCCGCTGGCCCCGTGAGACGGTGGCCAAGACGATGCTGCGGATGACCCGACAGGCTCGTCGTCCCCCCTACCTCCAACTCGAGCGGGCGGGATGCGGCTTGTACCGGGTCGTGCCCTCTCGTGGGGGACTCGGACGTTCGGTAAGAGTTTCGCGGTACAATACTGTGGTGTCGGAACCCGACCTGTGGATCGAACCGACCGCTCGACGTCATGGAATCAGCGATGACGACATACGACACGCTCTGACACACCCCGGCTACGTGGGAGACGACCCTGATGCACTGGACGAAGATACTCCCATGACCTTGATTCTCGGCCCGGACCGCGCCGGCAATCGACTGGAGCTGGCGGCCCTGGTGGCCGACGACGGGACGGTGGTCGTCGTGCACGCCATGTCCATGCGGGTGAAGTACGCACATCTGTGGCCCGGAGAACGGAGGTCCCGACCATGACCACCAAGCGACCGCCCCTCACGATCGGCGGCCGATCGATCACTGACGAGTTGGTCGAGAAGGCAGCGGAGCAGGCGGAGGCCGGCTTGGACACTGAACATCTTGTCCGCCGGCCTGGTGGCCGCCCCCTCATCGGTTCGGCGCCGGCTATGAACATCTCGGTCCGGTTCCCCCCCGACCTGCGGGACCAGCTCCGGGCTCGAGCTCAGGCGGAACACGTTGCCGAGGCTGAGGTGATCCGCCGTGCCGTGCACGACTATCTGGAGCGTCCCCGGGCCAGCTGAGCTAGTGCAATCGTCTATTGACGACGGCCGAACGATGGGACGCCAACCGGTGAGGAAGCCGCCCTCTCCCTTTGGGGCGATCATCACTTTGGGGGTGATCCTTGGGCTGGCAAGCCAACCTATGGAGAGCCACGGTTTGCCTGGCGACGAAGCAGCCTGGTGATCAGGTGGATCGTGGAGAGGTTCACGTAGAACATCCATGAGAGCCACGTCGGGCTTTCGTAGTCTGCCTTCTGCCTGTCATTGAAATGGCGGATCGAGAAGTTATTTGCCAGATTGAAGAGGTCACTTTCGTCACCTTGGAGCATGTGCTCCTTTACCTGAGGTCGGAGCCGTTCGAGCACGTCGAAGAGACTCCGAACCGCCTCCCGCATCGAGTCGTCCGTCCTGGCCCGGCTCCGCCAGGCTGAGACTGCTGCCTGAACCCTCTGCTCGATCTCATCATCAGTGCGCAGATCGGCGCTCAAGAGGTTCCCAAATCCGGCGGGCGTTCGGTGCTCGATCTGCCCCGTCTCGATCAGGACGTAGCCGTCCGAGTAGTTCCCGAGAATGATGTTGATCCGGTCACGGAGAAATTCTTGAGCGGGGGCCGGATCGAATTCCTGGTAGTGCCAACCGCACTCACCGTAGGAGTGGAAGCTCCCGGCATCCTTGATGCCCGCCGATACCTGATCGTGCAGGAACTCGATGATGTCGAAGATGCGATCCTCTGCCATCTGACGTTCTTCGGCAGTGATCCGGCTGTCACCCACCTCGGGATCGCGGCTGAAGGGGTCGTTGGGGATCGGCCAAGCATTGCGGTAGCCAAGGACGGCTTCGATGTGGTTCGCGAGTTCTAGCCCCGAGGCGCCCGAAACGAATCCGGCGTCGACGCAGTCGTAGCCATATTGCTCTTGGAAGTAGTCGCGAACGCGGAGCTCGGACCCGAGGAGAGCTACCGCCCGGTGGAGGTCACCAAGGTCTGGTGCCCCGCGAGGACCTCGTCCCTGTCGACTTGACCAATACGCGCGCTCTGCCATGGGTCGATCGTACGGGGTCGCCCAACGATCATCGGACGGTCGATCTACCTGTCTAGATCGCGCTACCTGTCTAGATCGCGCCACCGGTGCCCACCCCTCAGGGGGACACCGGTTGGCTTCATGGAAAATCGTGGCGGTGGTGCCTCCAAAAGCCAACCGCCGCCGATCCCCGGACAGCCGATTCACCTGGGAAAACGCAAGCTGGCTGCATCCCCTACTGCGACGGGGTGGTCGGAGCGGTAGGCCGCTACCGGGGGAGAGCAACTGCTCACGGCCCGAGGGGACCGCGCAGCCCACATCGCCGCTTGGACCGAGAGGTGGGTGCAGGGGAGGAAAGGTCTAGGGTTTTCTAATTAGCAGTGTCCCAGGCTTAGAAATCGTTAGACTGCTGGTCATGCAGCGGCGAGAGAATCCTTATACGCCAGGAGCGGGCCGCAAGCCGCCCTGTCTGGCCGGCCGAGATCAGGACCTCGAGGAGTTCAGCTCGCTGATCGAGATCCTCTCCTCGGGCGGTGCCGATCGCAGCCGGATCTTCTACGGCCTGCGAGGGGTAGGGAAGACCGTGCTGCTCATGGAGCTGGACCTTCTCGCCTCCGAGGCGGGATGGGCGACGACCGACGTGCAGGAAGTCGGTTCCCAGCCCGACTTCAGGTCCACCTTCGCCCAGATGGCCGCCCGACTGCTCCGGGAGATGAGCCGCCGGCACCGCATCCGCGACCGGGTTGAGCGGGCGCTCGGGGTGGTCAAGGCCTTCAGCGTGGTCGCTCCGGGAGGCGTGCAGCTCAAGCTCGACGTCGACGCCGTCGCCGGTGTGGCCGACTCGGGGGACCCTGAGCAGGACCTCGTCGACCTGTTGCGCGAGATCGGCCAGACGGCGGCGAGCGTGCAGAGCGGCGCGCTGTTCCTGATCGACGAGATGCACAACCTCGACGCCGCTTCGCTGGCGGCAGTGTGCATGGCCTTCCAGGCAGTCAGTCGTGACGCCCTGCCGGTGGCGCTGGCCGCCGCGGGCCTCCCGGATCTACAGGTGCGTTTGATGCGGGCAAAGCCCTATGCCGACCGACTGTTCGAGTACCGGGAGTTGGGTCGACTGCGGGATCCCGAAGCGCGGGTGGCATTGGTGAAGCCCGCCACCCTGCTCGGAGTGGAGTTCACCGCCGACGCCGCCGACGACGTGGTGCGCTTGGCCGCCGGCTACCCGTACTTCTTGCAGGAATACGGGCGGGAGCTGTGGAACGCAGCGGAGTCATCGCCGGTCACGATGGCCGACGTCGGGGAGGTGCGCGACCTGGTCCAAGAGCAACTGGCCCGGACCTTCTACGGCACCCGATTCGAGATGGCCAGCGACGCCGAGCAGCGGTACCTGGCTGCAATGGCCTCGCTGGGCGACCCGCCCTACGCTACGGCCGAGGTGGCCCGGGCCTGGGGAGCAGAAAACCAGCGCCAGACCTCCCCGCATCGCGACAGCCTCATCCAAAAGGGCCTCATCTGGTCGCCCCGGCGTGGTCAAATCGACTTCACCGTCCCGCTTTTCGCCGAATTCCTTCTCAAGCACCACCCGATTGGCGGTTTCCATGACGGATGACCGCCGGAGGCCACGGCTGGCACGTCGTCGACGCCCTGGCGGCGTCGGCCAGCGCAACTCCAATGCCGACCCCGGGTCCCTCTGATCGCCATCGTCTGGCGACGCCCCCTCCGGCCGGGTGGCCGGCCGCAGCAACGGGTCCTTCCCACTTTGGGGACGCACCTCTCGATCCCCCGGGGCGGACTGGGGACAAAGAAGCCGTGGTGATGGTGGGGGCACGCCAATGACACAACCGTCCGGTACAACAGTGTCCGTGGACCATCCGCCCGATCCCACTGCCGTCAGGGGCCAGCCGGCCCCCGCGAGCTCGGTCCCGGACGGGTCCGCCGGCGACCCCACCTTGCGGGTGTTCGCCTACGCCGTGGCCGACAAGGCGTGGCTGTACGTCTCGGTGGTGGACGCCCTCATGGCCGCCAAGGAGCGGTTCACCCTCCAGCTTCGGCCGGCCGAGGTGGCTAGGGTCGTGCCGGAAGCCGGCGAGCACGAGGTGGCCGGTGCCCTCGAGGCCTTGGAGCGGTGGGGCAACGTCCAGCGGTTCTACGACACCGCCGCCCCCGAGACCCTTGACCAGTTCTACGCCAAGCGGTTTCTCTACCAGCTCACCGAGGCCGGGGTCGCCGCCCACCAGGGCGTCCGGGCCGTCCGCCGCGCCGGCCTGGACGGCGGGCGGCTCTCCGCCGTCCTCCTCCCCGGCATCATCGAGCGGCTGGCCGCCGTCCAGGCGGAGGCGACCGGGAGCGCGCCGGACGGGGCCCGGCTGTACCGCTCGCTCGTCGATCTCTTCGGCACCTTCACCGAGCTGGCCGACAACGCCGCCCGGTACATGAACGACCTGGCGGTCGAGACCACGGCCATCACGGCCGACGACGACGCCTTCGTCGCCTATAAGCGGGCCGTCTTCACCTACCTGGACGAGTTCGTCGCCCGGCTGGCCGACGCCACCCCCCGGATCGCCGCCGCCATCACGGAGCTGGACCCGGCCGTCCCCGACCTGATCGCCATCGCCGCCGCCGCCGACGCCGCCCCGGTGCGGGACGGGGAGGACGACGGGGTCCAGCGGACCTTCACCGCCCGCTGGTCGGGCGTCCGGGCCTGGTTCGTGGCCGGCCAGGGGGAGGAGCCCATCGTCGACTCCCTCCGGTCCGCCATGATCGGGGCCCTCAACCGCATCCTCGTGGCCATCGGCCGGCTGCACGAGCGGCACCTCCGGCGGGTCACCCGGGAGGCCGACTTCACCCAGCTGGCCCGCTGGTTCGCCGTCGCCGCCCCCGGCCGGGCGGACCTGCTCTGGGACGAGGCCTTCGGCCTGTACCCGGCCCGCCACTTCGCCGAGCTGGCCGGCGACGAGGAGCAGGAACGGGGTCGCAGCTTCTGGGACGCCGAGCCGGCCGAGGTGGCCCCACGCCTGCGGGCCGCCGGGACCCGTACCGGCGGCGGCCGGGTCGGCCGGGCCGCCGACTACTCGGCCGCCAAGGCCGCCGGCCTGGCCCGGTTGCGGGCCCAGCACCGCCAGGCCCGGCTGGCCACCGAGCGGCTGGCCGCCCGCACCCCCGCCCGCCTGTCCGACCTCGGTCTCCTCGATCCCGACGAGTTCGCCCAGTTCCTCGCCCTCATCGACGCCGCCCTGTCGGTCCGGCCAGGGGCCGACGGTTCCCGGACGGCCGCCACCCCCCTGGTCACCGTCACCGTGCGGCCCATCCGCGGGCCGGAGGTGCCGCCGGCCACCGTGGTCACCCCGGCCGGACGCCTGCGCTGCACCGACCAGGTCCTCGAGGTGGCCGTAGCCGGTGCGGGCCGGGAGGCAGTGGCCCGGGAAGGCTGGGCCGGATGAGCATCACCGCCGACGAGCTGCAGCAGGCCGTCCGGGGCCTGCTGGCCGAACCGATCGTCGGCCGCGACAGCCCGACCCTGGCCCTGGTCCGCCGCCACCGGGGCGAGATCGGCCGCTGGTTCGCCGACGAGCTCGGCTACCGGCTGGACGCCACCCGGCCCGGGGTGGCCCGCCTGGCCAAGCTGCCCGGGCCGGGCCACGAGCCCCGGGGTATGCGGACCCGGAGCGGCCGGCACTTCGACGGCTGCCGCTACGCCCTCACCTGCCTGGTCCTGGCCTCCGCCGAGAACGCCGGCGACCGCACGACCCTGGCCCGGCTGTTCGAGGAGGTGGCCGTCCGGGCCTCGGTGATCGACGGCCTCGACTGGGACGGTGAGGCCGGGGCCGACCGCCGGGTGTTCATCCAGGCCGTCCAGGCGGCCAGCGACCTCGGCGTCCTGGAGAAGGCCGACGGCGACGAGGAGCGGTTCGCCCGCGGCGAGGCCGGCGGCGACGCCCTGTACCGGATCGACCGGGAGCGGCTGTCCCTCCTACCGACCGCCCCCCAGCCACCCACCCTGGTGGCTGGCCCCGACGAGCTGGCCACTGAGCCGTACCCCGACACCGAGGACGGCCGCAACCGCCGCCGCCGGCACCGGGTCACCCGGGCCCTGGTGGAGCAGCCGGTCGTCTACCACGACGACCTGACCCCCGACGAGCTCGACTACCTCCGCTCCCAGCGGTCCCGCCTGGAGCGGCTCCTGGCTGACCGGGTGGGCCTCACCCTTGAGGTCCGGGCCGAGGGCTGGGTGGCCGTCGACGAGGGCGGGGAGCTCCGGGACCTGCGGTGGCCGGACTACGGGGCGCCCGAGACCACCGCCCTGCGGCTCTGCGACCAGCTGCGAGCCCGGGCACAGGGGGGGGATCCCGCCGTCTGGCCGGCCGACCAGGTGGTCGCCTTCGTCCGCGGCTTGGCCGACGAGTACGCCGGCTACTGGCGGGGAGGCGCCGACGCCGCCGCCGGAGCCGAGGCCCTGGCCCAGCAGGCGGCGGCCATCCTGGTCGCCGGCCGGCTGGGCCGGTGGACCCCCGAGGGCCTGGAGGCCCGGCCCGGGGCCGGCCGCTACGCCGCCGCCGACGCCGTCCGGCCGGAGCCGACCGCCGCCCTGCCGTTGGCCCTGTCCGCCGGGCCCGCCGTTCCGTCGGCGACTGCGGCGCACCCGTCCCCGCACGCCCAGCCGGAGGAGGCGCCCTGATGGCCGTGATCGAGCACCTGTCGGCCGCCCCCCATCTGCCCCGGCCCCGGCCGGGCCGGATGCGGCCGCTGCGGGCCGGCATCCGGAACGTCTGGGAGTACGACGACCAGGAGTTCTGGTTCTCCGACGGCCGGTTGATCCTGCGCGGGCAGAATACTGCCGGGAAGTCCAAGGCCCTGGAGCTGCTGCTGCCGTTCGTCCTGGACGGCGACGTCCGGTCGGAGCGTCTTGACCCCTTCGGGTCCAAGGCCAAGACGATGTACTGGAACCTGATCGAGTTCAGCGACCGGCCCACCGCCATCGGGTACTGCTGGGTCGAGTTCGGCCGGGTGGACGGGGACGGCGTGGAGCAGTTCACCACCTGCGTCGTCGGCCTCCGGGGCGTCCGGTCCGCCGGCAAGCGGGTGGACACCTGGTTCGCCGTCACCCCCGCCCGGGTCGGCGTCGACCTGGAGCTGGCCCCCGGCGGCGTCCCGCTGACCCGGGAGCAGTTCCGGGCCGCCCTCCCGGAGCGGAGCGTCCCCTCCGACGCCGCCCGGGACCACCGGGCGGCCGTGGACCACGCCCTGTTCGGCCTCGGGCCCGACCGCTACGACGCCCTCCTCCATCTCCTGCTCCAGCTCCGCCGGCCCAAGCTGTCCGAGAAGCTGGACATGATCCGGTTGGGCGAGTACCTGTCCGACGCCCTCCCGCCGCTGGAGCGGCACCGGATGGAGTCCCTGGCTTCCGCCTTCGCCCGCCTCGACGAGGACACCGACGAGATCGAGCGGCTGGAGGCCTCTGCCGCCCGGCTCCACACCTTCCTGGACGACTACCGGGTCCACGCCGCCGTGCAGACCCGCCTGCGGGCCGACGCCGTCCGCTCCGCCAACACCAACTTCGACAAGGTCACCGAGGACGAGCGGCTCCAGCGGGCCGAGCACGCCGCGGCCACCGACGCCCTCGAGACCATCGAGACCGGCCGGGCCCAGCTGGCGGCCACCATCGAGCGGACCAACGGCCAGCTGCAGGGCCTCGACCTGTCCAAGGTCCACGCCCTTCGACAGGTCGAGGAGCGGGCCGACGAGGCGGAGGGCCACGCCACCCTGCTGTCCGACCGTGCGCTCAGGGATCGGGAGGCGGCCGACCTGGCCAACGGGCGCGCCGTCACGGCGGCCGGGACGGCGGATGCGCGGGAGGCGACCCGGGCCCGGCAGGCCGAAGCCACCGAGGTCGCCGCCGACCGGGCCGAGTTGGGCGAGCCCCACCGTCTCCACGACGACCAGCTGGTGGCCGAGCCGGACCGGGCCCGGGTGGCCCTGGCCGGAGCGGCCGATCGCCGGCAGGACCGGCTGCGGGCGGTGCGGGCGGCTTCGGAGGCGGCCAACGTCGCCCTGGCCCGCATCCGGGAGGGCGAGCGGGCCGACGCCGAGGCCGACGCCGCCCTGGTGGCCGCCGAGGAGCAGCAGGCCGCCGCCGAGGCGGCCCGGGAGGTGGCGGCCGGCGACCTGGCCGACGCCGTGGACCGCTGGGCCGGCGAATGGGGGGTGGACCCGTCCGTGCGACCAGGCGGGGACGGTCTGGCCGAGTGGGTGGTGGATCAGGTCCTGGCCGGCGCCCGGCCGGCGGTGCCGCCGCTGCTGGCACCGGCCCGGGCGGTGACCAGCGAGCGGCAGCTGGGGGTGGCGACGGACCGCCGGCGGGCGGACGAGCGCCGGGGCGAGCTCGAGGCCGAGCGCCGGCGGGCGGAGGCGGACGTAGACGCCCCGCCGCCGCTCCGACCCGGGCGCCCCGCCGACCGCCCGGCCGGCCACGCCCCACTCTGGGCCTGCGTGGACTTCGCCACCGGCCTGGGCGAGGCCGAGCGGGCTGGCCTAGAAGCGGCGCTGGAGGCCTCCGGGCTCCTCGACGCCCTCGTCGGGCCTGGCGGCGACCTGTTGGACCCCTCCACGCTGGACACCTGGATCGCCTCCGGGGAGGACGGGGGCGGGACCGGGGTGGCCGGGTTGGTGCCGGCGGCGGGGACCCCGGTGGGGGAGGCGGCAGTGCGCCGAGCCCTGGCCGCTGTCGGGCGGAGTGGTGCCCAGGTGTCTTCGGACGGGCATTGGTCGGTCGGCCCCCTGCGCGGCCGGTGGTCGAAGGCCTCGGCCGAGCACGTGGGGGCGGCGGCCCGGGCCGAGGCGCGCCGGCGCCGCCTGGCCGCCCTGGCCGAGGAGCTGGGCGCCGTCGACCGGCAGCTGGAGGCCCTGGCGGCGCAGGAGGAGGAGCTGGCCGCCGAGCTGCAGCGGCTGGACAGGGCCGAGGCGGCCTGGCCGCCGGCCGACGGGCTCCGGGACGCCCACCGGGACGTCGGGAGGGCGGAGGACGCCGCCGTGGCCGCCAGGGAAGCCCGGGCGGCCACGGCGGAGCGGCTGGCCGCGGCCCGGGAGGCCGGTCAGGGGGCCATCGCCGCCCTGTCGCGGGCCGAGGAGGCGGCCGGGTGCCCGGCGGCCGGGGTGGACGACGCGCTCGAGGCCCTGGCCGCCTACCGGACCAGCCTGGTCGAACTGGTGGCCGCCGCCTTCGCCGCCCTGGACGCCCGGCGGGCAGCGGACGAGGCCGAGGAGCGGGCCGGGGCCGCCGAACAGGCCGCCGCCACCTCGGGCGAACAGGCCGACGCCGCCCGGGCGGTGGCGGCGCAGGCCCGAGGCCAGGCGGACGAGCTGCGCCGCACCTCCGGGGCCGACGCCGAGGCGATCATGGCCCGCCACCGGCACCTGTCGGAGGTCCTGGACCGGGCCACGGCCGACCGGCGCCAGCTGGACCAGGACCGGGACGGGGCCCGCGACCGGCTGCAGGCGGCCAGCACCCGGCTGGAGGCGGTCGAGGAGCGGCGGCGCCAGCGCGAGCGGGAACGGGTCGAGGCCCTGGCCGCCCTGGCCCAGCTGGTCGCCACCGAGCTGGCCGCCCTCGCCCTGGGTCCCGTCGACCCGGACCGAGACCTGACCCAGGTGACTGCCGGCCTGGCCTTCGCCCGGTCTGCCTTCGAGCGGCTGCGCGAGGTCAGGGTGGACCAGGCCGAGCAGGACTCGGTCAGCAACCGGTTCCACAACGGCATGACCGCCCTCCGTTCGCAGCTGGGCAGCGACTTCGACCCCTACCTCGACACCAGCGGCGGCATCGAGGTCTGCTACGCCACCCTCAACGGGGCCCTGGTGGGGATCGGGGAGCTGTCGGCGGCCCTGGACGAGCAGGTCCGGCGCCGGCGCGAGATGCTGTCGGCCGAGGAGCGGGAGCTGATCGAACGCCACCTGCTCACCGAGGTCGGCACACACCTGGGCCGGCGGGTGGCCGAGGCCCGGACGCTGGTGCAGCGGATGAACGAGCAGCTGGCCGGGCACCCGACCCGCAGCGGGGTCAGCCTGCAGCTCTCCTGGGAGGTGGCGGCCGACGCCGGGCCCGGGGCCGAGCAGGCCGTCCGCCTCCTCCGGCACGAGGTCCACCTCCTGGACCAGCCGGAGCGGGCCCTCCTGGCCAGCTTCCTGGCGGACCGGGTCCGGACGGCTCGGGACGAAGGGGAAGGCGCCGACATGGTCGAGCGGCTGGCCACCGCCCTCGACTACCGGCGCTGGCGCCGGTTCGTCGTCCACCGCCGGTCCGGCGGGCAGGAGACCCGGCTCACCAACCGGACCCAGGGCGCCGGCTCCGGCGGGGAGCAGGCCAAGCTGGCCCACCAGCCCCTCTTCGCCGCCACCGCCGCCTACTACGCCTCGGCCCGGCCTGAGGCCCCCCACCTGCTGATGCTGGACGAGGCCTTCGCCGGCATCGACGACAGCCAGCGGGGGGACTGCCTGGGGATGCTGGTCGACCTGGACCTCGACGTGGTGCTCACCAACTACGCCGAGTGGGGCTGCTACCCCGAGGTGCCCGCCGTGGCCATCTACCACCTCGAGCGCCTACCTGGTCAGCCCGGGGTGACCGCCCTGCGCTTCGTCTGGGACGGGCAGGTGCGGCGGGAGGACGACCCTTGGCTGGACCGGCGCACCGAGGGCCCGACCGGTTGGGCGGCGCCGGAGGGCGGGGGAGGGCTCGGGGACGAGCGTCGGTCCGGGGACGGGCGCGGCCTCGACGGCGGGGTGGTGCCGGACGGTAGTGGCCGGGCCGGCTGATCGCCCTCCGGCGGGCGGGCCATCGGGGCTGGCCGTCCTGCTGGCCGACGACCGGCTGGCGTTCCTGTGGTCGGCGGTCCACCGCCGGCTGGAGGCCACCGGCGGCCGGGTGGCCGGGGTGGCCGTCCACCTGCGGGCCCTCACCGACGACCAGCGGCTGGCCGTGGACCGGCTGCTCGGCGCCCACCGCCGCGGCCGGACCGTCCGGGTCGACCTGGCCGGCCTGGACGACCTCCTGCGGGCCAGGGCGGGCACCTCCCTGATCGACGTGGTGACGGCGGCGGTCGGCCCCCTCCGTGACTGCCCGGGGGAGCGGTCGGCCCGGGCCGACAGGGAAGCGGCCCTCTGGGCCGGGCTCCGGTCGCACCCCGCCGTCGCCGGCCGGCCGGAGCTGGACGAGTGGCTGGCCCACCTGCGGGCGACCGGCCAGTGGCGCCGGTTGGACGATCCCGCCGCCCGGCTGGCCGGGACGCTGGATGTGGTGGCCCGCCTGCCGCTGCCCGACCGCCGCGGCCGGTCCCGGCTGGCTGCCGAGGTGCTCGGCAACGCCCACGGCCTCGACGACACCAGCCCCGTCGGGCGGCTGGCCACCGCCGCCCTGGCCCACCTCACCGGGTGGACCGGTCCCCTCCGGGCCGCCGACCGCCGGGCCCTGTGGGACGGCCAGGGGGTGGTGGCCGACGAAACCTCCTCCACCGTGCTCACTCTGGGGCTGCGCCCCCGGCCGGCCGGCCCCCTGACGGTGGCCGCCGGCGAATGGGCCGCCGGTGGGGTCCCCCTGCCGCTCCCGCTGGCCGCCGTCCAGTCGGAGTCCTGGCGCCTGGCCCCGGGGACCGTGGTGTGGGTCTGCGAGAACCCCTCGGTCCTGGCCGCCGCCGCCGGTCTACCGGTGGGCGTCGTTTGCCTGGAGGGTCGCCCCTCGGTGGCCGCCACCCTGCTGCTGCGGACACTGGCCGCCGGCGGGGCCGTGCTCCGGTACCATGGCGACTTCGGCGCCGGCGGCATCTCGATCGCCAATCAGGTCATCGGCGACCTGGGCGCCCAGCCCTGGCGGTTCCGTACCCCCGACCACCGCGACGCCCTGGGCTTGGTGGCCGCCAACGGGGTCACTCCTCCGTCGCTGAGCGGTCCGGTCCCGGCCGCCTGTTGGGACCCCGACCTCGGCCCGGCCGTCCAGACCAGTGGGGTCGAGATCGAAGAGGAGCTGCTCTTGGACCTGCTCCTCGACGACCTGCGCCGGTCGGCCGGGTAGCCGGCCGCACGGGCCATCGGGAGGGAAGGAGCACGGGGTCGGTTTCCCGAGGCGGCGGCGCTGCGGGCGCAGGTGGCCGAGGCCGGGTTTCCAGCCCGCAGCTCCTTACCCCGAGCCCTCTGCGTCCAGATCCACCGGGTCATCGAGAAGGGCACGCCGGTCGCCTCAAGCAACTGCTGCGGAGGGCGATCGACCGGGTCGAGCCTGCTCGGCGTCGGTCCCGCTCCGGACGCGCCACCCTTCAGGGGGACACCGGTTGGCTTTTCATGGCAAATTGTGGAGGTGGCGGGAATCGAACCCGCGTCCTCCGGCACCTCAGTGGGCCTTCTCCGAGCGCAGCCAGTAGGGGATTGTCGAGGGCGGCGCCGCTACCGGCGACTGCACCGCCCCGTATCCGGTGGAGGTGTCCCCGTCGACCTACCGGACCGGTCGTCGGGTGAGCCCTACGTTATGACGCCCGTTGACCAGCCCGTAGGGCTGAGGCTGGACGGACGTCGCTACTGTTTAAGCAGCGAGCGCGAGCTGAGGCTCGGCGTTTGTTTTTGGTTCCGGCTCTTTAACGTGGCTCCGGAGACCACGGCTCGCTTCTCCCACCTCGACAACCGAAGTCGAGACCATTCACCCCCTCGGGTTTGTTGCAATGTCGTGGCCGGTCCTACCGGACCGACGGTGCCGGCGACCCATCCGGGCCGGCCACCCAGGGCCTGGGCGACACCGCCATCCTACCGGCCACGAGGATCGTCCAAGCCCCGATGGCCCCAATGGCCGCGGACGGCAGACGGTGGACGGCCCGGCACTCGGCGGCCGGCCAGGTGCCCAGCCGGACGGCCCGGTGCTCAGCCGGCGGCCCGCCAGCGTTCGGCGTCGCGGGCCGCCCGGGAGGCCTCCCGCTCGGCCTCCCGGGACAGGATGGCCTGGCGCTTGTCGTGCAGCTTGCGGCCCCGGGCCAGCCCGAGCTGCACCTTGGCCTTGCCGTCCCGGAAGTACAGGGACAGCGGGACGAGGGTGAGGGCCTGCTGCTGGGTCCGGCCCATCAGCTCGTCGATCTGGCCGCGGTGCACCAGCAGCTTCCGCCGGCGGTCCGGATCGTGGGCGCCGAAGCCGGTGGCGAACTGCCACGGCGGGATGTGGACGCCGAACAACCACAGCTCCCCATCGGAGACCCGGGCGTAGGCGTCGGCTAGCTGGGCCTTGCCTTCCCGGAGCGACTTGACCTCGCTGCCCTGCAGGACGATGCCGGCCTCCAGGGTGTCCAGGATGTCGTAGTCGTGCCGGGCACGGCGGTTGGTGGCCACCGTACGGTCGCCCGACCGCCCCGCCGCCTCCCGGGCTGCCGCCCGCTTGGCCACCGTCTTCTTGGCCCGTGCCATAGCCCATCGAGGCTACCGCCGCCCGGGCCCCGCCACCGTCGTCCCGCCGCCACCCCTGCCGGCCCCACCACCGGCTGGCGCCGTTGACCCCGGCCGGCACCGCCACCCCGGCCGCCGCCACGGCCAGCCCCGCCACCCCGGCCGGCACCGCCACCCCTGCCGGGGCCACCCCGGCCGCCGCTCGGACCGCCGCCCCACCTCCCGGTGACCGTCCACCGACACGGGGGTGACCACCGTTACGATCGGGCGACGATGCTGCGGTTGCCGAAGGACCTGTACCTGCAGATGGTGGCCCACTGCATCACCGGGCTGCCCGACGAGGCCTGCGGCCTGCTGGCCGGCCACGCCGGCACCGGCGAGGTGGCCGCCTGCTACCCGACCAAGAACGCGGCGGCGTCGGCCAAGCTGTACCTGGTGGACTCCCGCGACATGCTCCGGGCGGACCGTGACGCCGAGGACCACGGCCTCGAGATCCTGGGGGTGTTCCACTCCCACACCCACACCGACGCCTACCCGTCGCCCACCGACGTCGACCAGGCCCCGGACCCGGGGTGGCACTACGTGCTGGTGTCCCTCCGTGACACCCACCCGGTGGTCCGCAGCTACCGGATCGTGGACGGCGGCATCACCGAGGAGTCGGTGGTGGTGCTGGCCGACGCCCGACAGGCCGGCTGACCAGCCTGTTCTCGGCCGACTGGCTGCCCACTCACCGCCCATCCACCGCTCATCCACCACCCACCGACCGCCCCCCGTCCCCGCCCGGTAGAATCCGGACCGGAACAGTCAACTATTGGCGGCCCGGCGGGCAACCGCCCGGTCGCCCCAACCCCCGGGGAGGTCCGGTGCCGGTCGACGTACGCCTTCCCACCGTCCTGCGACAGCAGGCCGGTGGCCAGTCAACGGTGTCGCTGGACGCCGCCACCATCGGAGAGGTGCTGGCCGGCCTGGTGGCCCAGTACCCCGGGATGTCGGGACAGTTGCTCAACGACGACGGCACCCTGCACCGGTTCGTGAACGTGTACGTCAACGACGACGACGTCCGGTACCTGTCGGCCCTGGACACCCCGGTGAAGGACGGCGACGAGGTGTCCATCCTGCCGGCCGTGGCCGGCGGCTGACGGCCCGGCGCGGCGGCCCGCATCCCTGCCCATCACCCGGCTGACCTGACCAGAAGATGGCTCCGTACGACAACATCCTGCAACTGATCGGGAACACCCCGATGGTGGACATCAGTCGGCTCAGCCCGACCGCCGACGCCCGCATCCTGGTCAAGTTGGAAGGCCGCAACCCAGGGGGGTCGGTGAAGGACCGGGTGGCCCTGTCCATGGTGGAGCAGGCCGAGAAGGACGGCATCCTGACCCCCGGGAAGCCCGGCCAGGTGCTGCTGGAGCCGACGTCCGGCAACACTGGCATCGGCCTGGCCATGGTCTGCCGGGTGAAGGGCTACCAGTTGAAGGTGGTGCTGCCCACCAACGTCTCCGAGGAGCGCCGGCAGTTGCTGGCGCTGTGGGGGGCCGACATCATCGAGTCGCCCGGCTCCGAGGGGTCGAACGGGGCCGTCCGCAAAGCCCAGGCCCTGGCCGAGGAGCACCCGGAGTGGGTGTTCCTGTACCAGTACGCCAACCCGGCCAACCCCAAGGCCCACTACGAGGGCACCGGGCCGGAGATCTGGCGGGACTGCCCGGAGGTCACCCACCTGGTGGCCGGCCTGGGCACGTCGGGGACCCTGCTGGGGGCCGGCCGGTTCTTGAAGGAGCAGAACCCGGCCGTCCAGGTGTGGGCGGTGGAGCCGCCGTCCGGCGAGACGGTGGACGGGCTGCGCAACCTGGACGACGGCTACATCCCCCCCATCTTCGACGAACTGGGCGGCCGCGAGCTGCTGGACCGCAAGACGGTGGTCCGTCCGAGGGAGTCCATCCAGTGGGCCCGCCGGCTGACCGAGGTGGGCCTGTTCCTGGGCCTGTCCTCCGGGGCCGCGGTGGCCGGGGCGGTGAAGTGCGCCAACCAGCTCCCGGCCGGGCGGCAGGCGGTGATCGTGGTGGTGTCCCCCGACGACGGCTGGAAGTACCTGTCCACCGGGGCCTGGACCGGCGACCTCGACGCGGTGGCCGAGCGGGCCAAGTCCATCATCTACTTCTAACCGCATCGGTTTCTTAACGTCAGCCCTCTAGTGTCTGGGCGTGGCCGCCGCTGCCCACGCCTCCCCTGGTGCCGCCTGGCCCACCGACGCCTGGCAGGGTGACGCCTGGCAGGGTGATGACCGTGCCGGCACCGGCAACACCCTGACGGTGCTGGGCTGCGACGGGAGCTGGCCCGGCCCCGGTGGGGCGGCCAGCGGCTACCTGGTGCGGTCCGGCCCCACCACCCTCTGGCTGGACGCCGGCCCGGGCACCTTCGCCAACCTGCAGCGGGTCCTGGACCCCGCCCTGGTGGACGCGGTGGTGCTGTCCCACGAGCACCCCGACCACTGGACCGACCTGGAGTCCTTCGCGGTCTGGCGCCGCCAGTCCGCGGCCACCGCACCGGTGCCGGTGTACGCCCCGCCCGGGCTGCGGCGGCGGTCCTACTTCGCCGACGACCCCCTGCTGGGCTGGCAGGAGATCGGGCCGTCCTACCAGGTCGTCGTCGGCCAGATGGCCTGCCGGTTCGTGGCCACCGACCACGGCCCGCCGACGCTGGCCGTCCGCATCGACCAGGTGGGCACCGACCACGTCGGCCCTGCCAGCCCTGCCAGCCCTGCCGGCCCTGCCAGCCCTGCCGGCCACGTCGGCTCCGCCGGCAAAACCGGCCACGTCGGTCCCGACCCGGGCCGGGCGCTGGCCTACTCGGCCGACTCCGGCCCGGACTGGACCGCGGAGGAGCTGGGCACCGGCCTGGGCACCCTGCTGTGCGAGGCCACCTACACCAGCCAGGACGAGGGCCGGTTCCGGCACCTGAGCGGCCGCCAGGCCGGCCGGATGGCCGCTGCAGCCCGGGTTGGACGTCTGGTGGTGACCCACCGGTGGCCTACGGTGTCCGCCGACGCCCTGGCCGCGGAGGCCGCAGCGGCGTTCTGCCGCCCGGTGGACCAGGCCGTGGCCGGCAGGGTGTTCCCGTGGTGACCCGACGACATGAGGACATGAGGGGGAGAGGGAAATGGTGATGCCGTCATGACCAGTACCAGCGTCCAGACCCCGGACCCGCGCACCCTGCGGGCCGACGGCCGCGCCCTGGACCAACTGCGGCCGGTGGCCTTCGACCGGGACTTCACCGTGTTCGCCGCCGGCTCCGTGCTGGTCTCCATGGGCCGCACCCGGGTGCTGTGCACCGCGTCCGTCGAGGACCGGGTGCCGCCGTGGATGCGGGGCAGCGGCAAGGGATGGGTGACCGCGGAGTACTCCATGCTGCCCGGCTCCACCACCGAGCGGGCCAGCCGGGAGGCCGCCAAGGGCAAGCAGTCCGGCCGCACCCAGGAGATCCAGCGCCTCATCGCCCGGTCCCTGCGCGCCGTCTCCGACCTCGTCGCCCTCGGCGAGGTCCAGGTCATCGTGGACTGCGACGTCCTGCAGGCCGACGGCGGCACCCGGACCGCCTCCATCTGCGGGGCCTACGTGGCCCTGCACGACGCGTTCACCCGCATGGTCGGCGCCGGGCAGCTATCTGCCAACCCGCTGACCGACTCCGTCGCCGCGGTGTCGGTGGGCATCGTCGACGGCGTCCCCATGCTGGACCTGCCGTACGCCGAGGACTCCCGGGCCGAGGTGGACATGAACGTGGTGATGACCGGCACCGGACGGTTCGTGGAGGTGCAGGGCACCGCCGAGGGCATGGCGTTCTCCCGGGGCGAGCTGGACCAGATGCTGGCCCTGGCCGAGACCGGCATCGCCAGGCTGTCCGCGGCCCAGGCCGCCGTGCTGGCCGAGCCTCCGGCGCCACGGTGAGGGCGGTGCCCGACGTGACCCTGACCCTGGTCCTGGCCACCGCCAACCCGGACAAGGCTGCCGAGGTCACCGCCATCCTGGCCGACGTCGGACCCGTGGAGCTGCTGCCCCGGCCGGCCGACGTGGACGACGTCGACGAGACCGGCGACACCCTGCTGGCCAACGCCCGTCTCAAGGCCCAGGCCCTGGTCGAGGCCACCAACCTGCCGGCGGTGGCCGACGACACCGGCCTGGAGGTGGACGCCCTCGGCGGCGCCCCCGGGGTGTACTCCGCCCGGTACGCCGGCGACGGCGCCACCTACGCCGACAACGTCGC
Source organism: Acidimicrobiales bacterium (assembly GCA_035547695.1). GTDB lineage: Bacteria > Actinomycetota > Acidimicrobiia > Acidimicrobiales > RAAP-2 > DASZUK01. The sequence goes on from DASZUK010000039.1 coordinate 173,099, forward strand.
CAAGCTGCTCGACGACCTGGCCGCCCTGCCCGACGGCGGCGGCGACCGCCGGGCCCGGTTCAAGACCGTGGCCCTGGTCACCTTCCCCGACGGCGGCGAGATCTGGACCGAGGGGGTGGTGGAGGGCCGCATCGCCGTCATCCCGCGGGGCTCCGGCGGGTTCGGCTACGACGCCGTCTTCATCCCCGACGAGGGCGACGGCCGCACCTTCGCGGAGATGTCCGCCGACGACAAGCACGCCATCTCCCACCGTGGCCGGGCCTTCCGGGCCCTCGCCAAGGAGCTGGCCAGCCGGTCCTGACCACGGACCGGCGACCGGAGCCGGCCGGGGTCAGCCAGGCCGGGTCAGCCAGGCCGGGTCAGCCGGCCGGGGTCTCCGGCTTGTTCGGCCGCCAGCAGGTCAGCAGCAACAGGGCCGCCCCGCCGGCGCCGGCGCCGAGGGCGATGCCGAACCCGGGCCACCCCCACAGGTCGGCCAGCGCCCCCACGTGGCCGTCGATGCTCCAGTCGCCGGGGCCCAGGGTGCCGATGACCAGGCCCATCAGGGTGAGGGTCATCACGTACTCCCAGCCCTCCCCGGGGCGGAAGATGAAGAAGCCGTTCTTCAGGTGGTTGGTGATCCAGGCCACCAGCATCACCCCGATGACCCCGGCCCCCCCGAACGGGGTCAGCAGGCCCAGCACCAGCAGGGCGCCGGCCCCGATCTCGGTCAGGCTGGCCGTCCAGGCGTGCAGGATGCCGGGCTTCATGCCCAGGCTCTCGAACCACCGGCCGGTGCCCGCGATCTTGCCGCCACCGAAGATGTGGTTGATGCCGTGGGCCAGGAACACCGCGCCGACGGTCAGTCGCAGCACCAGCAGGGCCAGGTCGGCGGACGACTGCGTCAGGGTGCCGGTGGGCAGCAGGTGATCGATGGGCGACATGGGCGGCCTTTCGGGTCGGTCGGGTCTGTCGGTCGGGTCGGTCGGTCGGTCGGTCTGTCGGGCCGGGCTAGCGGATGCGGGGGGTGACGCGGGCGCCGGAGGCGAAGGCGGCCTGCCCCTCGGCCAGGCTGTCCAGGTTGGTGCCCAGCCCGATGAACGCCCAGCCGAGCCCCAGGGCCTGGCTGCGGGACAGCTCCCGCCCGGCCCACAGGGCCCGCAGGGACCCCTGCACAGCGAGGGCGGGGTAACCGGCAATCTGCCGGGCCACCCAGCCGGCCCGGTCGGCGAGGTCCTCCTTCGGGCACACCTCGGTGACGAACCCGACCTCGTGGGCCCGGGCCGCCGACATCCGCTCGGCGTTGCCCAGCAGGGTCATCCGCAGGATCTCCCCGAACGGCAGCTTCGGCAGCAACTGCAGCGGCTCGTACGAGGCGGTCATGCCGAAGGTGACGTGCGGGTCGAAGAAGGTGGCGTGGTCGGCCGCGATGACGATGTCCACCTCGCCCAGCATGTAGAAGGCGCCGCCGCAGGCCATGCCGTTGATGGCCGCCACCACCGGCTTCCACAGGTCGTTGGACTTCGGCCCCAGCCAATCGCCGGGGTCGTCGAACATGAACGGGGTGTTCCCGGCCACCCCGATGTGGGCCACCTCGGCCGCCGCCGGGTCCGGTCCCGGCCCGGACGGTCGCCGGCCGACGTGGCCGGGCTCGGTACCCTCCGCCATCCCCTCCGCCCGGTCCAGGCCGGTGGAGAACGCCTTGTCGCCGGCCCCGGTGAGCACCACCACCCTGACCGCGTCGTCGTACCGCAGCCACCGCCACACCGTCCGCAGCTCCTGCTGCATGGTGGTGTTGAACGCGTTGTGCACCTCCGGCCGGTTCAGCGTGACCCAGGCCACCCCGTCGTCGGCGGCGTAGGTGATGGTCTCGAAGTCAGCCGGGTCAGCCACGGCGGCCACGTTAACCGGGGGATGGTCGCCCATGGGGTGTTCCCTTTGCCCGCCCTCCGCCGGCCAATTGCCCGCCCCCCGGGCCCCGCCCCGACCCGGGCGTTGCCGCGGCGACGTCTCCGCGGAAACGTTCTAGAACATGTTCTAGTCTGGACTCGGGTCGACGGGACGAGACGGGAAGGGATGACGGCGTGGCCATCGGGGTGAGCGAGGAGCATGAGGAGCTTCGGCGGGGGCTGCGGCGGTGGACCGACCGGTACTGCCCGAGCGACGTCCCCCGGGGGCTGCTGGACCGAGAGGACGACGACCTGCCCGCGGTCTGGGCGGACCTGGCCGAGCAGGGCTGGCTGGGCATCCACCTGGCCGAGGACCTCGGCGGGCAGGGGTTCGGGGTGCTGGAGCTGGCGGTGGTCGCCGAGGAGCTGGGCCGGGCCGTGGTGCCGGGCCCGTTCCTGCCCACCGCCCTGGCGGCCGGGCTGGTGGCCCGGGGCGGCACCGACGTCCGCAAGTCGGTGCTGCCGGCCCTGCTGGACGGGTCCGCACCGGGCTGCGTGGCCTTCGGGCCGGGGGCGGCCCCGGTGGCCGCCGCGCCGGACGGTGCCGGGGGGGTGCGGTCGCTGACCGGCACCCTGCCGGCGGTGCTGGGGGCCGGGCTGGCCGCGGTGGCGGTGGTCCCGGCGGCCGACCCCGACGGCACCGTCCGATGGTGCGTCGTCGACCTCCGCGGGGCCGCCGGCGGCGCGGCCGACGGGGTGGCGGTGACCGCACGGCGCTGCCTGGACCCCACCCGGCGGTCCGCCGAGGTCCGGCTGGACCGGGTGGCGGTGCCTCCCGAACGGGTGCTGGACGGGGTGGCCACGGCCGAGGTGGACGACCTGGCGGTGGTGGTGGCGTCCGCCGAGCTGGTCGGCAGCGCCCGGTGGTGCCTGGACACCGCGGCCGAGCACGCCCGGACCAGGGTGCAGTTCGGCCGCCCCATCGGCCAGTTCCAGGGGGTCAAGCACCGGCTGGCCAACCTGCTGACCGCCGTCGAGCAGATGACCGCTGCCGTCTGGGACGCCGCCCTGGCCCTCGACGGTGACGATCCGGCCCAGGCCCACCTGTGCGCGGCCACCGCCGGCGCCCTGGCCCTGGACGGCGGGGTCCGGGCCGCCAAGGACGCCATCCAGGTGCTCGGCGGCATGGGGTTCACCTGGGAGCACGACGCCCACCTCCACCTCCGCCGGGCGGCCACCCTGCGCCAGTTGCTCGGCGGGTCCGGCCCGCAGCGGGTGTCGGTGGCCCGGCAGGCCCTGGGCGGCGCCCGGCGGACCCTGGGGGTGGACCTGCCCGACGACGTCGCCGGGCCGCTCCGCGACGAGCTCCGCCCGGTGGTGGCCGAGGTGGCGGCGGCCCCGGCGGAGGACCAGCGGCGGCTGCTGGGGGAGCGCGGGCTGCTGTTCCCGCACTGGCCGGTTCCCTACGGCCGCGACGCCGGCCCGGTGGAGCAGTTGGTCATCGACGAGCTGCTGGCCGACGCCGGCCTCCGCCGGCCGCCGGCCCACGTCGCCGCCTGGGCCCTGCCCACCCTGATCGCCCACGGCACCAGGGACCAGCAGGACCGGTACGTGCTGCCCACCCTCCGCGGCGAGCTGCTGTGGTGCCAACTGTTCAGCGAGCCCGGCGCCGGCAGCGACCTGGCCGCCCTCACCACCCGGGCCACCCGGGCCGACGGCGGCTGGGTGCTGGACGGTCAGAAGGTGTGGACGTCGGTGGCCGCCCGAGCCGACGTCGGCATCTGCCTGGCCCGCACCGATCCCGACGCGGCCAAGCACGACGGCATCACCTACTTCGTGGTCGACATGCGGTCCGCCGGCATCGAGGTGCGCCCCCTCCGCGAGATCACCGGCGACGCCCTGTTCAACGAGGTGTTCTTCGACGGCCTCTTCGTCCCCGACGACTGCGTCGTCGGACCCGTCAACGGCGGCTGGCGGCTGGCCCGGACCACCCTGGCCAACGAGCGGGTCTCCCTGGCCACCTCGTCGGCCTTCGGCGGCTCCCTCGAAGCCATCCTCGGCATGGTGGCCGAAGGCCACGGATCGGACACGGTGGCCGAAGGCCACGGATCGGACACGGTGGCCGCCGGCCACGGATCGGACACGGTGGCCGCCGGCCACGGATCGGACACGGTGGCCGCCGACGTCCTGGACGGCCTGGGGGCCCTGCTGGTGGACGCCCAGTCGCTGGCGGTGCTGGGGCAGCGGTCCATCCTGCGGTCGGTGTCCGGGTTGGAGCCCGGGCCGGAGTCCAGCGTCCGCAAGCTGATCGGCGCCGAGCACGACCAGCGGGTGGCCGACTACGGCCTGGGCCGCTGCGGGGCGTCGGGGGTGTACGCGGACGGCGGGTCCGCGCAGTGGGCCCACTCGTTCCTGCACACCCTCTGCCTGACCATCGCCGGCGGCACCTCGGAGGTGCAGCGCAACGTCATCGGGGAGCGGCTGCTCGGCCTGCCCCGAGACCCCGAACCGGCCCGGCCGTAGCCGGTGGGGATCGGGGCCGGGGTCAGACCGGCACGATCCGGTGCCGGCGGACCACCCCGCCGGCCAGGTCCAGCAGCCCGACGGTGCGATGCGGCTGCAGCCGCCGTTCGGTGGGGGAGCCGGGGTTGAACAGCCGTTGGCCGTCCACCCCGACGTCGTCGCAGGGCACGTGGCTGTGCCCGAACACCACCACGTCGGCCGTCGGGAACCGCCGGCGCAGCCGGGCCGGCCGGCCGTCGCGGCGGCCACCGTCGTGCACCATGCCCACCCGCACGCCGGCCAGGTCCAGCAGCACCGCCTCCGGCAACACCCCCCGGAGGGCCCCGTCGTTGTTGCCGAGCACGGCGTGGAGCTCGGCCCCGGCCGCCGCGGCCCGGTCCTGCAGGGCGGCCAGCGCGGCGGCGCCGGTGACGTCGCCGGCGTGCAGCACCACGTCGGCCCGGTCGACCGCCGCCAGGACGGCGGCCGGTAGGCGGTCCAGCGGGTCCGGTCCGTCCCGGTGCAGGTGGGTGTCCGCCAGCACCACCACCCGCAGGGCGGCCCCTCGTACCGGCACGGCGGCCCCTCGCACCGTCGGCCGCCGTGTGGTCAGCGGTCCGGGGCGGTGCCCTGCAGGCCGGGGTGCTGGCGGGCCAGGATGGCGGTCACCACCGACCGCGGGGCCAACTGCGCGCCGACGGCGCCCAGCCGGTTGGCCGCCCCCGGGATGACGATCGCCCGGTCGTGGTCCAGCCCCTCCACCCCCGCCCGGGCCACCTGGTCGGCCGGCACCCACATGAACCTCGGCAGCGCCGACGCCGCCTCCGCCTCGGACATGCCGGCGGCTTCGGCGAACCCGGTCTCCACCGGCCCCGGGCACAGCGCGGTCACCGCCACCCCGGCCGGCCGCAGCTCGGCCCGGAGCGCGTAGGTGTACGACACCACGAACGCCTTGGACCCCCCGTAGACGGCCTGGCCGGGCAGCGGCTGGAACGCCGCGGTGGACGCCGTGTTGAGCACCGCCCCCCGGCGGCGGGTGGCCATGCCGGGGACGAACATGGTGCACAGGTCCACCACCGCCTCCACGTCGGTCCGCACCACCCGCAGCTCCGCCTGCCGGTCCGCCCGGTGCACCGGCCCCAGGGTGGTCAGCCCGGCGTTGTTCACCAGCACCTCCACCGTCAGCCCCAGGTCGGCCACCGCGTCCGGGAGGGCCGCCCGCGACCGTTCGTCGGCCAGGTCGGCCGGCACCACCTCCACCCGGACCCGATGGGCCGCGGACAGCTCGTCGGCCAGCGCCTGCAGCCGGTCCCTCCGGCGGGCCACCAGCACCAGCCCCAGCCGGCGGGCGGCCAGCTCCCGGGCGATGTGGGCCCCGATGCCCGACGACGCCCCGGTGACCAGGCAGGTGGTGTGCGGTCCGGGTTCCGGCAGCCCCATCGCTCCATGGTAGGCCGGCGGCCCGCCGCGTTCCTGCGCCGAGGCCGGCGTCCAGGCCGGCATCCGTCGTTGCCGGACCGAGATGGGTGAGCGCCTGGAAACAGGCTGGTCAAACCCCTTGGCGCGGGCCGCCCGGAAGAGGAAAATAGAAGGGTAACCACGAAAGGAGCGTGCGAATGACTTCGCAATGCTCGAACGAGGAGGACGGTCCGCCGGAGTGAGGACAGCCGCCGGTGGGCGGCGTCATCAGCCGGATGCTCGTCCGGACCGACGTAGATGGAGGCCGCAAAACCCGGCCAATGGCCGGCGATCGACGACGGCCCCTCAACACCAATAGCCGAGTGAGTCGGACCGGTATCCGGTGGACGCACCACACGACACAGAGCCGGCCCTTATTGGGCCGGCTCTGTGCGTCCCAGCCGAAACGGCGGGCCCTGGCCGCCGGGCACGGGCAGCGGGCACGGGCCGCGGGCGCGGGCAGCGGGCACGGGCCGCGGGTACGGGGCAGGCAGCAGGCACCGCGTCGTGCCACAGTCTGCTGATGGCCTACCGGTTGCCGATGTTCCCGCTGTCCACCGTGCTGTTCCCCGGCGGGCTGCTGTCGCTGCACGTCTTCGAGCCCCGGTACCGCCGGCTCGTCGCCGACTGCCTGGCCGGGTCCGGGGAGTTCGGCGTGGTGCTCATCAGCCGCGGCTCCGAGGTCGGGGGAGGCGACCAGCGGGTGTCGGTGGGCTCCGTCGCCCGCGTCCGGCACGCCCGGCCACTGGGCGACGGTCGGTGGCTGCTGGCCGCCGAAGGTTGCCGCCGGATACGGGTGGCGCGGTGGCTCCCGGACGATCCGTACCCGGTGGCCGAGGTGGACGACCTGCCGGACGACGGGCCCGGGGCCCCGGGCGGCGTGGCCGCGGCGGTGCCGGCGGAGGCAGTGCAGGCGGAGGCGGCCAGGGCGGTGCAGCGCACCCGGGCCCTGCTGTCCGAGCTGGACCGACCGTTGCCGGCCTCCGCCGACCTGTTCGGGGTGGAAGGGGCTGGGGTGGAAGGGGGTGACGACGGCGACCCGCCGGTGTCCCGACCCGGGGACGTCGAGTGGCTGTCGGCGGCCTCCTGGCAACTGTGCGCCATGGCCCCGCTGAGCCCCATCGACGCCCAGGGGCTACTGGAGGGAGGCGATCCCCTGGCCCGGCTGGCCGACCTGGCCCAACTGATGGACGACGCCGCGGCCGACCTGGTGCGGCTCCTGGGCGGCGGGTAGGCCGGCCGCCCAGGACGGCGCCACCCCAGGCCGTCCGGGGGACGGCGCTACCCCAGGCCGTCCAGGACGGCGTCGGCGAACCGGACCGGGTCCTCCAGCATGGGGTAGTGGCCGACCCCGTCCAGCCAGGTCACGGTGGCGTCGGGCCGGGCGGCCTGCAGCCGGGACGCCATGGCGGCGACGGCGACCGGGTCCTCGTCCCCCCAGACCACCGTCAGCGGGGACGGGTGGGACTCGACGGCCCCGGTGAACCGCCGTTCGTTGCGGCGGCGCTCCTCGATGTACCGGACCAGCCGCGGCAGCAGGGACAGGCCGCCGTGGTGGGCCGCCAGCTCGGCCGCCGCGGCCGTTTCGGCCGGGTCCACCCGGCTGCCGGCGGCGAAGGTGGCGGCGACCGCCGCGGCGAGGCCGTCCTCGGACACCGGGGCCCCGTCGGGCAGCCGCTGGTCGGGCAGGCTGAGCAGAAGCTGCTGGCCGTCGGTGAGCCGGGCCATGTCGATGTAGATGCTGCCGTTGGTCACCACCCGGCGGTGCACCCGCACCGGCCACCGCCCGTCCTGTTGCCGGGCCAGCAGCTCCCCGCCGACGGTGTCACCGAGGTCGTGGGTCAGCAGCGACACTGTCGCCAGCCCCCGGTCGGCGGCGGCGGCCGCCACCACGTCGGCCAGCAGGTCCACCCGGTACGCCAGGTCCGGCTTGTCCGACAACCCGAACCCCACCAGGTCCACCAGCACCACCCGCCGCTCGACGCGGAGGCGGTCGACCACCAGGTGGAAGTCGAACGAGCTGGTCGGGAACCCGTGGACCACCAGCAGCGGGTGGTCGCGCTCGGCCGAGGTGGCCGGCAGGTCGGCCACGAAGACGCGGTGGCCGGCCAGTTGGCGGTACCGCCCGGCCGCTTCCCAGGCCGCCACCGCGGCCGACCGCCACACTGCCCGACTGCCGCCTGCGCCTGCCGACTGCGCCTGCCGTCCGGGACCGCTTGTCCGGAGCGGTCTAGAAGAAGCTGAACGGGAACAGGCCGGGGGAGGCGTCCTTGAACAGCTCGCCCTTGGCCGCCACCAGCTCCTCCGGGGTCCAGGCCCGGTCCCGGTGCAGCTCCCCGACGGGGTGGAAGTGGCTCATCAGCCAGATGTCGCCACCGAACACGATGAACACCTGCGACGTCACGTCCGCCGCCTCGTCGCTGGCCAGGAAGCCCACCAACTGGGCCACGTTGGCCGGGTCGAACTTGTCGAACCCGCCCTCCACCGCGGCCATCTCGGTGAAGATCTCCTCCGTCATCCGGGTCCGGGCCCGGGGGGCGATGGCGTTGACGGTCACCCCGAACCGCTCCAGCTCGCGGGCCAGGATCCAGGTCATGCCGACGATGCCCAGCTTGGCCGACCCGTAGTTGATCTGCCCCACGCTGCCGAACAGGCCGGACTCGGAGCTGGTGTTGATGATCCGCCCCGACGTCGGCTCGCCGGCCTTCGACTTGGCCCGCCAGTACACCGCGGCGAAGTGCGAGGTGGCGAAGTGGCCCTTCAGGTGGACGCGGATGACGTCGTCCCATGTGGCCTCGTCCATGCTGAACGACATCTTGTCCCGCAGGATGCCGGCGTTGTTGACCAGGATGTCCAGCGACCCGTAGGTGTCCACGGCCTGGTCCACCAGGTTCTTGGCCCCCTGCCAGGAGCTGATGTCGTCGCTGTTCACCGCGGCGGTGCCGCCGTTGGCGGTGATGGTGTTGACCACGTCCTGGGCCGGGGACACGTCGCCGCCCTCTCCGGACAGCGATCCGCCGACGTCGTTGACGACGACCGTTGCCCCCTGGCCGGCCAGCAGCAGGGCCTCCTCCCGGCCGATGCCCCGGCCGGCGCCGGTGACGATGGCGATCTTGCCGTCCAGCAGTCCCATGAGCGTCCTTCCAGTCGGTGGCCGGTCCGGTGAGGGCCCGGCCAGGTGTGGGCGGGTGGCGACGCCGCCGCCGACGCCGCCGCGACCCGGCAGCATGGCCGAAACGGCGGTGCCGGGGCAAACAGGGCAGCAGGGGCCGCCGGTCCGGCACCGCTGCGCCGGAGTGCGGGCGAGAGGACTCGAACCTCCACCCCCGAAGGGACCGGGACCTAAACCCGGCGCGTCTACCGATTCCGCCACGCCCGCAGCGGGCCCGTCGGCGCGGGCCCGGCCAGCGTAGCCCCGGTGGGCACCGGTGGGCCCCGGCGTGCCCACCGACGGCCGGCGTGTCCCCCCGGCCGGTCCGCGGCGGGTAGCCTCGGTCCCATGGCTTCTGACCCCGCCATCCCGTCCGTGCTGTCCGCCGCCGGCGGGCCGGACCCCACCGGCGACATCTACCAGCGGCTGCTCAAAGAGCGCATCGTGTTCATCGGCAGCGCCATCGACCAGAACACCGCCAACCTGGTCTGCGCCCAGTTGATCCTGTTGGAGGCCGAGGACCACGAGCGGGACATCTCCGTCTACATCAACTCCCCCGGGGGGTCCGTCACCGACGGCCTGGCCATCTACGACACCATGCAGTACGTCAAGCCCGACGTGGCCACCATCTGCGTCGGCCTGGCCGCCTCCATGGGCCAGTTCCTGCTGTGCGCCGGGGCCCCCGGCAAGCGGTACGCCCTGCCGCACTCCCGCATCCTGATGCACCAGCCGTCCGGGGCCATGCAGGGCCAGGCCGCCGACATCGCCATCCAGGCCGAGCAGATCGTGTACCTGAAGCGGATGATGGCGGAGCGGATCGCCTTCCACACCGGGCAGCCGGTGGAGCGGATCGAGGCCGACTCGGACCGGGACCGGTGGTTCACCGCCGAAGAAGCCCGCGAGTACGGCTTCATCGACCAGGTCATCGACCGGTCGGCCGCTCAGGTCGGCGGCGCCTGAGCGTGGCCCTGGAAGCTCCGGTGCCCCCGGCAGGCGCGCCCGCCGAGGCAGGGCAGGCCGGCGAAGACGCCCCACCGCTGCGGTTCGGCGACGCCTCCCCGATGGCCGACCCCGACCTGCGCGGGGACGCCCTCACCCGGAACAAGCAGACCCGGGTGGTGTCGGCCAACGTCACCGTCTGGCGGCGGCTGGCCGAGATCTGGCGGTCCCGGGAGCTGCTGGTCTACCTGGTCCGGACCGAGATCAAGGTCAAGTACAAGAACTCGTTCCTGGGCCTGTTGTGGTCGATGCTGTCCCCGGCCATGACCCTGGTGGTGTACACCGTCGTGTTCGGGCTGTTCCTCCGGAACGGCATCCCCAACTTCGTCGTCTTCCTGTTCGCCGGCCTGCTGCTGTGGAACTTCTTCTCCACCGCCGTCATGAGCGCCACCGGGGTCGTGGTCAACAACGCCGGCCTGGTCAAGAAGGTGTCGTTCCCCCGCGAGATCCTCGCCCTGGCCGCCATCGGGTCGGCCGGCGTCTTCTTCTTCTTCCAGGCCTGCGTCATGGTCATCTTCCTGGTCGGGTTCCAGATGGCACCGGCGTGGTCGTTGCTGTGGCTGGTCGTGGTGGCCATCGTCCCCACCATCGTCCTCGGGGCCGCACTGGGCATCTTCCTGGCGTCGGTCAACGTGTACCTCCGGGACACCCAGCACCTGGTGGAGGTCATCGTCGGCGCCGCCTGGTTCTGGGCCTGCCCGATCGTGTACTCCTACCAGAACACGGTGGCCATCCACCTGAAGCAGCACGGGATCACCTGGCTGTACTTCCTCAACCCCATGACGCCGCTGGTGATGACCTTCCAGCGGGTCCTGTACGACCGCCCCGGCCTGGTCCGACTGACCACAACAGCCCACCCGTTGAAGCAGTTGCTGCCCGGCTGGCCGGCCACCACCTACCTGTGGGCCGACGCCGTCGTCCTGGGGGTGGCCCTGGTGCTGTTCTACGTGGCCATGGTCGTCTTCGGCCGGCTGGCCGGCAACTTCGCCGAGGAGCTCTGAGCCGCCCGTGAGCGAGCTGGCCGTCGACTTCCAGGACGTCTCCAAGCGGTTCCGGCTGTACCACGAGAAGTACACGTCGCTGAAGGAGAAGCTGATCCACATCGGCCGGGTCCCCCACGAGGACCTGTGGGCGCTCCGCGACGTGTCGTTCGAGGTCAAGGAGGGCGAGACCGTCGGCATCCTGGGCCGCAACGGCTCCGGCAAGTCGACGGCCCTCAAGTGCGTCTGCGGGGTGCTGCAGCCCACGTCGGGACAGGTGGTGGTCCGGGGCAAGCTGGCCGGCCTCCTGGAGCTGGGGGCCGGGTTCCAGCAGGACCTGTCGGGCCGGGAGAACATCTACCTGAACGGGTCCATGCTGGGCCTGTCCAAGCGGGAGGTGGACCGGCTGTTCGACGACATCGTCGACTTCGCCGAGCTCGGCCAGTTCATCGACAACCAGGTCAAGTTCTACTCGTCCGGCATGTACGTCCGGCTGGGGTTCGCGGTGGCCGTCAACGTCGACCCCGACGTGCTGGTGGTCGACGAGGTCCTGGCGGTCGGTGACGAGCGGTTCCAGCGCAAGTGCATGGACCGGATCAAGCAGTTCCAGCGGGAGGGGCGGACCATCCTGTTCGTGTCCCACTCCCCGGACCAGGTGCGGGCCATCTGCGACCGGGCGGTGGTGCTGTCCGACGGGCTCATGATCGGCCAGGGATCCCCCGGCGAGGCCGTCCGGCTGTTCCGGGAGCGGCTCATGGAGGCCGGCGACGTGCTGGCCATGGGCAGCGGTGACGAGCCGCCGGCGCCCGAGCCGGCGCCCCCGTCGGGCCCGGCCGTCCTGCCGGCGTCGATCCAGGTGACGGCCGCCGAGATCAAGGGCGGTGGGTCCGACAGCTCGCGCCCGGTACGCATCACCGACGTCACCGCGTTCTACCCGGAGGTCAACGAGCGGCGGTACCTGCTGCCCCGGGAGACCCTGATCGTGCGCGTGGCCTATCAGGCGTCGGAGCCCAGCGCCGGCGTCGTCGTGGCCATCGAGATCCGGCTCGCCGACGGCACCGTCCTGTTCCGGACCGACACCGAGATCATGGGGCTCGTCCACGACGTCCAGGCCGGCCCCGGCGCGGTGGACTTCCACTTCGACGACCTGCCCCTGTTCGACGGTTCGTACCAGATCAACGTCGGCATCACCGGGCCGGGCGGCATCCTGTACGACTGGCGGGAGCCGGCCTGCACCTTCGAGGTGATGAACCCGGGCCGGGCGACCGGGGTGATCGCCGTGCCGGTCAAGGTGGCCATCGTCCCCACCGAGCTGGTGGAGTCCGCATGAGCGCGCAGCACGACGGGAGCCGGGAGCCGAGGTGAGCGAGGAAGACCGGGCGTACCTGGCCCAGGTGATGCTGGAGATCGACGACGAGGTCCGCCGCCGGCGGGCCTCCGGCGACCTGCCGGCCCGGGTGGAGCGGGAGCTGGACGAGCTGTTCCTGGAGCACTCCCCGGTGGCCGGCCGTGGCGGCGGCCTGGGCGAGGCCCTGCGGATGGTGGACGCCGCCGCCTTCATCGACCCGGTGGTGCCGGTCGGCTCCAACAAGTCCGGCGGCGCCGCCGTCAAGAAGGGGCTGCGGTCCCTCAACCTCTGGTACATCGGCTACGTCACCCACCAGGTCAGCCAGTTCGCCAGCGCCGTCAGCCGGACCCTGCACCTCCTCGACGACCGGGTCACCGAGCTGCGCCGGCAGTTGGACGCCCAGCAGGTGCCGGCCGCCCCGGTGGTGGCGGTGCCGGGGCTGACCGGGGCCGGTGCGTGGTGGGGGCCGCAGGCCGCCAAGGCCCTGGCCGGTGCGCCGGGCCGGGTGCTGCACGCCGCCTGTGCCGACGGCTGGCTGGTCCGCTCCCTGGCCGGCGACGGCGTGGACGCCTACGGGGTGGACCCCCGGCCGGGCAAGACCGACGACGCCGAGGCCATCGGGGGACGGGGCGGCGACCTCCGCGAGGAGGGCGTCGTCGACCACCTGCGGGCCGTCGAGTCCGGCGCCCTCGGCGGGGTGGTGCTGGACGGCGTGGTCGACGGCATGCCCCACGGCGAGCGGCAGCAGCTCCTGGGCCTGCTCGGCGACCGGCTGGCCCCCGACGGGGTGCTGGTGGTCCACTCCCTGTCCCCGGCCGGTTGGGACGCCGACGACGCCCCGCCGGAGGCCGACCTGGCCCCGGGCCGGCCGCTGCGCCCGGGCACCTGGGCCCACCTGCTGCCCACCCTGGGCTACGCCGTCACGGTGCACCCCGGGCCGTCGGCCGCCGACTACCTGGTGGTGGCCGTCCACGACTCGCCCCGGTGAGCCCGCCGGCGGGCAGTGCCGGCGGCGGCCTCGGTGGCGGCCTCGGCGGTGGGGCCGACCGGCCGGCGGTGCACCAGTTCGTGCCGGCCCTCATCCCCCGGGACGCCACCGGCAGCCACACCCTGCTGCTCCGCCAGGCCCTCCGCGACGCCGGCTGGCGGTCCGACATCTTCGCCGAGGCCACCCACGACGAGCTGCTGGCCGAGTCCATCCCGCTGCAGTACTACCCGCAGTACGCCGCGCCGGGCGACGTGCTGGTGTACCAGATGTCCACGTCGTCGGCGGTGGCCGACTTCCTGCTGGCCCGGCCGGAGCCGCTGGTGCTGGACTACCACAACATCACCCGGCCGGAGCTGTCCGAGGCCTGGGACCCCGAGCCGGCCCGCCGGTCGGCGGAGGCGCTGGCGCAGTTGGCCGAGCTGGCCCCCCGGTCGGTGCTGGGGCTGGCCGACAGCGGGTTCAACGAGCTGGACCTGATCGCCGCCGGCTGCCCGCGGACCGCGGTGGTGCCGGTGCTGGTCGACCTGGACCGGCTGGTCGCCCCCGCCGACCGGCGGACGGCGGACCGGCTGGCCGCGGCCAAGGCCGGCGGCGGCGCCGACTGGCTGTTCGTCGGCCGGGTGGTGCCGTCCAAGGCCGCCCACGACGTGGTGAAGGCCCTGTGGGCCTACCGCCGGCTGTACGACCCGGCCGCCCGGCTGCACCTGGTCGGGTCCACCCCGTCCAACCGGTACCTGGCCTCCCTGCGGGCCTTCGTGGCCGACCTCGGCCTCCGCCAGGCCGTCCGGATCACCGGCGAGGTCTCCGACGGCGCCCTGGCCGCCCACTTCGACGCCGCCGACGTCTACGTGTCCATGTCCCTCCACGAGGGCTTCGGGGTGCCGTTGCTGGAGGCCATGCGGGTCGGGGTACCGGTGGTGGCCCGGCCGGCCGGCGCCGTGGCCGACACCGTCGGCGACGCCGGCCTGGTGCTGCACCGGTCCGACCCCACCACCGTCGCCGCCGCCGTCCACCGGGTGCTCACCGACCGGGCCCTGCGGGACCGGCTGGTGGCCGCCGGCCGGGACCGGGTGGCCCTGCACTCCCTGGCCGCCGCCGGCCGGCGCACCGTCGACGCCATCGCGTCAGTCGTGGGGGCCCCGGGTAAGGAAGGGAGCACGGCCGGCGTGCCATCGGCTGGCATTGCGGGGCCCCACGCATCGGAGGAGCCCGCCATCAAAGGGTGGCATGGCGGGGCCCCAGGCGGGCCAGGCAGCACGGCCGGCGTGCCATCGGCTGGCATTGCGGGGCCCCACGCATCGGAGGAGCCCGGGGTTGGGGCCCCGGGCGGGCCAGGCGGCACAGCATGAGGGTGGCGTTCGTCACCCCGCGGTACGGCCCGCAGATCATGGGCGGGGCCGAGACGGCCGCCCGGCAGCTTGCGGAGCACCTGGTGGCGGAGTGCGGCTGGGACGTCGAGGTGTTCTCGACCTGCGCCCTGGACCACATCACCTGGGACGACGAGCTGGCGCCGGGGGACAGCGACCTGAACGGGGTCCGGGTGCACCGGTTCCGGTCGGCCGCCGGGCGGGACCCCGACTTCTACGGCCTGGACGGCCGGCTGCGGGTGGCCCCGTCGGAGGCCACCCGGCGGGAGTCGGAGCGCTGGGTGGACCTCAACGGCCCGGTCACCCCGGACCTGATCGACGCCCTGTGCGGCGCCGCGGTGGACGTGGCGGCGTTCTACCCATACCTGTACTACCCGACCGTCCGCGGCATCGGCCGGGTGCCGATGCCCGCGGTGCTGCACCCGGCGGCCCACGACGAGCCGGCCCTGTACCTGCCGGCGTTCCGGGGCACCTACGCCAACGCCGACGCCCTCTGCTACCACACCATGGCCGAACGGCGGCTGGTGCAGCGGGTGCACCCGGTGGCGGACCGGCCGCAGATCGTGCTGGGCCTGGGCGTGGCCGAGGGCACCCCCGGCGGCCGGCCCGGCGGGGAGGTGCTCGGCATCGGGGACCGGCCGTACATCGTCAGCGTCGGCCGGGTCGACGACCACAAGGGGTCGTCCATGCTGGCCGCCTTCTTCCGGACCTACAAGGAGCGGCACCCCGGCCCCCTCGCCCTGGCCCTGGTCGGGCCCATCTCGGCCACCATCCCCGACCACCCCGACGTGGTGCTGACCGGCATCGTCGACGAGGCCGACAAGTGGGACATCGTCCGGGACGCCACCGTGTCGGTGTCGCCGTCCGCCCTGGAGTCGTTCTCGCTGGTCGTCCTGGAAGCCTGGATGGCGCGGCTGCCGGTGGTGGTCAACGCCACCTGCGACCCCACCCGGGAGCACTGCGAGCGGTCCGGCGGCGGCCTCTGGTTCGGGTCCTACCGGGAGTTCGAGGCCGTCATGGACCACCTGCTGGCCGACGCCGACCTGCGCCGGCACCTCGGGGATCGCGGCCGGGCGTACGTGGACGAGCACTACCAGTGGCCCGTCCTCATCCGCCGGTACGCCGACTTCCTGACCGAGGTGGTCGACCGCGGCCGCGGGGTCGTCGGGGTGCTCTAGGCCATGGTGCGGGGGGCATGAGCGCTGACGGGTGGGCCATCGGGACGGGTCCTTCGTACTGGAGGTGAAGCCGTCGGTGTCGGCGGTGGGGGTCTTGCCGGTCAAGATCCCAGTGGAAGACCGAAGGACCCGCCTTCTCGTGGTCCCTCTCTTCGACGGACCGGGGGTGCTGGTTCCCGGAGAGCCTTACGACACGAAGCATCCGTTTCCGAACGGGGCGTCGATCGACGCGGGCGAAACCGTGTCACCGACCCAGCTCTTCGCCATCACGCCGGAACCGGGAATGGTGGGGGTCCGGGTGCACTTCTTGGTGTCGGTCCCCAGGAAGATCGGCCGGTCCACGCAGCCGTGGAGCTGGGCGACGACGACGTATGTCCCGGTGCCGGCCGGCGATCAGCGCCGGTCGGTGCTGTCCCGATCGTCGCTGGGCTGAGGGGCTGGCGCGTGGCTCCGCAAGTTCGTGGGAGGGGCCAGGGTCGAATCCTGGTACTCACGAACCGTGGGCTCGTCGAGATCAGGGAGAAGGGTTCCACCCATGACGCGCATGCTAATACACCGGCCCCGGACATCTGCCGTCCACGGCCGGCCGTCAAGTGGCCCGGCCGACCGCCCGGATCGTTTCCCGACGGTCCGCAGGCGGGCTAGAAGTCGGGGTTGACGCAGCTATCGCTGGCCAGGGCGGTGTCCTGGTGGACCGGCCCGGCCGACGGTGTCAGGTGCGTCGAGGGGGCGAACCCGGTGGCCAGCACCACCGGGAAGTGCGGGCAGAACCCCCCGGGGACCTCCACCAGCCGGGACAGGTCGTTGCCGCGGAACCTGGTGCCGGTGCTGCCGCCGACGTAGATGCCGACCTCGGCCCGCAGCAGTTGCCCGCCGGTGCTGTTGCCGGTCCAGGTCGCCCCCAGCGCGTTGCGTCCCCCACCGCAGGCCGCCACCCCGGCCTGGTCCGGCAGCAGGCAGTTCTGGTGCACCGTCGACCCGAACAGGTCGTGGGTCCCCGCGCTGAGCACCACGTCGATGTGGGTGCGGGTGCCGGTCCAGAACCGGTTGTCGGCCACGACGGTGCCGGCGAACGACCGGCTGGTGGTCCCCGGCGGGTCCCCGCCGGGAGTGGTCCCCTGCGCGAGGGAGTACGACGGGTCGGTGGCGACGCCGAACGAGTAGGAGTTGCCGGCCGACACCACCGTGTTGTCCACCACCCGTGACCGCTGCGGCCGGCTTGCGGCCAGGAACGACGCCCCGTCGAACAGGGCCACCGCCGTGTCGGAGACGTCCACGATGTCGTTGCCGGCCACGGTGGTGTCCTGGCAGTAGATGCCCAGGCCGTCCGCCTCCGGGTGGTCCGGCGACCCGGCCGCCACGTCGTGGGTGGACCCGTAGGCCTCCACCAGGTTGTCCGACACCACGTTGCCGGTGCAGGCCGTCGCCCCGGGGACGTTGGACCCTGTGCTGTCCGCCTCCAGGTCCGACGCCCCGTCCGGGTTCCCGATGCGGTCGTCGCGGACCGTGGTGCCCCGGCCCCCCAGCATCCGGACGTCGAACACCCCGAACGTGTTCGGGTCCGGCGCGTCCCGCTGGCCGTCCACCCAGACGTGCACCAGCTTGGCTCCGGGCTGCAACTGCACCAGCTCCTGCCCGGAGTACCCCGGGAGCGGCCCGAACCCCGGCAGCCGCACCAGTCGGGCCATCTCGGCGTACCGGCCCGGGTCCGGGTCCCCGGCGGTGGTGACGGTGACGTTGCCCGGCACCACCAGGGTGGTGGTCAACCCCACCACCTCCCGGGCCGGCAACGCCACCCGGCCGCCGCCGGCCAGGGCCCGGAGGTCCAGCTCCTGCTGCAGCGCCGCCTCTGTCGTGTCCGGGCCGGGGGTCCCGTGGTCGGGGGTCTGGATGGCGGGAAACCCCGTCCAGTTGCCGGGTTGCCCGAAGTAGTAGTTGGGGTTCGACCGGCTGCAGATGGCCGGCTCGGTCAACTGGGCGAACTCGGCCGTGCCGAACAGGTCGTCGGCGGCCTGTCGCGGCCGGACCGACCCGGCGGCGATCAGGTCCCGGTTCTCCACGTACCCCGCCGGGTCCGGCTCCCGGTTCAGCACCGCCCGGTACAGGGTCAGCACCACCGCGCCGGCCGTCCCCGGGCCCGGCGGGTAGTCCGACCGGTACGCCGACGACCCCACCAGCCGGTCGTCGAACCGTCGCAGCGACCCCACCGAGCAGCCGGCGGACCGGAAGTACCGCACCGCCGCCCCCCACTCCGCGGGCCGTGGCGCCCGGCCCAGCAGCTCGGTGTAGGCCTTGGCCACGAACTGGTACGGCACCACCCGGCGGGCGGTGCCCGACTGGGCCGCCTGGGCTGGCTGCGCCGCCTGGGCCGGTTGCGCCGCCTGGGCCGGCTGGGCCGACAGCGCCGCAAGAGGCACCAGTGCGGCCAGGGCAGCGAGGGTGGTCAGCGCGGCCAGGGCGGCCCCCGCCGCGAGGGTGGTCAGCGCGGCGAGGGTGGCCAGGGCGCGGGCCGGCAGTCGTCGCAGCTCTTCCCGCCGGGCCATGGTCCGGGTGACCCTACCGGCCGCCGGGCCGGGTCCCGGGTCAGCAGCCCCGGGTCCGTTGGCCCGTGGTCCCCGTCAGCGGCTCCGGCACCCGGCCGGCGACCGGCGGCCGGCGCCCGATCGGCGGACCCGTCAGGCCCGAGCGGCGGGCCCGGTCAGAACGGCGGGTAGGCGGCGTCGTCGGTGGCCAGCCACTCCCCGAACGTGGGCCCGACGATGCGGGCGCCGCCGCCCTGGGGTAGCTGCCCGCCGGTCCGCATGGCCTTGCCCGCTCCGGGCACCGGGACCGGCAGGACCAGCAGCCGCCGGTGGCGGTGCCGGGCCAGGGTCCGGGCCATGGTCACCAGGTCCAGGACTTCGGGCCCGGCCACCTCCACGGTGCCGCCGCCGGCCGGTTGTTCGGCCACCTCCGCCAGCACCTGCCCGACCGCCCGGGCGGCCACCGGCTGGAGCCGCATGTGCGGCACCAGGGCCACCGGCCCGACCCGGCTCCGCTGCACCACTTGGGCCGGGAACTCGTGGAACTGGGTGGCCCGCACCACGGTCACCGGCAGCGGCCCGGCCCTGGCCGCCGCTTCCTGGGCCAGCTTGGCCCGGTAGTACCCGAGGGGCACCCGCTCGAGGCCGACGATGGACAGGGTCACCAGCCGGGCCACCCCCTGGGCGGCGCCCACCGCCTGCAGGTTGCCGGTCATCCCGGTGAACATCGCCGCCGCCTCGGCCTCCTTCATGGTGGCCGCGTTGGTGGCGTCCACCACCACCTCCACGCCGTCCAACGCCTCCGCCAGCCCGTCGCCGGACCGCAGGTCGACCCCGGTGGACCGGCTGAGGACCACCACCTCGTGCCCGCGCTCCCGGGCCGCCTCCACCGCGAACCGACCGACCACTCCGGTGCCCCCGGCGATCGCCACCTTCATCGACGGCCTCCTTCGTCCCGCCGCCCTCCGGCGGCTCCTTCGTCGTGCTGCCCTCCTTCGTCGTGCTGCCCTCCGGCGGCGCCCTTTATTCGGATGTTCTCAATCCGAGTTTATCGGCGGCCCGGTTATCCGGACAAGTACAGTCCGGGTATGCGGATGAGCGAGGGGGTGGAGTGGGCGGCGCACTGCGCGGTGGTGCTGGCGGCGCTGCCGGACGGGGAGGTGCTGCCGGCGGCCCGGCTGGCCGAGTACCACGGGGTGCCCGGGCCGTACCTGGCCAAGTCGCTGCAGGCGCTGGCCCGGGCCGGCCTGGTCGAGGCCACCACCGGCCGCCGCGGCGGCTACCGGCTGCGGCGGCCGGCCTCCGAGATCACCCTGCTGGACGTGTACCGGGCGGTGGAGGGCGACGAGGGGTTCTTCCGGTGCACCGAGATCCGCCAACGCGCCCCGGTGCCCAGGCCGGCCCGGTCGTACCGCACCACGTGCGGCATCGCCGCCGCCATGGCCCGGGCGGAGGCCGCCTGGCGGGACCAGTTGGCCGGCGCCACCGTGGCCGACCTGCTGGCCGGGGTGCTGCGGCAGGCCCCGCCGGCGGTGCTGGCCGGCACCGCGGTGTGGCTCCAGTCGGCCCTGCACCGGACCTGATTCCGAGCCCCCGCCCGGCCGCCGTCGGCCAGGCCGGCGGGCCGCCGGGCACGGTCAGGTGGCCGCCATGCCGACGATCGGCTGGTTCAGCGGCCGGCCCCCCATGGACCCGAAGAACGTGGCCTGGCCGAAGGCGAAGATGCCGCCGTCGGACGCCACGAACCGGTACCCGTAGCCGTTGGCTGTGGCCGCCATCCCCACGATCGGCTGGTTCAGCGGCCGGCCCCCCATGGAGCCGTAGAACGGGGTTGTGGGCCCGAACGCGAAGATGCCGCCGTCGGCCGCCACCTCCCAGTACCCGCCGGTGGCTCGGTCGTTGGCCATCCCCACGACCGGGGCGTTCAGGTGCCGGCCGCCCATGGACCCGAAGAACTGGCCGTCCGGCCCGAAGGCGAAGATGCCGCCGTCGGCCGCCACCAGCAGGTACCCCAGGCCGTCGGTGGTCGGCTGCATGGCCACGATGGGCTGGTTCAGCGGCCGGCCCCCCATGGAGCCGTAGAACTGGGCGTCCCCGAAGGCGAACATGCCGCCGTCGGCGGCCACCAGCCAGTACCCCTTGCCGTCCGGGGTGGCCGCCATGGCCACGATGGGCTGGTTCAGCGGCCGGCCCCCCATGGACCCGTAGAACCGGGCACCGCCGTAGGCGAAGATGCCGCCGTCGGACCCCACCAGCCAGTACCCCCCGGTGTTCGGGGCCATGGCCATCCCCACGATCGGGGCGTTCAGCGACTGCCCGCCGGTGGACCCGCAGAACGGGGTGCCGCCGAACGAGAAGATGCCGCCGTCGGCGGCCACCAGGTCGTACCCGGTGACGGCGGCGGACGGGACCGTGCAGGCCGGGATCGAACCGGGAGCGGTGGTCCCGCCGGCGTTGCCGGTGAGCTGCGGGTCGTGGTGGAACTCCGGCCAGGCCCCGCCGCCGACCGCCGCCGCCCCGTCGGTGCCCGGAAGGACGTAGTGGGCGACGTAGCCGGTGTCTGTGGCCCCGCCGTAGCCGGCGATGGTGATCCCGATCGACCCTGTGGGGTCGTCGGTCACCAGCGGTGAATTCTGGTAGCCGTGGCCGGTGCCGAACTGGGCCACCGCGGTGCCGGTGGCCCCGTCCACCACGTACACCCCCGCCGCCGGGCTCCCCGACGTGGCCGGGTAGGTCGGCACCAGCACATCCTGGTGGCCTGTGGCGGACGCCCTGAACGTCACCAGCGAGCCGATGACGGCGTCGGGGGTTGTGAACTGCCACAGCACCTTGCCGTCGGCCGCTGTGAGGGCGTAGGCCGCCCCCGTCCCTGTGGCCTTGGTCACCCCCTCCACCACCTCCCAGGAGCCGTTGCCGTCCAGGTCGGCCAGGGCCGGGCTGCTTGTGGTGTAGCCGCCCAGCGTCGTCGACCACCGCAGGCCGCAGCCGGTGTCGAACGCCTTCACCGTGTCGCTGTCCGACGCCCCGGCGAAGAACGCCCCGGTGCCCACCACGATGCCGGTGGCGCCCCCCGGCAGGAACCCGCCGACCGCCGGCGACGAGTCCACGGTCTGGTCGGTCTCGTAGTCGCAGACCACCCCGCCCTGGCCGTTGAGGACCCGCAGGTGGCCGCCCTGGGCGTACGTGTGGCCGCGGCCGAACCCGTCGGTCTGGTCGCCGCCTTCGACGATCTCGGTCTGCCCGGTGCCGTACAGGTCGGCCAGGGCGGCGGTGGAGAACACGCTGTCCGAGGTGAAGAACGGCCAGCCGCCCAACGTGGCCCCGGACCCGGCGTCGAGGGCGTACTCCTCCTGGTCCAGCGACCCGGCCACCACCCCGAGGCCGCCCTGCAGGTTGCCGACGGCCAGCGACGCCTGCACCCCCTGGGCCGGTTGGGCGTCGGTCGGCGGGTCCTCCACCGTGGCGTTCCACAGGCCGTTGCCGCCCGGTCCGTACGCCTGGTAGCCGCCGACTGTCGGGAACTCGGCGTTGCCGGACCCCACGAACACCGAGTCCAGGCCGCCGCCCAGGGAGGCCACCGACGGGGTGCTGTCGATCGGCGCCCCACCGTCCTGGGTCGGCCAGCCGGCCACCGCCGTCGGCCGGCCTGTGGTGCTGCCGCCGAGGTGGAACGCCCACACCTTCCCGGCCCGGTCCCCGACCACCACCGACGGGCCGCCGCCGTCCAGGGTGGCCACGTTGGGGGACGACTGCGCCACCGGGTGGCCGGCGTCCGGCAGTGTGACCTGCCACACCGGCTGTTGCAGGGCCGTCGCCAGCGGTGTTGTGGCCGCCCCGGACGGCGCAGCGACCGCGGTCCAGCAGCCCGTGACGCAGGTGGCGGCCACGACCACCAGCCCGGCCAGGCGGGAGCGCGGGGAGGGAGCCAAGCCTCGAAAGGTACCAGCGCGGGGCCGCCGCCGGAAGGCACCCGCCGGCGAGAAGCCGGCGGTGTCTGCCCCGCCGGCGAGAAGCCGGCGGTGTCTGCCCTGCCGGCGAGAAGCCGGCGGTGTCTGCCCGCCGGCTTAGAAGCCGGCCATGCCGACGATGGGCTTGTTCAGGGGCTTGCCGCCCATGGACCCGTAGAACGGGGCGTCGCCGAAGTCGAAGATGCCGCCGTCGGCGGCCACGAACCGGTAGCCCCGGCCGGTGCCGGTGGCCGCCATCCCGACGATGGGCTGGTTCAGCGGCTTGCCCCCCATGGAGCCGTAGAACGGGGCTGTGCCGAACGCGAAGATGCCGCCGTCGGACGCCACCTCCCAGTAGCCGGCGCCGTTGGGGTTGGCGGCCATGCCCACCACGGGCTGGTTCAGCGGCCTGCCCCCCATGGAGCCGTAGAAGTGGGCGTCACCGAAGGCGAACAGGCCGCCGTCGGAGGCCACCTCCCAGTAGCCGCCACCGTCCGGCATGACGGTCATGCCGACCACCGGCTTGTTCAGCGTCAGGTTGCCGGTGGACCCGCAGAACGGCAGGTTGCCGTAGGCGAAGATGCCGCCGTCGGACGCCGACAGGTAGTACCCGTTCGGCTGGCCGGCCGGCGGTGTGCACGGCACGTTCACCACCGGTGGCGGCGTCCCGGCGTCGCCGGTCAACTGGGCGTCGTGGTGGAACTGCGGCCAGGCCCCCTGCTCGTTCACCACCGACCCGTCGGAGCCGGCGATCTCGTAGTGGTACAGGAAGCTGCCCGACCCCTGGTAGCCGGCCAGGGTGATGCCGATGGTGCCGTTCGGGTCCTTGGTGACCAGCGGAGCGTTCTGGAAGCCGGTGTTGACCTGCAGGGTGGTGACCACCGCGCCGGTCTTGCCGTCCAGCACCGCCACCCCGTTCACCGTGGGGGCCAGCACGTCCTGGTAGCCGCCGCCCAGGTTCGCGGTGACCACCGACCCGATCACCCGGCCGACCTGGGTGGCCCAGATGGTGGACCCGTTGTTGCCGTTCAGCGCGTACACCGACCCGGTGGTGCCGTTGTCGGTGCCCTCCACCACCTGGAGCTGCCCGTTCCCCAGCACGTCGGCCAGCGCCGGGCTGCTCTTGGTGTTGCCGTTCAGCGTCGCCGCCCACTGAAGCTGGCAGTTGGCGTTGACGGCCAGCAGTTGGTCGGTGTTGGACTGCTTGAAGGTGGTGCCGGTGCCCACCACGATGCCCACCTGGGCGCCGCCCAGGAACTCGCCGACGGCCGGCGACGACTGCACCGTCTCGTCGGTTGTGTACTGGCAGATCAGCCCCCCGTTCGGCTTCGGCTGCCCGGCGTTGCCGGTCGGGGCCAGCACCCGGATGTGGCCACCGTTGCCGTAGGGGGTTGTGTACGAGTTCCCGGCCGTCGAGTCCCCACCCTGGACGATGTCGGTCTGGCCGTTGCCGTACAGGTCGGCCAGGGCCGGGGTGCTGAAGTTGCTGTCCCCCTGGTACCACGGGAACCCGGGCAGCACCGCCCCGCTGCCCGCTGTCATGGCGTACTCGTTCTCGCCCAACGACCCCGCCACCACCCCCAGGCCGCCCTGCAGGTTGCCCACCGCCATCGACGCCTGCACCCCGTTGTGCGGCGTCCCGTCCGTCGGCGGGTTGGTCTCCTGGGTGAACCACTGGTCGCCGCCGCCGGGGCTGACGGCCTGGTACCCGCCGGACGTCGGGCTGCCGGCGTCGCCGGTGCCGACGAACACGGTGTCCAGCGAGCTGCCGGCGGTGGTCGGGGCCACCGACGGCGACGAGTTGACCGGCGCCCCGGTGTGGTAGGTCCACACCGCCGCCCCGGTGGCCAGGCCGTAGGCGAACACGTTGCCGGACTCGTTGCCCACCACCACGGCCGGGCCGCCGGGCAGTGTGGCCTCGTTCGGCGACGACAGCGCGATGGGCGCCCGGGCGTCGTTCAGGGGGCCCACCGTCCACACCGGGTTGCCGAAGTTCACCGCGGCTGCCGCCGCCGGGCTGGCCGCAGCCCCAGCCACCCCGGGTGGGGCCCCTACGGCCGGCAGCAGGCCGGCACCCACCGCCAGCAGGCCACCGGCGGCCACCGCCAGCAGGCCGCCGGCGGTCCCCGTCGGCACCGCCGCCCGGCGGTCGCGCGTACCCCTGCCCGCAGTTGCCCTCATGTCGGCTCCTCGTCGGTGTCGTGGCTCATGCCGGGCCGTCGTTCGGTCCGTCGTCCATCGTCCGGTCCGTCGTCCGGTCCGTGGATCGGCGGCCAACCGATGGGCGGTCGCCTCTGCCGGCGGCCGCCAAAGGGGGCGGCCGTCCCCTCAGATACCCGCCCTCGAATGAAGAAATACCTGGCAACAGGGGTGAGAATGGCGCAACCGGTATCATGCCCGGCCGTGACCGACCACGACGCCGGCGTCGACGCCGGCTCGGACCCCCGCCGGCGGGACCCGGCCGGCGGGCCGCCGCCGGCCTTCCTGGAAGAGCTCGCCGCCGCCTTCCGGCGGCTCAGCCCCCAGGGGACGGCCGGCTGGAACTTCTCCGACGCCTTCGGCCGGCTGGAGCGGGTCCGGGACGACCTGACCGCCGATCGGGCCGGGCCGTCGCCCGCCGGGACGGCCACGGCGACGTCGGGTGAGCCCGGGGACGCCACCGCCGGCCGCGTGCAGCGTGGCGGGCCGGGGATCGGCCCGGGGGGCGCCGGCCCTGCGGGTGCCGGCCCGGACGGCGACGGCGGCCCAGAGC
Organism: Acidimicrobiales bacterium; assembly: GCA_035547695.1. Lineage (GTDB taxonomy): Bacteria > Actinomycetota > Acidimicrobiia > Acidimicrobiales > RAAP-2 > DASZUK01. Next base: position 198,159 of record DASZUK010000039.1, read on the forward strand.
GGGGAGCCCGGCCGCGGATCCCGCCGCACCGGAACCCCCGGGTGCTGGCCGAGGCGTGGCTGGACACCCGCATCCGGTTCCTGGCGGAGGGCGCCGTCCGGCGGCTGCTGCCACCGGAGCTGGCGCACGAGTCGGTGTCGGCAACGGTGGAGGCACTCCGTTTCCTGTCGGCCAGGGTGCAGCAGTTGGAGGACGCGGCGGCCGCCCGGAACCGTCCGGTGGACGGCCTGGCCTGGTTGGTGGACCCGCCCGCCCTGGACCGGTGGGCGGGTCCGGCGGTGGCCTGGTTCGGCCCCGCCACCGGGCCGGTGGTGGTGGGGGAGTGCGGCGCCGGCGAGCTGGCGGTGGCCCTGGCCGGCGCCGGGCTGACGGTCAGGGGTGCCGAACCGCGGGGCGCGGTGGCCTGGCGGGCGGCGGAGGCCGGGGTGGACGTGCACGTCGGCGAGGTGCTGGACCTGCTGCGGTCGGTGCCGGCCGGGTCGCTGGGCGGCCTGGTGCTGGCCGGCGTGGTCGACCGGGTACCGCTGGACCAGCAGTTGCAGTTGCTGGCCACCGGCACCGAGCGGTTGGCGCCGGCGGCGCCGGTGCTGGTGGTCGGCACCCGGCCGGACGCCGTGGCCGACGGGTGGGCCGCGGTGGCCCGGGACCTGCTGCCGGGGCGTCCGCTGCACCCCGAGACCTGGCGGCTGCTGTTGGAACGAGCCGGCTACACCGACGTGGACGTTGTCCAGAACGACGACGCCCCGGGCACCTACGGGGTGAGGGGGCGGCGGTGACCGGGCCCGGGACCAGCCGGACCGGCGGGGTGGGGGTGCACCAGGCCGGGGTGCGCCAGGCCGGGGTGCACGGGGCCGAGGTGCGCCAGGCCGGGGTGCACCAGTTCGTCCCGATGCTGCACGTCGGCGACGCCGTCGGCCGGCACACCCTGGCCATCCGCGACCGCCTGCGGTCCCGCGGGGTGCCGTCGGAGATCTACGTCGAGCTGGACGACCCGGAGACCGCCGACCAGACCAGGCCGGCGTCGACCTACCCGGAGTCGGCCCGGCCGGACGACGTGCTGGTGTACCAGTTCGCCACCGCGTCGGCCCTGGTGGACCGGCTGATGGCCCGTCCGGAACGGCTGGTGGTGAACTACCACAACGTCACCCCGCCGCCCCTGTTCTCGCCGTGGGACACCGGCCTGGTCCTGCACCAGCTCCGGGCCCGGGGAGAGCTGGCCCGGTTGGCCGGCCGGGCCGCGCTGGGGGTGGCCGTGTCGGAGGTCAACCGGGCCGACCTGGTCCAGGCCGGGTTCGCCGCCACCGAGGTGGTGCCGCCAGTGGTGGACCTTCCCGGTGCCGGGGACTCGGTCGGTGGTCAGGCCGGTGGCCGGACTGGTGGTCAGGCCGGTAGCCGGGCCGGTAGTCAGGCCGGTGACCAGCCAGCCGGCCGGCAGGAGGCCCGCCGGCACGGGGCGCAGTGGCTGGCGGTGGGGCGGCTGGCCCCCAACAAGGCGGTGGAGGACGTCATCGCGGCGCTGCTGGCCTACCGGGCCAAGTACGACCCGGCGGCGGAGCTGCTGGTGGTGGGCAAGCCGGCGGTGCCGTCGTACGTGGCCGCCGTCCACCGGTACGTGGCCGACCTGGGGTTGACCGGGGCGGTGCGGTTCACCGGCAGGGTCGACGACGACGAGCTGGCCGCGGCGTACCGGTCGGCGGACGTGCTGGTGGTGTCGTCCGAGCATGAGGGGTTCTGCCTGCCGGTGGTGGAGGCCATGGCCCGGGGGCTGCCGGTGGTGGCCTACCGGGAGGGGGCGCTGCCGGAGGTGCTGGGAAACGCCGGGGTGCTGCTGGGCAGCAAGGGCCCGGTGGTGATGGCCGATGCCATCCGCCGGCTGCAGGTTGACGACGGCTGGCGGGCCACCCTGGTGGCCGCCGGCCTGGCCCGGGTGCCGGCGTTGGGGCTGGACAGCGCCGGGGACCGGCTGGTGGACCTGCTGCTGGGGGTCAGAGACCGGGAAGGCTGACTCCGGCCCGGCCGGGCTGCGGCGGCGTCAGGCGCCGACGGCGCGGCGGATGAGGTCGACGAACCGGTCGGTGGACCGCTGTACCGAGAACGCGGCCACCCGCCGGGTGGCGGCCTCGGACAGCCGCCGGCGGAGGCCGCTGTCGGTGACCACCCGGTGGACGGCGGCGGCGAACCGCAGCGGGGCCTTGTCGGGGAGGACCAGGCCGGCGTCGGCGACGGTCTCCGGGATGGCGGTCACCCCGTTGGCCACCACCGGCACGCCGTGGCCCATGGCCTCCACCAGGGGGACGCAGAACCCCTCGTGGTCGGAGGCGCAGACGAAGACGTCGGCGGCCTGGTAGTAGGCCTCGAGGGCGGCCGGGGACACCGACCCGGTGACGGTGACCGCACCGTCCAGGCCGAGGTCGTGGACGAACCCGGCCAGGGCCGGCCCGTACTGGTCACCGAGGGGGGACCCCACCAGCCACAGCCGGGCGCCGGGGTGGTACAGCCGACGGTACACCGCCAGCATCTTGACCAGGTCGTGCGGGGCCTTGTGCGGCGACACCTTGCCGACGAACAGCAGGTCCGGGGCGCCGTCGGCCTTGCCGGCCGCCAACCGGGCCGCCAGGTCCGGGTCGGGGTCGGCCCCGGTGGCCGTCATGTCGATCAGCAGCGGCACCACCGCGGTGTCGGTGTACCCGGCCTCCACCAGCTCGGTCTCGTTGTAGGCCGAGTCCGCCACCGCCAGGCCGCTCTGCGGGGCCAGCCGGGCCAGTTGGGTGCGGCCGAGGGACACCTCGTAGCCCACGTTCGGCTCCCACGGCGCCAGCAGGGCGGCAGGGGTGATGTTGTGGTAGTTGACCAGCTTCGGCTCGTCCCGGGCGGCCAGGATGTCGAACACCGGGCTGCCGATGGAGGACTGGTACAGCAGCCACCGGTCCCGGCCGGTCCGGCCCAGGTCGGTCACCGGCCGGCCCAGGTGGGCGACGTCGGGGGTGGCGTTGCCGTAGTAGACGTCCGACTCGATGCCGGTCCGCCGCAGGGCGTCGGTGAGGGCCAGGGTGTGCACGCCGATGGCGTCGCGGCTGGCCAGCGACGGGATGACCTGGTCGACTCGCACGGCCCGGGAGTGTACCGGCGGACCCCGCCGGCACCCGGCATCCGGCACCCGGCATCCGGTACCTGGTGCCCGGTGCCCGGTACCCGGGCGGGGGTGGCACCCGCCACCGGCGCCCCCTTTGTAGGCTGTGGCCCCATCAACCACGTCCGCAACAGCAGCAACGCGGGCCGGGGTCGGCTGGCAGTGGTGACGGCGGTGACGACGGTGGTGGCGGTGGCCGTCGCCGTGGTGCCGGTGGTGGCCGTGCCGGTGACGACCGCGCCGGCCGGAGCGTCCACCGCCGACCTGGGGACCCCGGCGTCGGTGCCGGGGCCGATGCCGGGGCCGGCGTCGGTGCCGGTGGAGCCGCAGTCGGCGGCGGCCGCCCTCTCGCCCGACACCGTCATCCCGCCCGACACCGTCAGCGTGCGGATCGTGATGACCGAGAACAACACACTGGACGTCATCGTGTCGTCGCCCGGCGGGGTGTCGGCCCCCGGGGTCGCCAACGCCCCGGCGGTGCGGTTCCAGCGTGCGGCCGGCGGTACCTGGAACGTGCAGACCGCGCAGACATGTGCCGGCGGCGAGCCCACAGGGGCGGCACCGTGGTCGGTGCAGGTGGGCACCGGCCAGAAGGACCCGACGGCCAGCCCGGTGACGGCGTCCCAGTTGCTGACGCTGTGCGTGGGCGGAGGCCAGAGCACCAACGACCACGGCACCGTCACCGCCACGTACAACGCCACAGGGCAGGCCCGGACGGTGAACACGCTGCCGCTGGAGCAGTACATCGCCGACACCGTGCCGGGGGAGTCGCCGTCCACCTGGGCGTCGTTGGGCGGCCCGGGCCCGCAGGGCCAGAACTGGGGGTTCCAGGAGCTGGAGGCCCAAGCGGTGGCCGCCCGGTCCTACGTGCTGGCCAACCTCGGCGGGTACGGCGGCTACGCCGACACCTGCGACCTGACCTGCCAGACCTACCGCGGCACCAAGTGGGAGTCCGCGGCGAGCATCGCCGCCGCCACCGACACCGCCGGCCAGGTCATGTTCATGCCGACAGGCCGGATCGCCACCACCGAGTACTCGTCGTCCACCGGCGGGTACACCTCCAACGCCACAGAGCAGTCCCCGTTCACCGCGGTTCCCGACACAGGGGACGTGGTGGCCGGGAACACCCACCACAACTGGACCGCCACCGTCACTGACCACTGGGCCTCCACAATCGGGCCGACGTTGACCGGGATCACAGTGACCAGGCGCAACGGCCTCGGCGACTGGGGCGGCCGGGCGGTGACGGTGGTGGTGAACGGCACAAGGGCGCCCAAGACGATGACGGCGGCGCAGTTCGTGGCGGCCACCACAGGCACAGGGGTGCAGTCCAACTGGTTCACCGTCACCGCCGTGTCCGGCGGCACCGCCACCCTGTCCGGCCACGGCTGGGGCCACGGCATCGGCATGGGGCAGTGGGGGGCCCTGGGGTACGCCATCGGGCAGGACAACGGGCAGGGCAACTGGACCTACCAGCAGATCGTGACCCACTACTACGGGCCGGCCACCCTCGGGAACCTGCCCGGGCCGGCGGCCACCCCGGGCGCCGGCGGCGGGGTCGGGGGATACTGGCTGGCGGCGGCCGACGGCGGCATCTTCAGCTTCGGCAACGCCCACTTCGACGGCTCCATGGGCGGCCAGCCGCTCAACCAGCCGGTGGTGGGCCTGGCGGCTACGCCGGACGACGGCGGCTACTGGGAGGTGGCCACCGACGGCGGCATGTTCAGCTTCGGCGACGCCCACTTCTACGGCTCCATGGGCGGGCAACGGCTGAACCAGCCCATCGTCGGCATGGCCCCCACCGCCGACGGCGCCGGGTACTGGCTGGTGGCCGCCGACGGCGGCATCTTCGCGTTCGGTGACGCCGTCTTCCATGGCTCCACCGGCAGCCTGCACCTGGTGAAGCCCGTGGTCGGCATGGCCCCCACCGCCGACGGCGCCGGGTACTGGCTGGTGGCGTCCGACGGCGGCATCTTCGCCTTCGGTGACGCCCACTTCTACGGGTCCGCCGCCGGCACCGCCGGGGGGTCCGGGGCCACCGGCCTGGCGGCCACCGCCGACGGTGCCGGGTACCTGCTGGTGACCACCGCCGGCAAGGTCACCGCCTTCGGGGACGCCCCGCAGCTCGGTGACCTGACCACCGCGGTGGCCCACTACGGCGGCCGGGTCGTCGGCCTGGTGACCACCGCCGGCTGAACGACCCGACCCGGCGGACGGGCCCGACCGGCGGACGGGCCCGTCCGGAGAGGGGGCCCCGGGTCAGGCCGGGGGAGCCTCCGCCATCACTGTGGCCAGCCTGGGGTACCGGCGGAGCCGGCCGAACCGGCCGAGCCGGCCGGCGTCGACGCCGTGGTCGGCGGCCTGCAACAGCCGGAGGTCGCCGCGGCTGTTGCCGTAGACCCACAGCACCGGGGCGTTGGGGCCGGCGCCGTTCAGCCCCTCGGCCCGCAGCCAGCCGGCCAGCCGGGCGTACTTCTCGGGGCCCCGGCAGTTCTTGCCCTCGTACCGGCCGGTCAGCAGGTGGCCGCTGACCGCCAGCCGGGTGGCCAGGGCGGCCTCGGCGCCCAGCAGGTCGGCGGCCGGCCGGACGTAGAGGTCCGGGGACGCCGACACCACCACCACCCGGTGCCCCTGCTTGCGGTGCCAGTCCAGCCGGTCCCGGGCGTCCCGGCGCAGCCGGCGCCGCAGGTGGCGCTCGGCGAAGTCGGCCGCCAGCCGGTCCACCTCCTGGGCCGGCAGCCCGGACAGCAGGTCGGTGAACAGGCCCTCCTTGGTGTCGTCGGCCGCCGACCCGCTGAACAGGGCGCTGCGGATCAGGCCAGGCAGGCTACGCAGGACGGCCACCGCGGTGGGCAGGGGGCCGCGGACGGCCACCAGGAAGGCCAGGACGCTGCCGCCGTGGGTGAGGGTGCCGTCGAAGTCGAACGCGGCCACCGTGGGCCGGTCGCCGGCCGGCCCGGGTGCCGGGACCAGGGGGGTCGGGGCGGTGGTCACCGGGCCACCCCGCCGCCGCCCGCCCCGCCGCCGCCCGCCGCGGCCGCTCCGGCGGCCACCGGTACCCCGCCGCGGCCGGCGCCACCGGCGAACCGCCGGGCGCCGGCCAGGGTCTCGCCGCTGGCGATCACCTGCCGGCCCCGCCGGGCCTCCATGACGGCCGCGTCCTCCTCGGTCAGTCCCCACTGGTCCACGGCGCAGGCCCGGTCACTGCGCAGGCAGCCCTGCGGCAGGGCGGCCAACTGCCCGGCCAGCTCCAGCGCCACCGGCAGCGACCCGCCGGCCGGCGCCGGCCGGTTGGCCAGGCCGATGGCCAGGGCCTCGGCGGCATCGACGGGCCGGCCGGTCAGGATCAGGTCCATGGCCCGGGAGTGGCCGATCAGCCGGGGCAGCCGCACCGTGCCGAGGTCGCACAGCGGCACCCCGAACCGGCGGCAGAACACCCCGAAGACGGCGTCGTCGGCGGCCACCCGCAGGTCGCACCACAGGGCCAGCTCCAGGCCGCCGGCCACCGCGTAGCCGTCCACCGCGGCGATCACCGGCTTGGACAACGTCATCCGGGTGGGCCCCATCGGGCCTGTCCCGTGGTCCGGCACCGGCCGGCGGTCGCCGTCGCTCAGCGCCTTCAGATCGGCGCCGGCGCAGAAGTGGCCGCCGGCGCCGGTCAGCACGGCCACGGCGGCCGACGGATCGGCGTCGAACTCCCTGAACGCCTGCCGCAGGGCCTCGGCGGTGCCGCTGTCCACGGCGTTGCGGACCTGCGGCCGGTCGATGGTCACCACCGTCACCGGCCCCACGGTGTCCACCACCACCGATCCGTCCCGCCGGTCCCCGCCGTCCTGCTGGTACTGCTCGCCGTCCCGCTGGTGCTGCTCACCGTCCCGCCGGTGCTGCTCACCGTGCACTGTGCAGATCCCCATCTCCCATGCCCCGATTCTCGCACGGCGGGTCCCCTCGGACGGCCACCCGGGCCCCGGCCACCCGCCCCGCCAAGATTCCTGACCTACCTGATCGACAATTGCTCCTGGGTCCGTTATGGTGGACGACGCACACCAGGACATCAGGCACGGAGGCGTCGCGGAGACCCCCTGCCCCGGGACACAGGAGGACGACTCCATGGCAGTACGACTGGGCGACACCGCTCCGGACTTCACGGCGGACACCACCGACGGGACCATCAACTTCCACGAGTGGCTGGGGGACAGTTGGGGGATCCTGTTCTCCCACCCCAAGGACTTCACCCCGGTGTGCACCACCGAGCTGGGGGCCTTCTCCAAGGCCAAGCCGGAGTTCGACAAGCGGAACACCAAGCTGATCGGGCTGTCGGTGGACTCGGTGGAGTCCCACAAGGGCTGGGCCGGGGACATCGAGGAGACCCAGGGCTCCGCGCTGTCGTTCCCGCTGATCGGTGACGAGGACCGGCAGGTGGCCGACCTCTACGACATGATCCACCCGAACGCCAACGACACCCTCACGGTCCGGTCGGTGTTCATCATCGGCCCGGACAAGAAGGTGAAGCTGATCCTGACCTACCCGGCGTCCACCGGCCGGAACGTGGACGAGATCATCCGGGTGCTGGACTCCCTGCAGTTGACCGCCGACTACTCGGTGGCTACCCCGGTGAACTGGACCGACGGCCAGGACGTCATCATCGCCCCGGCGGTGTCCGACGACGACGCCAAGGCCCGGTTCCCGAAGGGGTTCAACGCGGTCAAGCCGTACCTGCGGCTGACCCCGCAGCCCAACAAGTGATCCCCAACAAGTGATCCCCAACGACTGAGCTCGGCCGGCCGGGGCCATCCCGGCCCGGCCGGACCGGGGGACGAAGCGACGTGGCGCCGGCCTTCGGGCCGGCGCCGCCGCGTCCGGGGGCGACCGCCACGTCCGGGACGACCACCGCATGGGCTGACCGCCACATGAGTTGACCGCCGCATGGGCTGCGGGGCCTGGACGGCGGGCGGCCCCGGGCTATCGGTCCAGGAGCTGCTCGCGGAGCTGCCGCTTCAGGACCTTGCCGGCCGGGTTCCGAGGCAGCGGCTGGTCGACGAACCAGAACCGGGTGGGCACCGAGAAGGCGGCCAGGCGGTCGCGGACGTGGGTGGCCAGCTCCTCGGCGCCCACCTTGTGGCCCGGCCGCAGCACGACCACCGCGCCGACCTCCTCACCGAGGGTGGGGTGGGGGACCCCGATGACCGCGCAGTCGGCCACCGCGGGGTGCTCGAACAGGGCGGCCTCCACCTCGACGCAGTACACGTTCTCGCCGCCGCGGATGATGACGTCCTTGGCCCGGTCGACGATGTAGATGAACCCGTCGTCGTCGACCCGGGCGACGTCGCCGGTGTGGAGCCAGCCGTCGGTGAACACCAGGGCGGTGTCCTCCGGCCGGTTCCAGTACCCCCGGACCACCTGGGGGCCCTTCACCCACAGCTCGCCGACCACGTCGGGGCCGGACGGCAGGTCGGCGGTGGGGTGCGGGCCGGTGAAGTCGTCGGGGACCACCGCGACGTCGGTCACCGGCACCGCGGGGCCGACGCTGTCGGGCCGGCGGACATAGTCGGCCCCGGTGTTCATGGCGGTCACCGCGGAGGTCTCGGTCAGGCCGTAGCCGTTGCCGGGCTGGCCCACCGGGAAGGCCTGCCGGATCCGGCGCACCAGCTCCGGCGGGGCCGGGGCGCCGCCGTAGGACACCGACGTCACCGACGACACGTCGTGCTTGCCGAATTCGGGGGAGTCCAGCACCTGCATCACCATCGTGGGCACCCCGCCGAACGTGGTGATCTTCTCCCGCTCGATCAGCTCCAGCACCTGCTCGGGGTCGAAGTGGTGCACCAGCACCAGCTTGCCGCCGGACGCGGAGTAGGCCACCAGCACCGCGTGGCAGCCGGTGGCGTGGAACAGGGGCACGGTCAGCAGGTAGGCGTTCCCGCCGGTCTCGGACTGCAGCGCGGACCTGCCGTACCGCAACTGGCCGCGGGTGTTGACGAAGAACAGGTTCATCAGGTTGCTGCAGGTGTTCCGGTGAGTGCCCACCGCCCCCTTCGGCCGGCCGGTGGTGCCGGAGGTGTAGAAGATGGTGGCGTCGTCGTCGGGCTGGATGTCGACGTCCGGCGGCACCGCGTCGTCGGCGACGTCGCCGAGGAGGTCGCCGAAGGCCAGCTCGGCCACCCCGTCGATCCCGGCGCCGGGCGCCGCCAGCACCGGCGGCCGGCCGCGGTGCTCGGACACCACCACCATGGTCCGTAGCTGCCCCAGGTCGCCGGCGGCGGACCGGATGCGGCCGGCCCGCTCGTCGTCCACCACCGCCACCACCGACCCGGAGTCGGCCACCCCGTACCGCAGCTCGTCGCCGGTCCACCAGGCGTTCACCGGCACCACCACCGCGCCGGCCGCGACGGCGGCCCAGAACGTCATCACCCATTCCGGCAGGTTCCGCATGGCGATGGCCACCCGGTCCCCCTTGCGCACCCCCAACCGGTCCACCAGGCGGTGGGCCAGGGTGGCGGCGATGCGGTAGTGCCGGTCGAAGGTGTACCGCTCGTCCTCGTACACCAGGTACTCCGCGTCCCCGTACCCCAGGGTCAGGTCCAGCACCGTCCGCAGTGACTGCGGCGCCAGCTTCCACGTCCGGGTGGTCACCCCCCGGATGTCGACGTCCTCCATCTCGAACAGTTGCCCCGGCGCGGTGAGCTGGGCGGTGGCCTCCGCCAGGGTCATCAGCTCCTGCGGCGAGTCGTCGGACGGCCGGTCGGTCATGCCGGGGTGTCCTCCTTCGGTGCGGGGGCGAAGACGGCCTGGCGGTAGTAGGCCAGCTCGGCCACGCTCTCCTTGATGTCGTCCATGGCGCGGTGGGCGGTCTGCTTGGCCGGGGCCGCGGCGAGGGCGTCGGGGTACCAGCGGCGGGCCAGCTCCTTGACGGTGGAGACGTCGACGCTGCGGTAGTGGAAGAACCGCTCCAGGTCCGGCATCTGGGCGGCCAGGAACCGGCGGTCGGTGCCGATGGAGTTGCCGGCCAGCGGCACCTGGCCGGGGTCGAGGTGCTGGCGCAGGAACGCCAGGGTGGCGTGGCCGGCGTCGGCCAGGGACAGGGTGGAGGCCTCGATGGCGGCCAGCAGGCCGGAGTTGGTGTGCATGTCGCGGACGTACCGGTCCATCTGGACCAACTGCTCCGCGGTGGCCGACACGACGAGGTCCGGTCCCTCCGCGACCACCTGTAGCTGGTCGTCGGTGACCAGGGTGGCGATCTCCACGATGGTGTGCCGGGCCGGGTCCAGGCCGGTCATCTCCAGGTCCATCCAGGCCAGCATGGCTGAGGATGCTATCGGGACCCCGTCGGCGGCCCACCGATCGGCGGCGGGGGAACCGGAGCGGCGGGGGAGCGGCGGGCGGCAGTAGGGTTCGGCGATGCCGACGGTGTTGACGGTGCCGGTGCACCAGTTGGACCCGGACCTGCCGCTGCCGGGGTACGCCAAGCCGGGTGACGCCGGCGCCGACCTGTACGCCCGCCAGGACGTGGTGCTGGGCGCCGGGGGCGGCCGGGGGCTGGTGCCGACGGGACTGATCGTGGCCATCCCGCCGGGGTACGCCGGGTTCGTCCAGCCCCGCAGCGGGCTGGCGCTGAAGCACGGGGTGACCTGCCTGAACACCCCGGGGTTGATCGACGCCGGGTACCGCGGGGAGCTGGCGGTGCTGCTGGTCAACACCGACCCGACCGACCCCTACGAGGTGCGGCGCGGCGACCGGATCGCCCAGTTGGTCATCCAGCAGGTGGCCCAGGCCGACTTCGCCGCGGTGGCCGCGGCGGAGGACCTGCCGGCGGCCGAGCGGGGGGCCGGCGGGTTCGGGCACAGCGGCCGGTGACCGCCCGGCGGCCCCGGGCTGGCGGCTCCGGGTGGCGGGCCGGTCGCACGGTCGGGGGCCGGGGGATGAGGTGCGGGCGGTGGGGCGGATGATGGAACCGTTGCAGGGCATGGACGCGGCGTTCCTGGCCCTGGAGACCGGGACCAGCCATCTGCAGGTGGGGGCGGTGCTGGTGCTGGACCCCCCGGAGGGCCGGCGGTCGCTGTACTCGCCGGGCACCCGGTACGCCCAGGTCCGGCGGGTGTTCGAGCAGCGCATCCACCTGGTCCGGCCGCTGCGGCAGCGGGCGGTGACGGTGCCGCTGGGGCTGCACCACCCGGTGTGGATGGACGACCCGGAGTTCGACCTGGACGACCACGTCCACCGGGCCAGCCTCCCCGAACCCGGCGGGCCGGCCGAGCTCGACGACCTGGTGGCCGATTTCATGGCCCGGGCCCTGGACCCGGGACGGCCGTTGTGGGACATGGTGGTGGTCGAGGGCCTGGCCGGCGACCGGACGGCGGTGATGGTGAAGCTGCACCACGCCGTCTTGGACGGGGTGTCCGGGGCGTCGTTGCTGGGGGCGTTCTTGGACCTGGGGCCCCGAGGCCGGCCGGTGCCGTTCGCTGCCGAGCCCTGGGCTCCCGAGCCCATCCCGACGTCTGCGGCGCTGTTGCGGTACGCCGCCGCCGGGCTGGCCCGCCAGCCGGAGGTGGCCTGGGACGCGGCGGACCAACTGTTGGACGCCGTGGTGGCGGTGGCCGGGCACAACCGGAAGCTGGCCGACCAGGGGCAGGCACCGCCGCCGGCGCCGTTCAGCGCCCCCCGGACGTCGCTGAACGGCACCCTGTCGGCCCGTCGTCGGTTCGCCGCGGTGGCGGTGCCGCTGGACGACGTCAAGCTGGTCCGCCGGGCGTTCGGCACCACCGTCAACGACGTCCTGCTCGCCGCCGTCGGCGGTGCCGTCCGCCGGCTCCTGGACCGGCGGGGGGAGTGCCCGGACCGGTCATTGGTGGGGTTGGTGCCGGTGTCCACCCGGGGTGGCCCCGCCGGACGGGCCGCCGGCGCCGCCGATCACGTCGACCATGCCGACCATGCCGATCACGCCGCCGAGGTGGCCCTGGGCAACCGGCTGTCGGCCATGCTGGTGTCCCTGGCCACCGACCTGGCCGATCCGGTGGACCGGCTGCTGGCGGTCTCCGCCGGGACCAGGGTGGCCAAGACCCAGGAGGGGCTGGTCGGCGGCCGGCTGTTCGAGGACCTGGCCCGGATGACGCCGCCGGCGGTGTCGTCGCGGGCGATGCGGTGGGCGGCCGGGCTGCGGCTGTTCGACCGGCTGCCGCCGGTGTTCAACGTCGTGGTGTCCACCGTGCCCGGTCCCGATTTCGGGCTGTGGTGCGCCGGGTCCAGGGTGGCCGCCCTGCACCCGGTCGGGCCCATCTGCGAGGGGGTCGGCCTGAACGTCACCGCCATGAGCTACCAGGGCACCGTCCAGTTCGGCCTGCTCGGCTGCCGCCGGTTGGCCCCCGACGTGGCCGTCTTGGCCGACCTTCTGGACGACAGCTTGGCGGAGCTGGTGGCGGCGGCCCTGCTGCAGCGGGGGGTGGCCGGGTAGGGGCGGCTGCCCCTTGCTTGTCCCCCTTGAGCCCTCCTTGGGCCCTCCTTGGGGTGCGGGGGCGTCGTCGGGGCGAGGGCGTCGGTAGTTCGAAAAATTCCGACCCCGGAAGAATGGCGTTGACCTGGGGGATGGGACGAGGAGAGGACGAAAGCGTGGCTCGTTGACCAGGGATTTTGGCGATTCTCCGTAGGCTGGACCGGAGGAGGCGCCCCGTCGCCCCGGTCCCCGTGCTCCCAACCCGACCGGCCCGTAGGGCCCGAAGGCGGAGGTGGGTGTTGGCCGCCCGGTACCACCACCGACTATGGTGGTCAGCCACACGCGGACGTGGCTCAGTTGGTAGAGCATCACCTTGCCAAGGTGAGGGTCGCGGGTTCGAGTCCCGTCGTCCGCTCTCATAGGAAGTCCAAGTCGGAGCCGGTTCCCCGGTCTGACCGCGTCGCCCGAAGCCCTGAGGGGTCTACCGGGCGGTTGGCCCCCCGCCCGGGCTCGTACAACGCTGAATGTGTACGCGTACGCTGTGCCCGGCGGCGACCGGGATGCTGCCGAGGTGCTCCGTGGGCGGTTGGATAGGACTCTCGCTGAACGGCCGGAGTGATGACCCGGCAGTGGTCGACACCCTTACCGCCCCTTCAGCTCAGAAGCGACCTGGTTGATCCAGGCGCAGTCGTCTGACTCTGCCCGGCGTCGCGCCGACTCGAGGTCGATGCCGTACACACTGGCGGCGTTTCCTGCGAGGACTTTGTGCTTGACCTCGTCCGTCAGGGCCGGGTAGCCGAACTCCTCCTGCATCGAGACCGGGATTTGAAAGGCCCGGAAGGCATCGACCAGGGGCTCTGGGGGCCCGTACCAAATGCTGTCCGTGCCCCAGAGGACGTTGTCGGGTCCGAAGGCCACCAGGAGTTTGCCCAGGACGTGCGCGGCCTCTCGGGGCCGCCGGATCAGATTGAACCAGGTCGAGCCGATCTCGGCGTAGACGTTGCCTCCGGGACCTACGCCAGCGCCGGTCACCGAATCGATGAGGCGGTCCACTCCGCCGCCACCCCGCTCGTATGGACCTTCGGGAGCAACGCCCTCGTGGGCTGGGACGACGTAACCGGAGTGGTAGACGAGAAAGCGCAGGTCGGGATGGGCAGCCGCGGCTGGGCCAACGTCAGCTGGCGATGCCGCCGGGTGGTTGCCGATGCCCTTGTGGGCGCAGATGATGTCCACGTTGCTCCGCGAGACCTCATCCAAGAAGCCGGACCCGACCTCGTCGTCGAGCCGCCAAGCGAACAAGTCTTCGGAGACGAAGCGGCTGTCCATACCGATCATTCCGCCGACCGTCGGATCGGTGTAGACCTTCCAGGCCACCGTCCCCATTGCCGCAGCCCATCGGTCCATCTGTTCGAGCTGGGCTGGCTTGGCTGGATCGACAACCGTGTGGTTGAGCAGGCGGCCCATGGCACCGAACCGATCGGCCAGCTCGCGGGTGGCCGTGAGCACCTCGTTAGGAGCCAGCACCTCTTGCGTGGGAGCCGAGCTGAGGACGGCCACCGCCGTCGACGATTCCAAGAACACGCAGCGCAGGTACTCGGCAATGCCGTACTGGGTGACCGAGTCGAGGCCGGCCCACCATGCCGGCATGATCTGCCGAACGAACTCGTGGTAGATCGGGGTGGCCCGTCGAGCGTTGTCGGAGTCGACCATGAAGTGCGTTTGGACGTCGATCACGGTTGGCGCCACCGAGAAGCACTCGGCCGCCGCCTCCGTGTCCTCGGTGGCCTCGAGAGGGACGTCGTAAAAGGCGTCACCATCCTCGGTCTCGTTCAGAGCCCGCAGCCCTCGGGCGGTGCCGAGCTTGCTGCTGATGTACTCCGGCCAGGGCTCGTCGCCGGTGCCGCTCGCTTCTGTGGCGCTGGCCAGGATCGAGCGGATCGCGGCTCGATCGCTGTCGGTATACGGAACCCCCTGGTACTCATCGGTCCCCCGCTGCTGCAGGAAAGCCGGAAGGTAGCCATGGTTCATCCTTCCCATTTCCATTACTCCCTTGTCTTCGGGGTCTGGTGACACGCGTTGTCCACTGGACGGCCGGGGCGCATCGCTCGCCGCTCAGTCGTCAATGCCTGCCAGCGACGCCACGAGGTCAGCCACGAGGTCGGGTCGCGAGATCATGGGGCAGTGCCCAGTGGGCCATCGCACCGACCGACCCAGGCGTTCTGCTGCCGCCTGTTGGTACTCCTGGGTGGCCGATCCATCCTTCTCGCAGATCACGTAGGTGGATCGGACGTCCTTCCAGGCGGGGCGGTTGATGGTCGGAGGCGTCGCCATGGTGTGCGGGCGGAGCTTGGCATTCGCCCAGGCAATGTCGTCATCGGTGCAGTCCCCGTACCACAGGTCTTTCGTGCACTCGAGCTTCGGCAGCATCTTGCCGTCTGCGATGACGACGCAGTCAGGAAACCAAGGAGTGGTCGGGGTTCCATCGAACCACTGCTCGCTATCTGGCACCACCGCCGCGATGTACACGAGGTCGGCCACGCCATCCGGGACAAGGCCCGAAATGGCCAGGCCACCGAAGGAGTGGCCCACGACCACCACCGGGCCGTTGTCGACAAGGCGATCGACGCAGGCTCGTACCAGGACCGGGCTGGTCGGGTCCCCCTCGGCGTACATGTCCGGCACCTCGACGGCTATTCCCTGGTCGACCAGCAGGGGAGTCACCCGTTCCCAGCACCAGGGCCCGTGGTTGGCCCCATGAACCAACACTGCTCCAGCCATGTCACCTACCAATCCGACTCAGTCCGGCGAAAAACTGCCCTTGTCCGAATGCACGGTTCCGGATGGCGAGCATGAGGCTGGGGCGCCGGCGCTGCTGGGCGAAGGTACTATATCGTATCGCGATGGCTCGGTCAAGGAGCCGAGGAAGGGGAGGGCCCCGACGCCACGACCTGACCACCTCAACTCCGAGGCCCTGCAAGGATGAGGCGGATGGCCCCCTTGTGTTGATACGATATAGCGGTGCAAGCGCCCCTCCCCCCCGATGGACCCGAGGATGACGAGCCCTTAATCGTCCCGGTGGATCCGGTCTCGGTTGTCGACCAGGTGACCGTGAAGATCCGGCGTTCCATCATCTCCGGCGAACTTCCACCCGGCAAAGGCTTCTCGATCAACAAAATGGCGGCTCGCCTCGGGGTGAGCCACATACCCGTCCGCGAGGCCCTGCAACGCCTTGAAGTTGAGGGCCTATTGATCCTCCGGCCCGGTGCACAACCTGAGGTGCGACCGATGAACCGCGACGACGTGGTCGGGATCTACCGGCTCCGCCTTCTGTTGGAACCGGAGCTGGCGGCCGAAAGCGCCTTGTTGCTGACGAAGGCCGGTTTGACCCAACTGGAGTCAATCCTCGACGGGCTCCGCAACGCGGCGACGGTGGACAAGCGGATGGCCATGCACCGGCGGTTCCACTTGGCTCTGCTTCAAAACGCCATGACCGACTGGGAGCTCAGGGTCTGGGATTACCTCTACACGGCGAACGAGAGGTATGCCCGCCTGCTGTTCACTGTGGACGATGACACCAAGTCGGACAGCAACCACTTCTACCTGCACATGCAGCTCCTGGTGGCGGCGCAGTCCCGGTCGGAGGAGGGGATCCGACTCGCCACCACCCAGCACCTGGCGCGGAACCAGGATGCGATCCTCTCGTTGCTTGACGAAGAAGCGGCCCGGCCGCCGGCGCCGGTCTCGCAGATCAGCGCCGCACGCCGACGTCGAAAGCCGAAGGTCTAGCCACCACTAGTCCTTCGGGACGGCAATGGGTTGGCCGGGACCGTAGCGCGCCGTTCGCTCTACCAGCTCCTCCTGCCACCTGGGGTCGAGGCGGTCCGGCCTCCCCTTCAGATCCACATGGTCCGCTACCACTCGGCGGAGAGCTCGCGGGGCACACCCGGCGGTCGTCTCACGGGCATGTTGGAGAGACGCGTTGTCCCAAACGACCAGATCGCCTGGTTCCCACTCGTACGGATCGTCCACCACCGGATCGGTCGTTCGCTGTCGACCGAAATTGGTCCCCGGGCCTCTCGGTAGTCGACCGCCTTGACCACCCGCAGCTTCTCCACCTCGGTCGCGAGCTCGGTAGGGAGGAGATCGCCAGCCCTCGCTCCCGAATCGGATCTCGTCGGCGGCGATCACCGGATCGAATCGACCAGGGTGATCGTGGTGACCGCCCGCCCGTCCTCGGAAACGGCTCCCCTCACGTGCGGCACCTCCTGCGGCGCCCGATAGGGGGGCGCAGGTTGGAAGTTCTCGGCAATCCCCAGAAATCGCCGACCATTGGTATCGACGATCTTCCGCGCGACCGAGGGGTCTAGATCAGCTCTGGCCATGAGGGCACCGTGGGCTCCGATCTCCGAACCGAGGTCGTTGTGGCCGTAGTCAGTGCCGGTCACCATCACGTCGGGGCCCAGAACAGTGGTCAGATAGGAGATATCCTCATCGGTCTCGCAGGCGATGAACAGGTTCTTTCCTGAGATGTCTTCGGGCCTGTAGGGCCGGAGGGCGAGGAACCGCTCCACGTTGCCCATGAGCCGGGCATGCTGCTGCAGCACTGCCGGGGCCCAGGAGGCGCCACCTTCCACGAAACCCCATCTGAGTCGTGGAAATCGCTTTTCGAAGTCGGAGGCCAGGACGGCGTGGAATCCCGCCATCATCTTGTGGGTGTGCCCCATGAGGGCGGCCGGCGAGGGGATCAACCGTCCGATCGGCAGGTTCTCCGTGCGTCGGATCGACTCACCGAGGTGGATGATGATCGCCAGATCCAAGTCCTGGGCCTGTTCGTACAGGGGGTAGAAGTAGGGGTCTGTCAGAAACATCCCGTGTTCGATGCCACGTATGTGGATCCCGACGGCGCCATGCTCCTTCCCAAAGGCAAGCTCCTCAGCCGTCCGGTCGAGCATTCGGAGGGGCGGACGCAACGTCCATACGAGCCGGCCGCCGCTCTCCTTGGTGATGTCTGCCGCCCAGCGGTTGTAGCTGCGGGCCAGTGCCGCCTCGCCGAGAGGGTTGTCGAGCTCGATGCCGATGAAGAACGTCGAGATCAGGAGTTGGACGTCAATTCCTAACGCGTCGAGATCGTCGAGGCGTGCGCCAAGGTTGTTGAGGGTGAGCGTGGAGTCCAGGAAGATGTTCGCCTTTCCGTGGACGTTCCCATCGTCAGGGATTCGGCGACACCAGTTGTCCTCGGCTACCCAAATCCTCTGAGGCGCCACACCGTCCGGGGTCAAGCCACCCGCCAGGTACGAGTCCTCAGGTTCGACGAACTCGACGACCCTCGGCCTGAAGTGCCGCTCTTTCGGGTCGAGATAGCTCCAGGTCTCGTCAGTCTCCACGACATGGCTATCACAGTCAATGAAACCCATGGCCCCTCTTCCTTTCTCGCGGTTATCGGTGCTGATCAACGGAGTTGTCCTGGCAGATCTCGACAGGGAGAGCCGGTAGCCGGAAGTGGTCGGATCAACTGCGCCCATTTTTTGCGTGGCATGTCGCCAGGCAGACGGCACGTGACGTCCGTGAACCCCGCCCCGCGCGCCACACCTCTTCGAGTGTGCCACACTTCGCTATGATATACAACCATCGACCAAATGGTTCGAACTCGTAGGTCCGCCGGGGGTCGCCGGGGGTTCCTGGTTCAGTCCGTCGGATCATCGGTAGCCGTGCGGGCGGCGAAGCCCCGGCGGACGGCCGCCACCACCACTGCCTCTGCCGCCGGCGCGGCACTGTCAGTCCTCGTCTTGGAAAGGTGGTCGCTCACCGGTGTCAGCCCGCGGAGGTCGTTGTCGGCACCGTCCACTCGGGTGATCGGCAGGGCGTGGAAGTGGTCGTGGTTCTCGCCGACCCGGAGTCGACGAGCGGGGAGTTG
Organism: Acidimicrobiales bacterium; assembly: GCA_035547695.1. Lineage (GTDB taxonomy): Bacteria > Actinomycetota > Acidimicrobiia > Acidimicrobiales > RAAP-2 > DASZUK01. The sequence goes on from DASZUK010000039.1 coordinate 216,627, forward strand.
ACAGGCGTGTCGATATACGATATCGTACTGCGATACAATATAGTAGTTCGGCGGCGTTTCGCGCTGACTCCAGGGGCCTCATGGCAGGCCCAGACGGCGAACGTGCGCGGCCGCCCATCTACCGGGGACCGGGAGGGCTGCGATGGCGGGAGCGGTGTTGGTGCATGGGGCGAACCACGGTCCGTGGTGCTGGGAGCGTGTCGTCCAACTGCTGGAGGAGCAGGGAATCGCCGTCGAAGCACCGGACATGTACGCCGATGGGAACCCGACCAGCCCGATTCCGGTGCAGAAGGCCGTCGATTGCCTGGCCGGTGAGGGCCCAGTGGTGGTGGTGGGCCACTCTTTCGGGGGGCTCGCCATCTCCGGACTGAGTGGCGAAGGGATCGGCGACCTCGTCTACCTGGCGGCCGTGGTTCCAGATGGCGACCCGTGGTTCGAGGGAACGCCGACCACTCCGTGGTTCCCCGACTGTGTCGTCATCGAGGACGGCAAGATGACGCCCAAACCGGAACGTCTGCGCGACCTCTGGTATGGGGACTGCTCCGATGAGGACATAGCTTGGGCCTCGGCCAACCTTCGATCGCACTCGGTGGCACCCCCTCCCACCATCGAACATCCCGCCTGGAAAGACATCCGGTCGACCTATGTCATATGCGAAAAAGACGGTTCAGCCACGCAGGAATATCAAGAGGCGGCTGCTCGGCGGATCGGGCGCTCGGTCCGTTGGCCCACGGGGCACTGCCCCATGATCTCCCGGCCAGATCTGGTCGCCAGCCTGGTCGTATCCCTCGCGTCGGCCGGGGACTGACGGTGGCCGGCAGTGAGGGTTGGGACCGTGCTGCAGTGGAGAAGTTGATAATAGAATCCTCTGCTACCGAGTTAGCAGCGAAAATGTGTGATGCCATATCTCGATTCGACGTCGATGCATTCGCAGCCTGTTGGGCGTCGGGGGCGAGGTGGAGCGCGGCCGGTCTGTTCTCCGTCGAGGGTCGCGACGAGATCAGGGCCACGTTCGCCGAGCGTCGTGCCGTCTACGACTTGTGCACTCAAGAGCTTACGAGTGGCCTCGTCAGCCCGGTGTCCGGCGACGGAACGGTTGCCCTCGCCCGCTGGTTCGTTCGGGAGTTGCAGTGGCCGCGGGAAGCGCCCCCTCGCTGCGTCATCGGGGCCGCGACAGATTCGCTGGTGTACGAGGACGGCGCGCTGCGAATCGCCGTCCGGCAGTACGTCCTCATGTACCAAGGCCCCCCAGACCTCTCGTCTGCGCCTCAACCCTTCTCACTTCCACCACTCGGTAGCGGGAGGGGCCGAAGGGACTCCCCTCCATTGGAAACGTGACCGGCGGCTGCTCGGAGAACCCGGCTCCGACGGTCCAGACCAAGAGCGTCGTCTGCGTCCGAGCGGCTGGGCAGGCTGCGACGCTCGTCGGGGTCCGGTGTGGTCGCCCAACGTTGACAGGGCATCCATGGCCTATATATCATAAATCAGATTGGGGGTGGCTATCGTGGAGCAGGTGCGGTTCGACGGCCAAGTGGCCGTCATCTCCGGAGCGGGGAGGGGTCTCGGGCGGGCGCACGCCCTCCTCCTCGCCGCCCGGGGAGCCAAGGTGGTGGTGAACGACCTGGGCACCGAGATCCGCGGTGGCGGATCGTCGCAGGAGCCGGCCAGCGCGGTGGCCGACGAGATCCGGGCTGCCGGAGGGGAGGCGATCCCGCACTTCGGCGACGTGGCCGACCCGGAGGGGCCGTCGGCGGTGGAGGCGGCGGTGGCCGAGTACGGCCGGGTCGACATCGTGATCAGCAACGCCGGCTACTCCAAGTACGTCGCCTTCGGCGAGAGCTCGATCGACGACCTGCAGCACCTGCTCCGCCTGCACGTGCACGGGGCCTACAACCTGTGCCGGGCGGCCTGGCCCCACTTCGTCGGCCAGGGCTACGGTCGGATCGTCCTCACCACCTCGAGTGCCGGCCTCTACGGGACCTTCGACCGGGTGCCCTACTCGACGGCCAAGATGGCCCTCGTCGGCATGACCAAGTCGCTGGCCATCGACGGGGCCGACGCCGGCATCCGGGCCAACGCCGTGGCCCCGGCGGCCTTCACCCGGCTGAGCGCCAACGGGGCCGTCCCGGAGATGCGGGAGAAGATGGAGCGCGAGGGCCGGCCGGAGCTGGTGTCGCCGGTGTTCGCCTGGCTGGCCCATCCCGACTGCCCGGTGACCGGCGAGACCTTCCACGTGAGCGCCGGCCGGGTCTCCCACGTGTTCGTCGGCGAGACCGCCGGCTACGTCGACCCCGAACTGACCGTCGAGGACGTCCGGGACCACTGGGCGGAGCTCAACGACGCCGAGGGCTACCTGGTGCCGGCCAACTCCTACGCCTCCCAGTTCGAGGCCATGCGGATCGCCCGGGAGGCCACGGTATGACGACGGCGGCCACGGCGTTCGGAGACCTGAAGGTGGTCGACTGCGACGCCCACTTCACCGAGCCGGCCGACCTGTGGACCTCCCGGGCCCCCAAGGCCATGCGCGACCGGGTCCCGGTGCAGCGCACCCGGGACGGGATGACCAAGTGGTACCTCGACGGCGAGCTCTGGGCCAGCATCGGCGGCAACACCATCGCCGCCGGGGCGCAGAAGGTGCTGGGGACCAACTCGGTGCAGCCGTTCGAGGCCGTCGACCCCGCCGCCTGGGACCCCGCCGCCCGGCTGGCCCTGATGGACCGAGTCGGCATCCACGCCCAGGTGCTCTACCCCAACGGAATCGGGTTCTCCTCCAACCACATCTTCGCCGTCGACGACCTGGAGCAGCGGGTGGCCATCCTGCGGATGTACAACGACTTCCTGGTCGACGTGCAGCGACAGGGCCGGGGCCGGCTGTTCCCCCAGGCGCTGCTCCCCATCTGGGACATGGACCTGACGGTGGCCGAGATGACCCGGCTGGTCGACCAGGGCATCACCGGCTTCACCCTGTCGGACCGGCCCGAGCTGCTCGGCCTCGGGGAGCTGGCCGACCCCTACTTCGAGCCCATGTGGGACCTGTTCGACCAGTCGGGCACCGTGGCCAACTTCCACATCGGGTCGGGGGCCAGGAAAGAAGAGATGGAGCGGGCCCGGGCCCGGTACTCCCACCGGGCGGGCCGGGCTGCTCCGTCTGAGCCCGCATCGCCAGCCACCCCGGAGGTGCCGACGGTGGCCGAGCCGGCGTGGAGCTCGTTCGACCGCCAGCGCAGCCTGGCGGTGACCTCGGCCCTCATGTACATGAGCAATGCCCGGATCGTGGCCAACCTCTGCATGAGCAACCTCTTCGACCGGCACCCGGGGCTCAAGATCGTGTCGGCCGAGAGCGGCATCGGCTGGGTGCCGTTCGTGCTGGAGGCCCTCGAGTACCAGTTGGACGAGATGGTGACCGAGGCCGACGAGCGGTCGTTCCAGCAGCGACGGCCGACGGACTACTTCCGGGACCACATGTACGTCACCTTCTGGTTCGAGAAGGTGGCGCCCCGGAAGCTCCTGGCCGACGTCGGCATCGGCAACGTGCTGGTGGAGACCGACATCCCCCACGCCACCTGCCTGTTCCCCGATCCGGCGGCCCACTTCGCCGCGGCGTTCGACGGCGTGGAGCCGGAGGTCCGCCGGCGGGTCCTGCAGGACAACGCCGCCGAGCTGTACGGGATCTCGTTGGACGGCGTCGGACGTTGAGAAGAGCGGTGGCGGGTCAGGTATCAAGCGATCGGTCGGCCAGTAGCGGAACCACGAGTTCGGGAGGAAATGCGATGGGTGGGGAATCGGGGACGAACGGGACGAGCACCCGGCAGGTGGTGATCTCGTCGGACTGCCATGCCGGGGCGTCGGTCATGGGCTACCGGGACTACCTGGAGCAGGAGTGGCACGAGGAGTTCGACGCCTGGGCGCAGGACTTCGCCGATCCGTGGGACGACGAGGGCGACGATCGGATCCGGATGGGGGTGGCCTCGGGGAGCTCGTCGTGGAGCTGGGACGGTGACACCAGGACCAGGCTGCTCGACCAGGACGGCATCACCGCCGAGGTGCTGTTCCCCAACACGGCCCCGCCGTTCTTCCCCTCCGGGGTGCTCACCGCGTCGGTCCCGGTGGACCGCGACGACTACCGGCGGCGGTTCGCCGGCCTGCGAGCCCACAACCGGTGGCTGGCCGACTTCTGCAATGCCCTCCCCGGGCGGAGGGCGGGGATCGCTCAGATCTTCCTCAACGACGTGGACGACGCGGTGGCCGAGATCCGGGCGGCCGCCGACCTGGGCCTGAAGGGCATCCTGCTCCCGGGTGACGCCCTGGTGACCGTACCGCTGTACTACCCCCGCTACGAGCCGGTCTGGCAGGTGTGCGAGGAGCTCGGGCTGCCGGTCCACCGGCACGGCAACCTGCCGGCCGATGCCGCCTCGGCCGAGACCGGACCGGCCGGGCCGGCGGTCGGGGCGATGGAGAGCGGCTTCTTCGGGCGTCGCGGCCTGGCCCACCTGATCTTCGCCGGGGTGTTCGAGCGCCATCCCGACCTGGTGATGGTGCTGACCGAGGTGGGTTCGGGCTGGGTGCCCCAGTACCTGGCCGAGCTGGACGCCCTGTGGGGCGGCGCCCAGATGAAGGGCTCGATCCTCAACTACTTCGCCGGCGAGGCGGCCCAGTATCTCCCGGCGCCGCCGAGCGAGTACTTCGCCCGCCAGTGCTACCTGGGCTCCAGCCTGTTCACCGGGGCCGAAGGGGCCATGCGGGAGGAGATCGGCGTCGGCAAGATCATGTGGGGGTCGGACTTCCCCCATATGGAGGGGAGCTACCCCTACAGCAAGGAGGCCATCCAGGCCGCCTTCGCCGGGGCGCCGGCCGACGACGCCCGGCAGATGCTGGCCGGGACGGCGGCGGCGGTCTACGGCTTCGACCTCGACGCCCTGCAGTTGGTGGCCGACCGCATCGGCTCGCCGCTGGCCGAGCTCCTGACCGAGCCCCCCTCCTGGCCGCGCTTCCCGGAGGACACGGTGACGCCGGCCCTCTCGACCCAGAACGTCTACCTCCAGCAGGACTGAGCCGGACGGGCTACGGATGAGACTGGCACCTTCACACATCGGGCTTTGCATCTCCGACCTCGAACGTTCCGTTCGGTTCTACGAGGGGTTGGGCTTCCAGAGACGGGCCAAATACACCGTTTCTGGCCAGGAGATCGATCAGGTCTTGGAACTTCCAGGAACCAACATGCGGGGACAGTTCCTGCAGCTCGACCACCTCGTCATCGAGCTCCTCGAAATTCTTGACCCAGGAATCGAGGGAGCCTTCGGGCATCAGGCATTCAACCGTCCAGGTCTAACGCACCTCTCGTTCGAGGTCGATGACATCCAGGCGGCAAGCCACCGTATCCGAGCTCTTGGTGGCGACGATCGGATGCATACCCTCACTATCTTTGCCGAGTTCGGTGACGGGACCAACAACGGCTCGAAAGGAATGATGTGCGCGGACCCCGATGGCAATCGGATCGAATTGCTGAAGACGAGTGGGCGAACAGGGGCCTTGAGCCCCCGGCTCTGCTGGGAGATCGACGCTTGAACAGCGAGGCGCAGCTCAGGTCTGAATGATCCGGTCAAGGGATCGCAACAATTTCGGAAAAGCGCTTGATCCCATAAGGTAATATATCTTATACTAGTAAGGGTCCCCAGAGTAAGCGGGGCCAGGCGGGGGCGTCTTACCGGCGGCGGAAGGCCGGCGTTGGGCTTGCTCTCGGAGCACCATGCGGACCGTCTGCGTGGGTGCGTAGTACCGACAAATCGGGAGGGGAGACAGTGTCAAGGCTCGAATTGCGGCGGGCATTCGGAAGGCGTCGCCGTGTCGGGGTAGCGGCGGCGGCGCTGCCGTTGCTGGCGGTGGCCGGGTTGGGGGCGGTGGGGACCGCGCCGGCGGGTGCGGCGACAGCCAAGCTGGCCCAAGCGCAACAGCAGATAAATAAGTACCTTCCGTCACCAAAGAAGATCGTTCAGAACGTGCCGCTCAAGCACACTCCGACAAAGGGCAAGGTGCTCATCTCGCTGATCTCAAACGAGCCCGGCGGTGGTGCCTACTACCCGGCGCTCGAGGCGGCCACCAAGGCGGCCGGCTGGACATACAAGACGGTGACCTACACCAACACCGACGCCGCCAGCATCGCCCAGGCCTACGCCACCGCCCTCCAGCAGCATCCGACGGCGGTCACGATGGCCGGGTTCCCTCAGACAATGATCGGGACAACAAACATAAAGGCCTACCAGGCAGCACATGTTCCCATCATCCTGGTTGGTGACGCCGGTGTGAAGACAAACACAGTTGTCAAGGGAACGCCGGGCGGTCCGCCAACCGATGTGCTCTCGGGGCAGTTGGAGGCCGATGAACTGGCCGTCAACTCGAAGGGCAAAGGGAGCGCCGTCGTCGTCAGCCTGACAGCGTACCCCCTGATGGTCATCCAGAAAAACGCATTTCTAAAGCAGACCAAGAAGGTGTGCCCGAAATGCAAGACCAATGTGCTCAGCCTGACCCTGACAGAGGTGAACGGTGGTCAGGCCAACAGCACCATCGTCTCGGCGCTGAAGTCTCATCCGACAGCCAAGTACCTGGTCATCCTCGATGCCCCGATCGCCGACGGCTGGGCCGAGGCCCTGAAGGCGGCCGGAATGACAAACATCAAGGTTGAGGGTGGTGGCATGGACAAGACAGCGGCCAGTCAGGTGAAGCTCGGTAGGGCCTTCGCCTTCACGCCCTATGGCCAAGACGTAGCCGCCCAGGGTGCGATTGACTTGGCGTTGCGGTTCAGCGAGACAATGCCGACGAACCACAACAACGACCTGCTGCCCATGCAGGTGCTGACTCCGAAGAACATCGGAACGATCACCACATGGCAGTTCCCGGCGAGCTCCCTGCAGCAGTACGAGAAGCTGTGGAAGGTCCCGACCACCGGGAACACAGGCTGAGCTCTGCGCCATACGGCAGCGCCCGGGAGCGGCGCCACCCATCCGACGGTGGGTGACGCCGCTCCTCCGGGCGCTTCAGGGCAGGCTCGACGTCCGCGGCCTGTCGAAGTCCTTCGCCAACAACTTTGGCCCTCGACAGCCTGGACCTGGCCATCGCCCCCCGGGAAGATCCACGTCCCCGCCGGGCAGAACGGGTCGGGCAAGTCGACCCCGATGAAGATCCCCTCGGGCTACCACGTCCCCGATCCGGGCGGCACCGTCCATGTGGCCGGGGAGATCCATGTGGCCGGGGAGAGCTGTCGTCCGGCACCGCCGAGTCCTCCTGCGGAGCGGCCTCCGGTTCGTCTATCCGACACCGACGCGAAGCAGGGGGCGGAGCAGTGAGACCACTGAGGGGTGGCATCAATCTCGGGTTGGACCGGTTCAGCGGTCTCTACCTCTGGGCGGCGTTCATCATCGGCTTCTCCATCTGGGAGCCCGACACCTTCCCCACGGCGTCCACCGTGCACTCGGTGGCGTCGTTCCAGGCCATCAACGCCATCATGGGCATCGCCGCCCTGATCCCGCTGGCGGCCAAC
>DASZUK010000040.1:0-21403 GCA_035547695.1 Acidimicrobiales bacterium
CAGCGTCCCGTCCTTTTCGGCCAGGATGCACTCGGGCCGCTGCAGGTCGTGGCCGATGGTGGAGAAGTCCTCACGGGTGAGGGTGAAGCCGTCGATCGGATTGGCCATGCGGGGCGCCTACCTTCTGGGAGCTGGATCGACTGTCATGATATCCTATAGAGACGGCAGGACCTGATCCTGCCCGTCGAAAGGTGAGGACATGACCGCACGACCGGAGCTGGCCTACGGCGCGATCGACGCCGACAACCACTTCTACGAGAACCGGGACTCCTTCACCCGGCACCTCGAGCCGAAGTTCGAGGATCAGGCCATCCACCTGGTCGGTGAAGGCCCGAAGGCCTACTGGATGGTGGGGGAGCGGCGGTACTCGTTCTCCAACATCAACAACGTCGACTGGGCCCCGGCCCCGGGCTCCCGGGAAGAGTTCTTCGCCGCCAAGCAGGACCAGACGTTCGTGGAGCGGGCCGGGGTGGAGATGATCGACCCCAAGGAGCACCCGCCCCTGGTGGACAAGAGCGCCCGCCTGGAGCTGATGGACGCCCAGGGCCTCGACGCCATCCTGCAGGTGCCGACCATGGCCGTGATGCTCGAGCCCGACTACACCCTGACCGACGACGGTTGGTACGCCAACATCCGGGCCTTCAACCGTTGGGCCGAGGACGAGTGGGGGTTCGGTACCGACGGCCGGATCTTCTCCACCGCCCTCATCTCCCCCCGCAACCCCGATCTGGCCGTCGAGGAGCTCGAGCGGGTGGCGGCGGCCGGGGCCAAGTTCGTGGTCCTGGGCAAGGCCGGCCCGATCCAGGGCCGGTCGCCCGCCGACCGGATCTTCGACCGCTTCTGGGCCGCCATCCAGGATCTCGACCTGATCACCGTCCAGCACATCGGCAACTCGGGCTACACCGAGCTGTTCTCGGCCGCCTGGGGCGAGGACCCGCACCCGTTCCTGCGGGACCTGTCGCCCTTCCAGCACTTCACCTGCCTCATCGACCGGCCGATCGCCGACACCATGGCCAACCTGGTCCTCAACAACCTGTTCGGCCGGTTCCCCAAGCTGAAGATGGTGGTGCTCGAGTACGGGTCCCGCTGGGTGTGGGACCTGCTGCCGGGCATCGACAAGGCGGCCAAGATGGGCGCCCAGGGCCGCTGGCCGGGTGGCAAGTTCACCGACCTGCCCTCCGACGTGTTCAAGGAGCACGTCTGGGTGAGCCCGTTCCCCGAAGAGGACCCGGTGGCCCTGCTCGAGATGCTGCCGGCCGACCGGCTGCTCTTCGGCTCGGACTACCCCCACAGCGAGGGCCTGCGCGAGCCGCTGACCTACGCCAGCAAGCTGGCCGGCCTCGACGACGACACCGTCCACGCCATCCTGCGGGGCAACGCCGCCCGCCTGATGGGCCTGGCCGCCTGAGGCCGGCGATGGCATCGAACATCGAAGAGCGGCTGACCGAGCTGGAGGCGGAGGTCCGCCGGCTCCGGGACATCGAAGCGATCAAGCAGCTACAGGCCCGGTTCTGGTTGGCCTGCGACGGGGACGTCCGCTACGGGCCCACCCACCTCCCCGAGGCCATCGCCGAGCTGTTCACCGAGGACGGGAGCTGGGGGCCACTACAGGTGGCCGGCGACGACGACCCGGACAGCATGGACTTCCCCAAGGGCCGCCAGGAGCTGCTGGACTACTTCCGGGGCACCCAGGAGCGGGTGCCGTTCGCCATGCACTTCGGCGCCGCCCCGCTGATCGAGGTCGACGGCGACGAGGCCACCGGCAAGTGGAAGCTGATGGGCACCATGGAGACCGCCGCCCACCAGGCCCTGTTGGCCGGGGCGATCTACCACACCGCCTACCGGCGGACCCCGGACGGGTGGCGCATCCGGTCGTCCCGGCTGGTCCTGGGGTTCAACACCCCCTGGGAGGACGGCTGGGGCAAGACCAAGTACGCCGCCCTGGTGAGGAACGCCGAGCAACCCGCGTAGGGTGCGGCCGGGGTGCGCCACGGTCCAGCCGTCGACTTGCCACCCGGATGGGCAGCAGGTATCCTATATCGTATCGTTACCGCCCGGACCGGGCGGCCCAGGTTGTGAGCCCTACCAGAGATCACGAAGGGGGTCGCGGTGACCAAGACCGTGGAAGTCCACGCCCACGTCATGCCCACGGGCATCTTCGGCAAGGCCGGTCCGCACGGACCGGAGATGCAGCAGCGGGAGGACGGCGGCTACGCCCTGCGGGCGTCGGCCGGGGTGCTCAACGCCTCGACGGTGGCCCACAAGAAGCACACCGCCGGTGAGGCCGGGGGCGAGGACCCCAACATCTGGTTCGACCGGCTTTCCAACCCGCAGAGCCGGATCAAGGAGATGGACGAGAAGGGCATCGATGTCATGATCGTCAGCCCGGCCCCGCCGCTCTACATGTACAACATCGAGCTGGAGTACCAGATCCCGTTCGCCAAGGCCTACAACGACGAGCTGGCCAACTACGTGGCCACGGCCCCGGGCCGGTTCTTCTTCGTCGCCACCCTGCCGATGGGTGACCCGAAGGAGGCGGCCATCGAGGCGAAGCGGGCCATCGAGGAGCTCGGCGCCCGGGGCGTGTACATCGGAGCGGCCAACCTGGGCGGCCTGGAGCTCGACGACCCGGCCCTGTTCCCTCTCTACGAGGTGCTGACGGCCGCCGAACTGCCTCTGTGCATCCATCCCGGACCGGCCTCCTTCGACGCCGGCCAGGGCGACCAGTACCACGAGAAGCTGGCCCTCGGCTTCCCGGGCCAGGAAGCCCATGCCATCTTCCGGCTGATCGCCAGCGGGGTCTTCGACGAGTTCCCGACGCTCAAGGCCTACGTCAGCCACGCCGGTGGGTTCTTCCCCTTCCAGATCGGGCGCTACGAGGAGTTCCTCAAGATCGCCTCCGACTCGAAGGCGAAGAAGTCGGTCTACGACTACCTCCCCAACCTCTACTTCGACCCCATCCTCCACGACGTGCGGGCCCGGAAGCTCCTGGTCGAGGTGGCCGGCGCCGACCACGTCCTGCTCGGCAGCAACTACGCCGGCATGGACTCGGTGGACGGCCAGGCCTACGTCGAGGAGCTCGGCCTGAGCGACGCCGACAGGGACAAGATCCTCGGGGCCAACGCCCTGGCCCTGTACAAGATCGACCGGTGAGCGTTCCCGCCCCGCGGGTCCAGGAGCTCGCCTACGCCGTCGTCGGGGCCACCGACGTCGGGGCCTGGGAGGACTACGGCCGCGACCTGCTCGGGGCCGAGGTGGTCCGCTTCGGTGACGGCGCGGCGCTGCGGATCGACGAGCGGCCGTTCCGGTTGGCCGTCGAGCCCGCCGAGGTCGACGGGCTGGCCACTCTCGGGTGGCTGACGGCCGACGAAGCCGGGCTCCGTTCGGTGGCGGCGGCCGCCACCGAACGGGGGTTCAGCGTCTCGGAGATGGATGCCGACCTGCTGGCCCGTCGCCAGGTAGGCGCCGGCATCACCTTCGAGTTCACCGACGGTCCGCTGAAGGTGGTCCAAGAGGTCGTGGTCGGCATCACCGATGCCGGGCCGGCGGCGCTGAGCCCGGAGGTGACCGGGTTCGTGACCGGGCGGCAGGGCATGGGCCACGCCGTCTTCGCCTGCTCGGAGGTGGACGTGCCCGACGCCCTCTACTGCGGCACCTATGGGACCTCGCTGCGGGAGGACATCAAGACCATCGTCGGCCGCCGGGGCCACTTCTACGCCTGCAACCCCCGCCACCACTGCGCCGCGGTGGTGGAGGACGACGTCCCCGCCGTCCAGCACATCATGTTGGAGATGCGGACGTTCGACGACGTCGGCTGCGCCTACGACCGGTTCCAGAAGGCCGGGCTGGAGACCACCGGCCTCGGGCGGCACCGGACCGACCACATGTTCTCCTTCTACGTCGGGAACCCGGGTGGGTTCTCGTTCGAGATCGGGACCGACGGGTTCCAGATCGAGGACCCCGACACCTGGCTCGACATCAAGGAGAGCAGCCGGTACCGGGCCTGGGGCCACCAGGGCCTGGCGACCCACAAGCCCGAGGAGTGGAACGCCAAGCTCCGGGCGGCCGAGGCGGCCGAGCAGTAACCCTGCGGATCCTTCTGACGGACGCCGCCGCCGGGGCTTACGGTCCCCGCATCCGTTCGATCGTCCCCGACGTCCGGTTCGTGGTCTACCCCGACCATCCGGACGGGGACCGCCGACCGGTCGGGCCGGACGACTTCGACCTGGCCTGGGGATTCCGCGGCGCGCTCCGCCGGACCGATCCGGGATCGTTCGCCGACCTCCTGGACCGGTCGACCAGCCTCCGCTGGCTGCAGTCGTTCTCGGCCGGCAATGACCAACCGGTCATCCGCCGGCTGATCGATCGCGGCGTCCTCGTCACCGCCTCCCGGGCCGGCGCGGTGGCCATCGCCGAGTTCGTCCTCCGCTCGGTGCTGGGCCACTACCAGCAGCCCGATCGTTGGCAGTTGGCCCGGGAGTCGGAGCAGTGGGCCCCGGGCGACTTCCGGGAGGTGTGGGGCACCCGCTGGCTCATCGTCGGGCTCGGGGCCATCGGCACGGCGACGGCCGTCCGGGCGCGGGCCTTCGGCGCCGAGGTGGTCGGTGTGCGGCGGCGCCCAGCCGGTGACGAACCGGTCGACGCGATGATCGACCCGGGGGGCATCGCCGGGGCGCTCCCTGCGGCCGACGTGGTGGTGCTGGCCGTTCCTGGGACGCCCGAGACGCACCACCTGGTGGACGAGCGGTTCCTCGGGGCGATGCAGCCGGGTTCCGTGCTGGTCAACGTGGCCCGGGGCACGCTCATCGACGACCGGGCCCTCCTGGCCGCTCTCGACCGTGGCTGCCCCGAGGTGGCGATCCTCGACGCCGTCACCACCGAACCGCCCGGGCCGGGCCACCCCTACTGGCGGCACGAGCGGGTCGTGCTCTCCCCGCACACCTCGAGCCGGGGCACCCAGGTCGAGCGGCGACAAGGGGAGCTGTTCCTCGAGAACCTGGCGCGGTACGTGGACGGGCGGCCGCTCCGGGACCGCCTCGACTGACCCCTGCGCCCCGCCGGGAGGCCGCCGGGAGGCCCCGTCGGGACTATCGCAGGACGTCGAAGCCGAGCTGTAGGTGAGGTCGGGTGCCCCGGCCTGCCAGCCCGACCCCCGGCGGAACTTCTCGAAGTTCTGGAACTCGGGGCACGAAGGGTCGCTGCGCAACGCCACCTTCCAGTCGATGATCGTGTTGCGCTCCGACATCTTCCATATCCCGGACCGGCGTTCGAAACGATCGAAGTACCGACCGCCGATCACCTGGAAGTAGGCCTCCTGCCGGTCGTCGACGAGCTCCATGTGGGTGAGCATCGACGTCTCGGCGGTGGCCCGGTCGCCGTCGAGCAGGATGAGCGACTGGCCGTTCAGGTGCTGGGCGTTGACGAACGGCACCGCGCCGTCGGCGCCGCTCTGCTGGCGCACCCACTCCACGTACTCCTTGGCCGGTCCGTCGAAGATGCCGTAGTTGAAGACGGCGTCGTCCCAGATGACGGCGTCCCGCAGCTCGGCGTCGTTGCGGTCCGCCCCCCGGGCGAACCGGTAGATCAACGTCCGGATCTCCTCCCGGTCGACGACCTCGGCCAGCTTGGCCTCCAGTGCTCCGTCCATCGGTGCTCCTCTCACTCGGTCAGGTCGCTCGATCAGGTCGCTCGGTTCAGGTACTCGGATCGAGCTCGGCGATCACCCGGCGTCCGGCGGCGAGGGCCCGGGTGGAGGTGCTGGCGAGGCTCAGTCCGAAGACCACCACCCCACAGCCGACCAGGATCCACCACCCGGCATGGGCGGCGATCGCCAGGTCGACGGCGGCGTGGTCGTTCACGCTCGAGGCGACGATGGCCCCGAGCACCGCCACCCCCAGAGTCTGCCCGACCTGGCGGACGGTCGAGGTGATGCCGGCGGCCACCCCGGCCTGGTCCCTCGGCATGCCCGACACCGCCGCCGTCGTGATCGGAGCGTTGACGGTGCCGATGGCGATGCCGAGGGCCACGTAGGCGGCGAAGAGCCAGGCGAACGGCGTGGTGGCCGTGACCTGGGTGAGCACCAGCCCACCGGAGGCGAGGCCGATGCCGACCACGAGGGCCGGCAGGCGGGGACCCCGCCGGGCCACCACCCGGCCGGACAGCGGGGCGCAGGCGACGGCGGTGAGGGCCAGGGGCAGGGTGTCGAGCCCGGCCTGCAGCGCCGACAGCCCGTGACTGTCCTGCAGGTACAGGGTGTTCAGGAACAGGAAGCCCCCCAGGGAGACGGCCACGGCCATCGAGATCGCCACGGCGCCGGAGAACGGCGGGGAACGGAAGAACCGGAGGTTGATCAGCGGTTCGGCCCGGCGGGGCTCGTAGAGCCCGAGCCCGGCCAGGGCGACGCCGGCCACGACGAAGGCCGTCACGATGCGGGGGGACGTCCAGCCGCCGGACGGGGCTTCGATGATGCCGTAGGTGAGGGCCGCCAGGAAGGCGACGATGAGCACCTGGCCGACCGGATCGAAGCTCCGGACCCGTCTGGCCGGGGACTCGGGCACGAAGCGGAGGGTCAGAGCGATCCCGACCAGGGCTACCGGCACGTTGATCCAGAAGATGGACCGCCACCCGGCCGACCCCACGAGCACCCCGCCGAGGACGGGTCCGAGGGCGATGCTGATCCCGAACACCGAGCCCCAGATGCCGATCGCCTGGGCCCGCTGGCGGGGATCGGTGAACGTGTTCGTCACGATCGACAGGGCCACCGGGTTCAGCATGGAGCCCCCGACCGCCTGCAGCATCCGGAAGGCCGCCAGCGAGGGGAGGTTGGGGGCCAGGCTGCACAGCAGCGACCCCAGGGCGAAGGTGGCCATGCCGAGGACGAAGACCCGGCGCCGGCCGACCTGGTCGGCGGTCGATCCCGACAGGATCAGGAAGCTGCCCATCACCAGCGTGTAGCTGTCGACGGTCCACTGCAGGCCGGACACCGGGGAGTGGAGGCTCCGGCCGATCGAGGGCAGGGCCACGTTGACGATGGTGATGTCGATCCCGACCAGCAGCAGGGCGGTGCAGCAGATGACGAGGACCCCCGCCTTGCGGCGGTTGCTCAGCTCGTGGACACGGGGGTCGGCGATCACCGGCCCGGCGGTGGTGCGGACCGGCAGATGCCGCGGCACCGGCGTCGGCGGACTAGAGGAAGAGGGCGAGGTTGATGGCGCCGATCACCGACTGGTCGAGGAGCACCGAGCGGTGCACGAGCTCGAGCCGGTCGGAGCCCACCACCCGGAACCGGTCCAGCCGCTCGGCCGACAGCATCTCGAAGTCCGGGTCGTCCCCCCGGCTCCGGACGATCAACAGGTAGCTCGCGGCGACGATCTCGCCGTCCGGGGTCGTTCCGGCCCGGAGGTTGGTGACGAGCCGGCGGGTGCGGGAAGGGGGCTCCTCCGACCAGGCGCTCTTCGACTCCACCAGCCGGCGCACCCGGGTGGCGATGCTGGCCCGTGTGTCCTCGAAGAAGCTCACCGTGTCGGAGAACCCGGGCAGGTCCTTCCGGTAGGTCGTCGTCCGGACCGGGACCCAGTAGGAGAACTCGGGGGCCAGCAACGCCAGCCAGTCCTCGTAGCGGTGGGTGTCCAGCAGGGCGGCCTCGTCGACGTAGAAGTCCTCGACCGCCTCGAAACGCGCTGTCCGCCGGCTGAGCTTCGTGGTCTCCGCCAGCGCCGTCGCCGCGTCGATGTTCCTCGTCATCTGGGTCATCTGGCCGCTTCCCGGCTCGACGCCATCTCCACCCCCGAACGTACGGTTGTCAGATATCATATCCTATCACCCGAAGGGGAGGGTCGGCCGATGGCGTTCTGGGAGCTCTACTACGACATGCGGTCGCCGGACTGGGCGACCCCGACCGACCGGCTCTACCGGGCGGCCGTCGAGCAGTCGGCCTGGGCGGACGGGCACGGGTGCCCCCAGGTGCACCTGTCCCACCACCGCTTCGCCGAGGACGGCTACCTCCCCGGGCCGTTCACCATGGCGTCGGCCATCGGCGCCGTCACCACCGCGACCCGGATCAACGTCACCGCGCTGTTGCTGACCCTCATCGACCCGGTCCAGACGGCCGAGGACACGGTGATCGCCGACCTGGTCAGCGGCGGTCGCATCGACGTCTGTGTCGGGCTGGCCTACGTCGACTACGAGTTCCCCATGTCCGGGGTCCGCATGGAGGACCGGGCCGCACTGATCGAGGCCAAGCTGCCGGCCTACCTGGCCGCCCTGACCGGGGAGCCGTTCGAGTACGAGGGGCGGACCATCCGGGTACGGCCACTGCCGGCACAGCGGCCCCGGCCGCCGGTGCTGCTGGGCGGGGCCATCCGGGCCTCCGCCCGGCGGGCGGCCCGGCTGGCCGACGGGTTCATGCCCACCTCCCCGGCCGACCCGTCCCTGGTGGGCCTCTACTACGAGGAGTGCGACCGGCTGGGCCGGCCCCGGGGGGCGGTGGTCAACGCCAACAACCCGTTCGCCGTCCACGTCACCGAGGACCCCGAGCGGGCCTGGGCGGTGCTCGGTCCCCACGCCCTCCACGACGTGAACATGTACAGCAAGTGGGCGGGCGGGGCCCTGACGGGGTACGAGCACTTCGAGGCCATGACCGACTACACGCCCCTCAAGTCGTCGCCGGCCTTCGCCGTGGTGACCCCCGACGAGTGCGTCAAGCTGGCCGAGGACCTCGGGCCGGGCTATGCGAACGTGCTGCGGCTCAAGCCCCTCATGGCCGGCCTCGACCCGGACGTGGGCTGGGAGAGCCTGGAGCTGTTCGCGTCGAAGGTGCTCCCCTTCATCGACACCGTGGACCCGGCGCCGGTCGCCACCGTCCTGCCGCCGCTCCGGTGACCGGTGCCGGTCGGGGACCGGCGGCTCCGGTCCGGACCACCACGCCGGTGGTCGTGGCCACCGGGTTCGGCGGCCCGGAGGTGCTGACCCTGGTGGACGCACCGCTGGCGGCGCCGGGCCCGGGGGAGGTGTTGGTGGAGGTCCGGGCGGCCGGCATGAACCCGGGCGACTGGTGGTCCTACGGCGGCCACCTGGGGACGGACCCGGCGCGGCTGCCCCTGCGCCTCGGCCTCGAGGCCTCGGGGGTCGTCGCCGCGGTGGGGGAGCGGGCGGTCGGCCCGGCCGGCGTGGTCCGGGTGGGTGACGAGGTGATCGCCGCCCGGATCGACGGCGCCTACGCCGGCGCGGTCGTGGCCCCGGCCGAGGCGATCCTCCCGAAACCACCCGAGCTCTCCTTCCCCGAAGCGGCCGCCCTGGTCGTGTCGGCCACCACGGCCGTCCACGCCCTGGAGGCGACCGGGGTGACCGCCGGGGACGTCCTCGTCGTCCACGGGGCGTCGGGTGGCGTGGGCTCGATGCTGGTGCAGATGGCGGTGGCCGCCGGGGCCCGGGTCATCGGGACGGCCGGAGCGTCCGGCCAGGCGTGGCTCCGGGCGCTGGGGGCGGAACCGGTGGCCTACGGCGACGGACTGGTGGAGCGGCTGCGCCGCCTGGCGCCGGACGGGGCGGACGCCGCCATCGACGCCGCCGGCACCGACGAGGCGATCGCCGCATCGGTGGCGCTCGTCGCCGACCGCCGGCGGATCGCCACCCTCGCCGGCTTCGACACGGGCCGAGCGGCGGGCATCCGGTTGCTGGGCCGCGTGCCCGGGGCCGAGCCGGGCACCGAGGTGCGGAGCCGGGCCCGGCTCGAGGTGATCGGCCGGGCCCGGGCGGGTCGCCTGGCGGTGCGGGTGGCCCGGACCTACCCGATGGATCGGGTGGTGACGGCCCACCGGCAGCTCGCCTCGGGCCATCCCGACGGCAAGCTGGTACTGGTGCCGTAGCGCCGAGCGACGAAGACCGACCGACGGAGGTGCGATGGGGTCGACCCTGGACGGACAGGTGATGATGGTGGCCGGCGGGGCGTCGGGCCTCGGGCGTGCGGTAGTCCGCCGGTTCCTGGCCGAAGGGGCGACGGTGGCCGTCGTCGACTGGTCGGCGGACAAGTTGGCGGCCCTGGAGGAAGAAGCCGGGGGGTCCGGGAGGACCCTGGCCGTCCGGGGTGACGTCCGCTCCCACGACGACGGGCGCCGGGCCCTGGACGCGGTCGAGCAGCGGTTCGGTCGGTTGGACGGGTTGGTGAGCACGGTCGGCATCGTCGACTACGTGGCCTCCTTCCGGGAGTACGGGCCCGAACGGTTCATGGAGGCCTTCGGGGAGGTAATGGGGATCAACGCCGGCGGACCGGTCCTCCTGGCCCTCCTGGCCGCTCCGTTGCTCCGGGACAGTCGGGGGAGCATCACCTTCACCCTGTCCACCTCGGCCTTCTACCCCCCGGCGTCGGGTCCGGCCTACGGCATGTCCAAGGCGGCCCTGACCATGGCCGTCCGGCAGATGGCCCTCGACCTGGCGCCGGAGGTGCGGGTCAACGGGGTGGTCCCCGGTGCGGTGCTGGACACGGATATCCGCGGGCCCAAGTCCCTCGGCCAGACGGACCGGGAGCCGGCCATGACCAAGCCGGGGGGCGAGGCCGCCGCCGCCGCCCTGAGCCCGCTCGGCCTGGCCCCCCGGGGGGAGGACTACGCCGGGCTCTACGTCCTGCTGGCGAACCGGCGGGACGCGGCGGTGGCCACCGGCTCCATCCTCTTCTGGGACAGCGGCACCGCGTTGCTGGGCCACGGCCAGTTGCTCTCCCGCCGCCAGCCGGCCGACTGAGCGACCACACTCCGGGGTGCCCGGCGGCGACCCGGCGTCGGGCCTCGCGATACGATATCGGCGAGGAGCGCCGCCGGGATCGGGCGGGCGGTGGCTGCGGACGAACGGGATCGGGGACCGGCTGATGGGCGAGATGGCGAACGGGACGGACATGGCGATCTTCGACGGCCTCGTCGACGACGACCGGCGGCGGGTGTCGCTGCGGACCTGCGTCGACGAGGCGGTGTACCAGCTCGAACTGGACCGGATCTTCCGTCGCGCCTGGCTGTTCCTGGGCCACGAGAGCGAGATCCCCGAGCCGGGGAACTTCATCGCCCGGAGCATGGGGGAGGACCCGGTCATCCTGACCCGCGACGGCGAGGGCGAGGTGCACGTGCTGCTGAACGTGTGCCGGCACCGGGGGGCGAAGGTCTGCCGCGTGGACCAGGGGTCGACCCGGAACTTCGAGTGCCCGTACCACGGCTGGACCTACGGCATCGGCGGCCAGCTCGTCGGGGTGCCGGTGCAGCAGGCGATGTACGACGAGCGGTTCGAGCGGCAGGAGTACGGCCTGCGCGAAGCCCGGGTCGAGATCCACAAGGGCCTGATCTTCGCCACCTGGGACCGGGACCGGCCGCCGCTGGACGACTTCCTCGGTGGATGGGGACGCCTCCTCGACATGATGTACAAGCGGACCGACGCCGGGATCGAGGTGGTCGGCCCGCCCCAGCGTTGGGTCATCCGGTGCAACTGGAAGCTGCCCTCCGAGCAGTTCTCCGGTGACGCCTACCACGTGGGGTCCGCCCACCGCTCCCTCTACGACGTCGGCTTCGGGCCGAGCGTCCGCCAGTACAACGACCACCCCACCTGGGACGTCTTCGCCCGGTTCGCCAAGGACTACGACGAGGTGGTGGCCCGCGACGGCCGGTTGTACCCCCCGGGCCTGGACGCCACGCTGTTCGAGCAGGTCAAGCGCAACCTCGACCCCGACCAGGTGGAGCTGCTGCGGGTCGGGCTCGGCCCGGGAGCCCACATGGTGTTCCCCAACTTCGCCGCCCTGTACATCCCCCAGCCCAGCCTCGACGGGAAGCTGTCGGCGTCGATGACCTTCCGGACGTTCAACCCGCGCGGGGTCGACCTGATGGAGATCACGAGCTGGACGTTGGCCGAGCGCGACGCGCCGGCCGAGGTGAAGCAGGCCATCCAGCGGACGACCGCCCAGAACCTGGGCGCCGGTGGGGTCATCGAGCAGGACGACTCCGAGATGTGGGTGTCCATCCAGCAGAACCTCCGGGGTGCGGCCGCCGCGTCGGAGTTCATGGACTACTCGTCGTCGAAGACCGGGACGGACAAGCAGGGATGGTCCGACGACCGGCAGTGGGACTTCTGGCAGCGGTGGCTCGGGTACATGACCGGCGGCGCTCGCGGGGTGCACCCCGCCGAGGGTTACGCCGTCATCGACCGTCCAGCCGGGACCGGCATCCGGGTCTACGTGTCGGACCGGGCGGAGGGCGACGGCGTCGAGCCGGCGGCCTCGGTGTCCCGATCGGCCTGAGCGACGACCGGGCCGGTCAGCGGCCCTGGGGGCGCAAGGTCTGCACCAGGCTGTTCGGTGGCCGGGACGACGTCCCGAGCACCATGAGGGTCTTCGTGCCGAGCGCCCCACCGGTGCTGCGCAGCCGGTCGACCACGGCCTTCAGGTGGTGGACGTCCCGGACCCGGACCCAGACCAGGGCGTCGGGATCCCCGGCCGTGGTGAACACCGTCCGCACCTCGGCGATGTCGTTGGCCACATTGGCGATCGCGTCCACCCGGACTCCGGCGGCGAACCGCAGCTCGATGAACGCCTCGAGCGGTTGGCCCAGGAGATCGTGGTCGACCACCGCCGTGTACCCGGTGATCACCCCGACTTCCTCGAGGCGGTCGACCCGTCGCTTCACCGCCGGGGCCGACAGCCCGACGCGCTGGCCGATGTCGCCGTAGGTGCGTCGGGCGTTCTCCAACAGCAGCTCGACGATCGTGAGGTCCGTCTCGTCGAGCTCGGGGGTAGGGGGTCGAGCCATGCTCATGACACAACAATATGCCGCTGATCCGGCCAGACTACAACGATCCGTTGCAAATCTACGGGCTAGTTCCCTGATCTGTTGCGTCCAATACGATATAGGAAATAGCCTGCTCAGATGGTCAAGGCCCCACCGATAGAGAGCGCAGGACCCGAGGAGGTCCCGATCGACGTCCTGGACGCCGTCCAGAACCGCGTGCTCTGGCTGGCCACGAGCATCATCCACCATGCCAACAAGGTCCGGGCCACGCCGTCGGGGGTGAAGGTGGGCGGCCACCAGGCCTCGTCGGCCTCGATGGTCGGGATCATGACGGCGCTGTACTTCGCCCGGCTCCGGGCGGCCGACCGGGTGTCGGTGAAGCCCCACGCCGCGCCGGTGCTGCACGCCATCAACTACCTCCTCGGGCGGCTGGACCAGCGGTACCTCACCGAGCTCCGCGCCTACCACGGGCTGCAGAGCTACCCCAGCCGCATCAAGGACCCCGACCCGGTGGACTTCTCGACCGGCTCGGTGGGCATCGGGGCCACGGCCACCATCTGGAGCGGCCTGGCGCACCGGTACCTGGCGGACCACTTCGAGGCCACCGAGGGCGGCCGGCACATCGCCCTGGTCGGCGACGCCGAGCTGGACGAGGGCGCGGTGTGGGAGGCCCTGGTGGACCCCATGACGCCCAACCTGGGCGAGGTCATGTGGGTGGTGGACCTCAACCGGCAGTCCCTGGACCGGGTGGTCCCCAACATCGCCGCCGAGCGGATCCGGTCCATGTTCGAGGCCGCCGGGTGGAACACGGTCACGGTGAAGTACGGGCGGTTCCTCCGGGAGCTGTTCGCCCGGCCGGGCGGCGAGGCCCTCCGGCAGCGCCTGGACCAGATGGGCAACGAGGAGTACCAGCGGCTGCTGCGGTCGGCGGCCGAGGACCTGCGCGGGCGGCTGCCCGGCGACGGCTCGGGCAAGCGCAACCTGCAGAAGCTGCTGAAGGACATGACCGACGACGAGATCGCCCGGGCGGTGCGGGACCTGGGCGGCCACGACCTGGTCGACCTGCTGGACGCCTTCGACCAGGCCGCCGCGGTGACCGACCGGCCGTCGGTGGTGTTCGCCTACACCATCAAGGCCTGGGGGCTGCCCACCCAGGGGCACCCGGCCAACCACTCCGCCCTCCTCACCCCGGCCCAGTGGGAGCAACTGGCCGGGGAGCTGGGGGCCGACGCGGCCGACCCGTGGGCGGTGTTCCCCGACGGCACCCCCGAGGCGGCCCTGTGCCAGGCCACCGCGGACCGGCTCCGGCGCGAGCCGGTCACCCTGGTCCCCGCCGACCCGGTGCCCGTCGACCTGGGCCGGGCCCACAACGGCCGGGCCTCCACCCAGCAGTCGTTCGGCCGGTTCTTCGTGGACATCGCCCACCAGGCCCCCGGCGTGGCCCGCCGGATGGTGACCGTCAGCCCGGACGTCGCCTCCTCCACCAACCTCGGCGGCTGGATCAACCGGGTCGGGGTCTGGAACGTGGCCGAGCGGGTGGACTGGTTCGCCGACGACACCGACACCCTCATGCGGTGGCGGGAGTCCGGCACCGGCCAGCACATCGAGATGGGCATCGCCGAGGGGAACCTGGTCGGCCTGCTGGCCGAGCTGGGCACCACCTGGTCCCGGGAGGGCCAGCCGCTGCTGCCCATCGGCACCCTCTACGACCCGTTCGTCAACCGGGCCCTCGAGCCGTGGTCGTTCGGCATCTACGCCGGCGGCCAGTCCATCCTCGTCGGCACCCCCTCGGGGGTGACCCTGGCGCCCGAGGGCGGGGCCCACCAGTCGATCATCACCCCGTCGGTGGGCCTGGAGCAGCCCGACTGCGTGGCCTGGGAGCCGGCCTTCGGGCAGGACCTGGAGTGGCTGCTGCTGCACGCCCTCGGCCGCCTCGGCCGGCCGGACGGCAGCTCGGCCTACTTCCGGCTCAGCACCCTGCCCGTCGACCAGGCCCTGGCCGACGTCCCCACCGACCCGGACGCCCGGGAGGCCCGCCGGCAGGCGGTGCTGGCCGGCGGGTACCGCATCCGGCAGTCCGCCGGGGCCCCGGCGGTGACCCTGGTCGCCATGGGGGTGGTCGTCACCGAGGCCCTCGCCGCGGCGGACGTCCTGGCCGAGGCCGGCATCGACTGCGACGTGGTGTGCCTGACCTCGGCCGACCTGGTGTTCCGGGCCCAGCAGGTCCGCCAGGGCCTGCAGGACGGCGACGACGGGGTGCTCGACGCCCTGTTCCCGGCCGACCGGCGGTCCCCGCTGGTCACCGCCATCGACGGGCACCCCCACACCCTGTCGTTCCTGGGCAACGTCACCGGCACCCCGATGGCCTGCCTGGGCGTCAACGACTTCGGCCAGGTGGGCGACGTCGGGGACCTCTACCGGCACTTCGGCATCGACGCCGAGACCATCGTCGGGGCCGCGGTGGACCTGGTCGACCTCCCGGCGGCGGTGCGGTGATGCAAGACGTCCCCATGCCCAAGCTGTCCGACTCCATGGAGCGCGGCACCATCATCCGCTGGCTGGTCGACGAGGGCCAGCCGGTGGCCGAGGGCGACGAGCTGGTCGAGATCGAGACCGACAAGGCCGCGGTGGCCTACGTGGCCCCGGCCGACGGCGTCCTGCACATCG
The DNA here is from genome assembly GCA_035547695.1 of Acidimicrobiales bacterium. GTDB lineage: Bacteria > Actinomycetota > Acidimicrobiia > Acidimicrobiales > RAAP-2 > DASZUK01. The sequence continues at coordinate 15,426 of DASZUK010000040.1, forward strand.
TGGCCCCCGAAGGGGCGGTCTGCGAGGTGGGCACAACCATCGCCCGGCTGTCCGCCGAAGGCGAGGCGGCGGCCGCGCCTGCGGCGGAAGGGTCGGCGGCTGTCGGATCGGCGGCTGTCGGGTCGGCGGAAGAGTCGGCGGCTGCGGGCACGCCGGCCGGCGGTGCCGCCACCAACGGCGGGCCGCCGGCAGCACCGTTCGCTCCCGACGCCCCGACCGGCACCGTCGGGGTCGCCCGGCCCGCTGCCCCGTCCGAACCGGTGGCGGCGGTGGCCCACGGCGCCGGTCCGAGTGGCGGGGACGACCGCCCGGCGACCCCGCTGGCCCGCCGGGCGGCAGCCGTCCACGGGATCACCCTGGCGTCGATCACCGGGACCGGGCCCCGTGGCCGCATCACCCAGGGCGACGTCCTGCGGGCGGCCGGCGTCGAACCGGTCCGGCCGCCGGCGCCGGCGCTGGCAGGAACGCGGACGCCGGTCCCGGCGGCTCCCGGCGGCTCTCTGCCGGCCACCGCGACGGCCGCTCCGGCGTCCGGCCCCGTCGACAGCGGCAAGGGGGAGGTGTCGGTGCGGCCGCTCACCTCGGTGCAGCGGGTCATCGCCACGAGGATGGCCGAGGCCAACACGGTGGTGCCGGCCTTCCAGCTCCACCTGGACGTGGTCCTCGACGAGGTCCTGGCCGTCCGGGAACGGTCCCGGGACCTGCCGGGGGCGCGGCCGGTGCCGTCCCTCAACGACTTCGTCGTCCGGGCCGCCGCCCTGGCGCTCCGCGACCACCCGTTGGCCAACGGGTCCTACGCCGAGGACGGGCTCCGGCTGCACAGCCGGGTGAACGTCGGGTTCGCCGTGGCCGCCGAGGGGACCCTGCTGGTCCCCACCGTCTTCGACGCCGACCAGAAGTCGGTGGGGACCATCGCCGCCGAGACCCGTGCCCTGGCCGGCCGGGCCCGGGAGGGGGCGCTCACCCCGGCGGAGCTGTCCGGCGGCACCTTCACGGTGTCCAACCTGGGCATGTTCGGCATGACGGCCATCACGCCGGTGGTCAACGTCCCGCAGGCCGCCATCCTCGGGGTGGGGGCCGCCCGGCCCCAACTGGCCCGGGTGGACGGCGAGATCGTGGAGCGCACCGTGGCCACCCTGACGCTCAACTGCGACCACCGCATCCTCTACGGCGCCGACGCCGCCCGGTTCCTTGCGGACATCGCGCGGTTCGTCGAGGCCCCCCTGTCCCTCCTCCTATGACGCCCATGACCCTCTTATGACGCCCATGACGGCCCCTCCCTCCCTGCCTCGGCGGCGATGACCGCCGCCGAGGCCTTCGACTGCGTCGTCGTCGGGTCCGGCCCCGGCGGCTACGTGGCCGCCATCCGGGCGGCCCAACTGGGGATGCGGACGGCCGTGGTGGAGCGGGCCGGCGTCGGCGGCCGCTGCCTGCACTGGGCGTGCATCCCGGCCAAGACCGTCCTGCGGTCGGCCGACGTGGTGTCCGAGATCCAGGAGGCCGGCACCTTCGGCATCCAGGTGGGCCCGCCCCACGTGGACTTCTCGGTCGTCGCCAAGCGGCGCCAGGAGGTCGTCCGCACCCTGTCGTCCGGGGTGGGGGGGCTGTTGAAGAAGAACCAGATCGAGGTGGTGACCGCGGAGGCCACCCTGACCGCCGATCGGGCGGTGCGGGCCGGCAACCGCCTGCTGGCCGCCCCGGCGGTGGTGCTGGCCACCGGCTCGGTCCGGACCTCCGTCCCCGGCGTGGCGCTCGGCGGCCGGGTCGTCGGCACCGAGGAGGCCTGGTCGTTCGAGGCCCTGCCCCGGTCCCTGGTGGTGGTCGGCGCCGGGGCGTCCGGCACCGAGATCGCGTCGGCCTACGCCCGCCTCGGGTCCGACGTCCGGCTGGTCGAGTACGCCGACCGGGTGCTGCCCACCGAGGACGCCGACGTGTCCGCCGTGGTGCGACGGGGGCTGCAGGACCAGGGGGTCACCGTCCACACCTCCACCCTGGTGGCCGGGGTCGACCCCGCCGGGGCCGGCGTGGCCTGCACCCTGGGGGAGGACCGGGTCGAGGCCGAGTGGTTGGTGGTGGCCGCCGGGCGGCGGGCCGACGTGGCCGCCCTGGGCCTCGACGCCGCCGGGGTGGCCCTGGACGGCACCGGCCGGATCGCCGTGGACGGCCACCTGCGGACCTCCGCCGACGGGGTCTACGCCATCGGGGACCTGGTGGCCGGGCCGGCCCTGGCCCACAAGGCCTCCGACGAGGGGATCATCGCCGTGGAGACGGCCGCCGGCAACACCGTGCCGGGCATCGACCACGCCGTCATCCCCCGGGCCACCTTCTGCACCCCCAACGTGGGCAGCGTCGGCATCACCGAGGCAGCGGCCCGCGACGCCCAGTTCGACGTCACCGTCGGTAAGGTTCCGTACAGGGCCGTGGGGGCGGGGACGGTGTACGGGGATCGAAGCGGACTGGTCAAGATCGTCGGGGATCGGCGGTACGGGACGGTACTGGGCGCGCACATCGTGGGCCCCCGGGCCACCGAGCTCGTCCAGGAGATCGTCGACGTCATGGTGGGGGAGGTGGGCTACCCCGAGCTGGCCCGTACCGTCCACGGCCACCCGACCCTCTCCGAGGCCATCCTCGAGGCGGCCCGGGCAGCCGACGGGTGGCTGGTCCATGGCTGACCGCACCGGCCTGGGCGTTCAAGAGATCGCAACAATTCTGGCTGAAATGCTTGCGTTCCAGGTGTCCTATATCGTATAATGCTGATGCCTCTTCCCTGTGGGGATGGGAGAGGTCGTGGGGGCGTGACTGCCGGAGGCGGATGTGCCGGCAGGGGGACGCCCGGAACGGCACGTGCGGACCGTCCGCACGGCGCGCTGCGGCAACACGGACAGCGGGAGGGGAGACAGTGTCAAGGCTCGAAGCAGGACGGTCGTCCGGAAGGCGGAGCCGCATCGGCATGGCGGCGGCAGCGCTGCCGTTGCTGGCGGCCGCCGGGTTCGGGACGGTGGCGACGTCGTCGGCGGGTGCGGCCACAGCCAAGCTCAAGCAGGCGGCCCAGCAGATCGCCAAGTACACGCCGTACCCGAAGAAGATCAACCAGACCATCCCGCTGAAGCGCACCCCGACAAAGGGCAAGACGCTGATCTCGCTCGTCTCGAACGAGCCCGGCGGTGGCGCCTACTACCCGGCCCTCGAGACGGCGACCAAGGCGGCCGGCTGGACATACAAGACGGTGACGTACACCAACACCGACGCCGCCAGCATCGCCCAGGCCTACGCCACCGCCCTCCAGCAGCACCCGACGGCGGTCACGCTGGCCGGCTTCCCCCAGTCGGACATCGGCACAACAAACATGAAGGCCTACCAGGCGGCCCATGTGCCGATCATCCTGGCCAGCGGCTCCGGCAGCACATTCAAGCCGAACACAGTCGTGATGGACACCTCGGGTGGTACCCCGACCAACCTGCTCGCCGGCCAGTTGGTGGCCGACGAGCTGGCCGTCAACTCCAAGGGCAAGGGCAGCGCCGTCTACGTCAACCTGCCGGCCTACCCGATCCTGGTGGCCCAGCAGAACGCCTTCACCAAGCAGTTGAAGAAGGTCTGCCCGAAGTGCAAGGCGAACATCCTCAGCCTGACCCTGACAGAGGTCAACGGCGGCCAGGCCACCAGCACCATCGTCTCGGCGCTGAAGTCCCACCCGACAGCCAAGTACCTGATCATCTCCGACGCCCCCATCGCCGACGGTTGGGCCCAGGCGCTGAAGGCGGCCAGCCTGACAAACATCAAGGTGCTGGGGGCCGGCATGGACAAGACAGCGGCCAGCCAGCTACAGCTCGGACGGGCGTTCGCCTGGACCCCGTACGCCCAGGCGGTGACCGCCCAGGGGGTCGTGGACCTGGCGCTGCGGTACAGCGAGGGCATGCCGACCAACAACAACAACAACCTGCTGCCCATGCAGGTGCTGACCCCGAAGAACATCGGGACGGTCACCACATGGCAGTTCCCGGCGGACTCCCTGCAGCAGTACGAGAAGCTGTGGAAGGTCCCGGTCACGAGCAACACAGGCTGAGCTCTGCGCCACACGGCAGCGCCCCGGGAGCGGTGCCATCCATCCGGCGATGGGTGGCACCGCTCCCTCGGGCGTCTTCGGACAGGCGGGCGTCTTCGGACAGGAGAGCCTCAGGGTGGGAGGGATGACCGTTGGTAGCTGACACCGAACCGGGTGACCGGCCCGGCGACCAGCCGGGCGCGGGCCCGGCACTCGACGTCCGCGGCCTGTCGAAGTCCTTCGCCAACAACCTGGCCCTCGACAGCCTGGACCTGGCCATCGCCCCCGGGGAGATCCACGTCCTCATCGGGCAGAACGGGTCGGGGAAGTCGACCCTCATCAAGGTCCTGTCGGGGTACCACGTCCCCGATCCGGGCGGCACCGTCCACATCGCCGGCGAGGAGCTGTCGTTCGGCTCGGCGGAGTCCTCCTACCGGAGCGGCCTCCGGTTCGTCCACCAGGACCTGGGGTTGATCCCGTCGACGTCCATCCTGGACAACCTGGCCCTCAGCTCGGTGGCCCGGTATCCGACCAGGTGGGGCACCATCCGGGAGCGGGCCGCCCGGGCCGACGCCCGCAGGCGCCTGGAGCAGGTCGGGGTCCGGGTGGACCCCCGGGAGACCGTGTCGGTGCTCGGCGCGGCCCAGCGGACCGAGCTGGCCGTGGCCCGGGCCCTCCAACCCGACGAGGCCCACCCGGCCCGGCTGCTGGTGCTGGACGAGCCCACCGCCACCCTCCCGGTGGACGAGGTGGAGCACCTGCTGGCCACCGTCCGCAACGTGGCCGGCCAGGGAGTGGGCATCCTCTACGTCACCCACCACCTCGACGAGGTGTTCGAGATCGCCCGCCGGGTGTCGGTGCTCCGCGACGGGGTCCTGGTCGGCACGTTCGACATCGAGGACGTCGACCGGCCGACCCTCATCCGGCACCTCACCGGCGGGGTGGTCGAAGAGGTCCGCCGGGACGACACCACCATCACGTCGGCCGGGTCCGACCGGTCCCTGGTGGTGGAGGACCTGTCGGCGAGCACCCTGCGCGACGTCAACCTGGAGGTCCGGCCGGGCGAGATCCTGGGGGTGGCCGGGCTGACCGGCTCGGGCCGGGAGGCCATCTGCCGGGCCGTCTTCGGCGCCCTGGAGCGCGACACCGGCCGGGTGGTGGTGGCCGGCAGGGAGATCCCGCCCGGCCATCCCGGGGCGGCCATGCGGGGCGGCATCGGGTTCCTCCCCGGCGACCGCAAGATCTTCGGCGGCGTCATGACCATGAGCGCCCGGGAGAACCTGACCCTCTGCTTCCTGCGCCCGTACTGGAAGAAGGGGTGGATCAACACCAAGAAGGAGAGCGCCGAGGTCAAGGAGTGGTTCACCCGGCTCGACGCCCGGCCGGCGGGGGCCATCGAGTCGCCGCTCGCCACGTTCAGCGGCGGGAACCAGCAGAAGATCCTGTTCGGCAAGTGGCTCCGCCAGGAGCTGCCGTTCCTCCTGTTCGACACACCGACCCAGGGGATCGACGTCGGGGCCAAGGCCCAGTTGCACCGGCTGCTGCTGGACATCGCCGCCGGCGGCACCGGGGTGCTCGTCGCCTCGACCGACACCGAGGAGCTGGTCACCCTGTGCAGCCGGGTGGTCGTGCTGCGCGGCGGGCGGATCTCCGAAGCGCTCGAGGGTGCCGACATCACCCCGAGCGCCATCAACCACGCAGTCCTATCCGACACCGACGCGAAGCAGGGGGCGGAGCAGTGAGACCACTGAGGGGTGGCATCAATCTCGGGTTGGACCGGTTCAGCGGTCTCTATCTCTGGGCGGCGTTCATCATCGGCTTCTCCATCTGGGAGCCCGACACCTTCCCCACGGCGTCCACCGTGCACTCGGTGGCGTCGTTCCAGGCCATCAACGCCATCATGGGCATCGCCGCCCTGATCCCGCTGGCGGCCAAC
>DASZUK010000041.1:0-77304 GCA_035547695.1 Acidimicrobiales bacterium
GGTGTTCTTCCTGCAGACGTTCTACGTCCCGTCCACATCGATGTACCCCACCTTGAAGCCCGGGGACCGGATCGTGGTGGAGAAGATCACAACGTCGGTCCAGCCGGGCGACGTCATCGTGTTCAGCCGGCCGCCGGCCGAGCACTGCGGTGGCAATCCGGTTCCTGATCTCGTGAAGCGGGTCATCGCCCTCGGCGGGCAGACGGTGCAGGCCCGCGACGACAAGGTGTACGTCACAGGCAAGGTGCTGCCCCAGCCCTGGCTGCCGGCGCCGACCGACAACAGCAACCCGACGACCGGCAACTTCCCACCGGTCACGGTGCCCAAGGGGGACTACTTCGTGATGGGCGACAACCGGGCCAGGTCCTGCGACAGCCGGTACTGGGGGCCGGTGAAGGCGTCCGAGGTGGTCGGCAAGGTGTTCATGGTCGTCTGGCCGCTGTCCGCGTTCCACTTCCTGTAGGCCCGCGGCCAAAGGCAGCCCTCAGCGGTCAAAGGCGTCCTTCACCTTCTCGGCGGCCTGCTTCAGGTTGCCGGCGGCCTGGTCGCCCTTGCCCTCGGCCTCCATGGAACGGTCGCCGGCGGCCCGGCCCACCTTCTCCTCCACCTTGCCCGCGGCCTCCTGCGCCTTGTTCTTGGCCTTGTCCGCCATACCCATGGCTGCCACCTCCGATTGGTCGTCGTTGATGTCGTCATACCCACCGGGGCCGCCGCCGTACCGGCGCCGTGGTCGTAGCCTGTCGATGGGACGGGGCGACAGCGTCACGCGGGAGGCAGCGACATGCCGGACGAGGCCAGGACGGAGGCGGCTGGGGCGGAGGCCATGCCGGGGGGCGCCATGCCGGAGGGCGCCATGCCGGGGGGCGCCATGCCGGAGGGCGCCATGCCGGAGGGCGCCATGCCCAGGGAGGACGGCGGCCGGCGGCCACAGTACCGGTGGCCGGAGCTGACGTCGCCGGGGTGGCCGGGCACCCGGGACACCCTGCTGCTGTGGACCCAGGTGGTCGGCAAGGTCCGGCTGGCCCTGGAGCCGATGGTGAACCACTGGTGGCAGGTGCCGCTGTACGTGTCCGCCCGCGGCCTGACCACCGGGCTGATGCCGGCGGTGCCGGACGGGTTGGCGATGGAGCTCGACTTCGTGGACCAGGTCGTGGACGTGCGGACCACGGCCGGGACCAACCGGCAGGTGCCGCTGCAGCCACAGTCGGTGGCGTCGTTCTATGCGGCCACCATGGCGGCGGTGGCCGAGGTGGGGGTGGCGGTGCGGGTGCGGCCGACGCCGGTGGAGCTGCCGGTGGCGGTGCCGTTCCCCGACGACACCACGCCGCGGGCCTACGACCCGGAGGCGGCCCGGCAATTCTGGTTGGCCCTGGTGCAGGCCCGGCGGGTGATGACGGCGTTCCGCAGCCGGTTCATCGGCAAGGCCAGCCCGGTGCACCTGTTCTGGGGGGCCATGGACCTGGCGGTGACCCGGTTCTCCGGCCGCACGGCCCCTCCGCACCCCGGCGGGGTCCCGAACTGCCCGGACTGGGTGCAGCAACTGGCGTACAGCCACGAGGTCAGCAGTTGTGGGTTCTGGCCCGGCGGGGACGGCGAAGGGGGGTTCTACGCCTACGCCTACCCGCAGCCGGACGGGTTCGCGGACTGGCCGGTGCGGCCGGCGGCGGCGTATTACGACGCCGACCTGGGCGAGTTCGTGCTGCCGTACCAGGCGGTGCGGACCGCCGCCGACCCCGACGGCACCCTGATGGCGTTCCTGCAGTCCACCTACGAGGCGGCGGCGGAGCTGGCCGGCTGGGACCGGGCGGCCCTGGAGGTGGCCGCGAGCTGACCGGGAGGATCGGCCGGGGGGATCGGCCGGGGGGGCATTCGGCCAGGGATAGCCAGGGGATCGGCCGGGCGGGGATCGGCCGGGGGTGGGGTACTGGTCAACGGGGAGCCATTTCCGGTAGACACGGCCCCTGGAAGCAGGACCGGCGGGCCGGCGGTGGGCGCCGGCCGCGGCGAGGAGGACGGGATGGGTCGGATGCGGAAGTGGGCGACCTCGGTGGGGTCGGCCGCGGTGGTGGCGGCGATGGCCGGGGCCGGGGTGGCCGGCGGGGCGGTGACCGGTGGCGGGGTGGCCGGGGCGGTGACCGCGCCGGTGGCGACCGACCTGCACTCGATGGTGCAGATGGGCGACTCCATCGCGTCGGGGGAGGGCACCCTGTACGGGTACACCTACACAGCGAGCCAGCAGATCTGGACCGGCGGGGTGACAAGCCCGGTGTGGACAGGGCAGTACCAGACATGCCACGACTCCCACTACGCCTACGGGCAGGTGGTGGCCACGTTCGAGGGCGCCACATTCACCCAGTTCGCCTGCTCCGGGGCCACCTTCAGCAACGGGATCACGGCGCCGCAGGTGGAGTCCACAAGGACGTTCCGTCCGGCGCAGTTCGGGACATGGACGACACAGACGGACCTGAACGCCACATACGACAAGGCGGACCCGGACCTGGTGACGGTGACGCTCGGCGCGGACGACGTGCAGTTCGTGAAGATCGTGGAGGGCTGCGTGGAGAACGCGGCGTTCAACACACCGCCGACCGAGTGCATCCCGTCCAACCCGGGCCCGACAGTCCAGCAGTACTACTTCGACGAGATCACAACCCTGAAGGCCAACCTGGCGTCGCTGGCGGAGTGGATCGAGGCCCGGGGGCAGGCCGACGGCAAGGTGCCGAAGGTGGTGTTCGCCACCTACGCCGACCCGCTGCCGGCCAACGGGACAACCTGCCCGGACACCCTGGACCTGAAGGGGCCGCAGTTGGACTACATGAACACCCTGCTGCTGCAGTTGGACCAGTTGGAGGTGCAGACCATCCAGGGGCTCGGCAACGCGAACCTCGCGACGGTCACAAACTACGACGCCTTCGCCGGGCACACCTGGTGCACCGCCGACCCGTGGGCGTACGGGCTGTCGGTGCTGACCAAGGACAACTTCGACTCGAAGGCCCCGTTCCATCCCACCCCGACCGGGCAGGCGGTGCTGGCCAGCCGGGTGGAGCCGGTGGTGGGGCAGCTATTCCGGCCGGCCACAACCACAACACAGCCGCTGAAGCCGCTGCACCCGGCCCAGCCGCTCGGGTACGTGCTGGCGTCGGCCAACGGCGGCGCCTTCGCCTACGGCGGGGTGCCGTTCGCCGGGTCGGTACCGGGGGCGGGGGTGAACGTGTCCAACGTGGTCGGGGTCAGCCCCATCCCGCACAGCACCGGGTACCGGATGGTGGGATCGGACGGCGGGGTGTACGCGTTCGGCGGGGCCCTGTTCGAGGGGTCGCTGCCGGGCATCGGGATCCACGTGGACGACGTCGTCGGCATGGCCGGCAGCCCGGACGGCAACGGGTACTGGCTGGTGGACAAGACCGGCGGGGTGTACACGTTCGGAGCCTCCCCGTTCTACGGCTCGCTGCCCGGCCTGGGGATCCACGTCGACAACGTGGTCGGCATGGTGAGCACCGCGGACGCCAAGGGGTACTGGCTGGTGGGATCGGACGGCGGGGTGTACGCGTTCGGTGACGCCCGGTTCTCCGGGTCCGCCGCCGGGCTGGTCCACCGGCCGATCACCGGCATCGCCCGCACCGACGACGGCCGCGGGTACTGGCTGGTGGGGTCGGACGGCGGGGTGTTCGCCTTCGGGGACGCCCCGTTCGCCGGGTCGCTGCCGGCGTCGGGGGTGGCGGTGCACGACATCCGCGGGATCAGCCGCACCCCGGGCGGCAACGGGTACTGGTTGGTCGGCGCCGACGGCGGGGTGTTCGCCTTCGGGGACGCCCCGTTCCAGGGATCGGCCGTCGGGGTCACCGGGGGGCGGCCGGTGGTCGGGATCGCCGGGATGTAGCCATGTGGGAGACCCCGGAGGAGCTGGCCGGGCTGCAGCGGCTGCTGGACGCCAGCGCGGCGGCGGCCGGCGAGCATCTCCGGGGGATCATCACCGAGGACCGCCGCATCGACGCCGCCGACCTATGCCGGCGGCTGACCGGGATGCGGCTGCTGGTGGTGGCCACCGTCACCGCCGACGGGCGGCCGCTGGCCGGCCCGGTGGACGGCTACCTGCTGCACGGCGGCTGGCAGTTCAGCTCCGGGCGACGGTCGGTGCGGATGCGGCACCTGCGTGCCCGGCCGGCGGTGACGGCCACCCACCTGCCCGGGGAGGAGCTGGCGGTGACGGTGCACGGCCGGGCGGAGCTGTTCGACCTGATGGACCCCGAAGGGGACGACCTCCGGCGGGCCATGTTGGACCACTACCTGCCGAAGCAGGGGCCGGCCTTCGAGGAGTGGCTGCGCCGGGAGAACCCGGTGGGGGCCAGGATCGTGGCCGACCGGATGTTCACCTTCGGGCTCTGACTGCCGCCTCCGAGAGGGCCGGCGGCGGACCGGATCGGCGCCCGATCAACCAGACCGGATCGGCGCCCGACCAGCCGGGGAGGTCAGTCCCAGCTAAAGAACCGGCCGCCCCTGGCCCGCTGCAGCAGGCCGGCCTTGGGGTCCCGAAGGGCGGCGGCCGCGTTGGCGGCCAGCCAGTCGACCAGTTGGGCGGCGTCGGCCACCACCACGTCCTGGTCGGTGCTCTCCAGGTAGATGCGGACGGCGCCGGAGTCGACGGCCACGGACAGCTCGACGGCGCCGCCGTCGGTGTAGCACCACACCGGCGGGGCCCCGGGGGTGGCGGTGGCCTGGAAGGTCCAGCCGGGGCGGCCCCGCAGGGCCTTGGCCACCTGCTTCCACAGCCGGTCGTCGCCCGCCACCGGGCCACGGTAGCCCGGCGGCGGACCGGGAGGCCGCCCGACGGCGCGGCGGCCACAGGGCGGCGGTCACGGCGCGGCGGTGACGGCGCGGAGGTCCTGCAGGGACTGGTCCATCAGCCGCCGGAACGCGGCGGGGTCGTCCTGCTGCACCCAGCGGGCGAAGGCGACGTGGAACACGGTCACGGCGGCCTGGGCGGCGAGGACGGCGGCGTCGACGGAGACGCCGCGGTCGACCAGGGCTCCTTCGAGGGAGCCGGCGAGGTTCTGGAGCTTGATGAGCTCGCGTTCGCGCAGTTCGGGGTTGGCCTCGATGATGGCGGCCCGGACCCCGGCGAACTGGTGCCGTTCCGCGAACAGGTCGGCGACCGGGCCGAACCCGGCCGTCGCCACGGCGAGCGGCGTGGCGTCCGGTGGGGCGGCCGCGGCGGCGTCGAGCCAGATGCGCTGGAGCTCCTGGGACCCGCCGAACAACACCTCACGCTTGTCGGAGAAGTAGCGGAAGAACGTCCGCTTGGTCAGCCCGGCGCGCGCCGCGATCTGGGCGACGGTCGTGTCCTCGTAGCCCTGCTCGGCGAACAGGGCCATGGCGGCCTTGACGAGGCGGCCCATGGCATCTGGCTCCCAACGCGACATGCGCCGTCAAGCGTAGATGATGACACCAAGCGTCATCACTGGTAGGGTGACGACACCAAGTGTCATCTACCTGATGGGAGGGTTCCCGTGCGCGTGTTCGTCACCGGTGCCTCAGGGCACATCGCCTCCGCCGTCATCCCGGAGCTTCTCGGCCACGGCCACCAGGTCGTCGGGCTGGCCCGCTCCGACGCCTCCGCCGACGTGGTGGCCGCGCTCGGCGCCGAGGTTCGCCGTGGCGACCTCGACGACGTCGACGGCCTCGCCCGGGCGGTGTCCGATGCCGACGGCGTCATTCACCTGGCGTTCAAGCACGAGGCGATGCGCACCGGCGACTTCATGGCGGCGGTGGGCTCGGACCTGTCGGCGACCCGGGCCATGGGCGAGGCCCTGGCCGGCACCGGCAAGCCGTTCGTGACCACCGGGGGCACCCTGATGCTGGCGATGGCCGGCATCACCGGCCGGCCGGGCACCGAGGACGACCAGTCGGAGGGCGGCCCCCGGGTCGACGCGGCGAACTACACGGTGTCGCTGGCCCGACGCGGCGTCCGGTCCTCGGTGGTCCGGCTGGCGCCGTTGGTCCACAGCGACCTGGACCGTCACGGCTTCACCACCGCCCTGATCGGGTTCGCCCGGGAGCACGGCGCCGCCGCGTACATCGCCGACGGCGCCAACCGTTGGCCGGCGGCCAACTCCCACGACATCGGTGTGCTGTACCGGCTGGCGGTCGAGAAGGCACCGGCCGGTTCGACCTTCCACGGCGTCGGCGACCTGGGGATCCCGTTCAAGGTGATCGCCGAGACCATCGCGGGCAGGCTCGGCGTGGCCACCAGGAGCGTCACGGCGGACGAGGCGCCACACCACCTCGGGTTCCTGGCCGGGTTCGCCGGCCTGGACAACCCGGTCTCGAACGACAAGACCCGGCGGGTGCTGGGTTGGGAGCCCGTCCACCCCGGGTGGGTCGAGGACGTCCGGACCGGGCACTACGTGGCCTGAGGGTCCGTCGCCGTCGCCGTCGCCGTTGCCGGCGACCAGACCGTCGTCCTCACCCGCTGTCGGTCGATCCGACCGCCGGAGGGACCGAGGAGGTCAGGAGACCAATTCGAGGGCGTTCTCCCGCATGATCCGGCGGACCGACCGGTCGTCGAGGGAGCCCAGGCAGTCCAGGTACTCGGCCGGGAAGTGGTTGCCCTCGGGGTGCGGCCAGTCCGACCCCATGAGGACCCGGTCGGCGCCGATGAGGTTGGCCAGCCCGACCACGTCCTCCTCGGGGAACGGCGAGATCCAGACGTGGCGCTTCATCACCTCGGAGGGTCGCTCGGTCATGCGGTGGCCGAAGGCCTCGACCCTGCGGGTGAGGAGGCCGCCGGCGTGGTCCAGGCTGTGCAACAGGTACGGCACCCAGGTGCACCCCATCTCGACAACGGCCACCCGGATGTCCGGGAAGCGCTGGAACAGGCAACCCAGGACGAGGGAGGTGAGGGTGTCCATGGCCGGCCGCTCCCCGGGGAAGAGGGCCTGCCGCAGGTTGGCCATGTAGGCCCGGTCGGCGGCGGCCGGACGGGACCAGGCGTCCTCGAACATGGCGTCGTAGGGGGAGGCGCCGCCGATGGCGTGGAAGCCCACGGTGATCCTGGCCTCGTTGACCCGGGCCCAGAACGGATCGAAGTGCGTGTCGGCCGGAGACCGGCCGTACCACGGGCCGGGCCGGAGGCAGATCACCCTGGCCCCGCGACCCAGGACGAGCTCCAGCTCGTCGCAGGCCTTGTCGACGTCCAGCATCGGGATGACCGGCGGGGCGTAGATGCGGCCGTCGTAGTCGAACCCCCACTGGTCGTCGAGCCACCGGTTGAAGGACCGGAAGACCCGGTACATCATGTCGGCGTCGTCGTACATGAGGTGCTCCACGCACTGCCCGAGGGTAGGGAACATGATGATGCTCTCCACGCCCTGGTCGTCCATGCGCAGCAGCCGGAGGTCCCTGTTGCGGTACTCCTCGTTGAGCGGCACCAGCTCGCCGTAGGTCTCCGAGGTCAGCTTGCCGCCGACCTCCAGGTGCTTCAGGGTGTCGTGGAAGGCCCCCGGCCTGGCGATGGGGTTGAAGGTCGGGTTGGGGACACCGGTGGACATCCGGTTGCCGAACATGACGTGCCGGCGCTTGCCGTCCTGGACCCACCGGACGTGGCGGCGGACCTTGTCGTCACCGAACCGAGTGAAGGTGTCCTCCACCTCGTAGTAGTGGTTGTCGGCGTCGAAGATCTTGTAGTCCAGTGCTGCCCAGGCCACCGTTTCCCCCTCAACTTCCCCCTCAACCTTCACGACCTGCATCCCCGCCATGAAGGGTATCCCACAACCAAACGGTCGGTCGCTTGCGACGCCCGACCAGCGGCGTTCCCCGGTACCGATGCCCGGCGCACCCGGCCGCCACGCCCGAGCCGCCACACCCGGCCACCACGCCCGAGCCACCGCACCCGATCGCCGTATCTTGGGCGACATGACCGACGAGTCGACGCACCTCGGCGACGCCCGGGGCGAGTGGTACTACTGCTTCAAGCACCAGAAGGTCGAGACGCGGGACGAATGCCGCCGGCGGGACCGGATGGGCCCGTACCCCACCCGGGAGGACGCCGAGCACTGGCGGGAACGGGTTCGGGAGCGCAACGAGGAGGCCGACGCCGAAGATCGAGACGGCCCCGCACCGAGCTGAGCCGGGTCATCCCCGACCTGCCCGGACTCGTCCGACGGCACTGCGGCGTCCCGTGGCGTCGACGTGGCGACGAAGCGGCGACGAAGCGGCGGGGCATCCTAAATGCAAGGAGGGGACAAGGCCCAGGGGTGGGCCCGGTGTCGAGGGGGCATAGTTCGATCGATGACCACGACCGGCCCCGAGCTCCCCGCCGAGCAACCCGTCGGAGGTCCTGCGGCCGAGCCCACGACGGCGGCGGCCGAGCCCACGTCGGCGGCGACCGAGCTGCAGCCACCACCGCGGACGGCGGCGCACACCAGGCTGAGCGCGGCATGGACGGCCGTCGTGGTCGCGGTCGTCATCCTGATATTCCTGGTTATCTTCATCGCCCAGAACACGCAGGACTCGGCGCTCAACTACCTGGGGGCCCACGGCCATGCCCCGACGGCCGTCGTCATCCTGGTCGCGGCCATAGCCGGGGCGGTGATCGTGCTGGTCGTCGGGGCGGCCCGGCTCGTCCAGTTGCGCCGACGGGCTCGGCGGGTCGAGAAGGCCGGAAGACCGGCGGACGGGGGCGGCGTCAGGTCCGCGTGACCTTTCCGTGTGACCTTCCCGCGTGACCTTGACGACCCGTGAGGGGCGTGAGACGATTCGACCAGACGTTTGTTCGGTAATGGTCGGAAGTGCGCCCCGGCTTCGGACCGGGGACTCGGACGGGGACTCTCGGACCGGGGACTCTCGGACGGGGAACTGGGACCGGGCCTTGGCGATGCGGGCGCAGATGGACGCCGGCGCAGATGGGCGCCGGTCCAGATGACGCCAGCGCCAGATGGGCGCCGGGAGCCAGGTGGGCGCCGGGAGCCAGGTGGGCGCCGAAGGGACCGCCGCGCCGGGACGGCTCGGTTCTTTGGAGGAGGGGTCGATGCAGCAGCCGGGGTACGAAGCGGCCGTCGGAGAGGTCACCGACGGCGAGGTGGCGGCTTTCCTTCCTCGGCGGCCACCGGTCCCGGGCCCGTCGCGTCGGGTGGCGCCACGATGAGGTCGGCGGCGGAGATCACGGTCTACGGCATGGTGCCGACCCCCTTCGACGACGACGGGGCCGTGGACCTCGACGCCTACGGCCGGCTGGTGGACCGGATGGCCCGAGCGAACATCGGGGTCTACCTGGGCAGCGGAGGGGCCGGGGAGGGCCACGCCCTCGAGGTGGGTGAGCTGCGCGACCTGTACCGGGTCGGGGTGGACGTCGCCGGGCACCGGGTCCCGGTGGCGGCCAACCCGAGAGAGCCGCGCACCGCCGCGCAGATGCTGGAGCTGGCCCTGGTGGCGGCGGACCAAGGCGTCGACCTGGTGCAGTTGTACTCGCTGGACGCCGGCCACGGCATGCAGCCGACGCCGGTGGAGCTGGAGCGCTACTACCGGTTCGTCCTGGACCGCCTGTCCCATCCGGTGGCGATCTCGGTCCATGCCTACTACCCCTACCGGGTCCCGCCGTCCCTGCTGGCGGACCTGTGCGCCGACTACCCGAACGTCGAGGCGGTCAACGTCATCATGCCGATGCCGTACTACCTGGAGGTGCGGAAGGCCCTGGCCGGCTCGGGTCGACCGATCCGGCTGTACACGTCCATCGTGACCCTGGTCGACGGGCTCTACGCCGGGAGCTGGGGCTGCCAGGCGGCGGAGCCGAACCTCATCCCGCACACCATGCGCCGGTTCGTCGACGCCATCGTGTCGGGGGACACCGAGACGGCATCGCGGCTCTACGTGTTCGTGTTCGAGTTGATGGGCGTCGTCCAGCAGTGGGCGCCGTCCACGGCCCGGTGGCTGAAGATGGCCTTGCGGGTGCTGGGGCTGCCCGGGGCCAACGGGGTGCTCCGTGAGCCCTACGTCCTCCCCGCCGACGACCAGCTCGACAAGATGCGGCGAGAACTCGTCGCGTTGCGGGTCGAGGAGGTCGAGGCGGAGAGCGCGGCGTTGGCGGGATGCGGGTAACGGCATGGTCGCCGGGCGCGGTGCCGGGAAGGAGCGCTGAAGCATGGGGGAGTCGCTGCAGATCGGGGTCTTCCTGACCCACGCCGACGATCTGGTCGGGCCGGACCTGGACCAACTGGTCGACGTGGCCCGCGAGATCGAGGCCGCCGGCGTGGACTACCTGGTGGTCGCCGACCACGTCGTCCTCGGGACCAACCTGGCCAGCCACGCCGCCCTCGGTGGGCCGTTCCCGTTCCCGACCGACGAGCCGTACCCGGACCCCCTGGTCCTGCTGGCCGCGGTGGCCGCGGTCACCACGAGGGTCCGGCTGATGACCGGCATCCTCATCGCCCCGCTCCGGCCCGCGGTGCTGCTGGCCAAGATGGCCGCCACCCTGGCCTGCCTGGCGCAGGGCCGGTTCGACCTGGGGGTCGGGACGGGATGGCAGCAGGAGGAGTTCGACGCCCTGGGCGTGCCGATGGCCAACCGCGGTCGCCGGCTGGAGGACGCCGTCCGGGCCTGCCACGAGCTGTGGGGCGGCGGGCTGGCCACGTACCGTTCCGAGACGGTGGCCTTCGAAGACGTGGCCTGCTCCCCCACCCCTCCAGGCGGCGACGTCCCGGTGTGGTTCGCCGGCGGCACCGATCAGGCGTCCCTGCGCCGGGTGGCCACCCTCGGTGCCGGCTGGCTGCCGCTCCAGGCTCCGTCCGAGGCGGAGATGGGGCAGGCCCTGGCCGACCTGACAGCCCGCTGCCGGGAGGCCGGCCGTGATCCGGCCGCCATCGGGGTCCGGGTGCCGTTGCCGGTGACGGCCGACGAGGGAGGTCGACCGGACCTGACGGCCATGGCCGCGGAGGCAGCCCGGTTGGCCGCCTCGGGGGTGACGGGGGTGCACGTCCCGCTCGGCGCCCTGGCCCCTACCCGTAAAGAGCTGAGCCGGGTCATCCCCGACCTGCCCGGGCTCGCCCGCTGACACTCGGGGTCTGGGCAGTGCACGCCGAGACGGTGACCGGTCCGTTCCGCCGGCTGTTCGAGCCGCTGGCGATCGGCAACATGGTGGTCAGGAACCGGATCGTCAACACGACCCACGGCACGGCGCTGAGCCAGGATCGGGACCTCCGGTACCTGCAGGACCGGGCCAGGGGAGGTGCCGGCCTGCTCGGCGTCGGGGGAAGTCAGGGCGTGGCCAACTACGCGGTCGGCCCGGCCCCCGAACGGGAACGACCGGACTGGGACCAGAAGGCCCCGTCACCGGCCACCAGGCAGGGCATCGCCTACTACGACGACCTGGTCATCCCGTCCCTGCGGCGGCGGGCCGAGGTCGTCCACGCCGAGGGGGCACGGTGCTTCGCCCAGGTCTTCCATCTCGGCGTGGCCCCCCACGCCCAGCAGCCCTGGCCGCCGATCGGGCCCTCGGCGGTGGCGGACCCCTACGACGCCCTCACGCCGCACCCCCTGACCACCGACGAGATCGAGGAGCTGGTCCAGGTCTTCGCCCACGGCATCCGTCGGGTCCGGGAGGCCGGAATGGACGCCGCCGAGATCCACGGCGCGCACGGGTACCTGGTCAACAACTTCCTGTCCCCCTACTACAACCGGCGGACGGACCGATGGGGCGGGAGCCGGGAGAACCGGGTCCGGTTCCTGGCAGAGGTCGTCTCGGCGGCCCGGGGGCTCGTCGGGGCAGACTTCCCCATCGGCGTCCGGCTGGGCGTCGACGGTGACGGCCACCATCGCGGCATCACCATCGGCGAGCTGGCCGAGATCGGTCGGCTGGTCTCGGACCAGGTCGCCTATCTGAGCGTGTCCGGCGGGAGCTACTCGGGCTTGGGAGAAGGCTACGAGACCGCCTACGTGAGCCCGTGGTACAAGGAGCCGGGCTTCAACGTCCCGGCTTCCGCCGCGCTCAAGGCCGTCGTCGACGTCCCCGTCATCGTCACCGGCCGGATCGTCGACGCCTCGTTGGCCGAGGGGATCCTGGCCGACGGTGCGGCCGACATGGTGGGGATGGTCCGCGCCCTCATCGCGGACCCGGAGCTGCCCAACAAGGCCAGGCAGGGACGGATCGCCGAGGTCCGGATGTGCCTCGGCATGTCGGAGTGCCACTACATCGGACCGCACCGCACCCCGATGACCTGCGCCGTCAATGCCTCGGCCGGCCGGGAGGACGAGATGGAGATCGTCCCGGCCGACACGCCCAGGACCGTCGTCGTGGTCGGGGCCGGCCCGGCCGGCATGGAGGCCGCCCGCGTCGCCGCGTTGCGTGGGCACCGGGTGTACCTCGGGGACTCGGCCCGGTCCCTCGGGGGCACCATCGAGATCCTGTCCCGGGACCCCAATCGGCGGAACCTGCGTGACCATGCCGTCTTCTTCGAGGCCGAGCTGCACCGGTTGGGGGTCACCCTGCTCCTCGGCCATGAGGTCACCGCCGAGGACCTGGTGGCGTTCGGGCCCGACGCCGTCGTGGTGGCCACCGGCGGCCTGCCGCTGGTGCCGCAGGTGCCGGGGATCGACGGCGACCACGTGGCAACCGCGCTGGACGTGCTGCGGACCGAGGCGGCCGACGTCGGTCCCCGGGTGGTCGTCGTGGGCGGCCTCGACGCCCACCTCGCCGCCGGAACCGTGGCGGAGCTCCTGGCCGATCAGGGCCGCCAGGTGGAGTACGTCAGCGAGCACCTGGACTTCGCCCACGGGGCCGAGGACGGCACCCGCCTCGCCCTGGCCCACCGGCTGATGAACAAAGGGGTGGTGATGTCCAGGTGCACCAGGCTGCAGTCCGCCGAAGCCGGCGGCGCCACCCTGGTCCAGACCTTCACCCAGGAGGAGCGGCGCATCGACGACGTCTCGGTGGTGCTGGCCTGCGGCCTGGTCCCCGACGGCCGGCTGGCCCGGGAGCTCTCCGGGCACCTCGCCGAGGTGCACGTCGTCGGCGACGCCCTGGCGCCCCGCCGGCTCGTGCACGCCACCCTCGAGGGGGCGCGCATCGGGCGGCTCCTTTAGCCCCTGACCGATTTGACCCCCTGACGGATTTGGCCCCTGATCGGTTCGACCCCCTGACGGGTTCGACCCCTGACGGGACCCGCCACGGGCGGCCGGGTGGGCCATTGCTAACCTATCCGATGGTATTCCTATAGTTTCCCCGGTCGATCAACGGGCGGGGGAAGCGCGGTCGGGAAGACGGAAAGAACGGCGGAGGGACGCACCGGGGCATGCGGCGACGCGAGACGACCAGATGAAGGACCGGCAGTGGGGCTTCCGGACCAGGGCCATCCACGCCGGCGGCCGGCCCGACCCGGCTACCGGGGCCCGGGCGGTGCCGATCTACCAGACGACCAGCTTCGTCTTCGACGACACCGTCGACGCCGCCGACCTGTTCGCCCTGCAGAAGTACGGCAACGTCTACTCCCGCATCGCCAATCCGACGGTGGCGGCCTTCGAGGAGCGGATGGCCAGCCTGGAGGGAGGGATCGGGGCGGTGGCCACCTCCAGCGGCCAGGCGGCGGAGCTGCTCACCGTCATCGCCCTGGCCGGCGCCGGTGACCACCTGGTGGCGTCCGCCGGCCTCTACGGCGGCACCCACACGTTGTTCGACGTGACGTTGCGCCGGCTCGGCATCGACACGACGTTCGTGCCGGCCGACGATCCCGGCGCCTTCGCCGCCGCGGTCCGGCCGAACACGAAGCTGCTGTACACCGAGGTGATCGGCAACCCGAGCGGGGTGGTGGCCGACCTGGCCGCCCTGTCGGACGTGGCCCACCACCACGGGGTGCCGCTGGTGGTGGACGCCACGCTGGCGACCCCCTACCTGTGCCGGCCGCTCGACCACGGGGCCGACATCGTGGTCCACTCGGCGACCAAGTTCCTGGGCGGCCACGGCACCTCGATCGGCGGGGTCGTGGTGGAGTCCGGTCGGTTCGACTGGGCCAACGGGAAGTTCCCGACCTTCACCGACCCGGTCCCCTCCTACAACGACCTCCGGTTCGTGGAGAACTTCGGCGAGTACGCCTTCTGTACCAGGCTCCGGGCCGAGCAGCTCCGTGACACCGGGGCCTCCCTGTCGCCGTTCAACGCCTTCCTGTTCCTGCAGGGCCTGGAGACCCTGCCGCAGCGGATGGACGCCCACGTGGCCAACGCCCGGGGATTGGCCGACCACCTGTCCGACCACCCGGCGGTGGTCGAGGTGCGGTACGCCGGCCTCGAACGGTCCCCCTGGTTCGGCCTGGCCCGGCGCTACCTCCCGCTCGGCCCCGGTGCCGTCCTCGGCTTCCGGGTCCGTGGAGGACGAGAAGGCGGGGCCCGGTTCGTCGAGAGCCTGGAGATGGTCAGCCACCTGGCCAACGTCGGCGACACCCGCACCCTGGTCATCCATCCGGCCTCGACCACCCACCAGCAGTTGTCGGACGACGCCCTCCGGGTGGGCGGGGTCCCGCCCGACCTGGTCCGGATCTCGGTGGGACTGGAGGACCTGGACGACATCCTGTGGGACATCGACCAGGCCCTTCACCGGGCCGTCGACCGGGTCCCCGACCAAGGGGAGGGCGGATGAGCAGCCTGCCCGGCTCCCCTGCCGGCGGCCCGGCCGGCTGGACCCCACCGACCGCCGGGGAGCGTCTCGGCATCCTGCGGCGCACCAGGACCGTGGCGTTGGTCGGCGCCTCGGCCAACCGGGCCCGGCCCAGCCACTTCGTGGCCACCTACCTGCTGAGCTCGTCGACCGACTACACGGTGTGGCTGGTGAACCCGAGGGAGCGGGAGATCCTGGGCCGGCCGGTCTACCCCAGCCTGGCGGCCCTGCCGGAGCCGCCGGACCTGGTCGACGTCTTCCGCCGGCCCGACGACCTGGAGGCGACGGCCGCCGAGGCCATCGACCGTGGTGCCGGGGTGCTCTGGCTCCAGCTCGGGCTGTGGTCGGACGAGGCGGCGCAACGGGCACACGCCGCCGGGCTGGACGTGGTGATGGACCGGTGCCTCAAGATCGAGCACGCCCGCTTCGCCGGCGGCCTCCACCTCGCCGGCTTCGACACCGGGGTGGTCAGCGCCCGGCGCCGGCTGCGGTAGCGGCGGCCCGGCACCACTTCAGCCCGGGGCCAGCGCGGCCTCCACCAGGCGGCCCACCTGCGGGGACTCGATGAGGAACCCGTCGTGGCCGTGCAGCGAACGGACCACGTGCACGTCGGGACGGCCGGGCAGCAGGGCGGCGAGCTCGTGCTGCAGTCGGGGCGGGTACAGGCGGTCGGAGTCGATGGCGACGACGGTGGGCTCGGCACGGACCCGGGCCAGTGCCCGGGCCGCCCCTCCCCTGCCCCGGCCGACGTCGTGATGGTCCATGGCTCGGCTCAGCACCAGGTAGCTGTTGGCGTCGAACCGCCCCACCAGCTTCTCGGCGTGATGGTCCAGGTAGCCCTCCACCGCGTAGCGGCCGCCGCCCAGCGGGTCTTCGTCCGCCTGGGGCCGCCGGCCGAACCTGGCGTCCAGCTCCTCCTCGGACCGGTAGGTGACGTGGCCGATGCGGCGGGCGAGGCCCAGCCCCCGCTCGGGACCGTGGCCCGGTGGCACCGTGTAGTAGTCGCCGCCGTGGAAACCGGGGTCCATCCGGATGGCCTGGGCCTGGACCGCGCACAGCGCGATCTGCTCGGCCGTGGCTGCCGCCCCGCAGGCGACGACCACCATCCGGCGCACCCGGTCCGGATGGGTGACGGCCCACTCCAGGGCCCGCATCCCCCCCATGGAGCCGCCGATCACCGCCGCCCACCGCACGATCCCGAGCCGGTCGGCCAGGGCGGCCTCCACCGCCACCTGGTCCCGGACGGTGACGGCCGGGAACCTCGAGCCCCACGGGGAACGGTCCGGCGACGCAGCGGCCGGGCCGGTGGTGCCCCGGCAGCCGCCCAGGGTGTTGGCGCAGACGACCCACCACCGGTCGGTGTCGATCGGACCGCCCGGCCCGATCAACCGATCCCACCACCCCGGCGTGGGATGGCCGGGGCCGGCGGGGCCGGCGGCGTGGCTGTCGCCGGTGAGGGCGTGCTCGACGAGGATGGCGTTGTCGCCGGCCCGTGACGGACGGCCCCACGTCTCGTAGGCCACGGTCACCGGGCCCAGCGCACCGCCGAGCTCCAGGCCCAGCGGGACGTCTTCGAACAGCCGGACGAAGCGGCGGCGGCCGGGATCGTCACCGGCCCGCCACCCATCATCTATTTCCAGTTGTTCCATCGGATTTATATGGTAGAGTCCAGAGCGCCCGGTCCGGGCACAGGACACGAGCCCAAGACACGAGCCCAGGACACGAGCCCAGGACACGAGCCCAGGACACGGGCACGGGACACGGGCACGGGGACAGGTGGGACGGAGGTACGAGGAATGACCAGCACGGCGACGCCGGTGGACAACGGGGTGAACGTCGAGTTCTTGCTGACCGCCCGGGAGACGCTCGCCGCCCAGCCCGAGGCCGCCGACTTCAAGTGGCGGGTGAGCAACACGTGGGTGAAGGGCACGCACAGCCGGACCAGCGTGCACGGGTTCTTCGGCCTGGGCCAGGAGCAGGCCCACCACGAGGAGTTCGTGTTCGACGGCGACCACCCCGAGGTGTTCTCGGCCGAGGACCACGGGCCGACCCCGGTGGAACTGCTGCTGGTCAGCCTCGCGAGCTGCCTCACCGCCGGGGTGGCCGCGGTGGCCCAGAACCGTGAGATCCAACTGCGCTCGGTGACCGCGACGGTCGAGGGCGACATGGACGTCCGGGGCATCCTCGGCGTCGACCCGGAGGTCCGCAACGGCTTCAGCCAGATCAGGGTCACCTACCAGGTCGACGCCGACGCGTCGCGGGCCGACATCGAGGCCCTGGTGGCGCAGTCGCAGAAGCGGTCGGCCGTGTACGACGTCGTGACCAACCCCACCCGCGTCACCGTCGAGGTGGCCTGAGCCTGCGCCGGGTCACCACCGCGATCGTCGGGGCCGGCCAGTCCGGCCTGGCCATGAGCCGGTGCCTCGGCGAGCGGTCGGTCGATCACGTCGTCCTCGAGCGGGCAGCGGTGGCCCAGTCGTGGCGGACCGGTCGTTGGGACTCGCTTCGGCTCCTGACGCCCAACTGGCTGAACCGCCTTCCCGGCTACCGGTACCGGGGGGACGACCCCGACGGCTACATGGCCATGCCGGAGGTCGTGGCGTACATCGACGGCTACGCCCGGGCCATCGCGGCCCCCGTGGAGGACGGGGTGGACGTCACCGCGGTCAGGGTGGCCGACGACGGCTTCGAGGTGGTCACCACCGGTGGGGAGTGGTGGGCCCGCACGGTGGTGGTCGCCACCGGCCCCGGTCACCGGCCGGACGTCCCCGGGTTCGCCGCTGCGGTGCCGCCCGGCGTCGACTGCCTCACGCCGGCCGAGTACCGCAATCCGGGCCACCTGGCCGAAGGCGGTGTCCTGGTGGTCGGGGCGGCGGCGACCGGGGTCCAGTTGGCCGAAGAGATCCAGCGGTCGGGCCGGCCGGTGACGCTCGCCGTCGGGAGCCATGTCCGGATGCCCCGGGTGTACCGCGGGAGGGACATCATGTGGTGGCTCGACGCCGCGGGGGTGCTCGACGAGCGCCACGACGAGGTGGACGACATCGTCCGGGCCCGCCACGTGGCGTCGTTCCAGCTCGTGGGTTCGGCCAGTCGGGCGACGGTGGACCTCAACTCGCTGCAGTCCGGGGGCGTGCGCATCGTCGGCCGGCTCGGCGGGATCACCGACGACGGAACCGCCCAATTCTCGGGCTCACTTCCCAACCACTGCGCGCTCGCCGACCTCAAGCTGGGGCGGCTCCTCGACGCCCTGGACGCCTGGGCGACGGACAGCGGGCTCCATGGCGAGGTCGGGGCCCCCGAACGCTTCCCCTCGACCACCGTTCCGCCGGAGCCGCCCCTCCTCCTGCGTCTGCGCTCCGGCGAGATCAGGACGATCGTCTGGGCGACCGGCTACCGGCCGGAGTACCCCTGGCTCCAGGTGCCGGTGCTGGATGCCAAGGGACGGATCATCCACCACGGAGGGGTCACCCCGGTACCCGGCCTGTACCTCATCGGCGCCCCGTTCCTGCGGCGGAGGAAGTCGTCGTTCATCGACGGGGCCGGTGACGACGCCCGCGACCTCGCCGCGCACCTGGCCGCGTACCTCGACCAGCGGGCGGGTCGACCGTCGCCGCCACGCCGATCACGTCGGCGGCCATCCTGAGATGTCGGTCACCGGCCCGTGCGCTCAGGACGGTCGGTTGAGGGCCACCCCCGACCGGTCGAAGGCGTAGCACCGCGTCTCGTCCGGGAACGCCGGCCATTCGTCGTCCTGCAGGGGCCGGTGGACGTCGGCCACCTTGGGGCCGACCCGACGGGCGGCCTTCTGCAACACCTCCAGGTCCATCCCGTAGAGGCCGGCCGCGGTCTCCCCCAGCATGAGGCGGCACTCGGCGGGCGCCACCTCGCTGAAGGTCGCCCGGAGCGCCTGGGTGGTGTACGGCATGGTCCCTTCGGCGTGGGGGTAGTCCGCTCCCCACATGATCCGGTCGACCCCCAGTTCGTGGCGGACGGCCGTCTCGGACGGCAGCATGAAGCTGGCGCCGACGTAGCAGTTCCGGCGCCAGTACTCGCTGGGCTTCATCGACAGCGCGTCCAACCCGCTCCCGATGAAGGTCCGCAGCACGGAGCCGCCCTTGCCGGCCTGCTCGCAGATGGCGTCCAGGGTGGCCAGGCGGTCGGGGATCCAGCCGCAGAACTGCTCGGTCAGCACGAAGCTCAGGCCGGGGTGGCGCTCGAACACGCCCCCCAGCATCAGGTGCCATAGCCCCCGATGAGCGAAGAACTCGAGCTCGGTCCAGGTCACGGCGACGCCGGCCTGGATATCGTCCGACGGCCCGCCGACGGACGCCGCGTGCTGGGTGACCGGGAAGCCGACGGCTTCGCAGGCGGCGAACAGCCGGTCGTAGGCCGGCGAGTACAACGGGGGGAGCTGCTCCCCGGCGAAGATGATGGGGAGGAGGATGCCACCGGTGTGGCCGGCCGACGCCGCCCACTCGACCTCGGCCACCGCGTCGTCGACGTCGTTGAGGAACACCTGGATCACCCCGGCGCGGCGGCCGGGCAGGTCGCCGCAGAAGTCGAGCAGCCACCGGTTGTGGGCCCGGAGCCCAGCCCACCGGTGCTCGTAGTCGGTCCGGTCCCGCGGGCTGCCGGCCATGAGCACCCCCGAGGGGAAGAACGGAGGGGACGTGTTCGGGATGACGATCTCGCCGACCACCCCCTCGCCCTCGAGCTCCCGGACGCGGCGGGCGCTGTCCCAGTTGGCTGTCTGCCGGCCGGAGGCGACGCCGATCTTGTGGACCTCCTCCCCGGCGTCGACCTCGGCCCAGGCGTCCCGGTAGGAGCCGGCCCAGACGTCGAACTCGTCGTGCCACCGGGACTCCAGGTACGGCTTGTAGCCGTAGAGGTCGGCGCCCGCATGGGTGTCGGACGATACGACCACGTAGCGGTCGGTCGCCTCTCCGACCTGGTCGTCCGGGCCCGCGCCGTCGCCGTTGACGGTGCCCGTCGTGCTGGTCATGTGGCCTTCCCTCCGTGCTCGTGGCTGACAGGTGAGCGGTGATCGCTCGTCACCACCGGCATTCGGCCGGCTCCCACCCGATTTCCCGGATGAACCGTTCCAGGGCGCCGACGTGCTCCGCCGGCGTCCGCAGTGGTTGGACGTCGCCGCCGCCGCGCCAGGCGTTGGTCGTGGTCATCGTGTTGATGGTGACGTAGTCGACCGACTCACGGCGGGCCAGGTCGACCATGGCCAGGACCGCCGGTGCGCCGGCCGACCAGAGGGTGGCCAGTTCCACCGGGTACGTCGCCGGGTCCCTGCCGGCGGCCACCAGCTCCGTCCGCAGCCGGTGGATCTGCCGTCGGGCACTGGACGGGTCGGTGGTGGAGATGATGCACCCGTCGCCCAGCCGGGCGGCCCGGCGGAAGGCCGGTGGCGAGAACCCGCCGACCCAGATCGGGATGGTCCGGGCCGGCCGGGGGAGCATCGACGCCCGGTCCACCCGGTGGAACCGGCCCGAGAAGTCGACCAGCGGGTCTCGCCACAGGCACCGCAGCAGGGTGATCTGCTCGTCGAACCGGGCACCTCGCGAGGCGAAGTCCGCCCCCAGTGCCTCGTACTCGACCGGGTTCCACCCAGCACCCACCCCGAGGCGGAGCCGACCGTCGGACAGCAGGTCGATCTCGGCCGCCTGCTTGGCGACGAGGACGGCCGGCCGTTGGGGGAGGACGAGGATGCCGCAGGTGAGCCCCACCTGGCGGGTGACGCCGGCGAGGAAGGAGAACAGGGCGAGGGGCTCGTGGAACGCCATGGTCTGGTCGTGGGGTCCCCACAGCGGTGGTGTCCGGTTGGCATGGGAGGCGCCGAGCACGTGGTCGATGCAGGAGATGTGGGAGAACCCGAGGTCCTCGACGGCCTGCGCCCATGTCCGCACGGCGCCCCGGTCGGCGCCGAGCTCGCAACTCGGGAACATCGCCCCGAACCGCACCCCGGCTACCGCCCGCCGGCCGGTGCCCCGGCATCGCCCACCCGCCCGGGTGACCACGGGACGGACGTCGTCCGGCCCTCCCGCCAGCCCCCGGGGAGATGGAACAGCCCCTGGATGGTGCTGACCTTCTCGACGAACACCAGCCGGCCGTCCTGCAGGACGAGCCGGTCGTCGTAGTCGCCCCAACCGAGGTACAGGTCGTCGTCCCTCCCGAGCACCAGCAGGTAGCTGACACGGACGTGGAGCGGGTCGGCGTCGACGTCCTCCACGTCGACCGCCAACGGCAGGTGGCGGGTCGGCCGGACCCCGGCCGCCCACAGCTCCCGGAAGTACCCCAGGATCTCCGGCCACCCCTGGCAGTCCCGGGAGGGGCGGCGCAAGGTGGCGCCGGGGTCGAACATCGCCCCCAGTGCCTCGGCATCGGCCCGGTCGTAGGCGGCGCAGTACGCCACCTCGGCCTGCCGGACCGCTTCCACCACGACGGTGCGGTGGGCGAACGGTGCCCACCGGTCCTCGACGATAGCCATGCCCCCTCCTCGACGTGCCGCAAAGGTCTTACATAGTTTACTCTTTAGGGCCGGCAGGCGTCGAGGTGGGGCCCCGGGAGGGCGACGGAGAGCCACGTACGACGTCATGGCCGAGTGGCAGGCGGCGCTGGCCACGTTCGATGGCGTCTGGGACCCGCCGGGAGCGAGTGGAACGGAGGCACATGGACCGGTACGCAGGCAAGGTGGCGGTCGTGACGGGGGCCACGAAGCCGGGGGCGATCGGGGCGGGGATCGCCGAGCGGCTGGCGGCCGAAGGGGCCGCCGTGGTGGTCGCCGGCCGGGACGTCGCCGGCGGCACCCAGGTGGCCGACGGCATCCGGTCGCGAGGTGGTGAAGCCACCGTGACCCCGGTGGACCTGACCCGGGCGGAGAGCGTCCGTGCCCTGGTCGACGGGGCGGTGGCCCGGTACGGGCGGCTGGACACCCTGGTCAACAACGCCGCCGCCATCGACACCGTCAAGGCCGGCCACGACCTCCCGGTCGCCGACATGGACGTGGAGGCGTGGGACTACGCCTTCTCGGTCAACGTCCGGGGGGCCTTCCTCTGCGCCAAGTACGCCATACCCCCGATGATCGACGGCGGGGGCGGGGCAGTGGTCAACATCTCCTCGATCGCCGCCCTCCGGGCCATCCCCAGCCGAGCCGCCTACACCTCCACCAAGGCGGCCCTCAACGGCCTCACGCTGTCCATCGCCGTCGACTACGCCGACCGGGGCATCCGCAGCAACGCCATCCTGGTGGCGTCGGTCCGCAACCGAACGGCACCGGCCCGTGCCCGGCCGGGCCAGTTCGACTCGCTGATGCTGCCCCGGTGGGGTGGGGTCGACGACGTCGCCGCCATGGCGGCCTTCCTGGCCTCCGACGAGGCCGGGTTCACCACCGGTGCCATCGTTCCCGTCGACGGTGGGGCGCTGGCCAAGTTCGTCAAGCCGGCGTCCCCCCTCGGGCTGATGTGACGCCGTCGAGCTGACGCCGTCGAGGTGACGCGATCGAGGGGCCGGCCCCGGGTGGGACCGGCCCCTCGACGCAACAGGCCGTCGGGCTCAGCTTGTGGAGCCCTCGGTGGCCATCTTCTGCAGCGTGGGCATCACCGACTTCGGCGCGCAGGTGGTCTTGCCGCCCTTGCCGGGCTTCCAGACGCCGTTGTTCAGGACCGAGGTGAACCAGCACTGGCTGAGCGGCTCCGGGCCCTTCTTGACGAACGTCAGCGGGGGCGCCAGGCCGCCAAGGGTCTGGTTCTTGAAGGTCCGCAGGGCCGCCTGCAGCGAGGCCGACGTCAGCGGCTTGCCCGTCTTCAGGGCAATGGCGGCGGCGGTGCCGAACTCGACCCCGGACGCCCAGCCCTCCATGGCCTGGTCGGTCTGCGGCTTGCCCGGTTCGTACTTCGACATGGCCTGGTGGAAGGTCTTCCCGGCCCCCTTGGTCACCGTCCACGGCAGGTTGGTGTTGACGGCGTTGGCGCTGACTGTCTGGAAGCCTGTGCCGGACAGCGGGGCGGCGATGGCCGTGGCGGTGTAGATCGGCTTGTACCCCTGGGAGGCGCAGTTCGACGCCAACCGGAGGGAGTCGACCGGGTCCATGGACAGCGAGATGACCTGCGTCCCCGCCGCCTTGGCCGCCAGGCACTGGGCGGTGAAGCTCGGTGCCGACAGGGACACCTGGGCCGAGTACACCGGGTTCACCCCGCCCAGCTTGGCCAGGCCGCCTGTGAAGAGCTCCTTCTTGATCACCGCACAGTTCGGGGCCTCGACGCAGTAGATCAGACCGAACTTGGACCCCTTCTTCTGGCTGGCCGCCAGGGCGTAGACCTCGGTGAGCTGGGTGGCGCCCTGCGGATAGAGCATGGGCGACTGGTTCCAGATGAGGTCGCTGCTGTTCCCGCCGACCACCGGGAGGTTGTTCTGTGTGAGATATGTGATGGCCGAGCCCAGGTTGTCCGTCCCGACCCCGACGATGGCCACCGGGTGGGAGGAGGAGTTGAGGCTCTGGATCACCGCCGCCTCCTGGCCCGGTGTGGACTTGGTGTCGCCGACGGCCAGCTTGATCTTGTGGCCGGCGATGCCGCCCCTGGCATTGGTGTACTTCACCCAGGCGTCGACACCGGTGGGCTGGCCGCCGAGCGATGACGTCAGGGCGCCGGTCAGGGCACCGAGCGACGCGATCTGGATTGTCCCGCCGGACGCCGCTCCCGATGAGCCGGAGAACGCCGGCGCGACCAGCGTCCCGGCAACCAAGACTGCGGTGGCCAACACCCCCTGCAGGTAACGATTCTTCATCCCTTTCCTCTCACTCGCTCTGTCCACCGGCCCGCCGTGGTACCGGTGCGTTGTCGGAACTCTCCTTTGCCGTCCCGTTCATCCCCCCTCGTCCGGTGACCCCCTCTCTGTCGATGTCGTCGTCACGTGGTGACGCCTTCGAAGTAGGTCTCGGCCAGGTTCCCCTCACGGGCGATGTCGGCGGCCGTCCCCTCCCGGACCACCTGGCCCTTGGCGAGGATGTACACGTAGTCGGCCAGGGCCAGGGCCTGGCCGACGTACTGCTCGACGACCAGCAGCGAGCACCCCGCCTCCGTCAGCTTGGGCAGGGCGGCGTAGAGCTCCTGGACGACGAGGGGGGCCAGCCCCATGGAGATCTCGTCCAACAGGGCGATCTTGGGCTGCGACAGGTAGGCTCGGGAAAGGGCCACCATCTGCTGCTCGCCGCCGGACAGGGTGCCGGCGATGCGGTCGGCCAGGTCGCCCAGCCGGGGGAACACGGCCGCCGCCCGGTCGAGGGCGGTCTTCGGGTCCCGCTTGCCCTCGAAGATGAGCAGGTTGTCCCGGACCGTCAGGCCCGGGAAGATCCCCCGGCCCTCCGGCACGTGGCAGATGCCGGCCCGGGCCGCCTTGTCCGGCCGCAGTCGGGTGATGTCCGCGCCGTCGAGCAGCACCTGGCCGGCGTCGACGTCGATCATCCGCGAGGCGACCCGAAGGGTGGTGGTCTTGCCGCTGCCGTTGGCGCCCAGCAGGGCCACGATGGCCCCCTCCCCCACCGTCAGGCTGACGGCGTTCAGCACCTTGCTGCCGTCGTAGCCGGCGCTCACCCCGCGGATCTCAAAGGCCACTGCCGGCCTCCTCGGCCACCCGGTCCAGCTCCTCGTCCACCACGCCGAGGTAGGCGGCCCGCACCAGGTGGTCGGACAGCACCTCGTCGACCGTGCCCTCGCAGATCTTCTTCCCGAAGTCGAGGACGTGGACGCGGTCGCAGACGGCGGTGATCAGGCTCATGTCATGCTCGACCAGCAGGACCCCGCAGCCCCGGGTCTCCACCGCCATCTGCAGGACCCGGGCGAACTCGGCGGTCTCGTTCCGGTCCAGCCCGGACGACGGCTCGTCCAGCAGGAGGAGGCGGGCCGGGTTGGCCAGCACCCGGGCGAACTCCACCATCCGGCGCTGGCCGGTGGACAGCGACCGGACCAGCCGGTCGCGGAGCGGCTCGAGGCCGCACAGGGCCAGGGCGCCGTCCCGGGCCTCCTCGCACTCGCGGCGGCCCGACCGGCTGCGGTAGACGCTGCGCAGCACGTTGATCCCCGCCCAGGACGCCTCCCGCCCCATCTCCACGTTCTGGGCCACCGTCATGGTGCTGAACAGCTCCATCTTCTGGAACGTCCGGCTCATGCCCCGACGGGCCCGGGCCGACGGGCCGAGCCGGTCCACCGGCTCCCCGAACAGGCTGACGGAGCCGGTGGTGGTCGGCACCAGGCCGGAACAGGCGTTGAACAGGGTCGACTTGCCGGCACCGTTCGGCCCGATGAGGCCGGTGATCCGGCCGACCGGCGCCGACAGGGTGCAGTGGTCGAGGGCGACGACGCCACCGAACCGCACGGTGACCTCCTCGGCCGCCAACCCCGGCTGCTCGATCACCGCCGTCATCCGGCCACCCGGTCCCCGGCTCGCAATGGGGCCACCGGCGCCGGCACCACCGGTGTCGGTGACGCCGGCGGTCTGTCGGGGCCACCGGCGGCGTCCTTCGCCGCCCTCGACTGCCGGCGGCGGCGCAACCCGGTCGAGGTGGCGGCCGCCTGGACGGCGAACACCCCGAAGGCCAGGTTCAGCCAGTTCTGGGTGGTGTAGCTGCCGATGAAGGACGGGATGACCTCGATGCCGATGGCCGCCACGATGGCGGCGCCCAGCGTCCCCACCCCCGGGGCCTGGGCCCCGAGCACCAGCAGGACCACCAGCAGCAGCGACGTCGGCACCGTCTGGAAGTCGCCGGGACCGACCTTGCCGAAGATGGGCCCGATCAGCGCCCCGGCCACGCCGGCGACGAAGGCCGACAGGCAGAACACCAGCACCCCGGGGATCCGGACATCCGAGCCCAGGCTGGTCAGCGCCACCGGGGCGTCCGCCCGGGCCTGCAGCAACCGCCCCAGGGCGCCCCGCTCGACGGCACGGACCAAGAAATAGATGACGAGCACACAGGCCAGGACGACGAAGTAGTACTCCGTGGCCGTCGGGGCGAAGCTGGGCCGGGTCACGTCCAGTGTGCCGACGGCGTTGCCGAACATGAGGAAGGTGGGGAACACCTGCTGCTCCAGCAGCAGGCCGAACCCGAGGGTGGCCAGGGCGACGTAGAGGGTGGAGATCCGCAGGGCCGGGATGGCGATCAGGGCGCCGATGGGCACCAGGGCGAGCCCGGAGACGAGCAGGGCCAGCAGCCACGGCATCGACGCTGTGATCACCAGGTGGTGCATGACCACGGCGCCGATGGCGGCGAAGCTCATCTGGCACAGCGACACCTGGTTGGCCGTCCGCACCAACAGGCTGAGGGACATGAACAGGATCACGTAGACCAGGGCCATCGACCAGTCGAAGATCCGGGTGTCGAAGACGAACGGCACGGTGCACAGGACGGCGACGGCCACCACCATCTTGATGGCCCGGGCCTGCGGGCTGGCCAGGGTGGCCACCGTCCGGGTCTGCAGCATGGCCCCGAACTCCACCAGCTTGCCCCGGCGGCTGAACACCAGCACCACCAGCAGGACCAGGAACGGCAGGCTGGAGGGCAGCCCGTTGAGGACCGAGTATGTGTTGGCGTACTTGGTGGACACGGCGCCGACCACCCCGATGGCCAGCGAGCCGACGTAGGCCCACGGCAGGCTGACGAACCGGCCGATGGCGGCGGCGCCGAAGCTCTCCACCACGAGCAGCGTCAGCGAGGTGGCGTCCAGCCCGAGGCTGGGGGCGATCAGCACGCCGGACAGGGCCCCGAACATGCAGCTCAAGATCCACGCCCGGCGGCGGACCGACGTCCCGCTGACCCCGCTCAGCTCCAGCAGGGTGACGTCGTCCACCACCGCCTTCGTCTCCCGGCCGAAGGTGGTGAACCGCAGCACCGCCGCCAGGCCGAGCACCAGGAGCAGGCCGAGCGCCATGATCGTGACCTGGTCCCAGCCGACGAAGACGCCGCCGATGGAGAACGTGCTGGTCGGCAGGAACGCCGGGTAGGTCTGGTTCCCGGCCCCGAGCTTCACCTGGAAGAGGGCGATGAGGGAGACCATGATGCCGATGGTGGCCACGATCTTCATCGACGTGCTCGCCCCGGTCAGCAGGTAGCCGACCCGCTCCATCACCAGGCCGAGCACGACGCCGACGACGACCAGGGTGACCACGCCGGCCAGCCCCCAGTTCCAGTGGTAGACGTCGTGGAGCTCGTAGAACAACCCGGCGGCCACGGCGGCGATGGCGCCCTGGGCGAAGTTGAAGATGCCGGACGTCCGGTAGGACAGCACGAGGCCGAGGGCGGCGATGCCGTAGACCGATCCGCTGACGAGCCCGACGATGATGAAGGGGAACAGGGTGCTCATGGACAGATGCTCATGACGACGTCGGGAGGACCATCCGGTTGGTCATCGCCAGCAACACGAACGTCTCCCCCTCCCTGGGCACCTCAGCCGTGTCCGCCCCCCGGATACGGTTAATATAGTTAAACGATTATGTCAGGTCAACGGCGGCCGGGTCAACGCGGGTGCCACCGGTCACCGCCCGGCCTGGGCAGGGCCGGACCGGTCCGTCAGCCGAGCCCGTAGAGGCGGGCGGCGTTGTCGTGCAGCACCTTGCGGAGGGTGGCCTCGGGGAGCCCGGACAGGTGGGTGGCGATGTGCTCCCTGGGCATCGTGGCGACGCTCGCCGGCCCGGGCGTCATGCTGGTGGCGTGGGGGAAATCGGTCTCGTACAGGATGTTGTCGGCCCCCAGCAGGTCGATGGCGGCCATGGCGACGTCGGTCTCGAACCAGAAGCAGCCGTAGATCTGGCGCTTGAAGTAC
This sequence comes from Acidimicrobiales bacterium, assembly GCA_035547695.1. Classification (GTDB taxonomy): domain Bacteria; phylum Actinomycetota; class Acidimicrobiia; order Acidimicrobiales; family RAAP-2; genus DASZUK01. The sequence goes on from DASZUK010000041.1 coordinate 27,457, forward strand.
TCGCTGGGGAGCAGGTCGAACTCCGGGTGCTCCTGCGGGACGCCGCAGTTCCTCCACTGCCAGTCCAGGGCCTCCAGGGCGAACGGCAACCAGCCCACGCCGCTCTCCACGGACACGAAGTTGAGGTCGGGGAACCGGTGGCAGACGCCGCCAACGATGAGCTGGGAGATGGTCCGCAGGTTGCCCATCATCATCCACACCCCGGTCCAGGAGAAGTTGGCGTGCAGGCCGGCCCCGGCGTACCCCCCGTTGTTCAACAGCAGCGAGTTGTCGCCGGAGGCGATGTGGAAGTTGACCGGAAGCCGCATCTCCTGGGCCGCCGCCCAGAGCCGGTCCCAGTAGGGGTCGGCCAGTGCCGGCAGGCCGAAGTTGGCCGGCTCCTGGCTGAACACGATGCCCCGGTGCCCGGCCGCCGCACACCGTTCCATCTCGGCCAGCGTCCAATCGAGGTTCCAGAACGGCAGTTGGGTCATCGGCAGCAGCCGATCGGGGGCGACGCTGCTCCACTCCGTCTGGAAGTCGTTGTAGGCCCGGATGCACTCGTCGGTGAACGCCGCCTCGGCACCGACGAGGTCGCCGGCGCTGAACATGGCGACGTTCGAGTACAGCACCTGGGCGTGCACGCCCGCCTCGTCCATCCAGCGAAGGCGCCTGCCCGGGTCCCAGCAGGCAGGATCGGCGTCCTCGAAACGGAGCGGGTGCTCCGGGCAGAACTCCGGCCAGTTGAACTGGGCGGCCCGCCCACCGGCGAAGATGGGCCGGTCGCCCACGAACCAGTACTCCTCCGGCTCGCCGCCCCCTTCGGGCTCGTGCCACCTTACGTGCGGCACCAGGTCGCCCCACCGCGAGGACATGCGGGAGGTCCAGAGGTCGGGGGGCTCCAGGATGTGGGTGTCCGTGTCGATGATCGGGATGGACGCCAGGTCCGTCATTGTCGTCTCCTACCCTGCTCGTGCGACGGCGGCGGGCTCGATGCCGCACCCCCGGGTGGTCCGATCGACCCCGTGAAACGTACCTCACTAGTCTAACTCATTCAGATCAATTTCCGAGGAGTGCGACATGCCCACCAGCCCATCTGGACGCTTTGCCGGCAAGGCGGTGATCGTGACCGGCGGCTCGGGCCACATCGGCCTGGGCGTCGCCCTCGGCTTCGCCGCCGAGGGGGCGGCGATCACCGTGGTCGGCCGGGACCCCCAGGCCGGCGAGGCGGCGGTGGCCCGACTGAAGGCCGCCGGGCCGGACGCCCTGTTCGTGGCCGCCGAGGTGCAGACAGCCGACCAGGTGGGCCGGGCGGTGGAGCGGACCGTCGACCGGTTCGGCGGCCTGCACGTGCTGGTGAACAACGCCGCCATCATCGAGCACGCCACCCACGACGCCCTCGTCGCCGACATGGACAGCGACCACTGGGAGGAGTACCTGGCCGTCAACGTCACCGGGCCGTTCAACGCCACCCGGGCCGCCGTGCCGGCGATCGTGGCCTCCGGCGGTGGGACGATCGTGAACATCAGCTCGACCGCCGCCGACTTCGCCCGGCCCAAGGCGGCGGGGTACGGCGTGAGCAAGAGCGCCCTCCACTCCCTGACCCGCTACACCGCCGTCGACCACGGCCCCCTGGTCCGCTGCAACGAGGTCGTCCTCGGCCCCATCCGCCGTCCCGGGTCCAACCCGATCTACGACCTCATCGACCACGACCCGGCGTTCGCCCGCCAGACCTGGAGCCGGATCGTCGCCGGCCGGCTCGGGACGCCGGCCGACGTCGCCAACGCCTGCCTCTTCCTGTGCGCCGACGACAGCTCGTTCATCACCGGCGCCTCCCTGGTCGTGGACGGCGGCAGCCACCTCACCACCCCCCTGGCGGACTGGAACCGGGTCCTGTTGCCCGACGACCAGTAGGGGCTGCCCGGCAATGGCTCGCCGGGCGGGGCTCGCCGGGCGGGGCTCGCCGGGCGGCTCGCTAGTAGGGGCTGTCCAACTTGGTGTGGTCCCAACTGGCCGCCCGTTCGACCGAGAGGAGCAGCCCGACCCGCTTGGCCGCCGCCCCGACAGGTCGACGGCCGGGACGTCGCCGGGGTCCGTCGTCGCCTCCAGCACCCGCCGGCGGACGAGTCCCAGCAGCTCCAGCACGCGCCCCGGGTCGTCCACCACCTCGACCGACCCCTGCAGCAGGACCCCCTGGATGTCCCGGTAGGGATCGGTCCGCTCCACCAGCAGCGAGGCGGCTGGGGATCGACGCAGGTTGGCCGCCTTCTGGGACCGGGCGAACGTCGTCATGGCCACGGCGCCGTGGTGCAGGACGTAGCTGAGGTGGGCCAGGTGGGGATGGCCGTGGGGACCGATGGTGCCGAGCACCCCGCGGTGGTGGCCGCGCAGGAACGCCCCCTGTTCCGCCGAGGACATCCGGATGGCGTCGCGCCGTGACGGGGTCACCGGGTCACGCCGTCACCATGGCGTGATCGGATCAGACCACCCCACTAGCCCGGAGGGTGGCGATGCGTTCGGGGTCGTACCCCAGCACCGACGCCAGCACCTCGTCGGTGTGCTGGCCGAGCTCGGGGGCGACGTGGCGCACCCGGCCGGGGGTGGCGCTCATGGCCGGGACCACCCCCGGCATCGGGATCGTCCCGGCGGTGGGGTGCTCCACGTCCACGATGTTCTGGCGCGCCCTGATGTGGGGGTCCTCCAGCAGCGTCATCGGCTCGTGGACGATCCCGGCCACCGCCCCGGCGTCCTCGAACACCTGGAACACCCGTTCCGACGGGTTGACGGCGATCCACCGCTCGGTGGCCTTCACGATCTCGCCGACCACGTCGGGGTCGAAGGCCCACTCCATCCCGGCCAGCTCACCCTCCTGCTGGAGCAGCCGGAAGATCCGCTCCTGGGTGTCGGCGGTGGCCGCCGACACCACCACGTAGCGGCCGTCGGAGGCCGGCCAGATCCCGGTGAGGAAGGCGCCGGCCAGCGGGAACCCCACCCCCTGCCGGCGGGCGTTCAGCCCGGTCAGGGCGGCCACGGGGATCTGCCAGTCGATCATGCGGAACAGCCCCTCGTAGAGGGCGAGGTCGATGACCTGGCCCCCGTGGCCGAGATCCCGGGCTCGCAGGGCGGCGGTGATGGCAAAGGCGGCGGTCAGCCCGGTCACGGTGTCGCCGAGGGAGTACCCCGGGTGGATCGGGTTGCCATCGGCCTCGCCGGTCAGGTTGCTGGCCCCGCTGAACGCCTCGGCGATCTTGCCGAAGCCGCGCCGCGAGGCGTACGGGCCGGTCTGGCCGAACCCGGAGACCCGGGCCACCACCAGGTCGGGGTTGGCCCCGAACAGGGTGTCCGGGTCAAGGCCCAGGCCCTCGAGGACGCCGGGACGGAAGTTCTCCACCAGGGCGTCGCTCCGGGCGACGAGGTCCAAGAAGACGGCCCGGCCCTCCTCGGTCTTCACGTCGAGGGTCACCGACTTCTTGTTCCGGCCCACCACCGTCCACCACAGCGTGGCCCCGTTGTGGGAGGGCCCCATCCGCCGGTGGCTGTCGCCGCCCGTCCGGCTCTCCACCTTGATGACCTCGGCACCGAGGTCACCCAGCATGGAGCAGGCGTACGGCCCGGCGATGGCCAGGCCGAACTCGATCACCCGCACCCCGGTCATCGGCCCGTCGGCCAGGTCCGGGCGGGCCTCGCCGGTGGCGGTCACGCCGCCAGCCCCAGCCGGTCGAGGCCGAAGCCGGTGATGGCGTTCCCCCGGAGGAAGGCGTGGATCTCCGCCTCCGACATCCCGGCGTCCCGGCAGTGCTGGAGTGCCAGGTCACGGCTGTTGGGGAACGACGTCACCGAGTGCGGGAAGTCGCACTCGAAGCACATCTGCGAGGCCCCGATCCTGCCCCGGTTGGCCATGGCGAAGTTGTCGTTGTACACCGACGTGAACACCCGGCCGTCGATGTACGTGGACGGCGGCGCCGGCAGCTCCGACCCCAGGGAGGACCCCTCCCGACGGTCCCACAGCCAGTCGGCCTGCTCCAGGACATAGGGCAGCCACCCGGCCTGGCTCTCGGCGTAGAAGAGCTTCAGCCCCGGCACCCGGTCCAGGGTCCCGGAGAACACGAAGTCGAGCAGCGACCCCATGGTCACCGAGAAGTGGGTGATCGTGCTGATGATGTGGGGGGCGTCCGGGGAGGTGGTGGGGACGTGGGAGCTGGACCCGATGTGCATGCACGTCATCAGGTCCGCCTCGGCGGCCGTCCGGAACAGCGGGTCCCATGTCCCCGAGTGGATGGACGGCAGCCCCAACTGGTGGGGGTTCTCAGAGAAGGCGAAGGCCACGGTGCCCTTGTCGGCGCACCGCCGCAGTTCGGCGACGGCCAGGTCGAGGTCCCACAGCGGGATGATGGTCAGCGGGATCAACCGCCCCCGGCCGGGCCCGGCGCACCAGTCCTCCAGCAGCCAGTCGTTGTAGGCGCGGACGCACTCGAGGGCCACCTCTTTGTCCCGGGCCTCTTTGAACGTCTGCCCGCAGAACCGGGGGACGACGTTCGGGAAACAGAGGGACGCCTCGACGCCGTCGAGGGTCATGTCCCGCAGCCGCCCGTCCTGGCGCCAGCACCCGTCGTGGACGGCGTCGAAGGTGGTCGGGGTGATGTCCGGCACCTCGAACCCCACCGCCGCCGCCGCCGTCACCAGAGGGATCTGGAGGGACTCGTACACCCACCAGTCGCACGGCTCGCCCTCGTCGTCGCTACGGACCAGGGTCTGCTTGCCGTCGTTGGTCGGCACCGCCCGGGCCCGCTCCACCCGGGGCACCAGGTCCCGGTGGCGGGACGAGGCCCGGGAGGTCCACAGGTCGGGCGGCTCGAGGACGTGGTCGTCGACCGAGACGATGGCGACGTCGGCCACGTCCCCCTCCCCGCGGTCGGGCACCCCCCCGCCCGCCGTCACCGGGCCGGCCCGGCGTCGGTCAGCGACAGCCCGTAGAGGTCCGCGGCGTTCTTGTACAGCACCTTGGCCCGCGTCGCCGCCGACACCCGGTCCAGGCCGTGCAGCGCCTCGTCGATGGCCCCGCCCATCAGGCAGGTCGGGTGGGGGAAGTCGGTCTCGAACAGGATCCGGTCCACCCCGACGCGCTCGAGGTCGTGGTCGGTCACGTCCTCGAACCAGTACGTGCAGTACACCTGCCGGCGGAAGTACTCGCTGGGCAGCATGGTGAACTCGGGATGGGCCTTGAACACGTCGTACTGCTTGAAGTGGTAGTCGAGGGACTCGAGGCAGAAGGCGATCCACCCCACCCCGCTCTCGACGTTCACGAACTCGAGGTCGGGGAACCGGGCCAGGATGCCGGACATCAGCAGGTCGCCGAGCACGTGGGCGTTGTCGAAGAACACCCCGGTGGCCGCCCGGACGCCCATGGGCAGCGCCCCGAAGGTCTCCCGTCGCTCCGGGTTCGAGTGCGCCGAGATGTCGCCGCCACCGACGTGGAAGCTGATCGACAACCCGTTCGCCTGGGCGGCGGCCCACAGCGGGTCCCAGTGCCGGTCGGCCAGGTTCGGCTGGCCGTGCACCTGGGGGGCCCCGGTGGTGATGACCCCCTTGAAGCCGAGGGGGGCACACCGTTCGATCTCGGCCACCGCCGCCGGCACGTCCCAGTACGGGATGGACACCAGCCCCACGTACCGCTCCGGCGCCACGGCGATCCAGTCGGCCACGAAGTCGTTGTAGGCCCGCACCAGGTCCCGGCGGTACTCTTCGACGTCGTCGACGGCCGCGGCGTCGGTCGGGGTGTGCAGCCCGAACCCCTGGTGGCCGGTCCGGCCCCCGGAGTGCATGCGGGGGGTGACGAACAGGCCGACGTCGGGGTACAGGACGGCCACGTTGATCCCGTACTCGTCCATCACCTTCACCCGGGCCGCCGAGTCGTAGGCCGACGGGTGGATGTCGTCGTAGACCTTCGGCAGGTCGTAGCCGTGGACCCGCGCCGGGGCCCCGCCAGGGCCCCGGGTCACGCAGGTGTGGCCCACCGAGGCCAGCCGGGTGCCACCGGCGAACCAGTACTCCCCGGCCATCTCGTCGTCGTACCGGACGTGGGGGACCAGGTCGCCCCAGCGGGTGGCCGACATCCGTTCGGTCCAGGTGTCCCGGGGCTCGATGATGTGGACGTCCGCGTCCACCACGGTTTCGGCCGGCACGCTCCCACTCCTTCCCGCGGCCCCCTCGGGCCGCTCCGACTCCGAAAGAAAGTAAACTAATCTACCTATTTAGTCAAGTGGGGTGGCGGCCAGTACGTCCGCACCGGGATGCGGGATGTCAGTACGACAGCACCGGGACGTCGGGGTACTCCCCCACCGCCAGCCCGAACGCCTGGGCGCTCCGGAGCAGATCGAGGCTCTCGCGGACGTGGGCGTAGTCCACCATCTCGCCGTCCAACTGCACCGCCGCGTCCCCCCGCTCGACGGCGGACGCCATGGCCACCATCACCGCCCGGGCCCGGTCGATCTCGGCGGCCGACGGCGAGAAGACCTCGTTGTGGACCGGCACGTGGCTCGGGTGGATCGACATCGACCCGGTGGCACCCAGCGCCTTCGACCGTTCGGCCAGTTCCCGGACCAGGCCCAGGTCGCCGATCGTGGTGGTCATGCCGCCGGTCATCTGGTGCACCCCGGCCGCCCGTGCCTCCAGGCCGGCCCGGCCGTTGACCAGCACCGTCTCCTCCCCGAGCCCCCCGGAGAGGTGGACGCCCATCGCCCTGGTCTGGTCCCCGGGCACCGCCAGGACGGCAGAGGTGGTCCGGACCACCCGCTCCGACGCCCGGCAGATGTCGAAATGGCGGTACATCGACAGCGCCGTCTCGCACAGCGGGAAGATCTCCACCCGGCCCAGCTCGATCCCCCGCTGGCACTCGAGTTCCTCCAGCAGGCGGTCGAGGGCCACCACGTCGTCGACGTCCTCCACCTTGGGCAGGAGCACCCCGTCCAGCCCCGGCCGGACCACCGCCGTCAGGTCGGCCAGCGTCTGGCCCGTGTGCCAGCCGTTGATCCGCACGAACCGGCCGAACGGCTCACCGGCCAGCTCGGCCAGCCCGGTCTCGGTGGCGGCCCGGGCGGCCGGCTTCTCGCCGATCGGCACCGCGTCCTCCAGGTCGTAGATGTAGGCGTCGGCGCCGTACCGCGGCGCCTTGCGGATCCAGTCCAACTTGTGGCCGGGGACGTACAGCATCGAGCGGTACGGCCGGGCCGATCGGAACGGTTGCCTCACCGGACCTCCTGGTGCTCCCGCGCTGGTGGTTCCTGCTTTGGCGGCCGGCCCTGGTGGCCTGCGCACCGTCGCCCCAACGTAGTACATTGATTTAGTGCATTCTCTCTGGCGTGGCACCCCGGCGGCGCTATGACCTGCCTGGTGACGGGCGCCGGGTCCGGGATCGGCCGCACGGTGGCCCTGCTCCTGGCCGCCCGCCAGCCGGTCGCCGTGGTCGACGTCGACCCGGGGCGGCTGGCCGAGACGGCCGGGCTGGTCCGGGAGCAGGGTGGCCGGTGCGTGGCGGTGCCCTCCGACGTCCGTGACGTCGCTGCCTGCGAACGGGCGGTCGAGGAGGCCCTCGTCCTGGGTCCCCTCACCGACCTGGTCTGCGCCGCCGGCACCATCCGCGGCGACGGCCCGCTCACCGAGACCACGGCCGAGGTGTGGCACGACCTGCTGGCGGTGAACCTGGTGGGCACGGCCAACGTCGTCCGGGCCGCCCTCCCGGCCATGATGGCGTCCGGTGGGGGCGACGTGGTGCTGGTGAGCTCCATCGGGGCCGTCCGGGGTCGACGGTGGACGTCGGCCTACGCCGCCAGCAAGGCCGGGGTCCTCGGTCTGGCCACCTCCCTGGTGGCCGACTACGCCGACCGCGGCATCCGGACCAACTGCGTCTGCCCCGGGGCGACGGCCACCCCGATGGTGGCCCGGCCGGGCCGGCCGGACGTCCCCGAGCTCAATGCCGCCGGCCGCCTGGCCACGCCGGCCGAGGTGGCCAACGTGATCGTCTGGCTCACCGAGGAGGCGTCCGACTGGGTCGTCGGCGCGGTGGTCCCGGCCGACGGTGGCGAGACGGCCGTGGCCGCCGGCACCTTCAACTGGGCCAGTTGAGCCGGCGCGCCAACGACGCCCCCAGCTCGGGGGTGAGGAAGGACTCGCTCTCGGCGGCCGAGGCGAAGTAGCCGACCTCCCCCATCACCCGCCGCAGGTGAAGGTTGAACGCCCGCTTGGTGTCCTGGACCGCCGCCGGCGGGAGCTCGGCCGCCCGGGCGGCCAGGGCCAACCCCTCCTCCTCGACCCGGCCGTCCGCCACGACCCTGGTGGCCAGCCCGATCTCGGCCGCTCGGGCGGCCGAGATCGGCTCGCCGAAGAGCACGAGGTCCTTGGCCCGGAGCAGCCCCACCAGAAGGGGCCAGAAGGCGGGGCCGCCGTCCCCGGCCACCAGGCCGGCGGCCACGTGGGTGTCGGCGAAGTAGGCGGACTCGGCCATCACCACGGCGTCGCTCAGCAGGGCGAGGTTGCAGCCGATCCCCACCGCCGGGCCGTTCACCGCCGCCACGACGGGCAGGTGGAACCCGATCAGGGCCTCCAGCAGGCTGTGCACCGCCCGGAGCGTCCGGCGCCGATGCTCGTGGTCCTCCCGGTTCCGGACCAGGTTGCCGATGTCGCCCCCCACCGAGAAGTCGCTCCCTCTGCCGGTCAGCAGGACGGCCCGCGCCCCCTCGTCGTCGGCGATCCGGGTCCACACGGCGGTCAGCGCGGCCCGCAGCTCCGGGTCGATGGCGTTCCGCTGCTCGGGGCGGTTGAGCCGCAGCACCCGGACGGCGCCGGCCGCCTCCACCTCGAGGGAGCCAGGGAGGTCGTACATCACGTGCCGGTGACGTGCGCCGTGCCCCGACCGACGCCTTCGACCGACAGGGACAGCAGCGGGACGAACATCTGCCCCCCGCACACGTCGGTGTCGTCGGGGTCCCCGCCCGGCAGGCGACGCGGCAGGCTCACCTTGGCCGCCGACACACTGTCGACGAAGTAGACGGACACCGCCTCGGGGTCGAGGTCGTAACGGGGGGCCACCGTCTCGGGACGGAGCTGCCCGCCGTCCCGCACCTGCCGGTAGTCGTCGGCCGAGTCGAAGAAGATGTCGATGGTGACGGTGAACGGGCCGGCGTTCTTGGACCGGAAGCTGGCCACGGTGGCGATGGGCCGGCTCACAGGTCCTCCCACTCGATCCGACAGGTGTCCAGGGGGTCGTCCACCTCCATGGCGTGGTGGACGTTGAAGCGGTAGAGCTCGCCCCGGTCGACCACCGGCGGGCTGAGGGGCCAGGCCAGGTTGACGAACCCCTTCCATCGCCGGCTCGGGTGGTGGACGGCGGTGTGCCAGAAGTTGGCGGCGTGGGCGTGGGCCAGCTCCGGGTCGGCGGCGACCGCGGTGGCCATCAGCAGGACTTCCGACGGCGGGGCCGCCGGCCGGGGGGTGAGCGGCCCGAGGGTGCCGTCGTACCCGTAGGAGCGGACGGTCAGGGTGACCTGCTCGTCCACCCCCTCGCCGTACACCGCCCTCGTCCGTTCCCACACCGCCTCGACCATCTCCCTCCGCCAGTGGTCGAAGTCGGTGAGCATCACCGGATCGGCAATGGAGACCAGGGCGATGCTCTGGTACCCCGCCTTCTCGACCCCCTCCAGCTTGAGCGTGTACCGGTCGGCCGGCTCCCAGCGGCACCCCTCCACCCGGACCCGACTCGGGCCGATCGGGAGGTAGCGGACCTCCTCCATGTCGAGGACACCGCCGGGCTCGATGCGGCGGAACGGGTCCGCCTGCTCGTAGAGCTGCTGGCGGCCGAGGCTGGCGGGCGTCACCCCGGCACCGTCGAACCCGTAGACCGTGAACCCGTCCTCGTCGACGTCGAACCCGAGGACCCCGCTCCCCGGCGGGTCGGCGGCGGCGGCGCCGCACTCGGCGATGCGGGCGGCGCCGTAGCTCTGGGCCCAGGGCACGCCGGCGGCGGCCGGCATGGCCGCGTAGATGGACGTGTCGCTCGCCCGGCCGGCGATGACGACGTCCGCTCCCCCCTCCAGCACCGCCTGGAACGGCTCGGGGCCGAGCACCTGGACGATCCGCTCGCTCCCCAGGATCCGCTCCCGGTCGTACGGCGGGGCGTCCCGCAACGGCCGCAGCCGGCCGGCCCGCTGGTGCTCCACGACCAGCTCCGGGCTCACCTCGGCGTAGATCCGGGCCATCCGGCCGTGCAGCCCGGCGGCGGCGAACGCCTCCCGCACCATCCCGGCGAACAGGTCCACCCCCCAGTCGGACCCCCCTCCGGCGGCCGACCCGGTGACGAAGGGGACCCGGTGGGCCGTGGTGACCGGGAACAGCAGGCGGAAGTCCCGGCGGTAGTTCTCCGGGGGGAACATGGTCCCCTGGTTGGCCAGCATGTACGGGCCGACGTCGTTGCTGCCGGAGTCGGCGCCGACGAACCGCACCCCGGCGCCGCAGGCCTCCTCCACCCCGCCGAGCTCCGACCCCTTCCCGACGTTGATGCTGGCATAGCGGAACGTCACGCCGGGGACCCCGCGTCGCCGTCCGCTCCGGCCTCCACGGTGTCGACCCACCGGGCACTGGTCAGGACGGCGGCCTGCGCCGGGAACACCTTCTCCAGCACCACCGACCCCACGTCCAGGGACCGGAGCACCACCTCCAGGTCGCTGCCGGTGAAGGCCCCGATGCGCTTCTTCACCACCACGACGTCGCCGGGCTCCGGGGCCACCGCCGGATGGATCGCCGACGTCGGGTCGTCGAGGCCGAGGCCGCCCGACGCCCGTAGGGGGGCGAACGCCCGGTTCCGCCGGCTGACCTCCGGCATGCCCGGGCGGAACCCCACCCGGACGTGGACCACGGGCACGCCCGCCGCCCGAGCGGCGGCGGCCGCACGGGCGATCGGTGCGAGCACCACCGTGGCGCCGGGGACGAACCGGTCGACCACGCCGACCTGGACGTCCATGATCAACAGCGCGGTATCCGCCACGGTTTTCATGGATAGCACCCGGGTTCTCGACCGTCAAGGGACAATGGACGTCGGGAGGAAAGGTCGGTTGATCGGGCACGTTCGAGGAAAATCTTTGCTCCCGTCCAGGGCCCGACGTCGAAGATCGATCGCCTAAGATACGGGCCATGGCAGAACCGGTTGGCCCCCATACCCGAAAGATCGCACCGTGAAGGACATGGACCGCTGGCTCGGTGACGGCGGCATGCCGGTCATCGGGATCGTCGGAGGGGCGTTCGACCGTTACGGGGTCGACGGCGAGGACCTCGGCTGGGCGGAGGGCACCTTCGCCCCCGGCGTCGCCGCCTGCAACCCCCACGGCATCGTCCAGGCGGGGGTGCACGGGGTCCTGCTGGACGCCGCCATGAACTTCGCCATCAACGCCCCCCTGACCGGGCGCGACCGGACCCGGGCCACGCTGGAGATGAAGGTGGAGACCATGCGGCCGGCCCGCTCCGGGGAGACCTACCGGTTCCGGGGGGAGGTGGTCCGGATGGCCCGCCAGGTGGCCTACGGGGAGGCGTGGGTGCGCGACCCCGACGGCGAGCTGGTCAGCCGGGCGACCGGGACGTTCCTGCTCTACCGGGAGTAGGTCGACCGCGGGCAGCGGCACCCGGGGTCAGTCCCACCAGAGGTCCTTGTCCAGCACGCCCTTGGCGATGAGCCCGAGCTGTACCTGCGAGGTGCCCTCCACGATGGTCAACTGCCGGGCGTCCCGGTACCAGAGCTCGGTGGGATGGTCCTCCATATACCCGGCGGCCCCGAGCATCTGGACGGCCAGTCCCGACGTCCTGACGGCCAGTTCGGTGGCGAAGTATTTTGCCATAGAGAGGAATGGAACATGCTCGCGACCGAACTTTCCATTGTCGACCATCCAGGCTGCTCTATAGGTCAACAGCCGCGCCGCCTCTATGTCGATCGCCGCCTTGGCGATCTCCCACTGTATTCCCTGGAAGTCGGCGATGGTCTGGCCAAAGGCGCTCCGCTGCTTCACGTACTCGGTGGCGTACATGAGGGCGCCCTCGGCGAGGCCGATGCCACGGGCCGCCACGACGGGGCGCATGGCGTTCAACCCGAGCATGGCCAGCCGGAACCCGCCGACCCGACCGATCACGTTCGCCGCCGGCACCTTCACGTCGTCCAGCACGAGCTCGCCGGTGTCCACCCCGCGGACCCCCATCTTGTGGTCCCTGCGCCCCACGCGCACGCCGTCCATCGAACGCTCCACGATGAAGGCGGTGATCGAATCGTGCGCCCGGCTCTGCGGGTCGCCGGTCTTGGCGAAGATGGTGTACCAGTCGGCCTGGGCCACGCCGGACATCCAGCACTTCAGCCCGTTCAGCACCCAGCCGCCCGCATTGGCGGGATCGCTGTCCGGTACCGCCCGGGTCTGCATCCCGGCCACGTCGCTGCCGGCGCCGGGCTCGGACAGCCCGAACCCGGCCCGTAGCTCACCGGTGGCCAGCGGGGCCACGTACCGCTTCTGCTGTTGCTCGTCGCCGGCGATGAGCACCGGTCCGGCCGGCAGCCGGGTGAGCAACAGCATCAGGGCGACGGTGTTCGAGTACTTGGCCACCTCCTCGATGGCGATGGCCAACCCCAGGGTTCCCGCCCCGGACCCGCCGAGCTCCTCGGGCAGGGCCAGGCCCAGCAGGTCGGCCTGGCGGAGGCCGTCGAAGACGTCCTCGGGGTACTCCCCGGTGCGGTCGATGTCACGGACCCGGGGAGCCACCTTCTCCTGGGCGAACCGCCGGACGGTGTCCCGCAGGGCGGCAAGCTCTGGTTGCAGTTCGAAATCCACGGTCTCAGCTTATCCGAGCGGCGACCAATACGCTAACCTAGTTTGATCTTAAAGGGTCGGCGCCTCCAAGGCGGTGCGGAGTGACCTGAGGAGGTGGCAATGACGGTGACCGTGGAGGAACAGGAGACCTGCCTGCTGGCGACCGTGGACGACGGCAAGGCCAACGCGCTCTCGTCGGAGGTGATCGTCCGCCTCCGGGCCGCCCTCGCCGACGCCGTGGCGACCGGTCGGGGCCTCGTCGTGGCCGGGCGTGACGGCAGCTTCTGCGCCGGCTTCGACCTCGCCGTCATGCGCAGCGGCGACCGCCAGGCCATCGCCGCCCTGCTGACAGAGGGCGAGCGGCTGTTCATGGAGATGCTGCAGGCCCCGGTGGCGGTGGCGGTGGCCTGCACCGGGCACGCCCTGGCCGGCGGCGCCCTGCTGCTGTTGAGCGCCGACTGGCGGGTCGGCCGGCCCGGCCCCTACCAGCTCGGGTTGAACGAGGTGCGGATCGGCATGGCGCTCCCGGAGTTCGCCGTCGGGCTCGTCCGGCACCGCCTCCCCGTCCGTCACCACACGGCAGCGACCATGGCGGCCGAGATCACCGAGCCGGCCCGGGCCGTGGAGATCGGCTTTCTTGACGCGCTGGCCGACGACCCCGTCGCCGCCGCCTGCCGGTGGGTCGAGGGGGTGGCCGCCAACGACCAGCGAGCCTTCGCCGTCACCAAGCGCCGCCTCCGCCGGACCCTGGTGGAGACCTTGGCGGCGATCAACCAGCCGTCGTCCGTTTGAGAACCCGCCCGGCGCTGGCCGGGGAACCGAAGGGAGCGTTGCATGCGTGAGGTCGTGATCGTCGGAGCGGTCCGGACGCCCGTCGGGCGTCGCAACGGGGGCCTGTCCTCGATGCACGCCGCCGACCTGCTGGGCGTCGTCCAGGCCGAGGTGCTCCGCCGGGCCGGCGTGGACCCGACCGAGGTCGGCCAGGTGGTCACCGGGTGCGTCGGGCAGGTCGGCATGCAGTCCATGAACGTGGGCCGGACCGCCTGGCTGGCCGCCGGGCTTCCCGTCGAGGTCCCGGCCACCACGGTGGACGCCCAGTGCGGGTCGTCGCAACAGGCGACCAACCTCGCCTATGCCCTGGTAGCCAGCGGGGTGGTCGACGTGGCCCTGGCCTGTGGGGTCGAGGTCATGAGCCGGGTGTCGATGGGCTCGACCACCCCGAAGGTGCCCGACGTGGGCAAGCCCATCAACCGGAACTACTGGGCCCACCACGAGTTCACCACCCAGTTCGAGGGGGCGGAGCGGATCGCCGAGCAGTGGGGCATCGGGCGGGACCGGACCGACGAGCTCGGCAAGCGCTCCCAGGACCTCGCCGCCGCGGCCTGGGCCGAGGGACGCTTCGACGGCCAGATCGTCACGGTCGACGCGCCCGACCTGGGCGACGACGGCAAGCCGACCGGCAGGACGCACGCCGTCGCCCGCGACGAGGGCCTGCGGGAGACCACCCTCGAAGGCCTGGCCGGCCTGAAGCCCACCGGCCGCCCCGACGGGGTCCACACGGCCGGGACGTCGTCGCAGATCGCCGACGGCGCGGCCGCCGTGCTGCTGACGACGCGGGAGCGGGCGAGGACCCTCGGCCTCGTGCCCTTGGCGACGGTGGTGGACGTCTGCCTGGTCGGCTGCGACCCCGTGCTCATGCTGGAAGGCCCCATCCCCGCCACCCGCGCCCTTCTGTCGGCCAACGGCCTTTCCATCGGCGACATCGACCTGGTCGAGATCAACGAGGCCTTCGCCTCGGTCGTCTTGGCCTGGGAGCAGGAGCTGAAGGCCGACATGGCGCGGGTGAACCCCAACGGTGGCGCCATCGCCCTCGGCCATCCGCTGGGGGCGACCGGGGCCCTCCTCGTCACCAAGGCCGTCCACGAGCTCCGGCGGACCGACGGGGAGCAGGCGCTCGTCACCATGTGCTGCGGCGGGGGGCTCGGCACGGGCACCCTGCTCCGCCGGACCTGAGCCTCCGGCCCCCGTACGGGCAGCGTCGGCCGGCCCGGTCGCCGGGCAGCGTCGGCCCTGCTCAGTCGGTGTCCGCCCAGAGGTCCCGGGGCAGCCCGAGGACGCTCTCGCCGATCTTGCTCAGGTGGATCTCGCTGGTGCCGCCGCCGATGGTGGCGGCCCGGGAGCCGAGGTACCCGAAGAGCCACTTGCCACGGTCGACGGCGCCGGTGGCGCCACGGTCGAGGACGCCGGCCCCCCCGACCACGTCGAGGGCCAGCTCGAACAGCGCCTTCTCGGACTCCTGGCCGAA
Source organism: Acidimicrobiales bacterium (assembly GCA_035547695.1). Taxonomy (GTDB): domain Bacteria; phylum Actinomycetota; class Acidimicrobiia; order Acidimicrobiales; family RAAP-2; genus DASZUK01. The sequence continues at coordinate 42,574 of DASZUK010000041.1, forward strand.
GACCTTCATGATGGACCCTTCCGGTCCCGGCGAGCCGCCGGCTTGGACCCGGGCGACGTTGCGCATGCCGTTCACCAGCAGCAGTTGGGAGATGGCCCACTGCCGGGCGACCCGGTTCCGGATCAACGGGGTGTCGGCCCGAAGGTCGCGGTCCTCCGTCTCTGCGGCCAGGCGCACCAGGGCGTCGACCGTCCTGGCGTAGCGGGCCTGGGCCCCGATGAACAGGGTGAAGTGCTCGTGGGAGAGGGTGGTGCGGTTGACCTGCCAGCCGTGGTTGACCGGGCCCACGAAGTTGTCCACGGGCACCGTCACGTCGTCGAAGAACACCTCGTTGAAATTGGCCTGGCCGGTCATCTGGCGGATGGGCCGGACCGTGATCCCCTCGCTGTCCAGCGGGATCAAAAGGACGCTGATCCCCTCGTGCTTGGGCGCCGTCGGGTCGGTGCGCACCAGCGTGTAGATCCAGTTGCACCACTCGGCGCTGGACGTCCAGATCTTCTGCCCGTTCACCACCACCCGGTCGCCGTCGATGCGGGCCCGGGTGCGCAACGACGCCAGGTCCGACCCGGCGCCGGGCTCGGAGAAGCCGCCGGCCCACAGGTCGTCACCGAAGCGGATCCGGTCGATGAACCGGGCCTGCTGCTCCGGCGTCCCGTGCTTCACCAGGGTCGGTCCCACGATGGTGATGCCGCGGTGCCCGGGGAGCTGGGGGACGTTCCGCCGGACGAGCTCGGCGTGGTAGGTCACCTGCTGGGCCAGGGTGGCGCTCCGGCCGCCGAACTCCTCGGGCCAGTGGATGCCGACCCAGCGGTCCTCGGCCATCCGCCGCTGCAGGTCGAGGAGGACCTGGCGCCTGGCGTCGGCTCCTCGGGGCATCCGGAACGAGGAGGTCCCCCAGCCCTCGGGAAGGTTGCGATCGAGCCAGTCCGAGAGCTCCCGGTGGAAGTCGGCGTCGCCGGCGGCCTCGATGACGCTCGAAAGGGCGTCGGTCATGGGCGGGCCCCGGCGACCGGCGACCGGGCCCCTGCGTAGAGGTCGTCGGCGATCGAGACGAAATGGGCGTCGGGGCTGCCGAGGGCCAGTTGGGCCGCCTTGGCCCGCCGCATGAGGAGGTGGAGGTCGTGCTCCCAGGTGAACCCGATGCCCCCGTGGACCTGGATGGCCCCGTGGACGACCGAGACGGCGTTCTCGGTGGCCACCGCCTTGGCCATGTGGGCGGCCATCAGCCCGTCGGAGCGCCCCCCGTCGAGAGCCCAGGCGCCGTTGTACACCGCCGAACGGGCGTTCTCCAGTTCGATCAGCATGTTGGCCAGCCGGTGCTTGACCGCCTGGAACCGGCCGATGGGCTGCCCGAACTGCTCGCGCTGCTTCGCATGGCCGACGCCGAGGGCGAGGGCGGCCGCCGCGGCGCCGGTGGCTTCGGCGCCGAGCACCACCCAGGCCCGCATGAGGCAGGCGTCGAGGACCCGGCGGTCCGTGTGGCCGAGGTAGTGGCCGGGGGCGCTGGCCAGCACCAGGGCCCCGAGCCGCTGGGTCTGGTCGAGCGACGGCTGGTCGGTGAGGGTGGCCCCGGGGCCCCGGGCCTCCACCGCCAGCCATGCCACGCCCCCCGCGTCGGGTACCGCCACGAGCACCAGGTCCGCCGCCGCCCCTTCGAGGACGTCGTCCACGCGGGTGGTCAGCCGCCACTCGGCACCGTCCTCCCGTCCGTCGACCGGGTAGGCGAAGCCCCGGGCGGCCGACAGCGCCGGCACCACGATGCGGTCGCCCTCGGTCATCCGGGCCAGCAGCTCCTTGGCCCGGCTGCCCCCGACCGCTCCCAGGACCTGGGCGGCCACCACCGGGGCGACGACCGGGACGTTGGCCAGGTGCCGCCCCAGCTCCTCGGCCACGAGCACCTCGTCCAGCAACGACCCGCCCGCCCCGGCGATGTCCACCGGCGCCGAGAGGGCGACGGTCCCCATCTGAGCCAGCCCGTCCCACAGCTCCCGGTCGCAGGCGGGGCCGCCGTCGTAGGACGCCCGGGGCCGGGCACGGCCGGCCAGGAAGGTGCCGACCACCGATCGCAATTCCTCCTGCTCCGCCGAGATCTCGTAGCTCACCGCACCCTCCCCTCCTTTCCTTGACTATATAACTAAGTTATCTTTATAGTTCGGACGGCGGTGGGTCGGGGAGGCCCACCACGGGCGGCACCGGCCCAAAAGGGACGGCCGTCATCGACGCCACGCCACCGGCAGGGCCTGGAGCCCCCGGTGAGGCAGGGAGTCCTGCCACTCGACGGTGGCCGGGTCCGTGGCCAACTCCAGCTCCGGGTGCTCACCGGCCAGGAGGCGGAACGCCTCGACGGCCTCCTGGCGCCCGAGGTGAGCCCCCAGGCAGAAGTGGCGGCCGGCGGCGAACGAGAGGTGCCGGTTGTCCCGGCGCTCGACGTCGAACCGGTCGGGCTGGTCGAACTGGTCCGGATCGTGGTTCGCCGCCGCCACCACCGCGTACACCACCTCCCCGGCCGGGATGGTCCGGTCCCCGAGCGCAACGTCGACCGCGGCCGCCCGGGGGGTGGCCACGGTGACGGCCGTGTCGAACCGCAGCATCTCCTCCACCGCCGAGCCCACGAGGTCGGGGTCCTGGCGGAGCCGGCGGTAGGCGTCCGGGTTGGTCAGCAGGTGGAAGCACCCGGTGGCGATCACGTCGGTGGTGGTCGAATGACCGCCGACGTGCAGGATGATCAGCATGGCCGTCAGCTCATCGGGGGAGAGTGGCGCCTCGTCGGCGTCGCTGGCCTCGATCAGGAGGGACACGAGGTCGTCCCCCGGCGCCTTTCGCTTCTCGGCCACGAGGTCGGCGACGAACGCCCGGCAGTCCTCGGCCTTGCGGTCGGCCAACCGGAGCGCTTCGGCCGGCCGGTCACCCAGCTCCTGGAGCTCCCGCACGGTGTCGGCCCAGGAGAGGAAGTCCTGGCGGGCCTCCGGAGCCACGCCGATCAGCTCGCAGATGAGGCGGACCGGCAGCTCGGAGGCGAAGTCCCGCCGGAAGTCGAACGACGGCCGCTGGCGGAGGTCGTCCAGCAGCCGGCGGGCGATGCCCCGCGTCCGCTCCCGGCGGTCGCCGACCGCCCGGACGCTGAACGCCGGCGCCACGATCCGGCGGAGCCTCGTGTGGTCGGGGGGGTTCTTGAACACGAGCGACCCCAAGAAGATCCGCTCGGCCAGCGCCCCCTCGGCCGGGCCGTCCCCGGCGCCCGTCGTCGCGGCGACGTCGCGGAGGATGCGGGCCTTCTCCCACCGCTCGTCGCGGAGCATGGCGTTGCAGGCCTCGTACGAGGTCACCAGCCACGGCCCCTGGGCCGAGCGGTGCACCGGGTCGGCGGCCCGCAGCCGCCGGAAGAACGGGAACGGGTCCCGCCGGATGGCCGCCCGCTCGGGGAGCCCGGCGGTGAGGAACCAGCGAACCTCGTCCTCCAGGGGAGCCAGGTCGGTCGTCGTCACGCGCCGGCGCCCTCCGAAAGAACCCGGGCCAGCTCGGCCCGGCTCACCTTGAGCGACGGCGTCTTCGGCAGGGCGTCCACGACGTGGACCCGGACCGGCACCTGGTACTTGGCGAGACGAGCCCTGGCCCACTGCACGAGCTCGTCCTCGCTGGCCGGGCTGCGGAGCTCCACCGCGGCCACCGGGACCTGGCCCAGCCGGTCGTCGGGCAACCCCACGACGCCGACCGCCCGCACCGCGGGGTGCTCGGCGAGCACCGCCTCGACCGCCTCGGGCAGCACCTTGAACCCGCCCCGGTTGATGGCGCCGTCGGCCCGCCCGCTGATCCACAAGAAGCCGTCCTCGTCCAGCCTCCCGAGATCGGTGGTGCGCACCCAGCCGGCCTCCCCCCGGGCCACCGTCTGGGCCGACATGACCTCGATCTGGCCTTCGGTCCCCTGCGGCACCTCCGCCCCACCGTCGGGGTCGACGACGCGTACCTGGATGCCCGGCCGGGGCCGTCCCACCGACCCCCACTTAGCCGCCCCGAAAGCCCGCTTGTCCTCCAGGGTCCAGCCGGACAGTCCCCCGGGGAACTCGGTCGCCCCGTAGGTGGTGAGCACCGGGACCCCGAAGCGCTCCGTGAACGCCCGCTCGACCTCGGGGGCGAGGGCAGCCGTGCTGCACATGACGGCCCGCAGGCTGGACAGCTTCTCCGGGGCGACGCCCGCCTCCAGCAGCATCACGAGGGCCGCCGGGGGCAGGGAGGCGACGACGGGACGGTGGGCGGCCACGGCCTCGGACCACGGCCCGGCGTCGAACCGGTCGAGGAGGACCAGCCGCCGACCCTCGACGGCGAACTGCATGACGTTCCACAGCCCGAGGATGTGGACGAGGGGCGTGGCGCTGACCACCACCCCGGTCGAGAGCGTGGCGGCCGAGGCGGCCTGTTCGTTGCTCTTCGAGTACCGCCGGACCCGGGCGAAGCCGAGCGACAGGTCCCGGTAGGTGATCGGCAGCCGCTTGGGCGGCCCCGTCGTGCCGCTGGTCGGCATCCACACCGCCACCCCTGGTCGCCGCGCCGCCTCGCCGGCACGGCCGGCGACCGCCACCTCCAGCTCCCTCCCCCGGCTGCGCACCACCGCGCAGCCGATCGCCTCGGCCGCCCCGACCAGCTCCGAGGTCACGTCCTCGGCGTCGGCCACGACGGCGGCCGGGGCCAGCCGTTCGAGATCTGCCGCTACCCCGGACGGCGGCTGGATGGCGCTGATGGGCACCAGGCAGCACCGGTCGACGAGGCTGCGGAGCAGCGTGGACACCGCGCCCGGCCGGTTCCGCATCACCGCGGCCAGTTGCAGGCCGTCGGCTTCGGACGGGGGCACCCCGAGCAGGCCCATCAACTGCTCCCCGAACCGGCAGCAGTCCTCCCAGGTCCAGACCTGGTCGCCGTACCAGATGGCCGGAGCCGCCGGGTCGATGGCCATCACCTCGGCGATGCGGGCGGGAACGTCGATCCCCGGGTCCACCTCCTCTCCGGGCCCCGCCTGCTGCGCGGTCGTCACCGCACCGTCCAGGTGTCCGGGCGCACCGCTCCCCGGTCGACCGGTTCCTGCACCAGCTTGGTGAGCTGCGGAAAGGTGAACGCCCGGTCGAGGGCCTGGGTCCGGGTGAGGTCGAGGGACTGCCAGATGGCCTTGATCGACCCCTGGACCGACCAGGGCGGCTTGGCGGCCACCAACGCCGCCAGCTCGTCGGCCCGCTTCCAGAGCTGGCTCCGCTCGACCACCTCGGTCACCAGGCCGACCTCCAGAGCCCGTTGCGGCGACATGCGCTCGTCCAGGCCCAACAGCACCATCCGCAGGACGTCGCCGAGCGGCATCCGGTAGGCCATGCCGATGGGCTCCAGCGCCGCCGTCATCCCGTAGGTGGTGTGGGGGTCGAAGAAGGTGGCATCGTCGCTGCAGATGACGATGTCCGACTCGTTGACCCAGTAGAAGGCGCCGCCGGCGCACATCCCCTGGACGGCGGCGATGATCGGCTTCCACACCCGGTTGCGCTTCGGTGACAGGTGGTCGCCGGGGTCGTACCCGTTCCACGGGTTGTCGCCCATGGCGGTCCGGCCCTCCTTCACGTCCAGGCCGACGCTGAAGTGGTCCCCGGCGGCCCGCAGCACCAGGCACCGGACCTCGTCGTCCTCCCGCACCCTCGCCCAGAGGTCGGCGAACTCCTCGCACATCGCCGGGTTGAAGGTGTTCAGCTTGGCCGGCCGGTTCAGCGTCACCACGCCGACGCCGTCGGCCAGGTCGTAGGTGATGGTCTCGTAGTGCAACAGGCTCTCCTCCCCCGTAGGCCCCGACCGGCGGACACGCCCCACGGGGAAGCTTATCAGTTAACTAGGTGCACGTTATTTGCGACCTGCCGGCTCGCCGTGGGCCGGCTCGCCGTGGGCCCGATCGCCGTGGGCCCGATCGCCGTGGGCCCGATCGCCGCGTGGTCCACCCTAAGACCGCCCGACGCCCACCCCCGCCGTGCGGCACTCCTCGGCGATGCGGTGCAACGCCCCGATGTGGGCCTCGGCCGATCCGAGCCCGGCGTCCAGTGGGTTGATGGCCACCAGGTCGACCGCGGCCACGGCCAACTGGGCGAGCTCGTCCCGCCAGGTGTCGGGGCCGCTGGTGTAGTTGATGCGGCACTCGATCCCGAAGGTCTCGGGGTCCCGGCCGAGGTCGGCCACCCGCCGTCGCAGCCGGCCCACCTGCTCGACGACGCCGGCCAGCGGCTCGGTGGACCCCTCCCCTGGCCGGCGGCCGCCCCGCCGGGAGAACAGGAACCCGTCACCGAGGCGGGCGGCGCGCTCGAAGGCCGGTTCGCTGAACCCGCCCATCCAGATGGGCACCGGCACCGAGGGCCGGGGGGCGATCCCCGCCCGGTCGATCCGGTGCCAGGGGCTCTCCAGGTCCACCACGGGCTCGGTCCACAGCCGCCGGAGCACCGCCACCTGATCGTCGAGGCGACGGCCCCGCGTGGCCAGGTCCGCTCCCAGCGCCTCGTACTCGATCCGGTTCCAGCCCACGCCGACCCCCAGCCGGAAGCGGCCGGCGGACAGGATGGCGACCTCGGCCGCCTGCTTCGCCACCAGTGCCGTCTGGCGCTGGGGCAGCACCAGCACCCCGGTGGCGAAGCCGATCCTCTCGGTCAGCCCCGACAGGTAGGAGAAGAGGGCCAGCGGCTCGTGGAAGGCGTGCCGCTCCGTATAGGGACCACCCAGCGGCACCGGCCGGTCGGACCCGTCGGCGCCGAGCACGTGGTCGTAGGCCAACAGGTGGGAGAACCCGAGCCCTTCGGCCGTCTGGGCGTAGTCGCGTATCGCCCCCGGGTCCGATCCGATCTCGTACTGGGGGAAGACGACGCCGAGCCGCACTGGTCGCCGCCTACGCGCCGCGGAACTCCGGGGCCCGGCGTTGCCGGGACGCCCGGACCCCTTCCCGGAAGTCACCGGTGGTCATCAGCCGCTCCTGCTCGGCCCGCTCGTGGACCAGGGCCCGGCGCACGCGGTCCCCGACGTCACCCCGCAGGGTCCGTCGCATGGCGGTGACCGCCAGAGGGGCTGCGGCGGCCAGGCTCCCTGCCAGGGCGACCGCCTCGTCCACCAGCCGTTCGGCCGGGACCAGCCGGTCGCAGAGGCCGATGGCGAACGCCTCCTCCCCCGTGATCCGCCGGCCGGTCAGCAGCAGCTCGGCCGCCCGTTGCCGGCCCACCACCTCCGGCAGGGTCTCCGACAGGGCGAAGCCGCAGTGGAACCCCAGCACGGCGAAGTTGGCCGAGAAGCGGGCCTCCGGTGAGGCCACCCGGAAGTCGGCCACCAGTGCCAGGCCGAGACCCCCACCGATGGCCGCCCCCTGGACGGCGGCCACCATCGGCAGCGGCTGCTCGAAGAGGCTGGGGACCTGGGCGTACAGCTCGGCGACCCCGGTCCCCTCGGCCGATCCGGGCCGCCCGCCGGACAGATCGGCACCGGCGCAGAAGTGCCTCCCGGTCGATCGCAGCACCACCGCGCGGCAGCCGGAGCCGGCCAGCTTCCGCAGCCCGGCCCCGATCTCCCCGAGCAGCTCCGGGTTCAGGGCGTTGGCAGGGCCGTTCTCGAACTCGACGACCCCGACGAACGTGGCCGGGTCGAGCTCGGTCTCGACGCGGAGAGGACCGCTCATGGACTGGTCGGGCCGTTCCCGCCGGCCACTAGAACGGAGGCTCCGCGGCCACGAACCGGAAGAGCCGCTCCGCGTTGCCCCGCAAGATCTTGTACTGGACCTCTTCGGACAGCCCGTCCAACTGCTTCTTGGCGAACGCGATCGAATTGGGCCAGGTGGAGTCCGAATGGGGGTAGTCGGTCTCGATCATCACGTTGTCCTCCCCGATGAGGGCGAGGTTGTTCAGGCCACAGCGGTCCTCGATGAAGCACCCGAAGACGTGATCGTGGAAGACCTGCCGGACGTCGAGGGTGAGGAAGTCGACCTCGGTCTTCGTGCCCTCCTTGAACGTCTGCGTGATGTGGTCGATGCGACGGTCGCCCTGGGCGGCCCAGAAGCGCTGCTTGTCCAAGACCTGCTCGGCCCGCTCCACGAAGTACGGCATCCAGCCGATCCCGCCCTCGGACAGCGCGATCTTGATGCCCGGGAACCGGAGGAACACCGGGCCGAACAGCCAGTCGAGGAGGGTCCCACTGCTCTGCGACCCGATGGCCCAGGCCATCGTGGCCAGCTCCGGCGTGTCCGGCGAGGTCCGCATCCGGGTGCTCGACGAGCCCTGGTGCATGCAGACGATCAGCTCGGCCTCCTCGACGGCGGCCCACAGCGGGTCCCAGTACCGATCGGCGTCGTGGATGCTCGGCAGCCCCAGCGGGACGGGGTTCTCCGAGAAGGCCAGCGCGCGGGCCCCCTTGCCGGCGCAACGCCGGACCTCGGTGGCCGCCAACGCCGGGTCCCAGAGCGGGACGAGCATCAACGGGATCAGCCGCCCGGGAGCGGCGCCGCACCAGTCCTCGACCATCCAGTCGTTCCAGGCCTGGAGGCAGGCGAAGCCCAGCTCCCTGTCGGTGCTCTCGTAGAAGAGCTGGCCGCAGAAACGAGGGAGGGAGGGGAAGCAGAGAGAGGCCAGGATGCCGGCCTGGTCCATGTCCCCGATCCGGGCCACCGGGTCGTAGCACCCCGGACGCATGTCGTCGTAGGTGATGGGATCCGGGCTGAACTGCTCCCGGCTCCGCCCGGCCACCGCGGCCAGGCCCAGGGTGGCGATCCGCTTGTCCTCGTACCGCCAGAACTCGCCACCGTCCTCGTGGACGATCCTCGGCGCCCGGTCCCGGAACTTGGCGGCCACCCGGTCCTGCCACAGACCGGCCGGCTCCAGGACGTGGTCGTCGACGGAGACGAGCCAGTCGGTCCGGCGGTCGTCGCTCATGGTCCCTCCACTCCCCGTCAACCGCGATGCGACGGTACCCCCGTCGGACGCGGCGTGGTCAATAATTCGCTATACAAGTTAAACATATCGCTCGGCACCCGTCACGCCGTGGCGGCAGCACCGGCTCCCGGTGGGCGGTGGCCCCACCGGAGTGGCCCGGGTCGGTCCCGGTCGTTCAGGCCGCCCGCTCGAGAATGTGGACGGCCGCCGACTGCCCGAGGCCGGCCACGTGGGCGAGGCCGACCCGGGCCCCGGCCACCTGGCGGTCACCCGCCTCTGTCCGGAGGTGGGTGCAGATCTCCCAGATGTTGGCAATGCCCGTGGCGGCGATCGGGTGCCCCTTCGACTCGAGGCCACCCGAGACGTTCACCGGCAGGCGACCGTCGCGCCACGGCGCGCCGGACTCGAAGAAGTCGACGGCACCACCCTCGTCGCAGAGCAAGAGATTGTCGTAGTGCACCAGCTCGGCCGTGGCGAAGCAGTCGTGCAGCTCGACGAGATCGAGGTCGGCGGGCGGCACCCCGGCCTGCTCGTAGGCGGCCACGGCGGCGTTGCGCGACAGGGTGTTGAAGTCCGGCAGCACCTGGCAGCCCTGGTCCCACGGATCGCTGGTCAGGACCGACGCGCTGACCTTGACCGCCCGGCGCCGCTGCTCCGGCGAGAGCCGCCGGAGCCGCTCGCCACTGACCACGACCGCGGCGGCGGCCCCGTCGCAGTTGGCGGAGCACATCAGCCGGGTGTTCGGGTAGGCGACCATGACGTCGTTCATGATCTCCTCCAGGGTGAACCTCCGCTGGTACGTGGCCTTCGGGTTCAGGGTCGAGTGGGCGTGGTTCTTCTCGGCGATGCGGGCGAACAGCTCGAACGTCGCCCCGCCGTGCCGGGCCCCGTACTCGACGCCGATCTGGCCGAACATCCCGGGCATGCCGTCGGTCCCGACCCGCCCGTCCAGCGAGGCGACGGCGCCGTAGGGCCCCTGGGGCACCCAGGTCGCCAGGTCGACCTCCCGCGGCCGGCCGCCCAGGAGCCCGACGCCGGCGATCTTCTCGGCCCCCACCGCCAGGCCCAGGTCGCACTCCCCGGCCTTGACGGCCAGGATGGCCGTCCGGAGGGCGGTGGCCCCGGTGGCACAGGCGTTGTCGACGTTGTAGACCGGGATGCCCGTCTGGCCGATCTGCTTCTGGAGCCGCTGCCCGAGCCGCGACCCTGCCTCCATCTGGCTCCCGGCGGCCAGGACGCCGACGTCCCTCATCGAGACGCCCCCGTCGGCCAGGGCGGCCAGGGCGGCCTCGGCCGCCAGGCCGACCAGGTCCACGTCCGGGCGCTTCCCGAACCTGGTCATGTGGATGCCGAGGACCCAGACGTCGTCAGCCGCCATCCGGTTCCCCCCCTCCCGGGTGCCCGGCGTCGTCGGGGCCGCCGGCCGGCTCGAAGGCGAACCCCACCGCTTCGACCCCTTCTGGGTCGAAGCCGAGCGAGAACGTGCACAGGCGGAGCGGCATGCCGACGCGCACCGTCTCCGGGCTCGGCGGCACGTTGACGACGTTGGCCCGCACCGGGGTGGTCCCGCAGTCCACCACGCCGGCGACGAAGGGAACGGCGACGCCCGGCGGGGCCACCTCCACGATGGTGAAGGTCCGCAGCCACCCGGTGACGGGGAGGTCGACGGTGCGGAAATCACGGCCCGAGCAGTTGGCGCAGGCCACCCGGTGGTCGAAGTACCGGGCGCCGCACGACCGGCACTCGTGGGCGACGAGGTGGGGGGCCGGCCGGAGGTGCAGATAGTCGACCAGGGGCACCACCCGGTGGCCGTCTGCGGCCACCTCCCCGGTGCCGGCGGCGGTCGCCGCCCCGGTCACGGGAACAGCTCGACGACGTTGGCCACGTCGACCTGGCGACGCATGGCGTTGCCCGAGGCCACCAGGTGGCGGCGCCACAGTGTCTCGGCCTCGGCGGCCTTGCCGGCGGCGATGAGGTCGACGACCTGGGCGTGGACCTCGTGGGCCTTGGTCCGCCAGCGGGGCCGTCGCGGGGTGGCCTTCTGCTGGGAGGCCACCAGCCGGACGTGGGTCTCCACGATCTCCCGCAACATGGCGGCCAGCAGGATCATCGACTGGTTCCCGGTGGCTTCGATGAGGCTCTCGTGGAACTGGACGGCGCAGGCGCTGAACCGGGCGAGGTCGTCGAGGACGTCGGCCTCCTCGTCGAGGCTCCGGCGCAGCAGCTCCACCTTCTCCGGGCTGCCGGCGGTGGCGAGGATCCGGACGGCCCCGGCTTCGAGGACGTGCTGGCTGACGAGCACGTCCTCGAGCGAGCCGCCGTTGTGCTGGATGACCAGGCCGCCGTAGCGAGCGGCCACGCTGGCGTCGGGCACCCGCACCCGGGCCCCGCCCCGGGCGCCCCGGTGGATCGAGATCAGGTTCTCGGCCTCCAGGACCCTCAGAGCCTCGCGGAGGGTGGGACGGGACATCTTGAACTGCTCCAGCAGCTTCGACTCCGTCGGGAGGTAGTCCCCTTCCTTCAAGGTGCCCCGGACGATGTCCCGCCGGATGCGATCGGCGATGACCTCCGCCGCCTTGGGGAGGTGGACCGGATCGCTGGACCAGCCTCCGGTCGCGCCAAGCGCTCCTCCGGTCGGTGCTTCCCGCTCGATCGTCATGTCTCGGCTGCCTTCTCGTCGCTCGTCCGGCGCGTGCCGGGCAACCCTACCCGGCCCGCCCCTGGCTTCCCGGGTTTCTCCGGGGCGTCCACGTAGTCAGATGATATTGATTGGTTGGCCACGGGCGCGCTCCCATCCGGCTAGTTGACCTGGCGCCCGTCGGCCGGCCAGAACGGGGCCCGCAGCGCCTTGCGGTCCGGCTTTCCGAGCGGGCTGAGGGGGATGGCGGCGACGAAGTCGACGGACTTCGGCGCCGACACCGCGCCCTTGCGGTCGCGGACGAGGGCGATGAGCTCGGCCTCGGTGACCGCGCCGCTCCGACGGACCACGACCGCCTTCACGGCCTCTCCCCATCGGGCGTCGGGCACCCCGATGACGGCGACGGCCGCCACCTCGGGGTGCGAGGCGATCACGTCCTCGACCTCGCGGGAGAAGACGTTGAACCCGCCGGAGATGATCACGTCGCGCTTTCGGTCGACGATGGTCAGGTAGCCGTCCTCGTCGGCCCGGGCCACGTCCCCCGTGTGCAGCCATCCGCCCCGGAGCGTCTCCGCCGTCTGCTCGGGTTGGTTCAGGTAGCCCTGCATCACCAGGGGCCCCCGGACGCAGATCTCGCCCGGCTGCCCCGACGGCACCTCCCGGCCGTCGTCGTCCAGGAGCGCCACGTCCAGCCAGGGGACCGGCCGGCCGCAGGAGGCCAACCGGTCCGGATGGTCGAGACGGTGCTCGTCGGGCCGGAGGACGGCCACCGTCATCGGGCACTCGGCCTGGCCGTAGAACTGGAAGAACACCGGACCGAGACGGTCCATCCCTTCGGCCAGCCGCGTGGGGGCGATGGCGGAGGCGCCGTAGAAGATGCGCTCGAGCGTCGGGATCTCGGCCGCCGTCACCTTGGTCTCGTCCAGCAGGCGGTAGATCATCGTCGGGACGAGGATGGTGGTGGTGACCGAGTGGCGGGTGATGGCGTCGAGCACCCGGTCGGGATCGAACCCCGGAACGACCACGAGGGCCCCGCCGCGCAGGAGGGTCGGCAGGAAGGCCGTGCGCCCGGCGTGGCTGAGCGGGGTGCAGCACAAGAAGCGGACCCCGGGGCGCCAGTCCCACTCGGTGAGCAGGATGTTGGTCAGCGCCACCTGCGACCCACAGGTACCGACCACCCCCTTGGGACGTCCGGTGGTGCCCCCGGTGTAGGCCACCTGGTAGATGGTGTCCGGACCGACCGCCGGGCGCCGGAGCCTGCGGCTCCCGAAGGCGGACCCCAGCGTCTGGAGGTCCTCGGCGTCGGGGGTGGGGGCCAGGGCCACCAGGCGGAGGCCGGGGACCCGGGCCTGGAGCTCGAAGGCGCGGTCCTCGAAGCTGGCCGGGTCGTAGAAGAGCGTGTCGATCCCGGCGTCCTCCAGGACGTACGCCTGGTCGTCCAGCGACCCCATCGGGTGCAGGGCGGTGCTGCGGGCGCCGGTGACCATGTTGGCGCCGAGCTGGACGAGCACCTCGGCCCGGTTGCCCGACAGCGTGGCCGTCGGCGCGCCCACCCCGATCCCCCAGTGCTCGTACACCTGGGCGTAACGGCTGATCTCGTCGGCGACCGCGGCCGCCGACCAGGTCCGTCCACCCTCCACGATGGCCGGGCGGTCCCCGCCGAGCGCCAGGGCCCGGATCAGCAGGTCGGCGCTCAGGGCGGGGCCATGGAGGGGCCCCTGGTCCTTCGTGGTCACTGGTCCTCCTCGTCGATGGCCGTCGTGCCGGGCCGGCCCACGGGGCCGAGCGGGCAGTCGGCGGCCGCAGGGGCCCTCATGGGACCTCGAGGTCCATCAACCGGCCGAACTGCTGGCCTCCGGCCACGTCTCGTTCGCCCGGGTCCCCGGCAGGGGCCGGCCGGGGGAGCGTGACCTTCAGCGCATGGGCCTGGGGGATCTCGACCACCTGGACCGTCTCGGCCGCGACGCCGTAGAGGCGGCCGACCAGCTCGGGGGTGACGACGGCGGCCCCGACCACCCGGCGGAGGGTGTCGGCCCCGTCGAACAGCAGGTCGATGGTCAGCACGAACGGCCCGGCGTTCTTGCTGCGGATCAGCCCCGCCAGGTCCCGGAGCCGGGCCGGGCCGCCCGCGGCGGGGCTCGGAGCGGCGTCGGGTCGGGGGGCGGCCAAAGGGGCCAAAGGGACGGTGGGCTCATCGGGCACCCGGTGCCACCTCCTCGTAGTCGATGCGGACCCCTTCGAGGGGATGGTCCAGCTCCATGGCGTGGTTGACGTTGAACCGGAACACGGGTCCGCGCTCGATGACCGGAGGGTTGAACGGCCAGGCGGCCGTCACGAAGCCGACGGTCCACCCGGTGGTGAAGTGGGCCATGGTGTGCCAGGCGACGGTGGCCACGGTGGTGGCCAGCGCCTGGGTGGGGGCGACCACGTCGGCCAGGAGGAAGACGTCGGACCCCGGGACCTGGACCTGCTCCGGAGCGAACAGGTCGGCGCCGTCGCCGGCGCCGTAGGTGCGGATGGTCAGCCGGGCGGCCCCGGCGCGGTCCTGGAGGACCCGGGCCACCTTGGTGTCGATCTCGGCCCGCAGCGCCTTCATCCAGTCGGGCAGGGTCTCCAGCAGGACCCGGTCGTTGTAGGAGGCCATGGCCACGCTCTGGTAGCCGGCCCGCTCCACGCCCTCCAGCTTCATCGTCGGGGAGGCCGCCGGCTCGAACACGGCGCCGCTGATCCTCACGGTGGCGTCGTCGGCCGGCTCGTAGACGACGTCGCCGGTCCGCAGCGACCCGGTGGGCTCGACGAAGCAGGTGGGGTCCCCGTTCTCGTAGAGCTGGTGCGCGGCCACGCTCCAGGGGGTGCAGCGGGACTGGGGGGTGAGGGTCGACACGTCGAAGGAGGAGGGAGCCAGCGTCACCCGGAGCAGGTCCGGGCGGGCCGGCTGGGCGATGGCGCTGCCGCACTCGGCCACCTTGGCGGCGTGCCAGGCCACCCCGGCGTCACACCCCTCCAGCAGGGGCAGCGAGGCGAAGATGGCCGAGTCGGTCGTCCGGCCGGCCAGCACCACGTCGGCGCCGGCCTCCAGCGCGGTCATGATCGGCGCCACCCCCATGACCCCGACGATCCGGGTGCTGCGGTCGACGGCGGCGTCGTCGTAGGGCAGCTCGACGCCTGCCAGCCGGTGGAGGCGGCCGGCCCGGACCCGTGCCTTTACGAGCTCCCGGTCGACCTCGGCGTAGAGGCGGGCCATCGTGAACGGGGCCAGACCCTCCTCGGCGGCGATCTCCCGGACCATCCGGGCGAACCAGTCGACGCCCTCGTCGCTGCCCGAGCCCCCGCACGACCCGACGACGAACGGGATGTCCTTTCGCCGGGCCGCCCTCAGCGCCCGTCGGAGGTCGTGGCGGCACAGGTCTTCGTTGAAGATGGTGCCCAGCCCGGCCAACTGGTAGGGGCCGACGTCGATGGTGCCGGCATCGGCGCCGATGAACGCGAGATCGCGGGCCTCGGCGGCCGCCATGGACTCGTCGCCGTACCCGGCCCCGACGAAGAAGCTGACGTACTCCACCACTCCCCCTCAGCGGGCGACCCGCGGGGCTCGCGGCAGCCCCAGGACGTTCTCGGCCAGGATGTTCCGTTGCACCTCCGACGTCCCGGCGTAGATGGTGCCGGCCACCGAGTTGTAGAAGGTGCCCACCCACGCGCCGCTGGTGTTGGGGGCCCCGGGATCGTCCGTCCGGTACGGCCGCAGGGGCCCCCGGCCGGTGGGGACGAGGGCATCGGCCCCGAGGAGGTCGAGCGCCAGCGCGGCGACGTCACGGTGGTACTCGCTCCAGTAGAGCTTGGCGGTCGATGCCCCCGGGCCCAGGACGCCGTCCCCGGTCCGCAGGGCTTCGAGGGTCTGGAGCCCCAGGTAGCGCATGATCTCACACCGTATGTGCAAGGAGGCCAGGCGGTCCCGGACCAGTGGGCGGTCGGCAACCCCCCGCTCCCGGGCCAGGGCCACCAGCCGGTCCAGCTCGGCGCGGAACAGGACCGGGTTGGTCGCCGCCTCCTCACCCCGCTCGTGGCCGAGGAGGGTCATGGCCACCTTCCAGCCCTGCCCGCGCTCCCCCACCACGTTGGCGGCGTCGGTGGTGGCGCCGTCGAAGAACACCTCGTTGAACTCCTCCTCCCCCGACAGCATGGCGATGGGGCGCACCACCACCCCCGGTTGGTGGACGGGGAGGAGGAGGAACGACAGGCCGCGGTGCCGCTCGGCCTCGGGCTCCGTGCGGGCCAGGACGAAGATCCAGTTGGCGAACTGGGCCCGGGACGTCCAGATCTTCTGGCCGTTCACCACCCAGCGCCCGTCGACCAGCGTCGCCGCCGTCCGGAGCCCGGCGAGGTCGGACCCGGCATCGGGCTCGGAGAACCCCTGGCACCAGACGTCCTCGCCCGAGAGGATGCGAGGGAGGTACTGGCGCTTCTGCTCCTCCGTACCCCAGCGCAGCAGGGTGTTGCCGACCATCTTGATCCCGAACATGTCGCTGTAGCCGCCCGTCGGCACGCCGACCCGGGCGAGCTCCTCGGCCAGCA
Source organism: Acidimicrobiales bacterium (assembly GCA_035547695.1). Classification (GTDB taxonomy): domain Bacteria; phylum Actinomycetota; class Acidimicrobiia; order Acidimicrobiales; family RAAP-2; genus DASZUK01. Next base: position 58,702 of record DASZUK010000041.1, read on the forward strand.
CCACCTGGTCGTCACGGGACCGGCCCGCGCCCCCGTACTCGACCGGCCAGGTCAACCCCAAGAGGCCGTTGTCGTACAGGATCTTCCGCCACCCCTCCACGAAGGCGTCGGCCTCGGCCCGATCGGCGATGCTGCCGAGGCCACGCCATCCCTCGGGGAGGTTCGCCGCCAGGAAGGCGCGGACATCCCGGCGGAATGTCCCACCGTCCGAGTCGCTCGCCGGCACGCACCCTCCCCTTTCCCTCGGTCTTCCTGCACCTGGTGGCCGGCGACCCGGGCGCCGCCCTCGGCCAGACCCCTTTACTTCCCGCTTAATAGGTTAGATGATTCTAAGCCATGAGCAGGCGCGCCGACGACCGACCCCTCCCCACCTGGCACATCGGCGACGTCCGAGTGACGTGCCTGACCGAGGTCCTCCTGGACGTCCCGACCGCCGCCATGCTCCCGACGGCATCGGGGCCGGAGATGGACCCCGGCCGTCGCTGGCTGGAGCCGGACTTCGTCGTCGGTGCGGACATCGTCCGCATGGCCATCAACGCCTTCGTGGTCGAGTGGCCGGGCGGCCGGCTGGTGGTGGACACCGGCGTCGGGGCCGGGAAGGCGCGGACGTACCCGCTGCCGGACGACCGCCGGGACTTCCTGGAGGCGTTGGCCAGGGCCGGATGCCCGCCCGACGACGTCGACCTGGTGCTCTGCACCCACCTCCACTGGGACCATGTCAGCGGGAACACCGTCCGTCGCGGCCTCGACTGGGTCCCCACCTTCCCCAAGGCCCGCTACCTGGTCTCACGGGCGGAGTGGGCCTTCTGGGCGGCCCGACGGGACGCCGGCCTGCCGCCGGTCTTCGACAGCGACGCCACCCTGGCCGACTCGTTCGATCCGGTGCGGGCGGCCGGCCTGGTCGACCTGGTGGAGGGGGACGAGGTGTTGGCCCCGGCCCTCCGCCTGCTCCCCTCCCCGGGCCACACGCCTGGCCACGTCGCCCTGTGGATCGAGACAGCGGGACGGGCGGGGACGGTCACCGGGGATCTCATCCACTCGCCGGTGCAGATGCTGCGTCCGGACTGGTCCCACGCCGATGTCGATCCCCGGGTCGCCACCCGGACGCGCCGGGAGCTCCTCGACCGGTGCGCCACCACCGACGCGTTGGTCCTCGGGACCCACTTCCCCCCGCCGACGGCCGGGCGGGTGATCGCCGACGGGCAGACCTGGCGCTTCGCTCCGGTCCCCGGACAGCCGTTCCCGGGCGACCCGGTCGGTGACGGCCGGGACGGCCCTCCGGGTGACCTGGTCAGGTGATCGAGAAGCCACCGTCGACGACGATGGCTTGCCCGGTCACGTAGGCGCCGGCCCCGCTGACCAGCCAGACCACGGTGGCCGCCAGCTCCTCCGGCCGACCCCGCCGGCCCAGGAGGAGCCGCTCGCTACCGGCCAGCCGGTCCGGTTCGCCCGCCGTGCGCTCGGTGGCGAAGAAGCCGGGGACGAGGGCGTTGACCCGGATGCCCTTTCGGGGTCCCCACTGCTGGGCCAGGTCCCTGGTCAGTCCGAAGAGCGCGGCCTTCGACGCGCTGTACGCCGCCTGGGGCAGCCCGGCGGTGGTGATGCCGAGGACGCTCGAGACGTTGACGATGGAGCTGCCGGACGGCATCACCCGGCCACAGGCCTGGGCCATCCAGTAGGCACCGTTGAGGTTGACGTCCACCACCCGGCGGAACTCCGCCGGGTCCTCCCTGGTGGCCGGGTAGGCCGTGGCCACCCCGGCGTTGTTGAGCAGGACGTCCACCCGCCCGAGCTCGGCCACCGCCCGGTCGACCGCCCCCTGGCAGGCGTCCGGGTCGACGACGTCGGCGGGGACGCCCAGGCAACGGTGGCCCCGTGCGGCCAGCCGGGCCGCCACTGCCGACAGCCGCTCGGCTGTCCTCGCGACCAGCACGACGGCGGCGCCGGCCTCGGCGCAGCCCAGGGCCAGCGAGACGCCCAACCCCGAGGAGCCGCCGGTGACCAGCACCACCCGGCCCTCGAGCGAGAAGAGGTCACGTACGGTGGCCGGTGCGCTCGTCGGCGTCGGCGTCGGCGTCGTTTCGGGCTCGGCCCCGGGCCCGGCCTCGGGCCCGGGCGCTCGTGGGTTGACGTACATCACTAAATCATATAATTAGGTTGGCGGACCGAAGGGTGAGTGCACCATGCGCACGACGCGAGAATTGGCCGGCTACGTGGCGACGACCGGCTACGACGACATCGATCCGGACGTGATCGAGCGCACGAAGGACCTCTGCCTCAGCACCCTCGGTGCGGCCGTGTACGGGGTGTCGATGGACCCCACGACGATCCTGGTCGACTACGCCCGGCAGGTCGGCGGTCCCCAGGAGGCCGGGGTGGTCGGGGCCGGCTTCAAGACCTCCGCCGAGCTGGCCGCCATGATCTCGAGCTCGGCCGCCCACAACACCGAGCTGGAGGACGTGGCCCTGCTGGAGGCCATGCCGACGGTCAACCTGGTCCCCACCTTCTTCGCCTTGGGCCAGGCGCTCGGCACCCCGGGACGGGACGTCCTCGCCGGCATCGTCCTGGCCTTCGAGCTGGCCGCCCGGCCGTCGATCGAGCTCGCCAACCGTCGGGACGGCTGCTTCGAGCGGGGCTTCATGCCCGGAGCCGTGCTCACCCCGGTCGCCGTGGCCGCCGTGGCCGCCAAGATGATGGGGCTCGACGCCGAGGGCATCACCAACGCCATCTCCCTCGCCGCCTCCTGCTCAGGGGGGATCGCCCGGCAGACGGGCAGCGGCGCCCACGTGATCGAGCCGGGGGTGGCCGCCAGGAACGGGCTGATGGTGGCCGGGTTCGCCCGGGCCGGCATGACGGGGGAGCCGACCGTCCTCGAGGGCCCCGCCGGCTTCTGGGATGCCGTCGGCGGCACCGGCGACATCGACTTCACCCTCGGCCGGGGCTCGGAGCTCCGGATCATGGAGGTGGGGTTGAAGCGGTACCCGTGCTGCTACATGCTGCAGCGGGTCATCGACGGGGTGGTCGAGATCGTCCAGACCAACCACCTCACCCCCGACGACGTCGAGCTGGTGGAGGTGCAGGGCAACGAGTACTGGCGCCGGGTGATGCGGCAGGACCGACCGGCGACGCCGAGCGAGGCCCGGTTCAGCCTCCCCCACACCGTGGCCTTGGCGCTGACCGGTGACCGCATCTTCTTCGACGCCTTCAGCGTCGAAGCCCTCGACAACCCCCGGTACCGCACACTGTGGCCCAAGGTGCGCTTCGCCCCCCATCCCGACTGGCACGGAGGGACCGACCAGAAGGACAGCCCGGTGACCGTCCTCCTGAAGGACGGCACGGAGATCAAGAAGTCGTGCGTCATCCACAAGGGAGACCCGCGGGACCCGCTGACCCGGGCCGAGGTGGCCGAGCGGTTCGCCTACTGCGCCGAATCGGTCATGTCGCCCCAACGGATGGACGCCATCGTGGCCGAGGTGGCCACTCTGGAGAAGGCCCCCTCGGTCGCTGCGGTCCAGGACCTGCTGACCTTCCCCGGCTGACGCCTCGGGCACCTCGGGCAGCCGCTCAGGCCGGCTGGGTGGCGTCGTCGATGGCCGCCAGCTCCTCGGGGCTGAGCTGCCAGGCGACGACGGCGTCGGCGTTCGCCCGGACCTGTTCGGGGCGGGACGCCCCGGCCAGCACGCAGGCGACCGACGGTTGGGCGGCCATCCAGGACATGGCCAGGTCGATCAGGTGCCGGCCGCGGTCCTCGGCGAAGCGGCGGAGGACCTCGATGCGCTCGAGCCGCTCGTCGGTGGCCAGCTTGGCGAAGAAGGGGTGCTTGGCCAGCCGGCTGTCCGAGGGGAACGCCTCACCGGCCCGGTACTTGCCGCTCAGCAGGCCGGCAGCCAGCGGGAAGAACGGGATGACCCCGACACCGGCGTGCGCGCAGGCCGGCACCACCTCCGCCTCGGCCGACCGGGACACCAGGTTCCATTCGAACTGGCTGGCGACGAAGCGGGAGGTACCGGCCGCCCGGGCCAGGTGCTCGGCGTCGGTGATCTGCCAGCCGGCGAAGTTGGAGGACCCGAGGTACCGGACCTTGCCCTGGGTGACCAGGTGGTCGAGGGCCGACAAGGTCTCTTCGAGCGGGGTCTTCGGGTCGGGGAAATGGAGGTAGTAGAGGTCGATGTAGTCGGTTCGCAGGCGCCGCAGGCTGGCCTCGCAGGCCTGGACGATGTACGTGCGGGACGCCCCCCGCCGGTACGGTCCCTCCCCCATCGGCGAGCTGAACTTGGTGGCGATGACCACCTCGTCCCGTCGGCCCTCCAACCCCTCGCCGAGGATGGCCTCCGACGCCCCCAGCCCATAGCTGTCGGCGGTGTCGAACATGGTGTAGCCGGCGTCGAGGGCCGCCGCCACCACCGCCCTGGAGGTGTCCTCGTCCAACCGGGCGCCGAGGTTGTTGCACCCCAGGCCGATCAGCGACGTGACGAGCCCGGAACGGCCGACGTGGCGGTACTCCATCTCCTACTCCTGCTCCTGCCGCTGGCCGGCCGGCTGCCACTGCAGCAGGGTGACCGGCGGGTCCTGGCTGACCGGCTCGAACACCGCCTCGACGGGCATCCCCTGGTACAGGTCGCCGGGGACGCCGGACGAGAGGTTGCCGGGGACCACGCAGTCCTCCTGCTCCTCCAGGGCGACCGTCAGCACGACGTAGGGAGCGTGGTCCCTGTACCAGCCGACGGTGGCATGCTCGACCACCGTCCAACTGACCACCCGTCCGCGACCGGACAGCGCCTCCCAGTCGCCCCCCTCGGTACGGCAGCGGTTGCAGAACGCCCGGGCCGGCCAGCGGATGGCCCCGCACTGCGGGCACCGTTGGACCCGCAGCTCCCCGCGGGCCAGCCATTCCCAGTACGGCCCGGAGTCCCGGTCGACCAGCGGCAGCACGCGTCGTCCGGTCACCGGGCCCTCCGCAGCAGGAGGGCGCACGTCTCGCCGGTGATGATCCCGGGCTGCCCGGTCACCAGGGCCACTTCGGCACCGGGCACCTGCCGGGCGCCCGATTGGTGCCGAAGCTGCTCCACGGCCTCGACGGTGTGGTTGAGCCCGTGGATGTACCCCTCCGAGAGCGCCCCTCCATGGGTGTTGACCGGCAGGGAACCGCCGGCCGCGGTGGCACCGGACGCCACGAACGGGCCGCCGTCGCCCTTCTTGCAGAACCCGAAGTCCTCTAGCTGCACCAGGACGGAATAGGTGAAGCAGTCGTACAGCTCGGCGACGTCGACCTCGTCCGGGCCGATGCCGGCCATGGAGAAGAGCCGGCCCGCCGTGTAGGTGGCCGCCGACTCGGTCTGGTCGGGCCACTGGTTGGAGACCGAGCTGTGGCCGAGCGCCCAGGCGGCGCCGGAGATGAGGACCGGGACCTGGGGGAGGTCGGCCGCCCGGTCCGGCGTGGTGACGACCAGGGCGCAGGCCCCGTCGGTCTCCAGGCAGCAGTCGAGGAGGTGGAACGGCTCGGCGATCATCCGGGACCGGTGATAGTCCGCGAGCGTGATCGGCTGGCGCATGATCGCCCGTTCGTTGACGGCGGCGAAGGCACGCTGGGCGACGGCGATGGACCCCAGGTGGTCGCTGGTGGTGCCGTAGCGGATCATGTGCTGGCGGGCGGCCAGGGCGTACTCCTGTGCCGGGGTGAACAGCCCATAGGGAGCCCGGTACTGGGCGTCGCGGCGGGCGGCGTCGGCGGTCCGGGACGCGGCGCCGAAGCGGAGCTCCGAGCGCGAGTTGAGCGCCCGGTAGCAGACCACGCACGTGGCGGCTCCCGAGGCGCACGCCAGCAGGGCGTTGCCGACCACCGTCTGGCAGATGCTCCCCCCGCCCCAGATGTGCTGCTGGTAGGCCAGGTCGCGGATGCCGAGCACCGGCGCCAGCTCGTTGGGGCCCACGGAGTCACCCGTGCTGTAGGTGACCAGGCCGTCCACGTCGTCGACGGTGAGCCCGGCGTCGGCCAGCGCCGACAGGACGGCACGGGCGGCCAGGGTGGTGGTGCTGACGCCGGAGTCCTTCGAGAGCTCGGTGCACCCGACGCCGGCGATGGCGGCCTTGTCGGCCGGCCCCCGGCTCATCGCCGACGCCTCGTCGGGCGGCGGTTCATTCCGGGTCGGACGACCGGCCCAGCCAGTCGTCCAGCACGTCCTGCCGTCCCGAGTCCAGAGGTGGGCCCAGCCAGCGCACGCTGCCCGGGGTCCGGGAGAACTTGGGCGTGATGCCCTGCACGGTGACGTTGCCGAGCTCCGGGTCGTCCATGCGGATGAGGGCGCCGCGGTCCCAGTAGTGGTCCTCCTCGAAGATGTCGGCGATGTTGTAGACGGGAGCGATCGGCACATCGTGGGCCTCGAACTGGCGCATCACCTCCTCGAGCGTGTGCTCCCTCATCCAGGCCGCCATGATCTCGTCCAGCTCCTCGCCGTGCTGCAGCCGCGAGGCGTTGTCCTTGAACCGGTCGTCCTCGATCAGCTCCGGCTGGCCCATGGCCTTGAACGTGCGGGTGACGATGGCTTGGGTGCTGCCGGTGAAGGATGCCCACTTGTGGTCCTTGGTCTCCCAGGTGTTCACCGGGGCCACGTAGCTGCTCTTGGCACCGGTCCGCTCCAGCACGAGGCCGAGCTGGTCGTAGTTGATGGCCACGAACTCCATGATGCGGAACACGGTCTCGAACAGCGACAGGTCGATGTACTGCCCTTCACCGGTCCCGTTGTGCTCGCGCTCGTAGACGGCCATCATCACCGCCATGGCCCCCATCACCGCCGACACGCAGTCGGCCACCGGGAAGGCCAGGTGGATCGGCGCCGACTCCGGGAAGCCGGTGGTGTAGGCAAGGCCGCTGAAGGCCTCGGCCGTGCGACCGAACCCCTTCCAGTGGCTGCGGGGACCCGTCTGGCCGAAACCGCTGATGCCGAGGTGGATGATCCCCGGGTTCCGCTCCTTGAGGCGCGAGTAGCCGATCCCCATCTTGTCCAAGGTCCCTGGAGAGAAGTTCTCCACCACGATGTCGGCTTCCGCCACCAGGCCGAGGAAGGTCTCCTGGTCCTCCGGGTCCTTCAGGTCGAGGCACACCGACCGCTTGTTGCGGGCCCCCACCTTCCACCACAACGAGACGCCGTCCTTCTTCTCGCCCATGTCCCGACCTGGGTCCCCGCTCCCCGGCCGTTCCACCTTGACCACGTCGGCACCGAAGTCCCCGAGCAGGGTGGCGGCCAGGGGGCCGGCGATCAATTGACCCATGTCGAGGACCTTCAGGCCGGTCAGCGGGCCGGTGGCCCCGGTCGGCTTCTCTTCTCTTACTGCCATCGCCCACTTCCCTCCACGACCCCCGGTCGGGCCGGGAGCGCCCAATCGAACATCTCCAACTGCCAGTCGTCGCCGGTCGTCCCGTCAGCCGGCGAAGACCGGCGACCGGGTGTCGGCCGGATAGGCCGGCCACGCCGCGACGGGCAGCGGCCGCCCCACCTCCTCCACGGTAGGGCCGATGCGGTCGGCCACGGTCTGGAGGGCCGCCAGGTCGAACCCGTAGACCCGCGCCGCCGTCAACGAGGTCAGGGTTCGGACCTCGTGCTCCGCCAGCCCGGCGAACATCACCCGCAGTGCCTCCCGGTTATGGGGCGCCGTCCCCTCCGAATGCGGGATGTCCGCCCCGTACATCAGGTTGGGCACGCCCGCCTGGTGGGCCTTGCGCAGGTCGAACGGTCCGCCGATGGAGCAGTTGCTCTCGAAGTAGCTGCTGGGCGGTCGGCTGAGCTTGTCCACCGCCGCCTGGATCGGCGTGATGGAGCCGGGGAGGCCGCCGATGCGGGCCGACTCGTACATGTAGTCGAGCTTGGCCAGGTAGGCGACCAGGTCGGCGCCGTTGTGGATCTCGGTGGTCACGAACCGCAGTGCGGGGTACCGCTCGAACACCCCGGCACAGATGAGGTGGGCGATCGCCCGGGTGAGGTAGAAGGGCACTTCGAACTGGCCGATCCACGGGGCGGCGTCGCCGAACTCGGGGCCGATCTCCACCGGGAAGACGCCGTGCCGGTGGACCGGGAGGTCGAGGTCGGCGCAGGCCGCCCACAGGGGGTCGTAGGCGGGGAAGTAGAGGTCGACCATGGAGCGGAGGTGGTCGCTGGGGAGAAGGACGCCCATCAGGCCGGCCTCCTTGGCCCACGTGACCTCGTCGATCGCCAGGTCGATGTCGTCGAGGAAGATCTGGGCCAGCCCGGCCCGCCGGCCGGGCAGGTCGGCACAGAAGTCGGCCAGCCACCGGTTGTGGGCCCGCAGGCCGGCGAACCGCAGCTCGAACTCCTCCCGGGAAGCCGGTCCGCGGGAGGTGATGGACCCCGACGGGGAGAAGGGCGGTGCGGTGTTGGGGAAGAGCACCTCGGCCGCGATGCCCTGGACCTCGGTGTAGGCGATGCGCTTCGCACTGTCCCAGTTGAGGGGTGCGGCGAAGGAGGCAATGCCGATCCGGTCGTCCGGGTCACGGGTGGCGTCCAGGTCGCCCCAGCCGTCGTGGTAGGTGGCGGCCCAGCGGTCGAAGGCGTCGTGGTGGCGGGACTCGAGGTAGGGCTTGTACTCGAGCAGCCCGGCGCCGCAATGGCCGTCGGTCGAGATCAGCACGTACGGCGATCCCTCGCTCATACGGTCGCCCCCAGCTCCAGGCCGAACAGCTTCATGGCGTTCCCGCCGAGCACCATCGCCCGCACCTCCGACGACAGGCCCGGGTTGTGCTGGTCGAACTGGCGGACGAGGTCCCGCCGGGCCTGCATGTGGGGGTAGTCGGTGGCCACGGTGACCACCTCGGGCCCGACGTGCTCGATGGTCTCGGTGATCCAGGTGTCGTTGGGGAACGCCACCACGAACCCCTGGCGGCGGAACAGGTCGCTGGCCGAGGTGGCGGCGGCGTCGCTCTCGATGGACCCGAACTTGGTGGCGAGACGCTCCCACTGGTCGTCCATCATGGCCAGCCACCCGGGCAGCCAGGCCACGTGGGCCTCCACCAGGCCGATCCGCAGCTCGGGGAACCGGTTGAACACCCCGCCCAGCAAGAGGTCCATCAGGCCGAGCTGCGCCTCCACGGTGTGCCCGCAGAGGTACATCATCGGGTACGAGTCCCCGTAAGAGGTCCGGGCCACCGTGGCGCCACCGGGGATGCGGGTGAACTCGTGCAGGGTCAGGACGGTCTTGGTGGCCTCCAGCTCGCCCCACAGGGTGTCGAGCGCCGGGTCCGACCAGCGGCGGTCGGGGCTCGGCGTGGGGGTGGTGAAGGCCACCGAGAGGCCGAGGTCGGCGGCGTAGCGGAACTCGCCCAGCGCCCGCTCCGGGTGGTACCAGGGCAGGACCATGGCGGGCTTCAGCCGCCCCGGGGCGGCGGCGGCGAACTCGGCGGACCACCGGTTGAGGGCACGGCAGGCGGCGGATGCCAGGTCGCCGTCAGGCAGGTAGCAGAGGTGGGCCATGTTGGTGGGGAAGATCACGCAAGCGTCGATGCCCTCGCCGTCCATCCACTCCAGTCGGGCGTCGGGGTGGTCGCCGCCGCGGACCTTGGTGGCCTCCTCCGCCTTCTTGCCCTGGATCTGCCGGGGGACGACCTCGGTCTCCGCTAGGTGCTTGGTGATGGCCGACCGGTACGGCTCGTCGAGGTACTGCTCCCAGAGCTCCAGCGGCTGCCAGAAATGGGTGTCACAGTCGACCACCGGTGCGTTCGTGGCGTCCATTGCCCCTCCCCGTCCCCTTCAAATAGATAGCTACGTTAGATAATGCTGCTCGGCGCCGGGGACGGTGTCAAGCGACCGGTCGCGCCCACGCCTCCTCGGCGCCGGTCCCGAGATCGGCGACGGCCAGTACCTCCGCGCCGTCGGCCACCGACACCACGGCCGCCCCGGTGACCGTCGCCCTCAGGGGTGCCGAATGGTTGGCCGACACCGTCGCCACCACCAGGTCGGGGCGACGGACCGACAGGGCGAGCGTGCACCTCGGCACGAAGCGCCCGGGCCGGTAGTCGTCCCAGTGGCGCCGCACATGCGGTCCGACCCGCTCGGACAGCCGGCGGTGGCAGTCGAGCAGGGCCAGGTCGGGGACGACGGCCAGGGCGGCGGCGGGCTCCCGGCGCAGCACGAACGAGAGGTCACCGAACCACAGCTCGAGGCCGAGACAGGGTGCCAGCCACTCCGGTGACACCGACGGCCGGTCCAGGCCGTCGAACACGCAGAAGGACACGTGGGGCCGGTAGTGGCGGGCGCCCTGGGTCGCCAGGGACGGCACCCCGACCGCCTCGAGGGCCGCCCACAGCGTCCGCACCGCCGCATCTGCCGCCTCGTCCAGGTAGAGCTCGACGGCATGGGGACCGGCGGCATGGGGACCGGCGGCATGGAGACCGGCGGCGTCGCTCATCGCACCGCCGCTCCCGGCGACCGGTCGGCTCCCGGCGACCGGTCGGTACCCGGCGACCGGTCGGCACCCGGTGCCACATCGGCACCCGGCGGCCGGTCGACCCGGGCCTCTTGGGCGAGGGCCGCCAACTGCGAACGCTGGACCTGCTGGGTCGGGCCGGTCCTCGGGACGGCGTCGACGACGACCAGGCGCCGGGGATGCTTGTAGCTGGCCAGTCGGCCGGCGCACAGGCCCCGGAGCGCCTCCAGGTCGACCGTGGCGCCGGACCGCACCACCACGAAGGCCGTGACCAGCTCTCCCCAGTCGACGTCCGGGACGCCGGCCACCGCCGCGTCGACCACGTCGGGGTGGGACTGCAGCACCGCGTCGACCTCGGCCGGTGCCACCGACTCCCCGCCCGTGCGGATGATGTCCGCCTTGCGGCCGACGATCGAGAAGTACCCCTCCGCCGTGCGCTCCACCAGCTCGCCGGTGTGGAACCAGCCGTCGACCAGTGCCGCCGCCGTGGCTTCCTCGTCGCCGTAGTAGCGGGAGAAGAGGAAGGGGCTCCGAAGCCAGAGCTCGCCGTCCTCGACCCGGGCCCGCACCCCGGGGAGGAGGGGTCCGACCGAGCCCGGATGGGTCCGCACGTCGTCCGGGCCCAGCCGGCAGGCGATGCCCGCCTCGGTGGACCCGTAGGTGACCGTGACCGCTGCCTGCGGGAAGGCGGTGCCGATGGCGTCGAGCAGCTCGGGCGGGGTCGACGAGGTCCCGGTGTCGGTGAACCGCAGCGAGCGGAGGTCGTACGCGTCGAGGTCCAGTGCGAGGATCCGCCGCCACACGGCCGGCAAGGCGTAGAGCCGGGCCGCCCGGTGGTCCTGCACCGCGTGCAGGATGGCCTCGGTGTCCCCACCGTCGACCAGGACGGCCTCGTCGCCCGAGGCCCAGGCCTCGTGGGTGTGCTTCCAGGCGGCCATGTGGAACTGCGGGAACATGACGATGCTCGGGCCCCTCGGGAATGGGACCGCCTGCGAAAGGGCCCGCAGCCGATCGGCCCGGTGGGAGATCTCCACCCCCTTCGGCCGGCCGGTCGTGCCGCTGGTGAAGAAGATGACGTGGGTGCTCGCCTCGTCGACCTGGGGCAGCGGACGGTCGCGCCGCGGCTGCTCGGCCAACAGGCCGTCGAGGCTCAGGTCGCCCGGGAGGGTTCCGTCGGAGACGACCAGCGTCGCTCCGACCCAGTCGAGCACGGCCGCCGCCTCGGCCTCGGAGAAGCGGGGATTGACGGGGCAGAAGATCGCCCCGGCCTCGGCCACGGCCAGGTACAGGACCGCCGCCTCGGCGGCGGTGGCCCCCCACCAGCCGACCCGGTCACCGGGGGCCACGCCCCGGTCCACCAGCACGGCCGCCAGACGGGTCGTCCGGTCCGACAGCTCGGCGAACGTCATCCGCCGGTCGCCGCACGACACCGCCACCTTGTCCGGGAAGCGGCTGGCCGCGTCGTGGACGAGCTCGTGGTAGAGCAGCGGCTGCACGCCTTCCCTCCTTTCCCTGCTCAGTCCCCGGCGGTCGCGCCATCGACCGGTTGGTCCCGGTCCGGCGCGTCCACGTCCTTCAGCACGCCGACGGCGTGGGTGCCGGCAAGGCGGCTGCCCAGGTACTCCGGGGCCTCCTCGGTGGGGATGAACCACCCGGTCGGGCACATCGTGAGGATCTCGACGAAGGTGAACCCGGCCCCGGCCATCTGGAGCTCGAAGGCCCGCTGCAGCATCCGCCGGGTCCGGGACACGTTGCCGGCCGAGTTGACGGCCCCCCGGGCGGCATAGGCGGTGCCGGCCAGGCTGGCCAGGATGTCACCGATCAGGATCGGGTAGCCGTGCCGCTCGGGGTCCCGGCCCTCCAGGGTGTTCTTGGTCCGCTGGCCGAGAACGGTGGTGGCCGTCATGTGCCCACCGGTTTCACCGAACACGCCGTTGTTGAGCAGGATGCAGGTCACCCGCTCACCGCGCGCCGCGGCGTGGACGACCTCCTGGAGCCCTTCGTTGACCATGTCCCCGTCACCCTGGACGGTGAAGACCAACAGGTCGGGCCGGGTCCGCTTGATCCCGGTGGCCAAGGACGGCGCCCGACCGTGGAGCGCCTGGACCACCTCGACATCGAGCTTGCGCGAGAAGGCGGTGTAGCAGCCGATGCCGAAGACGCCGGCCGCCCGCTGGGCGAAGCCGAGCTCCTGGATGATCTCCACCGCCGATCGGATGGCGACCGGCTCGCCGCAGCCGGGGCACAGGGCATGCTCCCCCGCCACCAGGAGGTCGGGGGTGAACCGGGCGACCAGCTTCGACGGACGGGTGGGCGCCGCCGTGGTGGGGATGGTGGGCACCTGGGTCACGCGACGGCCTCCCTCGATCGCTCCAAGGTGCTGCGGAGCAGCTCCGACAACCCATCGACGTCCAGGCTGGGCGAGATACCGAACCCGTAGCGGTCCAGCCGGATGCCACCGATGAACTCCACCGGCTTCGCCCCGAGGACCGAGAGCCGCACGTCGTCGATCATCTGCCCGCTGTTCAGCTCGAACACGGCGACGGAGCGGGCGTTGCCGACGGCCTCCGCCAGCTCCTGGCTCGGGAACGGCCACAGGGTGATGGGCCGGAGAAACCCGATCGGGAGCCCCTCTTGGCGGAGGTTCTGCACGACGTAGCGGAGGTAGCGGGCCGGGGTGCCGAAGGCCACCACCACCAGCTCGGCGTCGTCGGTGCCGAGGACCTCGATGCGGCGCTCGACCCCCTCGGCCATCGACCGGACGTGGGGGACGATCCGGGCCAGGTGGCCGCCGTACCCCTCCGGGTCCGGATCGTCGGTCTTGAAGGTGGAGATGGGAGAGAGCACCGTGGCGTGCCCGCTGCCGCCGGTCGCCCCGGTAATGGCCCAGTCCTTCTCCGGCAACGGACCCAGGTCGATCGGCGCGGTGTCCACCGACTCCCGGACGTGGGCCAGGTAGTAGTCGCCGAGGACCAGGACCGGGTTCCGCCAGGTGTCCGCCAGGTGGAAGGCCAGTTGGGTGAGCGCCACCGCCTCCTGGATGTCGCTCGGCGCCAGGACGATGTGGCGGTAGTCGCCGTGGCCCCCGCCGCGGGTCGACTGGAAGTAGTCGCCCTGGCCGCGGGCCATGTTGAAGACGACCACCGGCAGCCGGGCGAAGCAGAGCTCCGACAGCGACTCCTGCATCAACGAGAGCCCCTGTCCCACCGACCCGGTCGCCGCCCGGGTCCCGGTGGCGGCCGCCCCCCAGACCATGCCGACGGCCTCCAACTCGCTCTCGGCGTTCATGCAGGTGCCGCCCACCTCCGGCAGGAGCCGGGCCATGTTCTCGAGCAGCTCGGTGAACGGGGTCATGGGGTAGCCGGCGAAGAACCGGCAACCGGCGGCCACCATCGCCTCGGCGATGGCCTCGGACCCTTCCATCAATCGCCGGCTCACCGCATCTCCTCCTCCGGTGCGCCGGCGGCGACCGCCACTTTCACCGGCTCGTCGAACTTCCAGACCTCGAAGCAGAAGTCGGGGCAGATCTGGGCACAGGCCCCGCAGGCGGTGCACCCTTCCAGGAGCTGGGGGAAGCGGTACCCGCGGTCGTTCCGCTCCTCGACCGTCATCCGCAGCACGTCGGGCTTGCACGCCTCGATGCACAGCTCGCAACCCTTGCAGGCCTCGGTGTCGATGACCACCGTGCCCCGGATCGTCCTGGGGCGGATCGCCTCGGGGGGGCTCACGATCCGGCCTCCGCGCCGACCAGCTCCGGCCAGGCCGGTGCCACCAGGGCCGGGGCGGCCTCGTGGCCGGCTCGAAGAGCCCTCTCGTTCACCGCCGCGTGCTGGGTCCGGTAGGGCGGCAGCAGTCGGGGAACGGCAGCGATCAGCGACTCGAGCCCTACCAGCCCGGACGCCGCGGCGAACGCCCCCAGGGCAACCATGCCGCAGGTCTGGGGGGCGCCCAGCTCGATCGCCATGGTGGAGGCGTCCAGCCCGACCACCACGAGGTCGTCCCGCCCGATCTCACCACGGAACACGCTGGTGTCGACCAGCACGAGACCCCCCGGACGGAGCCGGTCACGGACGCCGGGCCAGTAGCCGTGGTGCATCACGAGCGCCGACCAGGCCGTGGACACGGTCGGCGGAGCGGCGATCCGTTCGTCGCCCACGACGACGGTGGCGTCGCTGTTGGCGCCGCGCATCGACGCCCCGTAGCTCCCGAACACCATCACCTCGCGGCCTTCGTCGATGGCCGCCGTGGCCAGGGCGGTGCTGGCCAGTTGGATGCCCTGGCCACCGATGCCGGTCAGCAGTACTTCACGCTCCACCACGGCCTCCTTCCTGCCGGTTATTTGTACTATAGAACACTGTTCCCGGATTCCGCCACCCAGGCCACTCCGGCCGGCGATCAGTGCGTCGGGAAGAGCGTCGGGGCAGGTGATCCGAGCAACCTAAAGGCCACCGGCACGCGCCGGAAGCGAGACGGTGAGCTGATTGACATATATTGCCTGGCCATCTACGCCGTCAATATTGGGAGCCGGTCGACAATGCCCATTTCACTGAGCACCTGGGCCGGCCCCTCCGGTGCGGGTGACACGAGCCCGTTCCGGTGCCCGCCCGGGTCCTGCCCTAGCATCGGCGGGATGACGGTCAAGGCGGCAGGCGACGACGCGTCCGCGACCGGCGGACCGGCAACCGATGCACCGACACGCCAGGCGTTGGTGGAGGCCACCTTCCGCCTCATCGCCCGGACCGGCGACGTGGAGCCGAGCGTCCGGCAGATCCTCAAGGAAGCGGGCCTCTCCAACCAGGCCTTCTACCGGGACTTCTCGACGAAGGACGAGCTGATGCTCGCCGTGCTCGACGTCGGTCGGGGCCGGCTGTCCACGTACCTCCGGCATCGCATGGCAGGCAGCGACAGCCCGCGCGACCAGGTCGCCCAATGGATCCTCGGGGTGGTCCGGCAGGTCCAGGACCCAGGGTCCTCCCACCGGACCCGGCCGTTCCTCGTCAACCGGGGCCGCCTCGAGCTCCGCTATCCCGCCGAGCTCGAGCGGACCGAGACCGTCCTCATCGACCTGCTGGCCGGGGCGATCGCCCGAGGAGCGGCGGCGGGGACATGGTGCAGCCCGGATCCGTGGGAAGACGCCCGGATCATCCACGACTACACGATGGCCTCCATCCGGCGCAGCCTGGTCCGACAGAGGAGACCGACGGCGGCCTCGGCGGCCGCCCTGGTGGACTTCGCCTTCCGCGCCCTGCACCCCGCGGATGGGGGGGCAGGGGCCACGCCGTCGGTGGTCCGCGGAAAGGATGGGGCGGTGTCGTCCGGCCGGCGCCGGGCTCAGGGAAGGACCTGACCGCAGCGCTCGGCCCGGAGCCTCGCCTTGTCCACCTTGCCGACGGCGGTCCGGGGGATCTCGTCGACCCGGTCCACCCGCCGGGGGGCCTTGTAATGGGCCAACCGTTCCCGGCAGTACTCGATCAGGTCTGCCTCGTCCAGGTCTGCCTCGTCCAGGTCTGCCTCGTCCGGTGGCCGGCCGGTACCCACCACGACGGCCACCGGCGACTCACCCCAGCGGGTCGAGGGGAGGCCGATCACCGCACAGTCGGCCACCGAGGGGTGGCCCCGGAGCACCGCCTCGATCTCCGCCGGGTAGACGTTCTCCCCGCCGGAGATGACGACGTCCTTCAGGCGGTCGACCAGGTAGAGGTACCCGTCCGGGTCCAACCGCCCGACGTCTCCCGTCCGGAGCCACCCGTCCCGCGTGAGGGTCCGGGCCGTCTCGTCGGGAAGGCCGAAGTAGCCCACCATGTTCTGGGTGGTCCGCAGCCAGATCTCTCCCGGCGTGCCGGGCGGGACGTCCTCGGAGGTCTCGGGGTCGACGATCCGCACCTCCACGTTGCCGTTCACCCGGCCGACCGACGCCAGCCGGTGCTCGGGAGCCCCCGGCCGGTGGTCCTCCACGGAGAGGTTGGTCACGGTGCCGGCCGTCTCGGTCAGTCCGTAGGACTGGACGAAGTCGCAACCGAGGAGCTCCATCGAGCGCCGTAGGACGTCGCGGGGAATGGAGGAGGCGCCGTACATCACCAGATCGAGCGAGGTGACGTCCTCGAGCTCGTCCGGCGGGAGGGCGATGATGGCGTTGAGGACGGCCGGCACCGTTCCGGCGAAGGTGATCCGGTGACGGCGGACGAGGTCGACCACGGCCGTCGGCGACGTGTCCCGGGCGATCACCTGGGTGGCGCCCACGTCCAGCCCGGCCAGGGCGACACTCGTGCCGGCGATGTGGAAGACGGGCCCGGACAGGAGGCCCACGGTCCGGTCGTCGAGCCCCCAGTCGTGCTCGACGACGGCCAGCTTCTCCATGATGCCGGCGGAGGTCAGCAGGACGCCCTTGGGGCGACCGGTGGTCCCGGAGGAGTAGATGTGGAAGCAGACCCCCTCGCAGGCCGGGCCGGTGGGCATCGGCGTCTCCACCTCGCCGGAGGCGTCACGCCACTGCCGGTACCCGGACCGGCCGGCGGCTCCGTCGACCACGACGATGGGCGGGGCCTCCAGGCCGGTGACGATCCGGTGGGCGGCTGCGGCGAACTCCTCCTCGACCACCAGCAGTCGGGCGGTCGAATCGCCGATCACGTAGGCCAGCTCCTGCTCCGAGAGCCGCCAGTTGAACGGCACCGTCACCGCCCCGGCCCGGCTGGCTCCCGCCATCGACTCGAGATGGGTGATGCTGTTGCGACCGAGGTAGCCGACCCGGTCCCCCGGCCGGATCCCCGAGCCGACAAGGGCACGGGCCACCCTGGCGCCGAGCTGGTCCAGCTCCGCATAGGTGACCGCCCGTTCGCCCTCGACGGCGGCGGTCCTCCCAGGCCGCTCCCGGGCCTGGGTGGGGACGATCGCCGCCACGGACGGCGCGGTCATCCCCGCCTTCCGATCCGGTCGACCAGGGCGGCACCGAGCAGGCCGAGCCACCCGAGGTCGATGCCGTCCGCTGCCGCGACCATCCCGGCCGTCTCGATGTCCTTGCCCAGGAAGGGGCCGGTCGAGGCCACCAGATCGGCTGCGGAACCGAGCGGGACCATCATCTCGGCCGCCACGCTGGAGCCGGTGCAGTGCGGCAGGGCGGCGACGAGGACCCGGGGATCGATGCCCAGCTCCTCCGCCACCCGGGCGGCGTCGGCCAGCAACTCGACGTGGGCTCCGAGGATCAGGTTGTTGACCAGCTTGAGCTGCTGGCCGGCCCCCAGCGGGCCGGCTTCGACGATGGGGTCGGCGTAGGCCGCCATCACCGGCCGGGCCGCCGCCACCGCGTCCGGATCGCCGCCGACCAGCAAGGTGAGCCGGCCGGCGGCGACGTCCTCCGGCGTGCCGCTGACCGGGGCGTCGAGGACCGCGGCGCGCCTGGCCGCCGCCACGGGCTCGATCTCCAACACCGTCGCCGGGCGGCCGGTGGTGTGCACCACCAGCACCGAGCCGGGGTCCAGGGAGTCCACCAACCCTCCGTCCAACGCGATCTCGACGACCTGTGCGTCGGTGTAGGCACAGACCAGCACCACCGCCTGGCCGGGCCCGAGGGCGGGCGGGGTGGGCACGCAACGGACTCCGACGGCCGCCAGGCCGGAGACCAGCTCGGGCCGACGGGCGAAGGCCGACACCGAGTGGCCCGCCGCCAGCAGCCGGTCGACCATCGGCCGGCCCATACGCCCCACCCCGACCACTCCGACCCTCGCCATCGCTCCCTCGTGCTCGGCTCCCGCCCTGTAATCGTTTAACTAGCTTATCTACCTAGAGCCCCGGACCCCTGCGGGCATCTAGTATGACGCCCGAGTAATCGAAGGATCGGGGCAATTGATCGAAGGATCGGGGCAATCGAAGGGCCGGGGCAGTTGGGATCGGGGCAGTTGAAGAACCGGAGCGGCAATGGCCATACACGCCGTCGGTGTGGTCGGGTGCCGGCCGGCGGGACCCCGGAGCTCCGGGGTCCGGGGCCTGGCGTTGATGGGGTCCTGATGGGCCCGACGAGATGGTGGCAGCGTCATGGCTGAACGAGCCAAACCGTGGATGATGCGGACGTACTCGGGGCACTCCACCGCCCGGGCGTCCAACCAGCTCTACCGGACCAACCTGGCCAAGGGGCAGACCGGGCTGTCCATCGCCTTCGACCTGCCCACCCAGACC
>DASZUK010000042.1:0-23905 GCA_035547695.1 Acidimicrobiales bacterium
GGGACGCATATGCGTCCCGACCTCTTGGCATTCGCGTCCTACCGTGGGTGGCAGGCTCCCAATGAGGCCAGCCTCGGACCGCCGAGGACGGCCCACTGGTGAGTGGCCTACGGTGATCGTGCCGAACGTTAGGTCCGAGCCTGGCCTCGAAGAGGTAGTGCGTCATGACCACTGTCGTAAACGTGAACGACCTGCTCGACGGTCATGTGGTCCTCGACCTCGACTGTCTGGACCGAATCTACCTGAACGCCTACGTGCCGAGTCTCCAGACCCCGGGCAGGTGGTGGCCTGCATTCGGGACCACCTCAAGATGCCCATCGCCTCACCGGCGGTGATGGAGAAGATCGTTAACCGGTTCCGTGACGCCGTGATCCACTTCGCCGAGGCGGACCACATCCCAGTAGTTCATTTCTCCAAAGCGCCACATCGACGTCATGCGGCCCTACCTCAAGCAGGCCAGTGCGCCAGGCGTGGTAGCGGTCGGGGTGGCCCAGGAGTTCCAGTCCGTCTTTGCCACCGGTCGACGTGACGCGTCCAGCGGCGTGCCCTTCTTCACCTTCTACAGGGCTGACCGTCGGGTCACCACCTACTACTTCTACGTGATGGACGGCGAGTTCGGCCCCGGCTTCATTAAGATCTGTACGTACTTCCCCGTGCGCCACGAGGCGCCATGAGACCAAGCGGAGATGAAGGGGCTCCGACCCCGGGCTGTCGCAGCAACCTGGTGTAGCTGAGGGCAGCCCGACCCTGGAGACGCAGGGGAGGGTGGGAGCAGCCTTGACAACGCCGGGGCGGTCCAGCACTGCCAGATGGGTCGGGTCCGGCAAGCGTGACGGGACGGTGTACGAATGCAAGAACCAGTGGTGGAACCCCCTCAAGAGCGTGCGACGGCTCCAACCTGGCGGATACGGGCCGGACAGCAGTGCACGGCCTCGTGCAAGGCAATGAGGCCGACTCCCACCTAACCGGGCTGTTGCAGCAGGCCGGTGAAGCTGAGGGCGGCCTGACCCTGGAGGCGCAGGGAAGGGCGGGAAGCAGCCCAGACAACAACGGGACGGGCCGACACCGCCAGACGGCTCGGGTCCGGCAAGCAAGGCGGAGAGGCGTAACGAAAGTGAACCAGTGGTTGAACCCCGCTCAAGCGATGAACCAGCTCCAACCTGGCCGATATGGGCTGGGCAGCAGTGCACACCGGCCTCTCAAGAGGCAGGTGACTCCGGCGTCGACGGTTAGTGCCGACCAGGAGGCCACGGTGAAAGCCTGCGGCGTAGCCGTGGTGAGACCACAGCGGCAGAGTTGGGCGCCGATCCCGCCGACCGGGACATGGTGAACATGGGAACCGCCCCGGAGCCGCCCTCACCCCCGTACGGCCAGCACGGAGATGGGCAGGCCCGCCGTCGGCTGATGGCCTCGGGGGTGGGGCGGAGGGTCCGCAGTAGTCCGAGGCCGGGAAAGCCGGCCACATGCCGAAGGGACCCAGCGAGCCCGCAGCGACGGAATTGGCATGCCAGGAGGTCGCCGGTGAACACCGACGCACCATGGCCGACGCTCGAAGAAGCCGAGGCCAGGGTACTGGGAATCCAGACCAAGCTGCACCAATGGGCGACCGACAGCCCTGATCGTCGGTTCGGTGATCTGTTCAACCTTGTCTGCGATCCCGCCTTCCTCACGGTTGCGTGGGCTCGTGTACGGGCAATCGGGGTGCATGGTCGGCCGGAGTCGATGGCGTGAAGCCATGTGACATCGTCTTCGGAACGGCCACGGTCCTCCCCCTGCTGCGAGACGACCTCAAGGCAGGGCGGTTCGTGCCGTTGCCCGTGCGAGAGCGGATGATCCCCAAGGCATCGGCAAGGTCCGGCGCCTGGGCATCCCGACCGCTCGGGACCGCACCGTCCAAGCCAGCCTGAAGCTGGTGCTCGAACCGATCTTCGAGGCGGATTTTAAGCCGGTGAGCTACGGCTTCCGTCCTCGTCGCCGGGCGCACGACGCCATCGCCGAGATCCACCTCCTTGCCACCCAGGGTTACACCTCGGTGCTCGAAGGGGACATCACGGCCTGCTTCGACGAGATTTCACACTCCAGCCTCATGGATCGTGTGCGGAATCGGATCGGGGACCAGCGACTCGTGCGACTGGTGAAGGCGTTCCTCCATGCCGGCGTCCTCTCTGAGGACGGAATGACGAGGGACACCAAGACCGGCACGCCCCAAGGGGGCATTCTCTCGCCGCTGCTCGCCAACATCGCCCTCTCCGTCCTCGATGAACACTTCGTCGGGGCCTGGGAGCGTGACATGACAACGGGTCCAGTCCGGCAACAGCGCCGTCGTCGCGGAGAAGCCACGTACCGTCTCGTGCGCTACGCGGCCGACTTCGTGGTGATGGTGCACGGAACGAAGGACCAGGCGTCGGCCTTGCGAACCGATGTCGAAGCAGCGTTGTCGTCGATGGGCCTCCGGCTCAACGAGGACAAGACGAGCGTGTGCTCTCTATCGATGAGGGGTTCGACTTCCTAGGCTTCCGCATCCAGCGGCAGCAAAAGAGGGTCGAACAAGGCGTTCGTCTACACCTGGCCGTCGAGGAGGTCGTTGTCTTCAGTGATGGCCAAGGTGAAGTCGATCACCAAGCAGGGAACGAACAACCCACTTTCCAGCCTCTTGCGCCAGATCAACGGCGTCCTGAGGGGTTGGACGAACTACTTCCGGCACGGCGTGTCCAAGGCCACCTTCGGCTACTTGCACCAGTTCACCTGGCTACGGGTGGTGGGATGGCTGCGCCGCAAGAACCGTCGTACCAACTGGAAGTGGCTGCGACGGCACTGCCTGGCTAATAGGTGGTGGCCCGAGCACGACGGTGAGGCGCCGTTCGACTGTCGGGCAGTGCCGGTGACCCGCTACTGCTATCAGGGAGCGGCGATCCCTTTGCCGTGGGCGGGGACGATCGAGGCTGTATAGCCTGGCGAGATGGCTCGTGGAGAGCCGGATGCGGTGGAAGCCGCACGTCCGGTTCGGGGGACGGGCCGGGGAAACCGACTGCTGGAAACAGCGGCACGGCGCCCCGGTCCGATCCCACCTGGCCGGCGACGTCGTCGAGATCGAGGCGTGGTTCCGCCAGCGGGCCCTGATCGAAGAGCGCATCTTCGACTCGAAGGTCAGTATGGCCCTTCGCCACCTGCCCTCGGGCTACCAGGCGGTCAATAGGACCTGGATGTGGGCGGCGTTCCTCGGGCTCAACATCTCGGTGTGGCTCCAGAGCCTCGCTGTTATCGACCACGACGGGCGGGCGCGAGCTCATCGGCGTGGCCGCCCGGGTGTGCTCCCACGACCGGTGTTTGGTGCTACGGGTCGCCCCCGAGCACCACGACGGTGTCTTCGCCAATGCGTGGGCTGCGCTCCACGCCCTCTCGAGCTTCGCCTGTCCCCTGATCAACTCTCAGCAGATCCCCGGCCACCGCGCCCTGGCCGGCAGTCACGAATCGCACTCAAACCTTGGCGTCCCACGCCCGAGTGGCGACACACCCTCCATCAGGTGTCGATATGGATCATGGCAGTACCAACGAAACCGGTCGGACGAGGGTCAGGAGCCCTTACTCACCGATCTCGGTCTGATCGGGCGAAGGCCCCCCGAGTCAGCCGACGGGCAACTGAAGCTGCCTTGCCGCCCGCTCCGGCCCCACCACCGGCAAAGCCAGCGAGTACGTCAGCACCGGCACCAGCTCGGTCAGTCGGTCGGCCTTGCCCGCGACCACGTAGTCACCCAGCGGGTGGAACCCGATGCCGACCAGGGTGCTCTCGAAGGCGTCCCCCGGCAGCCCCTCCGGAGGCTTCGGGTCGCCGCCGCCCAGGATCTTGCGGAACCGGCCGATGACTTCGGTCAGCTTGTCCAAGCCGGCCGGGCCGGCCTGGTAGACCTCCACGACCGACAGCCGGGCGTACGCCGGGTTGCCCTCCAGCGCGGACAGCATGGCGGTGATGGCGGCCCGGACCTTGTCCTCCCACGGCCCCTCGGTCGCCTCGTAGGCGTCGTGGGCGGCCTCGCAGATGATGTCGGCCCCCATCTCAAAGGCGGCCAGGAAGCACTCGTCCTTGCTGTGGAAGACCGCGTAGAACTCCTTGGTGGACACCCCAGCGGCGGCGCAGATGTGGGCCACGTGGGCCCCGTCGAGGCCGGCCTCGCCGACCTCGTTGACGAAGGCGTCCAGGATCCTGGCCCGCTGGATGGCGACGATCTTCTCCCGGGGCTGCCCGTGCCGGCCCCTCGGCACTTGACGGTCTTCACCCTGCGGGCAGCGCCCCCCCGGGAGCATGGCACTGAGTGGAATTGGGTTCGGCGGTACGGCGTCCATCGGCTCGTTTGCCCTCTCATCGCTCATCGGGAACCTCCCCATTTTTTTGGCTCCGGTCGTTGTGGGCCGGTGGCCGCCTGGCATCGCCGGGCACCTCCACCGGTTCCTCTTCACGTCGGTCGACCAACACCCGGGATCACGCTCCCCGGGCACACCGGCTCTCCGTCCGGCGTTGGCGCCGCCCGACTGCTGCACCACATGTCAACCACCCGGAGGACGGCCGCCGAGCTCACGTCGCGTCTCCGGTTTACTGCTCCGGCGGCCGCAGCCGGCCGGCTCCGTTCCCCGCGGGGGTCTCGCTGCAAAGCGGTTCCCGTGCACCCCGTGGGTCACGATCTCGTTCGATCCCGCCTGACGACCAGGTCGACATGGCGGGTGAACGGGGATCCTCAGGGCCGCGTCGTCACTCGCGGCCGGGGTTCAAATGGCAAGATCAGAGTTCCCCCTCCTGGACTGCCTCGCTGATCGCTCTGCCGCCAGGTCGTGGCCGGCAATGCACCCATTGAACGCCCAACCTCTGCAACTGTCAAGCGACTTTGCGTGACAACATGAAAACCCAGCTCAGAAGCCTTAATTGCCGACACCAGGGTGCGGCTGGGTCGCCGGGAAATGTTGCGGAGTCCGCATCAATCTCCTCCGACGTCTGTGGAAGGTGGGCCAGGAAGAGGCCGAACCCATTTGCCGTTTTAGGCAGGTCGGTCATCGGCGGCCTCTATCTCGTCCCTGGACAGGCCGAGCAGGAACAGGATGGCGTCCAGGTAGGGCACGTTCAAGGTCGCGTCCGCGGCATCGCGTACGGCCGGTTTTGCATTAAAGGCGATGCCCAACCCGGCGGCGGCCAGCATGTCCAGGTCGTTGGCCCCGTCTCCCACCGCCACGGTTTGTGACAGTGGCACCCCGGCCGCCTCGGCGAACCGGGCCAGCGCCGCCGCCTTCCCCGCACGGTCCACCATCGGCCCCACCAACCGGCCGGTCAACCTGCCGTCCTCCACCTCGAGGACGTTCGCCGCCACGTGGTCGACGCCCAGGTCGGCGGCCAGCCCCTCGAGGACCTGGACGAACCCCCCGCTGACCACCGCCGTCACGTACCCCAGCCGTTTCAGCGTCCGCACCAGCGTCCGCGCCCCCGGGGCCAGCACCAGGTCGCCCGCCACCTCGTCCAGCACCGCTGCGTCCAACCCGGCCAGCAGGGCCAGCCGCCGGTCCATGGCCTCGGCGAAGTCCACCTCCCCCGCCATCGCCGCCGCCGTCACCGCCGCCACCTCCTCGGCGCAGCCGGCCCGTTCCGCCAGCCCGTCGATGACCTCCCCCTGCAGCAACGTCGAATCGGCGTCCAGCACGATCAGGTGCTTGGCCCGCCGGTACAGGCCGGCTCCCTGTACCGCCACGTCCACCGACTGCCGGGCCGCCTCCGCCGCCAGCTCCCGCCGCAACCGCCCCGCGTCACCGCCGGACACCACCAGTTGGTAGCTCGTCACCGGGTACCGCGACAGCCGCACGATCCGGTCCACGTTGCCCCCGGCCGCCGCGATGCGCCCGAACACCCCCCCCAGCGCGGCGGCCGGCAGCCGCGGCGCCAGCACCGTCACCAGTTGCCTCGGGCCCCGCCCCACCTCCTGGCCGCCGGCCACCCTGGTCACCACCACCTGCAAGTGCCCGCCGCCCACCTGCAGCCCGCCGAGGGCCTCTTCCACCGACTCCCGCACCCACACCGCCCCGGCCTCCGCGTCCGCCGGCGCCCCCACCTCCAGGCACAGCAGCAGCCGGCCATGGACCTGGACCTGCTCGACGTCCACCAGGTCCAGTCCCAGCCAGGACAGCCGCTCGAATATCCGCACCGAGATCCCCGGCCGGTCCGGACCGCTGACCGTCACCACCAGCGACTCACCGCCAGCCCTGTCACTGCCGACCCGGTCACCGGCCGCCCGGTCACGCCTGGCCATGCAGCACCACCTCCACCGCCTCCGCCGCCGATCCCACGGCGATCACCCCGTCGTCCCGGCTCCCGTCCGGCCGGACCAGGTCCCAGGTGCCCAACCCCGCCACCACCTTCCCGGCCTTCAACGCCAGCGCCACCTCCGACAGGGTGCCATAGGCCCCGCCGACCGCCACCAGGGCGTCCGAGGTCCGGACCACCAGCACGTTCCGACCCTCCCCCAGGCCCGTCGCCACCGGCACCCCCACCCACTCGTTGGCCGCCGACCGGTCGTCGCCGGGCAGCAGCCCCACCGTCACCCCGCCGACCCCCGCCGCTCCCCGGCAGGCCGCCGCCATCACCCCGCCCAGGCCGCCGCAGACCACCACCGCCCCGGCCCGGGCCAGCCGTCGGCCCACCTCCTCGGCCACCGCCTCCACCGCCTGGCCGTCCGGCAGGGCACCGGTGTCTCCCGGGCCGACCACGCCGATGAACCGCCGCCTCGCCTTTGCCGTCACCGCGCCATTGTTGTCCGTCGGCAGGGCAGGACGACCCCACGGACTGACGGTCAGCGGACCCCCAGGTCCTGGTCGTCCAGGTCCCGGCCGTCCACCCAGCCCCGGTCCGGCAGCCAGCGCCGGACCACCCTGGCCGGCACCCCGGCCACCACGCTGTGGTCCGGCACCGCCCCCCGGACCACCGCGCCGGCGGCCACCACCACGTGCTCCCCGATGTCGGCGCCGGGCAGCACCACCACGTTGGCCCCCAGCCAACTACCCGACCCGATCCTCACGGGGGCCTCCACCGGCCACTGCCGGCCGACCGGCTGGTCGGGGTCCAGGTAGCTGTGGTTCTGGTCGGTGATGTACACGTACGGCCCCGTCTGGATGTCGTCCCCGATGTCCACCGACCAGTGCCCCACCACGTGGCTGCCCCGGCCGATGACGCAGCGGTCCCCGATCCGCACCACCGGGTCGGTGGGCATCTCCTGCCCCGGGGCCATGCCGGCGGTGAGGCAGGCATACGGGCCCACCATGGTGCCCTCCCCGATCCGGATGTACTGCTCGTTGTAGATCGCACCCTGCGGGTACGTCAGCACGCTGCCCCGGCCGAAGGCCCCGAACCGGCGGCCCAGCGGATCGTCCGGCCCGACCGCCCCGACGTCGGCTGCCCAGTCCCGGCCCCACTGCACCGCGACGTGGGCCACCCGCCGTAGCGGGCCCGGCAGCGATTGGGCCCAGGTCATCGACGGGTCCGGCTGCTGGCCACGACCGGCACGCTACCGCCCGTCGTGACCATCCCCCACCCGGCCCTGCCGGCAGCCGAGAATTGCCGGCCATGCGTATCGGCCCCTCGCACCTCGGCCCATTGCAATTCGGCCCCGCCCTCCTCCGCCCCCGCTGGTGGCTGCTCGCCGGCGCGGCCGGCGCGGTCCTGCTGGCCGGTTGCTCGTCGGGCGGCGGCACAGCGAAGCCGCCGAAGAAGACCACCACGACCACGGCGGCGCCGACCACCACCACGACCTCCACCGTCCCGGTGGTCGACTGCCCGCTCACCGGCTCCCCGGTGCCGGGTGGCGGCGGCATCCCTCAACGGCCGGCGCTGGCGGTGAAGGTCACAAACTACGTGGCCGGCCGGCCGCAGTCCGGGCTGGACAAGGCCGACATCGTCTTCGAGGAGCCCGTCGAGGGCGGCATCACCCGGTTCGCCGCCGTGTTCCAGTGCCAGGGGTCCCAGACGGTGGGGCCGGTGCGGTCGGCCCGGAACATCGACATCGGCATCCTCGGCCAGTTCGGCCACCCGCTGCTGGCCCACGTCGGCGGCATCAACCCGGTCATCGCCAACATCGACGCCTCCCCCATCACCAACGTCGACCTCGGCGCCCACGCCTCGTTGATCCAGCATCCCTCCGGCAGGAGGGCCCCCTACGACACCTACACCTCCACCACAGCCATCTGGGCGGCCTATCCCACAAACACCACCCCACCCCCGGCCGTCTTCACCTACTCCGCCACACCCCCGGCCGGCGGCGGCCCGGTGGCCACAGTGTCCATCCCGTTCTCCTCCAACGCCACAGTGGTCTGGAAGTACAACACCCAACTGCACGCCTTCCAGCGGTACTACGGCACCAAGCCCGACACCCTCAGCACAGGCGCCCAGAACACCGCGGCCAACGTCGTGGTGCAGTTCGTCCAGGTCACCTACGGCCCCTGGCTGGAGAACGAGACAGGCGGCCTGGAGGTCCAGGCCAACCTGTACCAGGACGCCAGCGGTCCGGCCCTGGTGTTCCGCAGCGGCCAGGAGATCCCCGGCACCTGGTCCCGGTCCACACTCGGCCAGCCCACCCAGTTCGTCACCAACGCCGGCGCCCCCATCACCCTGCAGCCCGGCCAGACCTGGGTGGAGCTGGTCCCCACCACCGTCAAGGTCACCGCCAACCCGTAGCCGCCAACCCGTAGCCGTTGACCGTAGCCGTTGACCGTAGCCGCCAACCCGTAATCGCGGGCCCCGGTCCGCCAGCCAGTCCCCCCGGGAGAACAGCCAGTCGCCCCGGGGGATCAGTGGAACGAGACGGCCAGCTCGGTGATCCGGCCGTCGGGGCCGACCCGGAACACGTCACGGATCCGTAGCGGGTCCACCGCCGGCTCCTTCAGCAACCGGCCCACCAGCTCCATGATGCAGACCCCGCCCTCGATCACCGCGGCGGCCACCGTCAGGTTGGCCTGCCGCTCGAAGACGGCGTCCCGGTAGAACGCCATGATGGCGTCCCGGCCGGAGAACCTTCCCCGGGGGTGCCGGAGGACGGCCCGCTCGGCGAAGAGCCGTTCCATGCCGGCCAGGTCGCCGGCGTTGAAGGTGCGGACGTAGGACTGGGCCACCGACAGCGCACCGGCGGCGACGGGAGCCGGCACGACCGCCCTCAGGCCGCCACCGGGCGGCGACGGAAGCTGATCGGCATGGAGGACACCCCGGCATGCTTGTTGGTCCGCACCCTCCGGATGGGTCCCACCATCTCGAAGTCCGTGAACCTGGCCAGCACCTCGCCCAGCATGATCCGGATCTCGAGCCGGGCCAGGGCGGCGCCGAGGCAGAAGTGCACCCGGTGGCCGAACGCCAGGTGCGGGTTGGGATGCCGGTGGATGTCGAACCGCTGCGGGTCGGCGAACACGGCGCCGTCGAAGTCGGCCGACGCCCACCAGAGCGTCACCTTGTCGCCGGCCCCGATCCGGACGCCGTCCAGCTCGACGTCGGCGGTGGCCGTCCGCCGGTTGTACAGGGTCGGGCTGGACCACCGCAGGATCTCCTCGACGGCACCGTCCAGCAGGCCCCGGTCCTCCACTAGCTGGGCCATCTGGTCGGGGTGCTCGATGAGGGCGGCCATGCCCAGGGCGATGGCGTTGCGGGTGGTCTCGCTGCCGGCGGCCACCAGGAGGGAGAACAGCATGTACAGCTCCAGCGGCGACAGTGGTGCCATCTGGCCGTCGGCCGTCTCCACCTCCGCCCGCACCACCGCGGACAGGACGTCGTCGGCCGGCTCCCGCCGCTTCCGCTCGATCAGGTCGGCGGCGTACTCGGCCATCCCCGCCGCCGCCTGCTGGGTCTCCTCGGTCTCCTGGCCCAGCTCCCGGTCCTCGTAGGCCAAGGTGGCGTTGGTCCAGGCCACCAACTGGTGCCGGTCCTCGTTGGGCACCCCCAGCAACGCCAGGGTGGCCTGCACCGGAAGCTCCACGGCCACCTGCCGGAGGAAGTCGCACCGCCCGTCGTCGGCGACCGCGTCCAGGATGGCCCCGGTGCGAGCCCGCAGCTCGCCCTCCATGTTGGCCAACGCCCGCGGCGTCACCGCCGGGGCCAGCAACCGCCGGATCCGCTGGTGGCGGGGGTCGTCGGTCATGTTCAGCAGCACCCCGGCCCCGAACCCGTAGGGAAGGTCCTGGATCAACGTTCCCCCTCCGTCCTGCCACGGAGCCCGCTCCGGCGAGAACGTCTCCGCATCGGCCGCAGCCGCCCGGACCTCCGCGTAACGGCTCAACACCCAGAACCCCACCCCGTCCGGGGTGTGCGCCGTCGGCTCCTGCCACCACACCGGCGCGTCCCGCCGCAGACGGTCGAAGACGTCGTGGGGAAATCCGCCGGCGAAGAGCTCCAGGTCGGTCAGGTCGATGCCGTCCAGCTCCATCTGCCCCCCAGGCATGTCGACGGCGCCGGACCACCATTTCACGTCCGGCGCGGCAAGCGGGCGTACCGCCCGCCACAGGGTAGCCAGGTCGCCGCCGCCGACGGCAACCGGCGGAGCGCCGGTGGCGGCGGAGCGGCGGCCCGGCGGCGGTCAGTCCGACAGGGTGATCGGCTGGTCGTCCGGGTCCACCACCTCGGCGTCGTCGGACGGCGCCAGGTGCTGGCGCACCCGGTCATCGATCTCGGCCATCAACTGCGGGTTCTCCCGCAGGAACGTCTTCACGTTCTCCCGGCCCTGCCCCAGTTGCTCGCCCTCGTAGGTGAACCAGGCGCCGGACTTCTTGACGAACCCCAGGTCCACCGCCACGTCCAGCAACGACCCCTCCCGGCTGATGCCGGTGCCGTACATGATGTCGAACTCCGCCTGCTGGAACGGCCGAGCGCACTTGTTCTTGACCACTTTCACCCGGGTGCGGCTGCCGATCATCTCGGCCCCGTCCTTGATGGTCTCCGTGCGACGGATGTCCAGTCGCACCGAGGCGTAGAACTTCAGCGCACGCCCACCCGACGTGGTCTCGGGGGAGCCGTACGAGATGCCGATCTTCTCCCTTAGCTGGTTGATGAAGATGGCGATGGTGTTCGACTTGTTCAACGTCCCGGTCAGCTTGCGGAGGGCCTGGGACATCAGCCGGGCCTGCAGGCCCGGGTGGCTGTCCCCCATGTCGCCGTCGATCTCCGCCCGGGGGGTCAGGGCGGCCACCGAGTCGATGACGATGACGTCCAGGGCCCCCGATCGGATCAGCATGTCGGCGATCTCCAGCGCCTGCTCCCCGGTGTCCGGCTGGGAGATCAGCAGGTCGTCCACGTTGACCCCGATGGCCCGGGCGTACACCGGGTCCATGGCGTGCTCGGCGTCGATGTAGGCGCAGATGCCTCCGTTCCGCTGGGCCTCCGCCACGCAGTGCATGGCCAGGGTCGACTTCCCCGACGACTCCGGGCCGTAGATCTCCACGACCCTGCCCCGGGGCAGGCCGCCGATCCCGAGGGCCAGGTCCAGGGCCAGGGCTCCGGTGGGGATGGCCTCGATGCCCAGGTTGATGTTGTCGCCCATCCGCATGACCGAGCCTCGACCGAACTGCTTCTCGATCTGGCCCAGGGCCATGTCCAGGGCCTTGTCCCGCTCCTCTGCTGCCATCCGTCCAGTCTCCTCGTTTCCTGATCCCTTGCTCTGTTGCTGCCGACCCTACGAACAGGTTGTGACAATGCTGCCGGTGGCGATCCCGAATGCCCGGTTCCGAGGTCGAGCGGGGCTCGGACGACCCCGTTCCCGTCGTTGCCGCACTCTACCGGCGAACGCGTGTTCGTGTGTTGGATACTCCTACCAAGGAACGGTCGCCGCGACGACCGTTGTGTACCGCGGCCCGCCGACCCCGAGCCGGGACGACACCAGATGGAGCTCTTCCACTTCCCAGGCCCCCTCGACCGGGATGCCGAGGAGCCCTGGCGGGGCCCCACCGTCCCGTGGGATCCGGGCCAACGTCAGATGGCCGACGAAGGGGAGGTCACTTGCAGACCGGTAGGCGCCCAGCGCCGATTCCCGGACCACGGAGGCTACGTGGTCCAGGCCGGACACCGGCACGCACAGCACCGCCTGGCCCAGGACAGCCGTGCACGGCCCCAGCACCGCCCGCGGCCGGCCACCGAGCCGTCCGGCGACGTCGGTGAGCGCCCTCGCCACGGACGTCAGGTCACCATCGGGCACCTCTCCCAGGAACGCCAGCGTCACATGCCATTGAC
Source organism: Acidimicrobiales bacterium (assembly GCA_035547695.1). Lineage (GTDB taxonomy): Bacteria > Actinomycetota > Acidimicrobiia > Acidimicrobiales > RAAP-2 > DASZUK01. The sequence continues at coordinate 12,230 of DASZUK010000042.1, forward strand.
CGGGGGAGGTCCACCGGACCCCGGGCACGAGCGGCCGAGGCAGGTCGGCCAGCGCCGTCACCACCGCTGGCGGGGGCCACACACCGACGAACAGCCGCACCCCATCCGTCATACACCCCCCTGCTACAAACAGACCGGCGACACTCCTCGACGCCGGACCACCGGCGGGTCGTCCTCGTGCAGCGCCGGCACGTCGGTCGTCCGTCGACCGCCGCCGGTGGCCGCGCCGCCAGATTCAGCGCGCACGACGAGGAGGCCGGACATGCCGGCAGGAATGGCATCGGAGGAACACCGGAACGACGGAGGGGCCAGCATCGAGGCCCGGTTGGCCGCGCTCGAGCGGTCGATCGGGGCCATGGCGACCGAGATCACCACCGGACGGCTGGTCGTGGTGGACGCCCGCGGACGGCCCCGGCTCGTGGCCGAGGTCCTCGAAGGCACGGTCGAGCTCCGGGTGGAGCTGCCCGACCGCGACCAGGACGGACGGCCCCCGGCGGACGATCCGGTGCGAACGGCCGGACGGACGGCCGCGGTGCTCTACGCCACCCCGGCCGGCGGGGGCGTGGGCGGCGGTGGCGAGCTCGGCCTGGGACCGTCCGTGGGCCTGCAGCTCTGGGCCGACGGGGACGCCGTGGCCGAACTGGACGCCTGGCCGGACGGCGACGGGCGGTGGCAGGCACACCTGCACCCGACCGGTGATCCGTGACCCCGGCCCAGCGTCGGTTGCTACTTATTAGGGTGTAGATCGATAGGTAGCCGTTGGCCACGGTGGAGGGCATGGAAGGGGACCTGCAACGACAACTCGGACGCAACCTCCGGGCCCACCGGAAGGAGAAGGGCCTGAGCCAGGAGGGGTTCGCCGACATCGTCGGCGTCCACCGGACGTTCATGGGTGGCCTGGAACGGGGCGAGCGGAACGTGACCCTGCAGACGGTGGAGCGGCTGGCCGACCGGCTGGGGATCGACCCGGTAGAGCTGCTCCGCGGCCAGCCGGCTTAAACTGCTACTTATCTGTCTGTAGACCGGCAAGTAGCCATTGAGCAGGGTGTCGATGGTGGAGGGAGAACTTCAGCGGCAGTTCGGCCAGAGCCTCCGCGCGCTGCGCAAGGCTCGGTCGCTCAGTCAGGAGGTGTTCGCCGACGTCTTGGGCGTCCACCGCACCTACATGGGTGGCCTGGAACGGGGCGAGCGGAACGTGACCCTGCGGACGGTGGAGCGGCTGGCCGACCGGCTCGGCGTGGACGCCCTCGACCTGCTGGGCGGCCCGAAGGACTGACGCGCCGCCGCCGGGCCCGGTCAGCCGCCCCAGGTACGGGCCGGCTGGTCCAGCAGGGCCCGCCGCAACAGGTCCAGGGCCGAGATGGCCGAGTACTGCCGCACCCTGGGCCGGTCTCCGGGCAGGTGGAGCTCCCTGGTGACCACCCGGTCGTCCGGCAAGGCCAACCCCACGAACACCGTGCCCGGCGGATGCCCCTCTTGCGGGTCCGGTCCGGCCACGCCGGTGATGCCCAGGCCGACGTCGGCGGCCAGCACCCGCCGCGCCCCGACGGCCATGGCGCCGGCTGCCGCCTCGGTGACCACCGGACCGGGCGGCACGCCGAGCACCTGGTACTTGACGGCCGAGTCGTAAGCCACCACGCCGCCGCGGAACCACCGGCTGGCACCCGGCACGTCCACCAGCCGCGAAGCCATCAGCCCGCCGGTGAGCGACTCCGCCACGCCCAGGGACAACTGCCGGTCCGACAGCACCCCGGCCAACGCCTGCTCCATGGTCTGGTCGTCGGTGCCGAACACGATGTCGCCGAACCGGTCGGCCAACGCGGCCCGCACCTCGGCCTCCTCGGCGTCCAGCAACGACCCCACCGCTGCCTCGGTCGCCGCCCGGGCGGTCAGCCGGACCTTGATGCCCTCGATGCCGCTGGCCAGGAAGGCGACGGTCACCGTCCCGGTGGTGCCAGTGCCAGTGCCGGTTCCGGTGCCAGCACTCCGGTGGGTGCGGGCACTGCGGTGGGTGCGGGCGCCGTTGCCGGCTTCGATCACGGCCGCGTCCAGGGCGTCGATCCTGGCCTGCAGCGCCTCGGCCAGCCCGGACTCGCTGGCCCCCCAGGTCCGCAGTACCCGGCTGGCGATGACGGCCTGCTCGCCGGCGTCGGCCATGCGGCGCCGCAGGTCCGGCAGGATCCCGCGCTCGAACATCTCCGCCATCTCGTGCGGCACCCCCGGCACGGCGTACACCACCTTGTGGCCCACCGGGCAGATCAGGCCCGGGGCGGTGCCGCGGACCTGCTCGATGACGGTGGCCCCAGCCGGCACGTCGGCCTGCCGGCGGTTGTTGTCCGACATCTCGCGGCCCCGGGCGTCGAAGAACCCCTCGATCTTGGCCACCACCGCCTGGTCCCTGACCAGGGGGACGTTCATGACCTCGGCGATGGCCTCCCGGGTGATGTCGTCCTGCGTGGGACCGAGGCCGCCGCACGTGATGACGCCGTCGGACCGGGCAAGTGCGGTCCGCAGGGCCAGCACGATGCGGCGGTGGTTGTCGCCGACGGCCTGGTGGAAGTGGGAGTCCACCCCGGCCGCGGCCAGTTGCTCCCCCAGCCAGGCGCCGTTGGTGTCGGCGATCTGGCCCAGCAACAGCTCGGTGCCGACCGCCACAATCTCGATCCTCACGCCGCCTCGATCCTCACGCCGCCTCCGTGGCCATGGTTCGTCGCTGTCGCCGGTCCTACCGGGGCGCGGCCCGGCGCATCGCCGTGCGCCCGTCCACCAGGTACTGCAGGCCGGTGACCACGGTGAGGACGGCGGCCACCCAGATGGCCACCAACTGCAGCGTGTGCTGGTCGGCCAACGGCGGCAGCAGGCAGGTGGCGATGGCCAGGTCCTGGACCAGGGTCTTCACCTTGGCCGACGTCCGGGCCGGCATGGACACGCCGCGCCGGCCGGCCCAGGACCGGTAGGCGACCAGCCCGATCTCGCGCAGGGCGATCAGGCCCACCGGGGCCCACGGCAGGTGCCCCTGGGCCGCCAGGGCGAACATGGCCCCCAGCACCACCGCCTTGTCGGCCAGCGGGTCCAGGAACGCCCCGGACCGGGTGGCCCCCTGCCGGCGGGCCAGCCAGCCGTCGACGCCGTCGCTGCCGGCGACGGCCACCCCGACCGCCACCGTCAGCCAGGTGGCGCCCTGGGTGACGATCAGGGCCACGAACACCGGGGTGGCCAGCAGCCGGGCCGCGGTCAGGGCGTTGGCCGGGGTGGCGATGGCCGACGGCCCGAAGGTGTGCTCGGCGGCGCTGCTCATGCTGCCATCCTGCTCATCTGGCCACCCTGCTCGAAGCGGGGACGCCGGCCCGCTTCCCGACCCGTCCCCCGGACGTTTCCGCGGACGTTTCCGCGGAAACGTCGCCGGCGGGCCGGGCCATGACGGCCGTGAGGTCGGTGCCCAGGGACCCAGTGATCACCACGTCCACCAACGCACCGACCGGCACGGACGGCGGCAGCCGGACCACACCGTCGATCTCCGGCGCCTCGTGCACCGTCCTCCCGGTCCCTGGGGCGTCCACCAGCACCTGCCGAGTCTGCCCCACCAGGGCGTCCCTCCGCCGGGCGGTGATACCGTCCTGCAGCTCCGCGCACTCCCGCAGCCGCTCCAGGGCCAGCTCGGCGGGTACCTGGTCGGGGAGATCGGCCGCCCGGGTGCCGTCCTCGGGGGAGAACAGGAAGAACCCGGCCCAGTCCAGTGTGGCTTCGCGCAGGAACGCCAGCAGGGCGTCGTGGTCCTCCTCGGTCTCCCCGGGGTACCCCAGGATGAACGACGACCGGAACGTGGCGTCCGGCGCCGACGCCCGGATGGTGGCGATCCGGCGCAGGAACCGGTCCCCGTCCCCCCACCGCCGCATCCGGGCCAGCAACGGCCGGGACACGTGCTGGAGGGACAGATCGAAGTACGGCACCCCGGTGCCCACGATGGCCTCCACCAGGTCGTCGGTCAGGCTGGACGGGTACAGGTACAGCAGCCGGGTCCTCGGCACCAGGCCGGCCACCGCCCGGGTCAGCGCCACGATGGGGGTGGGAGCGCCCCGCTCTCTGGCCCCCCGGCCCTCGCCGGTGCGGTCCCGACCGTAAGAGGCCAGGTCCTGGGCCACCAGGACGATCTCCTTGACGCCGCCGTGCCCTCCGCCACCACCGTCCCCCCCGTGTCCTCCGCCGTGGCCGTCGTGGTCACCGGCGAGGGCGGCCACCTCGGCCAGCACGTCCTGCGGGCGCCGCGACCGCTGCTTGCCCCGGAACGACGGGATGGCACAGAACCCGCAGGCCCGGTCGCAGCCCTCGGCCACCTTGACGTAGGCCCACGGGGACCGGGTCGCCGGGCGGGGGAGCTCCAGCAGGTCGAACGAGCCACCGGCGGTTGCGGTGACCGGGGCGGCGGCCGGCACCGGCCGGCCCCGTCGGCTCGGCCGGCTCGGCCGAAGGGCGACCGGCACGGTCCCGCCGGCCCCGACTGCTGGCACAATCCTGCCAGCCCCGGCTGCCCCAACGGCCCCGGCGGCCCCGGCGGCCCCGGCGGCCCCGGCGGCCGGCTCAGGGTGGGCGGAGGCGGCGTCGTAGAGGGAGGTGGCGTCGTGGAGCGCCTGGCCGAACCCGGCGACCAGGTCCACCTCGGGCAGGGCGGCGGCCAGCTCGTCGCCGTACCGTTCGGCCATGCAGCCGGTCACCACCAACCGGGCCCCGTCCGGCCGGGCGTCGGCCAGCTCCAGGACGGTGTCCACCGACTCCTGCCGGGCGGCGTCGATGAAGGCGCAGGTGTTGACCACCACCAGGTCGGCCTGCTCGGGGCCGGTGGCCGGCTCGTAGCCGTCGGCGGCCAGCAGGCCGGCCAGCTTGTCGGAGTCCACCTGGTTCTTGGGGCACCCGAGGGTGTGCAGCCAGTAACGCTTGACGGTCACTCGTTCATTCTCTCCCCGGCCGGCATCGACTGCCTCTCTTCGGCTCTCCCACCCTCTCCGGCCCACCCTCTCCGGCTCTGTCCCGGCCGCCATCGGCTACGGATGCCGCTCGCACGAAAGCCCACGCGTTGCCGCCGCCTCCGCCGGCCTGGTTCTCCCGCCGGCCTGGTTCTTCCAACTGCGATAACTTCCCTCTACCTTTCTTCACCTCTCTTTTCTTCACCTCTCTTCGTTCCTCTACTTCTCTTCGTTCCGCAAATTTCGTTGCTTCCTCCGAGATCGGTACACTCCTGCAATGGGGGATGGGGCGACAATTTCACTACAGCAGCGTGGGAAGCAAGCGTGGGAGGAACGCCCCGAATGGTCACGGGAGTTGAAGCTATAGGTGATGGAAGCTCTCCGCTGAGCATCCAATGTCCATCGGTAACGAAAACTACAACAAATCTAAAAAAGTACGAATTCGACCCTTTCTTGATCCTTCCGTGGCGAGCTTTCCAAACACCGCCAGACCACAAGAAATCGGAATCGAATCCGTCAATAATGCTGTGGCTGGTCCCTGCAGTTGTTGTCGTTGTCGTCGTGATGGTCTGTGTTTTCGATCACACCATCGGCACTTGGAGCTCGTTCCACCCAGTTGGCGACATCGAACGAGCGCTATCCGTTGTTCATCCCAGCAACACGAGCACCACATTTCCCCTGATAAGGGACGGGCTCAGTCTCCTCCTACTATTCTTACTGTCACTCACTTTCTACATAACGGATCTTCAATGGAGGCTCTTTAAAAAGTGTGTACCTAGTCTCATTGAAAATGGGGCACTGGTACCGCGCTCCGAAGCTCGCCTACCGAAGCGTCGCCTGATCGCGACCTTCGTCAAGGCTGGTGGGTCTCGAGAATATACGCTCGAGACACTGATAGCTCGGCTGAATTCGATGCTGAGATCCAAGGCCATGGTTTTTGTACATATTGCTACTTTCGCACTATCCTGGTTCCTGGCAATCGAATTGGCAAAGCGAGAGCGTGCGGTGGGCGTTTTCGGAATTTTCGACCCTCATCCCACTGCCGGTCAGTCGGTCCAGTCCTTCTCTACCGAAGCGTACGATCATTGGTGGGCCTCCCAGAGCCACCCTATTGGGAGATGGGTCTATATCGCAATCATTGCTCTAGGTATAGCCATCGTTTTCTATCAGAACATCATAGGGCTCTTTGCGATAGTAATAGCCTATACTATTGAGACATTCTGCGACACTTCAGTAGATTGGTTCAATAAAGACTTGTCATACGGATGGCGTCCTTTGGGAGAGGTGTTCCGATCCGTACGATGGTCCTTCGGAATACATGGCCTGGCACTCCTCATAATTGTGCTTGTCATGGGTATCCAGAACGGACAGTGGGACGACCTGCTCTGTGTCCTCTGGCTTATCTCGCTTCCAATCTATTTAGGTATACCATGGAGGGTATTCCGTCGAGTTCGACTCAAAGTCCAAGGCGACGCCCTCTGCTCACTCGAAGACCATGAAATGGCAAATACGAAGACGCAAGGGGGCAAGGACGACCCGGAATTCCTTATTTCGGCCTCACGGGTAGTGCCCTACGTGCGGGACGCCCACATCAATCCGCTCAGCCTGAGCCGATACGGTGAGTATGCCTTTTTTCCCACTATTGCCCTGCCAACGATGATCTGCGTCATCGAGATCATGACGCGGTGAGCACGAGATCATGACGCGGTGCGCAAAGGCAGGGCGATGCCACGGACCAGACGCCATGGACCAGAATGGCGTACTCTCAGCGGAGAGGGAGGGATTTGAACCCTCGGACCGGGTTCCCCCAGTCAACTCATTAGCAGTGAGTCCGATTCGGCCGCTCTCGCACCTCTCCAGGCAACTCCGACCATCCGGTCAGCGAGCTCCGGGAAAGGATCACCGGAGACACCGGACCAGGTAGTCGGCGCCAGGTAAGGCTACTGGATATCGGGGCGACCTTCGCCAGTCCGCGCTGCTCACCTTAGATCCCAGTCCGCGCTGCTCACCGTGGATGTCGGACGACCTCGGGCGCGAGACCAAGCGGTCAGCCCAGGACAGTCAGCCCAGGGCGACCAGTGCAGGACAGTCAGCCCAGGGCGGCCAAGCCGTCGGCAGCCAGGGACCCCCCGAGGTAGACGGCCACGGACCCCACCCCGACGCTCCGCCATCTGCCGTCGGGGTCCCGCAGCAGGGCGGTCCGCTCCGGGATGCCGGCCACCGGCAGGTTCTTGGGCGCGAGCACCACGGACCGGTGCAGCTTCTCGCCGTGGGCGTCCTCGCCGACGTCGCCGAAGTGGGGGATGACGGCCAGGCCGGCGACGAGGCCGAGGCCGACGGTGAGGGCTCCGCCGCGGGGGTCGACCATGGGGTCGGTGAGGGCCATGGCCCCGGCCGCGGTGCCGGCCACGACGGCGCCACCCAGCCAGGCGTCGCGGAGGGCGGCGAACACTTTGGAGTCCTTCAACACCGACCGGAGGTGCAGGGAGGAGCCGCCGCTCAGGTAGACGAACCGGGCCCGGCGGACCACGTCGGCCGCGCCGTCGTCGTCGGCGTCGCTCCGGCTGACCACCATGAGCCCCTCGACCTCGGCTCCGAGGTCGGAGAACCATTCGGCGGCGGACAGGACCACCCGCTCGGGGTGCTCGTAGGCGGCGGCGGTCGGCAGCACCACCACCCGGTTGCCCCCGGAAGCGGCCAACAGTTCGGCGTCGAACTCACAGCCGGCGGTCCATGCGGTGCCGCCGACCAGCGCCAGCAGGCCCGGCGTGCCGGTCGGGGCACCGGGGTCGACCCGGTCGGTGGATGCGCTATCGGTCATGCCGGCCACTTTGGCATGGCCGGCGGCTCAGCAGCCATGCCAGACGAGCCGGCGACCCGGCCACGGCTCCCTGGCCACGGCGGCCCAGCCACGGCGGCTCCCCGGCCCACCGCCGCGACGCCCCACGGCTGCTCGGTGCCGATGGAGCAACTGGCGCGGTTCAGCGCAGCGCGACGTCGTCCAGGTACTCGTCCCGCCAGAAGTCGAAGCGCTCGTCGGGCAGGGACAGGGCGTGGGTGGGGTCGAGGGCGGCGACGAAGGACCGGTCGTGGCTGACCACCACGAGGGTGCCGGGCCAGGCGCTGAGCATGCGGCCGACGGCGTCGATGGAGGCCGGGTCGAGGTTGTTGGTGGGCTCGTCCAGGATCAGCAGGTTGGCCCGGCCGGCCGCCAGCATGGCCAGGCCCAGCTTGGCCCGCTCGCCGCCGGACAGGGTGGCCGGCATCTGGTCGGCGGCCTTGGAGGGGAGGCCGAACGACCCGAGCAGGGCCCGGCGCTCGGGATCGGTCTTGAGGACGGTGTCGTCCACGTTGGCCAGGGCGGTCTTGGCCGGGTCGATCTGCTCGTGCTCCTGGGCGAAGTACCCGACGGTGACGTTGGGGCCGAGGGTGGCGGCGCCGGCGGTGGGCGCCTGCACGCCGGCCAGGCAGCGGAGCAGGCTGGACTTGCCGGCGCCGTTGCGGCCGATGACCACGATGCGGTCGCCGCGGCCGGCGGTGAAGGTGACGTCGGACAGCACCGGGTCCTCGGCGTAGCGGACGGCCAGGTGCTGCACCTCCAGCGGGACGGCGCCGGACCGCTGCGGTGCGGGCAGCCGGAAGACGGCCTGGCGCTCCCGGGCGAACACCTCGGTGCGCTGCTGCTCCAACCGCTGCACCCGGCGGTCCAGGGACTTGGCCACCCGGGCCCGGCGGGCGGTCTGGCCGCGCATGGCGTCGGCCAGGGTGCTGAGCCGCTTGATCTCGCGCCCCTCCAGCTCGGCGGCCCGCTCCCGCTGGGCGGTGTCCGCGGCCAACTGGGTGCGGTAGCTGGAATAGGTGCCCTTGTACTCGTGCAGGCGGCCGTCGGTGAGGTGGAACACCTTGGTGATGGACCGGTCCAGCAGTTGGAGGTCGTGGCTGACCACCAGCAGGGCGCCGGGGAAGGCGGCCAGCTCGTCCATGAGCCACTGCTTGGCGGCCAGGTCCAGGTGGTTGGTGGGCTCGTCCAGGATCATGACGTCGGGCTGCTGGAACAGGACCCGGATCAGGTCCACCCGGCGGCGCTGGCCGCCGGAGAGGGCCTCGATGTCGTCCAGCAGCAGGTCCTCGGGGAGGCCGATGCCGGCGGCCAGCCGCCCCATGACGGCCTCGGCCTCGTAGCCGCCGTTCTCCCGGTACTGCTGCTCCAGGTCCGAGAACAGGGTGATGGCCTCGGTGGTGGGGTCCTTGGCCATCTGCCGGCGGGCCTGGTCGAGGGCGTCGTCGAGGACGTCGAGCCCGCGGGCCGACAGGACGTGGGAGAAGCCGCTCGGCTCCAACCCCATCCCCTGCGGCGGGGGCACCTGGGGCAGCCACCCCAGGGTGCCGGTGATGCGGACGTTGCCGCGGGACCGCACCTGGGCCGACGGCTCGCCGACCAGGACGGAGATCAGCGAGGACTTGCCGGCGCCGTTCCGGCCGACCAGGCCGACCTTCTCGCCGGCCCCCACCACGAAGGAGGCGTCGGCCAGCAGCGTCCGGTCGCCGATCTCGACGTTGAGGGAGGAGCCAACGATCACGCCGCAGAGGGTCCCACACCTAAGCTCCGCCCATGACCGCAGGGCCACCGGACGCAGGGCCACTGGACGCAGGGCCACTGGACGCAGGGCCACCGAGCGCAGGGCCACCGGACGCAGGGGCGGCTCCGGCCGAGGGCGCCCGGCGGTTCGCCGGGCAGGTGGCGGTGGTGACGGGGGCGGCGTCGGGCATCGGCCGGGCGCTGGCCACCGCGCTGGCGGCGGAAGGGGCCACGGTGGTGCTGGCCGACGTCGACGGGGTGGGGGCCCGGCGGGTGGCCGAGGGCCTCGGCGCGCCGGCGGAAGGCGCCACCCTGGACGTGACCGACGCCGCCGCGGTGCGGGCCCTGGTGGCCGGGGTGGCGGAACGGCACGGCCGGCTGGACCTGCTGTGCAACAACGCCGGCATCGGCGCCGGAGGACCGGCGCAGCAGTTGGCCGTGGAGGATTGGCGGCGCGTCATCGACGTGGACCTGCACAGCGTGGTGTACGGGGTGGCCGCGGCCTACCCGCTGATGGTCCGACAGGGGTCGGGGCACATCGTGAACACGGCCTCCCTGGCCGGCCTGGTGCCGTCGCCGTTGCTGACCCCGTACGCGACGGCGAAGGCCGGGGTGGTGGGGCTCAGCCTGAGCCTGCGGGTGGAGGCCGCGGCGTACGGGGTCGGGGTGACGGTGGTCTGCCCCGGGCCGGTGGAGACGCCGCTGCTCGACCAGAGCGGCCCGGCCGACCCCGGCAACCCGGCCGACCCCACCAGCCCGAGGAGCCCGGTGAACGTGCGCAAGCTGCTGACCAACGCCCTGGGAGAGCCGTACCCGGCGGAGGCCATGGCCGCCGACATCCTGGACGGGGTGACCGGGAACCGGGCGGTGGTGGTGGCCCCGCCGTCGGCCGAGGCGGCGTGGCGGCAGTTCCGCCAGGACCCCGAGGAGCTCCTGGCCGTCATGGCCGCCCAGGCCGTGGCCAGCCGGGAGCGGCGGGAACAGGGTACGTGAACGGGGCCGGGAAGGCAGCCTGCACGGCACGTTGGCTCGCCCGTTAACTCGGAGGTCAAACCAACGGGAATAGGAATTCGTACTCCGCGGTAACGTTCCGGCCATGGTGATCAAACGAGTGGGGATCGCGGGCTCCGGCATCATGGGCTCGGGGGTGGCCGAGGTGGCCGCCGCCGGCGGCCACGAGGTGGTGCTGCGTAGCCGCAGCCAGGCCACCGCCGACGCCATGCTGGTGGGACTGGAGAAGTCCCTGGACAAGCAGGTGGACAAGGGCAAGCGGTCCGAGGCGGAGCGCGACGAGATCCTGGCCCGGGTGTCCACCACCACCTCCGTCGACGACCTGGCCGACGTGGACCTGGTGCTGGAGTCGGTGGTGGAGGACCTGGCGGTGAAAAAGCACCTGTTCACCGAGCTGGACCGGGTGTGCAAGGACGAGGCGGTGTTGGCCACCAATACGTCCACCCTGCCGGTGGTGGAACTGGCCATGGAGACCGGCCGGCCGGACCGGGTGTGCGGCATCCACTTCTTCAACCCGGCCCAGGTGATGTCGCTGGTGGAGGTGGTCCGGCCGGTCACCGCGTCCGACGAGACCATCGCCACCGCGGTGGCCTTCGCCGAGGCCTGCGGCAAGGACCCCGTGCCGGTGAAGGACCAGGCCGGGTTCGTGGTCAACGCCCTGCTGTTCCCGTACCTGAACAACGCCGTCCGGTTGCTGGAGCAGGGGGTGGCCACCAAAGAGGGCATCGACACCGCCATGAAGGGCGGTTGCAACTTCCCGATGGGCCCGTTCGCCCTCCTGGACCTGGTCGGCCTGGACACGTCGCTGGCCATCCTGGACACCCTCTACGAGGAGTACCGGGACCCGAACTACGCCGCGGTGCCGCTGCTCCGGCGGATGGTGGCCGCCGAGACGCTGGGCCGGAAGACCGGCCGGGGGTTCTACGACTACCAGAAGTAGACCGGCAGAAGTAAAGCTGCCGGCAGAGGGGCAGAATGATGGGGATGGCTGAACGAGCCAAACCGTGGATGATGCGGACGTACTCGGGGCACTCCACCGCCCGGGCGTCCAACCAGCTCTACCGGACCAACCTGGCCAAGGGGCAGACCGGGCTGTCCATCGCCTTCGACCTGCCCACCCAGACC
>DASZUK010000043.1:0-5228 GCA_035547695.1 Acidimicrobiales bacterium
GGTGGTCAACTGCCCGCTGGCCAGCGCCCCGGCGTAGCCGATGGCGATCTCGGCCCCCACCGGGATGCACATGGACGAGACGAAGGTGGCCACGAACAGGGCCAGGTAGCCCCAGGTGGCGAGGAAGTGCTCCATGGGGCCCCCTTTCTATCCGCTGGCACCGCACCTCGTGGGGACGGGGCCCGCGTACACTGCACCGCGTGCAACGGGTCCGAACCGAGTCCGGGTCGGTGTACGACGTGGACCACGGCGGCATGCGCATCCGCCGGGTCCACGGGCGGCACGGGCCCGCCGACACCCAGCCGCAGGACGGCATCTGGCGCCGGTTCGGCGGCCTGGAGGGGCCGGTGGTGGGGGAGGCCATGGTGGTGTACTGGGCCACCGAGGCCGCGGCCGGCGCCAGGGAGACCAACCTGGGGTTCCGCACCACCCCGGTCCTGGAGGTGACGGACATTTGAGCAAGAACGTGTTGGGCGGCGACCTGGAGCCGTGCAGCTTCGACCCGGTGACCGGCTTCTACCGGGACGGTTGCTGCAACACCGGCGCCGAGGACGTCGGGGTGCACACCGTCTGCGCCCTGATGACCGCCGAGTTCCTGGCCTTCTCCAAGTCCCGGGGCAACGACCTCAGCACCCCGCAGCCCGGGTTCTCCGGGTTGGTGCCCGGTGACCGGTGGTGCCTGTGCGCCCCCCGGTGGCAGGAGGCCCTCGAAGCCGGGGCCGCTCCGCAGGTGGTGCTGGAGGCCACCCACGTCGGCACCCTGGAGTGGGCCAGCCTCGACGACCTGAAGCGGCACGCCGTCCAACCCTGACCACCGACGGGTCCCGCCCACGCCGGGCGAGGAGAGGCCGCCCTAGCCGCGGCTCCGGAGCACGGTGGCGGCCTCCTTGGCCCGCTGCCGGAACCCCTCCTCGTCCAGGATGCCGGCCAGGTGCTCGTAGAACAGGCCGATCAGCACCGCCCGCAGCACCCTGGCCACCGCGGGGGCGCCGGGGCCGTTGCAGATGTCCGGCTCGGACTCGTTCAACCAGTGCTCCAGGGACTCCTGGGTGGCCGCGAACAGCTCCACGCCGACCGTCCGGGCGGTCTCGTCCCCCCGCATCACCTCCCCCAGCATCAGCCGGACGAAGTCCTCCACCTCCAGCATGGACTGCAACATGTCGTCCAGCAGGTCCGCCAGGCCGTCCGCCGCGTCCCGGGTCAGCGCCGCCGGCCCGGCCGCCGCCAGGTCGTCGATGAACCCCCGCTCCTCCAGCACCGCCACCAGCAGTTCCCGTTTGGACGGGAAGTAGTGGTAGAGCGACGCCACGTTCAGCCCGGCCGCGCTGGCCAGGTCCCGCATGCTGGTTCCGTCCACCCCCCGCTGGGACATCAGGGTCAGGGCCGTGTTCAGGATGTGCTGCCGCTGCGACGTTGCCACGACCCCCATCTTCACGGCATCGAGGCCGCCCCGTCGAGTCAAACGAACGTTCACTGGACTCCAACAAACGTTCGATGGTACGGTCACGACATGGCACAGCGGCCGATGCCAGCCCCGGCGGCAGTCCCGGCGGCAGCCCTGGGAGCAGCCCCGGGGGCAGCGTCGATGCCGGCCCCGGCGGCAGTTCCGGCGAGGCCGGTGACGGTGGACGGCGACGTGGTCACGGTGGCCGGCCTCGACGAGTGCCTGGCGGTCCTCCGCGACGGCCACACCTTCTCCACCACGGTCTACGAGGACGTCGTCGGACCGGTGATGGGGCGGACGATGCTGCAGATGGACGACCCGGACCACCGGGTGCACCGGGCCATGGTGTCCCCGGCGTTCCGCCGCCGGGCCCTCGACGAGGCCATGGTGCAGGGGGTGGTCGACGGCCTGGTGGACCGGTTCGCCGGCCGGGACCGGGGGACACTGGTGGCCGACCTCACCGCCGAGTTCCCGGTGCAGGTCATCGCCCGCATCCTGGGCCTGCCCGCCGCCGACTACCCGCGGTTCCGGCGGTGGGCGGTGGACCTGGTCGGGCTGGCCGACAACTGGCCCCGAGCGGTGGCCGCCTCGGAGGCCCTGGCCGGGTACTTCGGCGACGTCCTGGCCGACCGCCGCCGGCGGCGCCGCGACGACCTCATCAGCGAGCTGGCCGACCAGGAGCTGGGGGACCAGGACGTGTTCGCCTTCCTCCGCCTGCTGCTGCCGGCCGGGGTGGAGACCACCTGCCGGGCCACCGGCACCGTGCTGTACGCCCTGCTCACCCACCCGGACCAGATGGCCGCGGTGCGGGCCGACCGGACCCTGGTGCCGGTGGCCCTGGAGGAGGCCATCCGGTGGGAGCCACCGGTGACCGCCATCCTGCGGCGGGCCACCACGGACACCCGGATCGGCGACGTCGCGGTGCCCGCCGGCGCCGACGTGGTGCTGCTGCTGGCCGACGCCAACCGGGATCCTCGCCGGTACCGCCATCCGGAACGGTTCGACCTGTCCCGACCGGAGCGGCAGCACGTCGGGTTCGGGGCCGGCGCCCACGGCTGCCTGGGCATGCACCTGGCCCGCCTGGAAGCCCGGGTGGCGGTGAACACCCTGCTGGACCGGTTGCCGGACCTCCGGCTGGACCCGGACCGGGCCGCCCCCGCCATGCAGGGCTCCGCTTTCCGCTCCCCCGACCGCCTCCCCGTTCTGTATTCCACCCTGCAGAATACTGTCTCGGGGGTATTGCGTTCTAAGGAATCGAGGAGTAAGAAGTGCAGGGGAACAGGTCGGGGGGGGCGGCCGGCGGATCGTGCTGATGAGGGTGTTGGAGGGGGGCACGATCTGCCGGCCAGCCGGCTGCTCCGGGCCTGACGGGCCCCCCTTCGTCCCAGCTCAGCCGGGGTGCACGGCGCGGAGCCGCAGCAGGGACGGGAACCCCACCACCAGCGTCTGCCCCGCCCAGCGACCGGCCGACGGCAGCCCCCGGCGCCGGGCCATCCGGAAGGCCACGGCCGCCTCGGCCAGGTGGATGGCCGCGGTGGCGGCCAGCAGCCCCTGCAGGGCGGCCCTCGGCGGCAGCGGCAGCGGCAGGCGTTGCCGGGCGGCCCGGTAGGCGCGGTCACTGGTGGCCAGCGCCGACAGCGCCACGATGCCGCCGTCGAGCACCACGAACCAGCCGGCGGCCGGCCGCGAGACGTCGGTCACGCCGTCACCGTACCGGGGGGCCGGCAGACCGGGACCGCCGCCCGGGTCACCGTCCGCACCGCCCGGTCGGTGGCCATCCCCAGCCGGGCCAGCCGGGCCACCCGCCAGGGCCGTCGCAGCAGGTACCCGGCCACCGCCCCCAGGTCCGTGGTGCCGTCCGGCCGGGTCAGCCCCAGGACGTCGCCGTCCACCACGCCGTCGGCCAGCCGGTCGCTGACGGCCCGCAGCACCGACCACGGCACCCCGGCGTCCTCGCAGGCTCCGGCCACCGCGGCCGTCTCCATGTCCACCGCCCACACCCCCTCGGCCCGCAGCCCGGAAACGGCGTCCGGGCCCGCCGCCAGTTGGTGGTCCGTCGCCAGCACCCCGGCCACCGCCGTCCCGGCGGGATGGTCCGGCCGGTACCGGGCACCGCTGGCCCGGTCCACCACCTCCGCCGGGGCCAGCAGTTGCCCGACGGACAGGGACGGGTCCACGGCCCCGGCCACCCCCACCATCAGGACCCGGCCCACCCCGCCGGCGGCGGCCAGGAGCGACCGGGTGGCCAGGCCGGCGGCGGCGGGCCCGATGCCCACCACGGCGGCGGCCACGTCCAGCCCCATCCAGGCCGGTTGGTCGCCGATGAAGGCACGCTGCAGCGACAGGGTCCGCACCAGGGGCCGGACCTCCCGGTCCATGGCGGCCACCACCAGCACCCGCACCGCGGCGGGCCCGGTCAACCCTTGGGAACTGTCCAGCCGTCCACCTGGGTGACCCCGTACCGGATCACCCCTCGTGTGGCCCCGAGCGGGGTGTGCAGGTGGGCCTTCTCCAGCACGTCCACCACGTACCCGTTTGTCACCTTCACCGTCACCGCCAGGTAGCCGTGGACCAGCGCCGCCTCGGCCGGCGTCACCAGTGTGGCCCCCGCGATCCGGCCGTGGTACCTGGTGGCGGCCCCGGTGCCGGTCTTGGTGAACGATGTGGCCTTCACCAGCTCGGTCACCGGGCCCAGCAGTGTCTTGGCCTGCTTGCCGTGGTACGTCTTCGACGGGTGCCCCAGCCCGGCCGGCCCGCCGGCCAGCAGGGTCTCCTTGCCGTAGTCCGGCGCCACGTAGGTGATCCTCAGCACCGTCCCCCTCGACGGTTGGTGGACCAGCGCGGTCACCTGGCCGGCCTCGGCGACCTCGCCGACCCCGTTGCGCACCGTCAGTGTTGTGGTGTTCGGGGCCAGCACCAGGCCGAGGATGACGGCTCCGATGGCCAGCACGGTCATGACGCCCAGGATGAGATGGGGGATGAGGGATCGCCTGCGCACGGCCGCCAGGGTAGTTGGGACGGGCCGGTTCTGTGAACATGGGGCCGGGGCAACCGACGGCCGCCGTGGTGCGTCTACGGAAGGTGGCCCACGGGAGCACGCTGGCCCTGGCCAGTTGGGAGACCATGACCGACCAGCCGACCCGGCGGGACCAGCAGATCGCCGCCCTCTTCGACCAGCACTACGCCGGCCTGTGCCGGCTGGCCACCCTCCTCCTCGACGACCGGTCCGCCGCCGAGGAGGTCGTCCAGGACGCCTTCTTGCGCACCTTCGCCGGCTGGCGCCGCCTGCGCCAACCCGAACGGGCCCGGTGGTACCTCCGGGCCGCCGTCGTCAACGGCTGCCGCTCCCGCGGCCGCCGCCGGGTGACCGAGGACCGCGGCAACCGGTCGGTCTGGGTCACCCAGTCCGCCGCCGGCCCCGGCCGCCTCGACGGCGGGCTCGGCGCCGGCGATCCCGACGACGCCCTGGTGGTCCTCCAGGCCGTCCGCGCCCTGCCCCCCCGCCAGCGAGAGGCGGTGGTGCTGCGGTACTACGACGACCTGTCCGAGGCCGACGTCGCCGCCGTCCTCGGCTGTGCCGTCGGCACCGTCAAGTCCCAGCTCGCCAAGGCCCGGGCCAACCTGGCCCGGCAGCTCGACCGGGAAGGCCACCGGCCGTGACCGGGCGGCCGGACCCCGACCTGGACGGCCGGCTCCGCCGGGCCATGGCCGCCGGTGCCGCCGCCGGTGGCGCCGCCGACGCCGGTGCCGCCGCCGACGCCGGTGCCGCCGCCGACGCCGGTGC
>DASZUK010000044.1:0-76306 GCA_035547695.1 Acidimicrobiales bacterium
GCTTTGTGGCTCCCGACAGGGCCGACTCGAGCTTGGTCACCGCGGTGGTGGGCGAGCTGTTTGTGTTGGCGGTGCTCAGCACCACCTTGTGCCCGTGCACCCCGCCGGACCTGTTGGCCACTGTGACCGCCGCCTTGGCCAAGAGGGTCTCGGTCTGGACGTTTGTCTTCAAATAGCTTGTGCTGCTGGCGGCGATCAGCAGGATGCGGAACGGCTTGTTGGCCGCGGCGGCCGTCCCGGTCCCGAGGGCGGCCACGCTGCCCACGGTGCCGCCCAGGACGGCGACCGCCGTCACGGTGGCGGCCAGTCGGTTCGTTCTGCGCATCCGCTTCCCCCTCCAGCTCACTGCTCCACCCTAGGGAGCATTCAATCAATCATTTCAAGTATGCAATACCTTGCTAGTCGGCGTCCAGTACCGGGGCGCGGGGTCGACGGTCGGCGGGGTCGACGGGGTTGACGGGGTCCGATAGGGGTCGACCAGGGCCCGATCGGGGTCAACCAGAGCTCGATAGGAGCCGACGAGGGTCCGATAGGGGTCGATGGCGGGTCGACCTTGGGTGTTTGTTGTAGTCCAACCACGCGAGAATCGCCGTGACCAGGGACAATGGGTCAGGCTGCCGGCGAAAACGCGGGCCGCCGACCTGGCTTTCAGCAATTCTTCCGGGGTCGGAATTTTGCGGCATGCCGGCACTCCCTCCCCGGACCCCCTCCCCCCGGACCTGGCCCCGGTCCCGGCCTCCGGTCAGCCGGCGGCCGCCCGCGCCCGGGCCCAGGCCAGGTCCACCTTGCCGGACGGGCTCCGCCGTACGCCGTCCACCTCGATGACCGCCTTCGGCAGCTTGTACCGGGCCAGCCGCTCCCCGGCGGCGGCCACCACCGCGGCGGCGTCCACCGACGCCCCCGGTTCCGGCTGCACCAGCGCCACCACCTCGCTGCCCCACCGCTCGCTGGGCCGGCCGACCACCACCACGTCCCGCACCGCTGGGTGGGCCCGGATGGCGGTCTCCACCTCTTCGGCGTACACCTTCTCCCCGCCGGTGTTGATGGTGGTGGCGTCACGGCCCAGCAGCTCGATGCGGCCGTCGGCCAGCAGCCGGGCCCGGTCCCCCGGCACCGCCATCCGCCGGCCGCCCACCACCGGGAACGTCCGGGCGGTCCGGACCGGGTCGTGCAGGTACCCGAGTGGCACCCGGCCGGCCCGGGCCAGCCACCCGGTCCCGTCGTGCCCTGGCGGCAGCACCGTGGTCAAGGTCTCGTCCACCACGCAGGTGCCCTCCGCCGGCCGGAACGTCACCGGGCCGCCGTCCCCGCCGTCCACCCTGCGGTCCGCCCCGCCGTCCACCCCGCCGGCCGTGCCGCCGGCCCCGGCCCCCGCCGAGCCGTCGGCCCGGCGGACCACCTCGGCCTGCGGCCCCGACTCCGACGACCCCACCGTGTCCCGCACCCGGACCCCGGGCAGCCGGTCCAGCAATTCCCGGACCGACCCCGGCGACAGGGCCGCCCCGGACGACGCCACCGCCACCAGCGACGACAGGTCCCGCTCCCGGGCCGCCATGGCGTCCAGCAGCGGCCGGGCGAACGACTCGCCGGCGATGACCAGCAGGGTGGCCCGCTCCGCCTCCACCGTGTCCAGGACGTCGGCGGCGTCGAACCGGTCCACCACCGAAGGGATCACCACCGAACCGCCGGCGTGCAGGGCCTGGAAGCTCACCCACTGCCCGGTCCCGTGCATGAACGGGGCCGCCGACAGCACCCGGGGGCCCGGCCGACCGGTGGCCGCGCCGACCAGCTCCTCCACGCTGTCCCACTCCCGGCGGCCCTTGAAGTTGCGGCCGCCCATGGCGGCGACGAAGGCGTCGGCCTGCCGCCACAGCACCCCCTTCGGCCGGCCGGTGGTGCCGCCGGTGTACAGCGCGTACAGGTCGTCCGGGGACCACCCCGCCGCCACCGACGGCCGGGTCCCGCCGGCCGCCGCCAGCGCCGCCTCGTAGTCCACCGCCCCCGGCAGCAGCGGCTCCCCGGAACCGTCGGCCACCTGCAACAGCAGCGGCCGGTGGTCCAGGCCGTCCACCACCGCCGCCAGCCGGGCCGCGAACCGGGCGTGGAACACCACCGCCCGCGGGGCCATGTCGGCCAGCAGCTCCGCCAGCTCCGCCTCGACGTACCGGTAGTTGACGTTGCAGGGCACCGCCCGGGCCTTGAACGCCCCCAACATCCCTTCCAGGTACTCCGGGCCGTTGTACAGGTACAGCGCCACCGCGTCCTGCCCGCTCTCGTACGGCGCCAGCCTGTCCCGCTCCGCCCGCACCTCCAGGCCGGCAGCCAACAGCACGTTGGCCAGCCGCCGGCTCCGGTCCCCCACGTCGGCCCACGTCAACCGCCGGGTCGGGCTGACCACGGCCTCCCGCCCGCCCAGGGCCTCCGCCAAGGCCTCGTGGACCGCCGCCAGGTTGAACTCCATCGTCAGGTGTCGGCCATGCCGACGATGGGCGCCACCAGAGCCAGGCTGCCGGTGGACCCGTAGAACCGGGCGTCACCGAACGAGAAGATGCCGCCGTCGGAGGCCACCTCCCAGTACCCGCCGCCGTCCGGGGTGGCCGTCATGGCCACCACCGGCCGGTTCAGCCGCACCCCACCCATGGAGCCGTAGAACTGGGCGTCCCCGAACGAGAACAGGCCGCCGTCGGAGGCCACCTCCCAGTACCCGCCACCTGTATAGGTGGCCGCCAGCCCCACGATGGGCTGGTTGAGCGGTTTGCCACCCATCGACCCGTAGAACTGGGCGTCCCCGAACGCGAACAGGCCGCCGTCGGCCGCCACCTCCCAGTACCCCTGGTCGTCGCCGGTAGCCGCCAACCCCACCACCGGCTCGTTCAGCGGCTGCCCCCCCATGGAGCCGTGGAACCCGGCGTCCCCGAACGCGAACAGGCCGCCGTCGGCCGCGGCCAGCCAGTACCCCAGGCCGTTGCGCGGTGTGCCGAACGTGTACCGCGCCACCGACACCGCTGCCGACGTCCCGCCGGGCGTCGTCACCGTCACCGGCACCGTCTCCGCCCACGGGGCCGCCGGCACCGCCACCGTCACCTGGCCGGCCGAGCTGGACAGCACCGTGCCGTGCAGCGACGGCCCGAAGCCGACCGCGGTGGCCCCCGCCAGGTCGGTCCCGGTGATCGTCAACGTCCCCCCGCCGCCCGTGGGGCCGTGCGCGCTGCTCAGGCCGGTCACCGCCGGGCAGCCCGGCCCGCCCCCGATGGTCTGCAGGTCGGCCAGCAGCGTCGTCCCCACCGGGGACCCCCAGCCGGTGCCCATGTCGTAGCCGGCCGCCGTCGGGTACAACCCGCCGTTGGTGTTCGTGAAGTCGTTGTCGCCGGCCGCCGTCACGTCGGTGAACGCCCCCGAACCGGCCGCCCCCAGGGTGTACAGGGCCGGATTGGCCATCCCCACCGTGCCGTTGCACCCCTGGTCGGTCAGCGCCATCAGGGCCGCCCACAGCGGCGCTGACGCGCTGGTGCCGCCGACGGTGATCCAGTTCCGGGAGTAGTACACGACGTACCCGGTGGCCGGGGCCGCGTCGGCCGCCACGTCCGGCACCTCCCGGCACCCCACCGAGCCGCGACAGGTGGCGGCGTTGGCCTGTCCCGCCGCCGACTGCCAGGTCGGCATCGCCCACTCCGCCGAGATGCCGCCCCCGGACGCCCCCTTGCGGATCGTGGCGCACCCCACGCCGCGGCCCTGGCAGTCGTTCCACACCACCTGGCCGGCCGCCGTCCCGGTGAACAGCCCGGTGCCGCCGACCGCGGTCACCCCGGGCTGGCCGGCCGGGTCGTCGACGGCCAGCCCGTCCGCGACGGGCCCCCCTGTGGGGTAGCACCCCTCGGACCCCGAGTCGCCCGACGCCACCAGCATCGTCTGACCCTGGGCCGCCATGACCTGGAAGATGTCGCTCTCCAGTGTCGCCGCTGTCGCTGTCAGCGACGCCTCGCAGATGCCCCAGCTACTGCTGACCACCTGGGCCCGGTCGTCGGCGGCGATCCGGTCCAGGGTCTCCAACGGCCCCGACCCGGCCCCGCTCTTCGAGCTGTTGGGACCCTGGTACACCACGATGGCCGCTGTCGGCGCCAGGGCGGCCACGTCCTCGATGTCGAGGGCCGCCTCCCCGGACCCGGGCCCGGTGCCGGGGCCGCCGTCGACTGTGACCGTCGCCACCGTCGTCCCCAGGCCGTAGCAGGCGGTGAACGTGTCGATGTCGGTCGCCGAGTACGGCTCCAGCTCGTACAGGGCCACCGTGACCCCGGCGCCGGTGCGGCCCTGGCCGTACAGCCCGGACATGTCGTAGACCGACGCCAGCTCTGTGAACGTCAGCGCCCCGCCCGGCGCCGCCAACCGGGAGCCCGCCGCGCAGGCCTGCGGGGCCACCTGCTGGGCCCCGCCCTGCGGCCGCACCGCTGGGGCCGTCGTGAATGTTGTGGCCGCCCTGGATGTTGTGGCCGCCCCGGATGTTGTGGCAGCCGCCGCCGAAACGCCCACGGCCGCCGGTCGGAGGGCGGATCGCCACTGGGCCACCGTGTTGAGGCCCACCACCCCCCGGACCGCCCCGGCCAGCTCGCTGGGCACGCTGGGGGCGGTGGTGTCGGTGTAGGCGCTCCGGCCGGACGGCAGCCGGACCGACGACAGCGTGGTGCCGAACGCCGCCGACACCGCCGCCGCCGAGCCCTGCACCGGCAGCAGCAGCCCGTCGGCCGACACCGGCCCGACCGCCAGCCCCTGGCCGGCCAGCCAGCGCCGCACCGCGTCCACCGTGCCCGCGCCGGGGCCGAACCGGGTGGCGAACTGGCCGGGTGACAGGTACTGCCGGAACGACGGCGACCCGGGAGTGGACACCGCGGCGACGAACGCGGCCACCGACTCCGGGTCCGGGAGGGCCAGGACCACGTCGGCGGACACCGTCGTCGAACCCGGCAACGGCCCCTCCACCGACGTCCCCCGCGGCAACGCCGGGGCCGGGGCCAGGGCGGTCCGCCCGGGCGGGGCCGACTGGGCGGTGGTGGCCGAACTGGCGCTGCCGGCCGAACTGGCGCTGCCGGCCGAACTTGGGGTGGTGGCCGAGCCGGCGGCGCCGGCCACCGGAGCGGCGGGCAGCGCCGGCAGGGCCAGGACGCCGAACGTGGCGGCAGCCGCCACCGCTGCCAGGGTGTGCTTCGCGGTCAATCCGGCTCCTTCGGGCGGCGTGGCCGGCGGAGACGGTCCCCGATCTCCCGCTCCCGGCCGTGCTGGGATGGCTCATAGTAAACGTGGCCCTCGGCCTCGTCCGGTCGGTACTGCTGGTCCACCCACCCCTCCGCGACGTCGTGGGGGTACACGTAGCCGGCACCGTGCCCGATGCTGCCGGCGCCGCGGTAGTGGGCGTCACGCAGGTGGGCCGGCACGTCACCCCGCCGGCCCGACCGGATGTCGTCGCGGGCCCGGCCCAGGGCGACGGTGACCCGGTTGGACTTCGGCGCGGTGGCCAGGTACACCACGGCGTGGGCCAGGTTCAGGGCCGCCTCCGGCAGCCCCACCAGCTCCACCGCCCGGGCGGCGGCGTCGGCCACCACCAGGGCCTGGGGGTCGGCCATGCCGATGTCCTCGCTGGCCAGGATCACCATTCGCCGGGCCAGGAACCGGGCGTCCTCTCCGGCCTCCAGCATCCGGGCCATCCAGTACAGCCCGGCGTCCGGATCGGACCCCCGCAGGCTCTTGATGAACGCGCTGATCTGGTCGTAGTGCTCGTCCACCCCCTGGTGGTACAGCCGGCCGCTGCGGGCCCGGACCACGTCGTCCACCGACACCACCGGGACCGCCCCCTCCCCGCCCCCGGCCGCGGCGTCGTCGGCGGCCGGCTGGGGTCGGGAGCCTGGCCGGGACCGTGCTTCGGCCAACGCCACGGCCACCTCCAGGGTGGTGAGGGCCGACCGGGCGTCCCCGTCGGCGGCCGCCACCAGGGCGTCCACCGCGTCGTCGGCGGCCTCCGCCCCTTCCACGGCCAGCCCCCGCCGGACCAGGGTGGCCAGGTCCTCTGTGGACAGCGGCTCCAGCCGCCACAGGGTGGCCCGGCTCATCAGCGGGGCGTTCACCTCGAAGAACGGGTTCTCGGTGGTGGCGCCCACCAGTACCACCAGGCCCTCCTCGACGCCGGGGAGCAGGACGTCCTGCTGGGCCTTGTTGAACCGGTGTACCTCGTCCACGAACAGGATGGTGCCCCGGCCCTGCTCCCCCAGCCGGCGACGGGCGCCCTCCAGGGCCTCCCGGACGTCCTTCACCCCGGACGTCACCGCGGACAGCGGCACGAACGCCTTCGCGGTGGCGTCGGCCAGCAGCCGGGCCAGGGTGGTCTTCCCGGTGCCCGGCGGGCCCCACAGGATGACCGACCCCAGCCGGTCCGACTCCACCAGCACCCGCAGCGGCGCCCCCGGGGCCACCAGGTGGCGCTGCCCCACCACGTCGTCCAGGGTCTTCGGCCGCAGCCGGGCGGCCAGCGGGGCCCGGGACTGCAGCCGTTGCTCGGCCGCCGACTCGAACAGGTCCCCGGTCACCGGCCGACCGTCACCCCCCGCCTGCGCCGCCCGCCCCGGGCGGGCCGGGGGGCACGGCCCGGGCGGGGTTGGGGCCCCCGCCTCGGGAGGAGCCTGGGGTTGGGGCCCCGGGCGGGTTGGTCGGCACGGCGATGCGGATGCCGAGGTCGGCCAGGGCGGCGGCGGCCAGGGCCTTGGGGGCCCCGGTCAGCGGGTCGGCGCCGGACTGGGTCTTGGGGAAGGCGATGACCTCCCGGATGCTGTCCTCGCCGGCCAGGATGGCCACCAGCCGGTCGATGCCGAAGGCGAACCCGGCGTGGGGCGGGGCCCCGTGGCGGAAGGCGCCGAGCAGGAACCCGAACCGCGAGTCGGCCTCTTCCGGGGAGATGCCGAGGGCGTCGAACACCGTGGACTGGATGTCGCTGCGGTGGATCCGGACGCTGCCCGAGCCGAGCTCCCAGCCGTTGAGCACCAGGTCGTAGGCCTGCGACCGGACCGCGGCGGGGTCGGTGCCGAGCAGGTCCAGGTCGTCGGGGTGGGGCATGGTGAACGGGTGGTGGGCCGGCACCGGGTTGCCGGCGGCGTCGACGCCGTCGAACATCGGGAACTCCACCACCCACACGTACCGGTACGGGCCCTCCCCCACCGGCCGGCCGCCGAGCACCAGCCGCAGGTGGCCCAGCACGGTGCAGGCCACCCGGTGGTCGTCGGCCACCACCAGCAGCAGGTCCCCCTCCTCGGCCGCGGTGCCGGCCAGCAGCCCGGCCCGCTCGGCGTCGGACAGGAACCGGTCCAGCGGGGAGTCCAGCCCCAGCCCCCCGCCGGCCTCCCCGGCCTCTCCGGCCAGCCCGGTGACCCGGAACCAGGCCAGCCCCTTGGCCCCCAGCGACTTGGCCTGGTCGGTGAGGGCGTCCAGCCGGGACCGGGGCAGGGTGGCCCCGCCGGGCAGCCGCAGGGCCTTGACGCAGGGGGCGGCGAACGCCCGGACCTCGGTGCCGGCGAACACCGCGGACAGGTCGACCAGCTCCATGCCGAACCGGAGGTCCGGCTTGTCGGTGCCGTACCGGTCCAGGGCGTCGAACCAGGTCATCCGCTCGATCGGCGGCGGCCGCTCCCCGGTGGCGGCCTCGGCGGCGTCGAGCACGGCCTCGGAGACGAACCCGATGACGTCGTCCTGGGACACGAACGACGCCTCCATGTCGAGCTGGGTGAACTCGAACTGGCGGTCGGCCCGGAGGTCCTCGTCGCGGAGGCACCGGGCGATCTGGTAGTACCGGTCCACCCCGCCGACCATCAGGAGCTGCTTGGCCAACTGCGGGCTCTGGGGCAGCACGTAGAACGCACCGGGGTGCAGCCGGCTGGGCACGGCGAACTCCCGGGCCCCCTCCGGGGTGGGGGCCCACAAGAGCGGGGTCTCCACCTCGCAGAACCCCTGCCGCTCCATGGCCGCCCGGATGGCCGAGTTGACGGCGGCCCGCAGCCGCAGGTTGGCCTGCAGCCGGGGCCGGCGCAGGTCGACGTAGCGGTTCTTCAGCCGGACGGCCTCGTCCACCTCGGTGCGGTCCTCCACCACGAACGGCGGCGGCTCGGCCACCGACAGCACCTCGACCGCGCAGTCCCCCACCTCCACCTGGCCGGTGGCCAGCGCCGGGTTCTCCATCCCGTCCGGCCGGCGCCGGACCACCCCGCGGACGGCCACCACGTACTCGCTGCGGAGGTCCACCGAACCGTCCACCACGCACTGCACGATGCCGGAGTGGTCGCGGAGGTCGACGAAGGCGAGGTGCTCCCCGTGCTCGCGGCGCCGGGCCACCCACCCGCACAGCCGGACCTGCCGGCCGACGTCGTCCAGGCCGACCCGGCCGCACAGGCCGGTCCGCATCGACGTGGCCTCCACGCCGCCGGCCGCGGCGCCGGGCGCGCTGCCGGCCGCGGCGCCGGCTTCGCTGGTGGGCGCGGTCGTGGCCCCGCTGGTGGGGTCGGTGGTCATGGAACCGTGTCTCCCTCGCTGGTCATCGCCTGCACCGTGGCCACCACCGTGGCCGACGGCACCGTCTGCTGGTCACCGCCGTCGCGGAGCGGCCGGACGGTCACCGTACCGTCCGCCCGTTCCTGGGGGCCGACGATGAGGGCCAGCATCGCCCCGGACCGGTCGGCCAGCTTCATCTGGGCCTTCATGGACCGGCCGTCGAAGGCCCGGTCGGCGGTCAACCCGGCCCGGCGGAGGGCGGCGGTGAGGTCCCGGGCGGCGTCGCCGCCGGCGGTGTCCACCACGAAGGCCGCCGGCGGCGGCGGGCCGGCCGCCAGCACCCCCTCGGCGTCGCAGGCGATGAGGACCCGCTCGATGCCGATGCCGAACCCGATGCCCGGCGTCGGGGGGCCGCCCAGCATCTCGACCAGGCCGTCGTAGCGGCCGCCGCCGCCGATGGCGTTCTGGGCGGCGTCGATGGCGGCGGAGGCGAACTCGAAGGTGGTGCGGGTGTAGTAGTCGAACCCGCGGACCAGGCGGTGGTCCAGGCCGTAGGGGACGCCGAGGGCGTCCAGGCCGGCCCGGACCCGGGCGAAGTGGGGGGCGCAGTCCCCGCAGAGGTGGTCGACCAGGTGGGGGGCTGTGGCGGTGGCCTCCTTGCAGGCGTCCCGCTTGCAGTCCAGCACCCGCAGCGGGTTGGCGTCCAGGCGGCCCTGGTGCTCGTCGCAGAGCCGGTCCCGGCGGCCGGCCAGGTAGTCGCGGAGCAGCTCGACGTAGGCCGGCCGGCAGTTGCCGTCCCCCATGGAGTTGACGGCGAGGGTGAAGTCGGCCAGGCCGAGCGCCCGGTAGAAGTCGTCGGCCAGCGACACCACCTCGACGTCCAGGTCGGCGTCGGCCGGCCCCAGGGCCTCCACCCCAACCTGGTGGTGCTGGCGGTACCGGCCGGCCTGGGGCCGCTCGTGGCGGAACGCCGGGGTGGCGTACCAGGCCTTCCAGGGGGTCAGCGGGTGGTGCTGGACGAAGGCCCGCACCACCGACGCGGTGCCCTCCGGGCGCAGCGCCAGCATCTGGCCGTCGCGGTCGGCGAACTCGTACATCTCCTTGCCGACCACGTCGCTGCCCTCCCCGATGCCCCGGCGGAACACGGCGGCGTACTCGAACATGGGGTTCTGCACCAGCCCGTACCCGGCCCGCTGCACCACCCCGGCGAAGGTGGCCAGCAGCACCTCCCACCGCCAGGACGCCGGCCACAGCACGTCGTGGGTTCCGGTGGGGGCGCGCGGCGCCCCGACCTCCTCGGCCACCGGACCCCTACGCCTTCTTGCCCGGAAGCTGGCGGTAGGCGTCGAAGACGCCGTCCAGGTGCTTCAACGAGGCGATCAGGGACTGCAGGTGGGTGGGGTCGGCCAGCTCCACGTCGAACGCCATCCGGCTGACCCGGTCCGGGGTGGTGGCGGTGCGGGCGGCCACGATGTTGAGGTGGTGCTCGGACACCACCCGGGACACGTCGGACAGCAGCCGGGAGCGGTCGAAGGCCAGCACCTCCAGGGTGGCCAGGAACACCCCCTCGCCGCCCCGGTCCCACTCCACCTCGATCAGCCGTTCCTGGTGCCGGCGGGCCAGGGCGGTGGCGTTGGAGCAGTCGGCCCGGTGCACCGACACCCCGCGGCCCTGGGTGACGAACCCGATGATCTGGTCCCCGGGCACCGGGGTGCAGCACCGGGCCAGGTGCACCATGACGTCGTCCAGGCCCTCCACGTACAGCCCGGCCGTCGGGCTGCGCCCGGTCCGCGGTCCCCGGACCCCCCGGGTGGCCGTGGTCGGGAGCTGCTCCGGCTCGCCGCCGCGCAGCTCCCGGAGCAGCCGCTGCACGATGGAGTGGGCGGACACCTGGTTCTCGCCGATGCTGGCGTACAGGGCGTCGGCGTCGGCCAGGTTCATCGACGCCGCCACGGCCAGCAGGGCGTCGGAGGCCATGATCTTCTGCAGCGGCATCCCCTCCCGCCGCAGCTCCTTCGCCAGGGCCTCCCGGCCGGCCTCGATGGCGTCCTCCCGCCGCTCCCGGCTGAACCACTGCCGGATCTTGTTGCGGGCCCGCGACGACGCCACGATCTGCAGCCAGTCCCGCGACGGCGCGGCCATCGGGGACTTGGAGGTGAAGATCTCCACGGTGTCCGCGGACGCCAGGGTGGTGTCCAGCGGCACCAGCCGGCCGTTCACCCGGGCCCCGATGCACCGGTGGCCGACCTCGGTGTGGATGGCGTAGGCGAAGTCCACCGGGGTGGACCGGGCCGGCAGGGCGATGACCCGGCCCTTGGGGGTGAACACGTAGACCTCGTCTTGCTGCAGGTCCAGCTTGAGGGCTTCGAGGAACTCCACCGGGTCCGACGTCTCGGCGTCGACGTCCGCGATCCGCTGCATCCAGGCCATCTCCGAGGAGACGTCCTCCTTCTCCTTGTAGCCCCAGTGGGCCGCGATGCCGTACTCGGCCCGGCGGTGCATCTCGTGGGTCCGCACCTGCACCTCGATGGGCTTGCCGTCCAGGCCGATGACGGTGGTGTGCAGGGACTGGTACAGGTTGAACTTGGGGGTGTTGATGTAGTCCTTGAACCGGCCCTGCACCGGCGGCCAGATGGCGTGGATGGCTCCGAGGGCGGCCCAACAGTCCTTCTCGGAGGCCACCACCACCCGGATGCCGACCAGGTCGTGGATGTCGTCGAACTCCTTGCCCCGCACCACCATCTTCTCGTAGATGCTCCACAGGTGCTTCGGCCGGCCGGTCACCTCCGCCTCGATCCCGGTGCCGGCCAGCCGCTCCCGGACGGCCACCAGCACCCGGGCCAGGTACTCCTCGCGCTGCGGCGCCCGCACCGCCACCATCTGCTCGATCTCGGCGTACCGCTTCGGGTGCAGGGTGGCGAACGCCAGGTCCTCCAACTGCCACCGGACCTGCTGCACCCCGAGGCGGTGGGCCAGCGGGGCGTACACGTCGAAGGTCTCCTGCGCCGTCCGCCGCTGCTTCCACTCCGGCATCACCGCCAGCGTCCGCATGTTGTGCAGCCGGTCCGCCAGCTTGATGAGCAGCACCCGCCAGTCGCTGGCCATCGCCACCAGCATCTTGCGGATGGTGGCCGCCTGCTGCTGCTCCTTGGAGTCGAACTGCAGCCGGTCCAGCTTGGTCACCCCGTCGACCACCGCGGCCACCACCGGGCCGAAGTCGCCGTCGATGTCCTCCAGGGTCAGCCCGGTGTCCTCCACCGCGTCGTGCAGCAGGGCGGCGGCGATGGTCGGGGCGTCCAGGCCCAGCTCGGCCACGATCTGGGCCACCGCCACCGGGTGGGTCACGTACGGCTCCCCGGACCGCCGGTACTGGTCGGCGTGGGCCGCCACCGCCCGGCGGCCGGCCCGGACGATGCCGGACGGGTCCTCCCCGGGACGCCGCCTCGAGAACTCCCCGATGACCGGGTCGATCAGGTCTTCGATGGCCCCGAGCTCGCCCATCGCCCCCGGCTCGGGGGCACCGGGCGCGGCGGCACCCTCGCCGTCGGGAGACGCCACCCGTGCCAGGGCCACCATTCCTTCACGCTACCCGAACCGGCGCGAATCCCAGCGTACGGTGCCCGGCCCGGCCCGGCGGGCGGTGCGGTGCGGTGGCCGGTGCGGTGCCGCGGCCGGCTGGGGGCCGGTGGTTGGCTCGGTGGACCTGCCCGTTGTTTTCTCTGCCGTCACCCGCGCCCGGTTTTGGGCACATCTGCTCAAATGCGGACGCGGGTGCCGTGAAAAAGAAGTCGTCCCCGACCGATCCTCCCCCGCCCGGGGAGCCCCGGCCACCCAGGCCGCCCGAGGCACCCGTCCCGGGGCCGGTGACCGATGGCCGGCGTCAGCGACGGCGCTTGGACTTGCCGCCCTTGCCGCCGGGCTTCCGCGGGCGGGGCTGCGACCGTTGGGCCGGCCCAGACCCGGTGACGCCGCCGCCGGCCGCCGGGGCGCCGGAGGCCGCACCGTTGGTGGCCACCCCGGCCCCGACGACACCGGGGTCGGTCGCCGCCGCGCCCTTGGCCTGGGTGGCCTTGGCCTGGGCGGCCCGGGCCTGGGCCGCCTTGGCCTGGTTGGCCCGAGCCTGCCCTGGCCGGATGGTGCCGGGACGGGCCGCCTTCCCCGGCCGCGGCGGCCGTCCGGCGCCCGGCCGGGCCCCGCCGGCACCGGCACCGGCGGCCACCAGCGCGGCCGCGGCGGACGGGCTGAGCCTCCCGATCCGCTCCCCCCGGGCCTCCAGCCGCTGCCGGATGGCCACGTACCGGGGCTCGCGCTCCTTCAACATGGCCAGCACCGGGGAGGCGATGAAGATGGAGGAGTAGGCCCCGCTGATCAGCCCGACGGTCAGGGCCAGGCCGTAGTCCTGCAGGGTGGTGGCCCCGAGCAGCTCGGCCCCGATCAGCAGCACGGCCAGCACCGGCAGGATGGCCACCAGGGAGGTGTTGATCGACCTGGCCAGGGTCTGGTTCATGGACAGGTTGATCATGTCCGAGTACGTCATCCGGCCTGATGCGCCGAACCCCCGGGAGTTGTCCCGGACCCGGTCGAACACCACCACGGTGTCGTACAGCGAGTAGCCCAGGATGGTGAGCACGGCGATGACGGTGTCCGGGGTCACCTGGAAGCCGGCCAACGAGTACACCCCGGCGGTGATCAGCAGGTCGTGGATCAGGGCGATGAAGGCGGCCAGCGCCATCTTGGGCTCGAACCGGAAGCTGATGTAGACGGCCACGACGACCAGGAACACGATCAGGGCGATGACCGCCCGCTGGGTGACCTGGCTGCCCCAGGTGGGCCCGACGGTGGTCTGCGACACCACGTTCGGTGTCTTCGGTGTCTTTCCGGCCAGCTTGGTCAGGGCCTCGCTGACCGCCTGCTGCTCCGCGGCGCGCGCCTTCGGGGTCAGGTCGTTGAGGTCGGCCTGCACCTCGATCTGCTGGCGGCTGCCGCTCCCCAGCACCTCCACCGTGGGCTGGGTCAACCCGGCGGCCTCCACTGCCGAGAGGGCCTGGGACTGGGTCACCCCCGGCGCCAGCACCGTCCAGGCTGTCCCGCCCCGGAATGTGATCCCCAGGTTCAGGCCACGGACGCCCAGGGAGGCCAGCCCGGCCACGATGATGACGGCGGAGATGGTGAACCACCACTTGCGGCGGCCGACGAAGTCGAAGGAGGTCTCGCCGCGGTACAGCCGGCGGAGCGGACCGGGTCCGCGTCCCGCCCTGGCCTCCGCCTTGGTCTCCTCCCGCTCCACCTCGTCCTCGACCAGGGCCTCCTGGAGGTCGTCGCCGACCACGTCGTCCTCGGGCTCGCCGTCCGCCCCGTCGGCGGCCAGGGGCTCGCCGGCGTCCACGGGCTCGTCGGCGTCCGACGGAGGGAGCAACGGGTCCTCTTCGGGGGCCTGCTGCCCGGAGCCGCCCACCTGCATGTCCCGGAGCTGGTCGTCGTGCTGCTCGAACGGGCTCACCGGTCCGCCCCCGCACCCACCCCGGCACCCGCACCGACGCCGACCCCGATACCGGTGCCGCCTCCGGTGCCACCGCCGGCGCCGACGGCCAGGCCCCGCTCCAGCCCCATCCGGCCGCCGTGGCCGAACCGGTCGCTCCGGCCCAGCAGGACCACCAACGGCCGGGTGAAGAACCAGGTCATCAAGATGTCGATGAGGGTGGACAGCCCGAGGAAGAAGGCGAAGCCCTTCACCTCACCGACGGCCACGAAGAACAGGACCAGGGCGGCGGCCAGGGACACCAGGTCGGCCGCCAGCACCGTCCGCCAGGCCCCCTGGAACCCCCGGTCGACGCTGGTCCGGACGGACCGTCCCGACCTGGTCTCGTCCTTGAGCCGTTCGAAGTAGACGATGTAGGAGTCCACGGTGATGCCGATGGACACGATGATGCCGGTGACGCCGGCCAGGTCGAAGCTGGGGGCGATGGAGGTGTGGCCGAGGGCGGAGATGATCACCCACAGCAGCGCCGCGGTGACCACCAGCCCGCTCAGGACCACCAGGCCCAGCAGCCGGTAGTACACGATGGTGTACAGCAGCACCAGCAGCAGGCCGACCAGGCCGGCCCCCAGGCCGGCGACGAGGGCGGAGTGGCCCAGGGTCGGCGACACGGTCTGGGTGGTCTGCGGCACCAGCTTCACCGGCAGCGACCCGTAGTTGAGGGCCAGGGCCAGGTCCTGGGCGGACTGCTGGGTGAAGTTGCCGGAGATCTGGACGTTGCCGTCGAACGACGAGAACGACGACTGTGTCGGCTGGGTCAGCGGTGCCGACTGCACCACCCCGTCCAGCTCGATGCCGATGACCTCGTGGAAGTACTTTGTGGCCATCTTGTCCCAGGCGGACGACCCGGCCGGGGTGAGGGACATGTTGACCACCCACCGGCCCAACTGTGTCTGCTGGGCCACCGCCTTCTTCACGATGCGGCCGGTCAGTGTGGCCGGGCCCAGCAGGTACCGGCGCCCTGTGGGTGTGAGCCCCGGCAGCAGCACGGTGGCTGTCTTCTGGTCCACCTTGCTGCTCTTGTAGCCGGCCAGGGCCGGTGTGGGTGTTGTCCGGTAGGCCGGCCGCCCTGTGGAGGTCTTCCCGAGGTTGGCGGTGACCAGTTGGTACTTCGATGTGCAACTGGTCGGCAGCTTGGCGGTCTTCGCCTTGTCGGAGGTGGGGCCGGCGTAACAGAGGACCTGGCGGAAGTACAGTTGCCCGGTCTGCCCGATGGTTGTCAGGACCTGCTTGGCGTCCTTCACCCCGGGGACCTGCACCACGATCTCGTCGCCCTGGGTCTCCACCGTGGCGCCGGAGACGCCCAGGCCGTTGACCCGGTTGCTCAGGATGCTGGTGGTCTCGTTGAGGTCGGCTGTGGACACGTGCCGGGCCGGCTTGTACACCACCGACAGGCCACCGGCCAGGTCCAGGCCGAGCCGCGGCGACCAACTGGCGGCCAGGGTGCCCGCCAGGGTGCCGACGGCGATCACCACCACGATGAACAGGCTGATGACCAGGGTTCGCTGCCGCCGGGCTTGCGCGCGCGACGACGGCGGGCTCACGGCCCCTTACCCTCCCCGGACCCCCCATCGGCCCGGCGTTCGCCGTCCCCCTCACCGGCGCCGCCCGAGTCGTCGCCGGCGGAACCGTTCGCCGACGACTGGTCGCCGTAGTCGAGCTCGTTGTCGAAGTGCAGGTCGTCGGCCGAGCCGCCTTGGGCCGGCGGAGCCACCACCGGCTCGACCTTTCGGGCAACGGCGCTGCGGACCAGGACCAGCCGGGTGGGCTGCCCGGGAGCGCCGCCCTCGTCGCCGTCCTGGACGCCGGTGATGATGGTGACCCGCTCGCTGTCGATGTCGAGCACGGTGCCGACGATGCCGCCGATGGTGAGCACCTCGTCACCGACCCCGATCTCGGACTGCATCGCCCGTTGCTTCTTGGCCTTCTGCTGCTGGGGCCGGAGCAGCAGGAAGTAGCCGGCGGCGCCGATCACGACGATGAAGATGATGAAGGTGTAGCTGCTGCCGCTCGACTTCTTCGTTGTCGACGAGGCGGCGGCCAGGAACAGATGGACCAGGGTGGCGGCGGTCACGGGCGGTCGGGCTCCCGGCCCCACGTGGTCAGGGCCGAGCCGGCCCGCGGTCGCTGCTCGATGCTGTGCACAGGAGGGTCACCATACAACGTGGAGGACCGGCCGGTGCCAGCGGGTGCGGGCCGCCGGGGCAGGCCGTCGCCCGGGCGGGGCGGCCGTCCTCCTCCGGACGGTCCGCACTCCCTCTCCCCGCGCCGGACACCCCCGTTCCGGGGCCGGAGACTCCGGTTCCCGGGAAGATGGACGCCGCTTCGTCACGGGGCCACCCCTTTGCAACCATTTTGCACCTCGTGGCCGAACACCGGCAGGTTAGAAGTGCGGCTACCGATGACACGCATCGCCGAAGGACCCCTGCACCGCGGGATACCGACCGCCGCCCCGTCGACCGCCCACGCGGTCGGGCACGCCGGCGTGTACCCACCCGCGGCGCCGCCGGCCACCGAGCCGTCGTACCCCGCGCCGGCCCCCCGGTACGGGGCGGAATGGGCCGCGGTGGTCACCGAACCCCAGGTCACGATGGTGCCGGCGATAGGATCGCCGGATGCGCCGCCGCCGCCATCGGCCGGGAACCTCCCTGGCTCTGCACGGACGCTGAGGACGGTGACCGTGCGCGAGGGCGGCACGTCGGTTCTGGCGATCGAGGACGACGCCGATATCCGGCAGTTGCTCCGGGCCCTGCTGGGCAGGGAGGGCTACGTGGTCAGCGAGGCCGCCACCGGCCGTGAAGGGCTACGGGCGTTTCACGAGATCCGGCCCGACCTGGTCATCCTGGACGTCGGGCTGCCGGACCTCGACGGCTGGCAGGTCCTGGAGCGCATCCGGGACATGAGCGACGCCCCGGTCCTGGTGCTCACGGCCCGGTCGGCCGAGCGGGACAAGGTGCGGGGGCTCAACGCCGGCGCCGACGACTACCTGACCAAGCCGTTCAGCCGGGTGGAGCTGCTGGCCCGGCTCCAGGCCATCCGCCGGCGGCAGGTCACCACGTCGCCGGCCAACACCGCGTTCGACGACGGCCGCATCCGCCTGGACTTCATCCACCAGCAGGTCACCCTGAACGGTGAGCCGGTCCTTCTGACCCCCACCGAGTACCGGCTGCTGTCCGCCCTGGTGCGGCATGCCGGCCAGATCCTGTCGGCGGACCAGCTCATCGAGCTGGCCTGGGACGATCCGTCCGGCCTGGCTCCGGCCAGGGTGAAGTACGCGGTGCTGCGGTTGCGGCGGAAGCTGGACTGGGACGTGCCCGAGGACTCCCCCCTCGAGACCGTCCGGGGCTTCGGCTACCGGTACCGACAGCACCAGGGCTGACCGCGTGGCTACTGCCGAGGCCTTCGGGGGCCAGGCAGCATCGCCGGAACCCCAGCCGCCGGAGCCGCAGTTGCCGGAACCGCAGGTGCCGGGACCACCGCAGCACCTGCCGGCCTCCGGGGGCCTGTACGACAAGGCACGGCGCCGCCTGCCCCTCTTCGCCGCCGCCGGCTGCGTCTCGGTCGCCTTCGCCCTGATCCCGTTCCCGGCGTCACGGACCTGGGAGGTGGTGACGGCCATCGCCGCCTTCATGGCCCTGACCACGCTCACCTTCGTGCTGCCGTGGCCGAGGCTGCCGACCTGGTCGTGGCCGGTGGTGCCGGTCGGGTACATCGGGGTGGTCGCCCTGCTCCGCGACGCCCAGGGCGGCGGCCTGTCGGGGCTGGGGTACCTGTTCTTCCTGCCGGTGGTCTGGCTGGCCCTCTACGGCCGGCGGTCGCACCTGGTGGTCGGCCTGGTGGCCATGGCGGTGGCCCTGGTGGTGCCCATCGTGGCCGTAGGGGCGCCGCAGTACCCGGCGTCGCAGTGGCGGCTGGTGGCGGTGACCCTGGTGGTGGCGACGGTGGTGTCGTTCAGCTTCTTGTTCTTCGTGTCGAGGGACCGGGCCTACGTCGTGGACCTCGCCGAGCAGTCCCGCCTGGCCCGGCGGGCGGCCAGCTCGGCCGAGGCCGCCCGCGAGCAGTTGGACTCCCTGCTCCGGGCGGCCACCGAGACCGCGGTGATCGGCTGCGACCAGGACGGCCTGGTCACGTTCTTCTCGGCCGGCGCCCAGAAGATCCTGGGCTACGGCCCCGAAGAGGTGGTCGGCACCCGCACCGTCTTCGACTTCATCGACCCCGACGAGCTCTCCCGGCGAGGGTCCGAAGTGGACGAGCTGGTGGCCGCGGCCGACGGCCGGGCTCCGTCCGCCGTCGGGGAGGAGTCCGTGTGGACCTACGTCCGCAAGGACGGCACCCGGCGCAAGGTGGCCGGGGTGCTCACCTCCCGCCGGACAGCCGACGGTTCCCGCGGCTACGTGGTGGTGGCCGGCGACGTCACCGAGCGGGACCTGCTGGCCACCGAGCGGGAGCGGCTGCTGGCCGCCCAGCGGGAGGTCACCCAGGCCCTGGTGGACCAGAACGTCCGGCTCCGGGAGCTGACCAAGGTCAAGGACGACGTGGTGGCCGCGGTGTCCCACGAGCTGCGGACCCCGCTGACCTCCATCCGGGGCTTCGCCGAGCTCCTCCTGGCCGATCCGGGCAAGCCGCTCGACGACGACCAGGCCCACATGGTGCGCACCATCGAGCGCGGCGCGCTCCACCTGCTCCAGGTGGCCGACGACCTGCTGGCCGACCCCGGCGCCGGGCACGGCCGGCAGCTCCAGTTCGTGGACGCCGACCTGGCGGCGATGGCCGCCGAGGCGGCCGACGCCGTGCGGCTGCTGGCCCGGCAGCGGGCCGTCACCGTCTCGGTGGTGGCCAACCAGCCGGTGGTCATCCACGGCGACCCGGCCCGGCTCCACCAGCTCCTCGGCAACCTGTTGGACAACGCGGTCAAGTTCACCGGCACCGGCGGCCGGGTCATGGTCCGGGTCAGCCGGCACAGCCAGGTGGCCCGGATGGACGTCCTGGACGACGGCCCCGGCATCCCGCCGGCCGAACGGTCGCAGTTGTTCGAGCGGTTCTACCGGCTCGCCTCCGCCGCCAAGCAGGGCATCCCCGGCACCGGGCTGGGGCTGGCCATCGCCAAGTCCGTGGTGGACGCCCACGACGGCACCATCGACATCGTGGACACCGCCGGCTGGTCCACCACCTTCCGGGTGCACCTGCCGTTGACCCGGCGACAGGCCCAGGCGGCTCCGGCGGAGCCGGCCGAGCCGGCCGAGCCGGCCGGTCACGGCACACTGGTCCGGGAAGGCACCGTCTCCGAGCAGTAGCGTCGACGGGGGTGGGCATCCCCTCCGGTGGCCACCTCTGGTGGACTACAATCTTGGTCTATGACGATCCTCCCGCTCTCGGAGGTCAAGGCCCGCCTTTCGGAGATCGCCGATGAGGTTGCGAGCACCCATGAGCGAGTCCAGGTGACCAAGAACGGGCGGGAGTACGTCGTGCTCATGGCCGCCGAGGACCTGGCGTCGATGGAAGCCACCTTGGAGCTGCTGGCCGACCCCGAGGCCCAGGCCCGCCTGGTCGAGGCAAGAGCTGAGGCCGAGCGGGGCGACGTCGTCGGCGAGGAGGAGCTGCGGTCGATGCTTGCCGGGCTCCGACCAAAGCCGACGTCGGCCGGGTGAGCTACCGGGTCGACATGGCCCGATCAGCGAGCCGGCGGCTGACGGAGGAGCTCCCCGGGGCGGTCGCGATCGCGTGCCTCGAATTCATCCTCGGGCCACTGGCCGAGAACCCCCAGCGCGTCGGCGCCCCGCTCAACGAGCCGTTCGCCGGGGAATGGCGGGCCGGGCGGGGCGACTATCGGGTGCGGTACACGATCAACGACGACGCCGGCGTCGTCGTGGTCCTCGATGTGGCTCACCGGCGGGATGCGTACCGTCACTGACCGGCGCGGCCGCCGGGCCGGCGCCTGCACCGCCGCGCTGCTGCTCGTCGCCTCGGCGGCCGCCACCGCGGGGACCGCGGCCGCTCTGGCCGCCACCGCGGGGACCGCGGCCGCTCTGGCCACCGCTGGCCCGGTAGCCGCGGCCACACCCCAGGCCGGTCCCCAGGCCGGTCCGCGGTCCGCGCCGGCGGTCCCGTCCCCCTGCGCGGCCGACGCCGGCAGCGAGCCGGACTGGGTGGGCTGCATGCTGGGCCACATGACGGTGGCCCAGAAGGTGGGGCAGCTCTTCGTGGTCAACGCCTACGGCACGTCGGCCACGGACAGCACAGCGGCCGACGTGCAGGCCAACCAGCAGCTTTACGGGCCGTCGGTGTCCACCATCGGCGACCTCATCGACACCTACGATCCGGGCGGCATCATCTACTTCAACTGGTCCAACGGCCTCACAGACCCGACCGCGGTGGCCGAGCTGTCCAACGGCATCCAGCAGGCCGCGGCCGGCCAGCCGCTGCCGGTGCCCACCCTGGTCAGCACCGACCAGGAGGAGGGGGTGGTCACCAGGATCGGGTCGCCGGCCACCGTCTTCCCCGGCAACATGGCCCTCGGCGCCACCGGCACAACCGCCCTGGCGTCCCAGGCGGCCACGGTCACCGGCCAGGAGCTGCGGGCCATGGGGGTCGACGTGGACGACGCCCCGGTGGTGGACGTGAACACCGACCCGCTGAACACCGCGGACGGGCCACGGTCCTTCGGCGACCGGCCGTCGGTGGTGGCGTCGTTCGCCGCCGCCCAGGTGGACGGCTACCAGGGCGGGGCCGGGGTGGCCGCCACCGCCAAGCACTTCCCGGGCCTCGGCGACACCTCCACCAACCCGGACACCGGGGTCACCACCTCCGACCAGACCCTGGCCGAGCTGCAGGCCACCAACTTCCCGCCGTTCGAGGCCGCCATCGCCGGCGGCGTCGACCAGGTCATGGTCACCCACATCGTCATGCCCAACGTCGACCCCTCCGGCCTGCCGTCCAGCCTCAGCCCCACCTTCGTCGACGGGCTGCTCCGCGGCCAGCTCGGCTACCAGGGGGTGGTCATCACCGACGCGATGAACGCCCAGGCCCTCAGCGCGTACCCACCGGGCACAGCGGCCGTCATGGCCGTCGACGCCGGCGAGGACGAGCTGCTCTACGCCCAGCAGCCGGCCGCCGGCACACCGCAGTACTTCGTGCAGGGCTACGACGCGGTGCTGGACGCGGTGAGCACAGGGCGGATCACCGTCACACGGATCGACCAGTCGGTGCGGCGGGTGCTGTCGCTGAAGTGGACGCTGGGGCTGGCCACCAACCCCTACGTCGACGTCGCCGACGTCGGCAACGTGGTCGGCATCCCCAGCCACCTGGCCGTGGCCCGGCAGGTCGCCCAGCGGTCCATCACGGTGGTCAAGAACGACGACGGCCTCCTCCCGCTCGCTCCGCCGGCCGGCGCCGGCGTGCTGGTCACCGGGGTGTGGACACCGGCGCTGTCGGCCATCTCGGCCGACCTGACCGCTCGGGGCCTGGACCCTGACGTCCTCGACACCGGGTTCACACCGACCCCGACACAGATCGCCCAGGCGGTGGCGGCGGCACGGGGAGACCGGCTGGTGGTGGTCACCACCTACAACGCCTGGACAGGCAACGCCACAGGGCAGAAGCTGCAGGTCACACTGGTCGACGCCCTGCTGGCCACCGGGACCCCGGTGGTCGTCGCCGCCCTCGGCACCCCGTACGACATCGCCTACTTCCCCGACGCCCCCACCTTCGTCGCCGCGTACGACCTCCAGCCGGTCTCCGCCGACGCCCTGGTGTCGGTGATCTTCGGGGACGCCCCCGCGGTGGGCAGGCTGCCGGTCACCGTGACCCAACCGCCGCCGTCCACCCAGGTGCTGTACCCCTACGGCTACGGCCTGTCGTTGCCGACCGGCGGCTACCGCATGGCCGCCGCCGACGGCGGGGTGTTCGCGTTCGGGGACGCCTACGACGGCTCCATGGGCGGCAGGCCGCTGGAGGCCCCGGTGGTCGGCATCGCCTCCACCCCGGGCGGCCAACGGGCCACATCCACCGGCACCGGCTCCGGCGGCTACTGGGAGGTGGCGGCCGACGGCGGGGTGTTCGCGTTCGGTGACGCCTCGTTCTACGGCTCCATGGGCGGCAGGCCGCTCAGCCAACCGGTGGTCGGCATGGCCGTCACCCCGGACGGCCGGGGGTACTGGCTGGTGGCGGCCGACGGCGGGGTGTTCGCGTTCGGGGACGCCTCGTACTACGGGTCGATGGGTGGCAGGGCGCTGGATGCCGCGGTGGTCGGCATCGCCGGCGCCCCCGGTGGCGGCGGGTACTGGGAGGTGGCCGCCGACGGCGGGGTGTTCGCGTTCGGCGGGGCCCGGTTCGCCGGGTCGATGGGCGGGCGGCCGTTGGACCGGCCGGTGGTGGCCATGGCTGCCGCGCCCGGCGGGTTCGGGTACTGGGAGGTGGCCGCCGGCGGCGGGGTGTTCGCGTTCGGCGGGGCCCGGTTCGCCGGGTCGATGGGCGGGCGGCCGTTGGCCCAACCCGTCGTCGGCGTCGCCGCGGGCTGACCGGGTCAGAACAGGGAGGGGCCGTCCCCGTGGGGGCCGGCGGCCCCCTGCCGGACGACGCCGAGGTGCGCCCAGGCCCGGGCGGTGGCCACCCGGCCCCGCGGGGTCCGCTGGATGAGGCCCTGCTGCAGCAGGTAGGGCTCGTAGGCGTCCTCGATGGTGTCGGCCTCCTCGCCGACGCACTGGGACAGCGTGGTCAACCCGACCGGCTGGCCGCTGAACCGGACGCACAGGGCGTCGAGGATGGCCCGGTCCACCTTGTCCAGGCCGAGCTGGTCCACCCCGAACAGGTCGAGCCCGTCCTCGGCCGCCTCCGCGGTCACCACCCCGTCGCCGCGGACCTCCACGAAATCGCGGACCCGCCGCAGCAGCCGGTTGGCGATCCGCGGGGTGCCCCGGGACCGCTCGGCGATGCGGGCGGCGCCGTCGGGGTCCATGTGGACGCCGAGGATGTGGGCCGACCGCACCACGATGGCCTGCAGCTCGTCCGGGGCGTACAGGTCCAGCCGGCCGACGAAGCCGAACCGGTCCCGCAGCGGCCCGGCCACCAGCCCGGTGCGGGTGGTGGCCCCCACCAGGGTGAAGTGCGGCAGGTCCAGCCGGATGGACCGGGCGGTGGGCCCCTTGCCGATGAGGATGTCCAGCTTGGCGTCCTCCATGGCCGGGTACAGCACCTCCTCCACCGACCGGTGCAGCCGGTGGATCTCGTCGATGAACAGGACGTCGCCCTCCTGGAGGTCGGTCAGCAGCGCGGCCAGGTCCCCGGCGCGGGCCAGCACCGGCCCCGACGTCACCCGCAGGCCCACCCCCATCTCGGCGGCCACGATGCCGGCCAGCGACGTCTTCCCGAGGCCGGGCGGCCCGGCGAACAGCAGGTGGTCGACCGGCTGGCGGCGGCGGCGGGCGGCCTGCAGGACGATGCCCAGGTGCTCCACCAACTGGGCCTGTCCGACGAACTCGGCCAGGCTCCGCGGGCGCAGGCCGGCCTCTTCGACCTCCTCGACCGGTCCGGCCGACGGGTCCACCCCGCGGGCCGGCTCGTTCCCGGCCACGGTCTTCGGCGGCAGCACCTCCCGCCGCGCCTCCGGCGTCACCGGGAGGCCAGCTCCCGCAGGGCCAGGCGCAGCAGCTCCTCCACCCCCACATCCTCGCGCTGGCCGTCCAGCGCCAGGCGTATCTCGTCGGGGCCGTAGCCCAGTTCCGCCAGGGCGGCCCGGGCCTCCGCCCGGGCGGACCGCACCGCCGCGTCGGCCCCGGCGGCGGCGGCCGACAGGTCCGGCAGGTCCAGCCGGCTCTTCAGGTCGATGAGCAGCCGGGCCGCCGTCTTGCGGCCGACCCCCGGCACCGAGCACAGCGTGTCCACGTCGTCCTCCAGCACCGCCGTCGACAGCGCCGCCGGCGACAGCACGGAGAGCACCGCCAACGCCAGCGACGGCCCCACGCCGTGGGCGCCGAGCAACGCCTCGAAGCACCGCCGCTCGTCGTCGTGGGCGAACCCGTACAGGACGATGGCGTCCTCCCGGACGTGGGTGTGCACGTACAGGAACACGTCCGAACCCGTCGGGCCCAGCGCCGACGCGGTCCCGGTGGTCACCGCCACCCGGTACCCGACGCCGCCCACCTCCACCACCACCTCGGCCTCCGCCGTCCGCACCGCCAGGGTGCCCCGCAACGACCCGATCACCGTCTACCTCCTCTGTCTTCTCCGACGGCCGCAGCGACCGCCCGGCGCAACGGCAGGGTGGTCAGGTGGCAGACCGCCAGGGCCAGGGCGTCGGCCACGTCCGGCGGCCGCGGGGTGCCCCCCAGGCCGAGCACCGAGGTGACCATTCGCTGCACCTGCTCCTTGGTGGCGCTGCCGTACCCCACCAGGGCCTGCTTGACCTCGTTGGCGGTGTACTCGACCACCTCGCAGCCGTACTCGGCCGCGGCGGCCAGCGCCAGGCCGCTGGCCTGGCCCACCGACATGGCCGTGCGGGCGTTCACCTGGAAGAACACCCGCTCCACCGTCACCGCGGTCGGCCGGCACTCCGCGATCAGGGCCCGCAGCTCGCGCTGCACGACCCACAGCCGCTCCGGCAGCGGCGTACGGGGATCGGTCTCGATGACCCCTGCGGCCTCCGCGGCCAGGGCCGACGTGGCCCCCGACCGCGACACCAGGCCGTACCCGCAGCGGGACAGCCCGGGGTCGATGCCGAGGACGAACATGCGTTCGACTGTAGCCCGGGATCGGCCACCGGCGGTGGACCGGCCGCCGGCGGTGCACCGGTCCACCGGGCGACCGGCCACAGGGGGTCAGGGCGGTTCGTTCAGCAGCCGTCAGCGGCCGGTCAGCCAGGCAGCCGCACCCGGCGGGCCGGCACCACCGCGTCCAGCACCCCCAGGTGGACCACCCGGTACGGCACGTGGTCGGACCGCAGCAGGTCCAGGAACTGCGGTTCGGTGAGGCCGCCGGGCCCGGGGTCTGTGTTGCCGCCGAACGCCTGGGTAGCCTCCGCTTCGTGCCCGGGGGCGAAGAACAGCCAGGCCGGCCGGGGAGCCTGGGCCACCCGGGCCGCCATGGCCGGCCAGCGGTCCACGTCGTGCGGGGACGGGCTCACCGCCAGCCGGGTGGGGTCGATGAAGTCGAGGTCGTAGGCGGTCCAGTAGTTGCCGTAGGCGTACCGGATGCCGTGGGCCGCCATGGCCGAGGCGACCTGACGGGGCGCGGCGTCCGGGTCGGTCCAGCCACCGAAGAACGACCCCGGGCTGGCCGGCACGCCCCCGGCCCGGGCGGTGGCCACGGTCAGCACGCCGCCGACGGCCAGCCCGGCGCAGCCGACCAGCAGCGCCAGGGAGCCCACCGCCGAGGGCCCTGCCGGGACCCCGTCGGCAGCCCGGCGGGCGTGCCGGGCGACGTGCCGGGGAGCCACCCCGGCGGGCGACCGCACCAACGCCAGGGCCAGCAACAGGACGACCAGCGGCGGCAGCAGCACCCCGTAGCGGCCGTCCTCCCAGTACCCCGACGCCGGCACCAGGGCGTAGACGAACGGGAACGCCACCACGGCCACCCCCACGGCCAGCCACGGGGCCGCGGCCCGGCCTCGGCGGACGGCGAGGGCCGCCCGGG
Organism: Acidimicrobiales bacterium; assembly: GCA_035547695.1. Lineage (GTDB taxonomy): Bacteria > Actinomycetota > Acidimicrobiia > Acidimicrobiales > RAAP-2 > DASZUK01. The sequence continues at coordinate 25,682 of DASZUK010000044.1, forward strand.
CCAGGGCGGCCAGCACGACGGCTCCGGCCAGGCCGTACAGGACCGGGCCGACCCGGTCCCCGCCGACCCACCCCCCGCCGGGCACCGTGCGGAGGCCGAGCTGCATCGGCAGCATGTCCGAGAAGAACACCGACAGCCGCTGCCCGTAGTCCAGCCCGGTGGTGTTCGGCAGGGAGCCGGCCTGCAGCGAGGCGAACCCGGTGCCGACGTTGGTCCAGATCCACGGCAGCGCCCCCACCACGGCCGTCGCCACGGCCACCGCCGGCGGCTGCCACCGCAACGGGCGGTCCAGGCGGTGGCCGGCGGCGAACAGCCGGCCCCAGGACACCACCAGCAGCACCGCGGCCGGCAGCACGAAGTACACGATCTCCGGCGACGCCCACCACCCGACGCCGGCGGCCAGGCCCAGGACGGCGAAGGTTCCCCACCCGGCCCGCCGCCGGTGCACCCGCAGGGCACACACCACCAGGGCCATGCCGCAGCACAGCACCGCTTCGCGGAACCCGCTCTCCCGCACCGACGTCCACACCACGGCGTACGGCCACACCCAGGCCAGGGCGCCGGCCAGGGCGCCGACGACCCGGTTCCGGGTGGCCTCCGCCACCGCCAGCCCGACCAGGGCGGCCCCCACCGCGGCCAGCACCGCCGCCGTCCCGTTCAGGCCCATCGGCCCGCCGTTCACCACCCGGAGCACCAGGGCCACCGGGTACGGCTCCGCCCCCCCGTACTGCTGCCCCCAGTAGAACGTGTTGGGGTGCCCGGCGGCGATGGCCCGGCCCATGAGGCCCACCACGGCCTCGTCGCTGTTCAGGGGCAGGTGGGCCAGCAGCCACACCCGCACCACCACCCCGTAGGCCGCGGCCAGGGCCACCAGGGCCCACGCCACCGGGGCCACCACCCGGGCCAGGCCGGACGGGGTGGCGAGGTGCGGGGCGATGCGGGACCGACGGCCGGTGGAGGCCGCGGCCGGTCCGGCCGGGACGGCGGTGGGGCCGGCGTCGACGGTCATCGGCCGCCGCCGGACCGGAGCCCGGGGACCGGGTGGTCAGCCGTTGTAGCCGGCGAGGATGGCGTCGGGGATGTCGTAGTTGGCGTGCACCGACTGCACGTCGTCGTGGTCGTCGATGAGCTCCAGCAGCCGCAACACCTTCTGGGCCTCACCCTCCCCCTCCACTTCCACCATGGTGGTCGGCTCGAACACCAGCTCGGCCGACTTCGGGACGATGCCGGCGGCCTCGAGGGCGTCGCGGACGGCACCGAGGTCGGTGGGGGCGCAGGTGACCACCCATCGCTCCCCCTGGTCGTCCAGGTTCTCGGCGCCGGCCTCCAGGGCGGCCTCCATGATCTGGTCCTCGTCCAGGCTCCGGTCCAGCTCGATCAGGCCCTTGCGGGCGAACTGCCAGCTCACCGCCCCCGGCTCGGCCATGGAGCCGCCGTTGCGGTTGAACAGGTTCCGGATCTCCGCCGCGGTCCGGTTCCGGTTGTCGGTCAGGGTCTCCACGATCACCGCCACCCCGCCGGGGGCGTACCCCTCGTAGTTGACCGCCTCGTACCGCACCCCCTCCAGCTCGCCGGTGCCCCGCTTGATGGCCCGCTCGATGGTGTCCATCGGCATCGACACGTCACGGGCCTTCTGGTAGGCCAACCGCAGGGCCGCGTTGTTGTCCATGTCCCCGCCACCGTCCCGGGCGGCGACCTCCAGGGAGCGGATGTGCTTGGCGAACACCTTGGCCCGGGCGGCGTCCTGCGCCCCCTTGCGGTACTTGGTGGTGGCCCACTTCGAGTGACCCGACATGTCGTCCTTTCCTCCTGGCCGGGCCGCTCCGGCGGGCGCGAACCCAGCCCAGAGATGCTACCAACGGCCCCGCCGACCCCCCGGCAGGCCGGAGGCAGGGTGGGCCAGTCCGGCCCAGCCCGGCCCAGCGCGGCCAGCACGGTCAGGGCGGTCAGCCCGGCCAGCGGAGGCCGAGGAGGGCGGTGTCGTCGTCGGACCCGCCCTCCAGCAGGCCGCCCACCATCCGGTCCAGGGCGTCCCCCAGCGGCCCGACGGCACCGGCGGTGGCCGCCGCGGCCTGCCGCAACCGCTCCAACCCGGTCCCGATGTCCTCGCCCCGCCGCTCCACCAGGCCGTCGGTGAACGCCAGCAGCGTCCCGGACGCCGGTAGCGGGGTCTGCGAGGGCCGGTACACCGCGGTGGTGGACACCCCCACCGGGACCCCGACCTCCACCGGGACGAACGCCGCCCCGTCGTCCCGGGCGAGCACCGGCGGGAGGTGGCCGGCGTTGGCCAGCGTCATCGAACCGTCGGCGGCCACCCGGCCGCACAGCACGGTGGCGAAGTGGCCGTCCACCTCCACCCGCAGCAACGTCCCCAGCTTGGCCAGGATGACCTCCGGCTGGTCGCCCTCGGCGGCGTAGGCCCGGATGGCATACCGCAACGACGCCATCACCGTCGCCGCCCGCAGGCCGCGGCCCGAGACGTCGCCGACCACGAACAGGAACCCGCCGCCGTCGTCGGGTATGACGTCGTACCAGTCCCCGCCGATGTCCATGGCCTCCACCCCGGCCAGGTACCGGGCGTCGACGTCGAAGCCGGCGATGGTCGGCAGCTCCTCGGGCAGCAGGGCCCGTTGGAGGGTCTCGGCGATGGAGTGCTGCTGGCCGTACAGCCGCCGGTTCTCCTCGGCCAGCGACTCCGCCACCTTCCGCCGCCGGACCAGCCACTCGGTCAGCACCGCGGCCACCACCGACAGCACCACGCCGCCGCCCACCACGATCCACGGCAGGGCCTCCAGCAGGGTGCCGCCGAGCTGGCCGGCCGGCGTCGCCACCACCGTCAGCACCGTGTCCCCGAACGGCACCGTCGCCGTGGCCGTCCGGCCGGTGATCGGCAGGTGGCGCACCGTGGTGGCGATCAGGGCGCCGGCGTCCTCCCTCCTGCCCAGGTACAGCGCGAAGTCGAGGTCGGTGAACCCGGTCTGGCCGGACAGTTGGACCCGGCGTGTCGGCGAGGCCAGGTTCTCGGCGAACGCCACGTACTTCGGTGTGCCTCCCGCGGTGGGGTAGGCGTAGCCGACCCGGGGGTACCGGCCGCCCAGGTGGCCCGACACGGCCAACTGCGGCGACGCCGCCGCCTGCTGGATGAACCGCCGCCCCGACGCCGTCGACGGCGCGCCGCCGGCCCTGCCCGGCACCCGGCCCACCGTCACCAGCCGCTGGGGCGGCCCGGCCCCTGTCACCCGCCACAGCGAGGCGTACACGAACGGCCGGTCCTTCCCCACGTACCGGGCCATGTACTGCTGGAACTCCGCCGGGTCCCCGGTGGCCTTCGCCAGCTCCCCGGCCGAGGCCAGCGGGGTCTGGATGCCCGGCAGCACGCCCCCCAGCGCCGTCACCCCCTCCTGGACCTGCAGCCTCAGCAGCCGGCTCTCGTTGCCGTCATTGATCCACCACGTCAGCCAGGCCAGCAGCCCGGTGGCCACCAGGCCGACCACCAGCACGACCACCGTCAGCCGTCCCAGGCCCCGGTCCCGGCGGCCAGCAGGCTGTCCTGCCGGCGCGGCCCCCGGCCCCACGTCCGGTTCGTCCCCGGCCGCCGCCATCCGCTGTTCCCGGCTGGTCGCCACTGCGCTCGTCTCTGGTCGTGTCCCCCACCGTCACCCACGGGCTCAGGCTGCCCGCAGGCTAGCCGTGCGGCCGGTGGCCGGCTCCGGCGGGGGTTCCCGCCTACCGGGCCTTTCGGCGGGCGATGTGGGCGAACAGGCGGTGCAGCCGGCGGTCTGGGGTGAGCTCGGGGTGGAACGCGGTGGCCAGGACCGGGCCCTGCCGGACCGCGACGGGGTCCGAGCCGCCGTCGGCTCCCGGAGAGAGGGTGGCCAGGACCTCCACGCCCGGGCCGACCTCCACGACGACCGGGGCACGGATGAACACCGCCCGCATCGACGCCTCCGGGTCGTCGGGGTCCAGGCCCGAAGCGTCCAGGGTGCCCTCGAAGGAGAACCGCTGCCGGCCGTAGCCGTTGCGGCGCACCGCGCAGTCCAGCACCCCGAACGACCGCTGGTCGGGCCGGCCGTCCAGGATCCGCCGGCACAGCAGCACCAGGCCGGCACAGGTGCCGAAGGCGGGCAACCCGTCACCGAGGGCGTCGGCCAACGGCCCGTACAGGCCGGAGGAGCCCAGCAGCATGGACAGCGTGGTGGACTCCCCGCCGGGCAGCACGACGCCGTTGATCCCGTCCAGGTCGGCCGGGCGGCGGACCAGCCGGGTGGCCTCCCCCAGGTCGTCGAACGCCGCGACGTGCTCGCGGACGTCCCCCTGCAGGGCCAGGATGCCGATGGTCACGGCGGCGGCGCTGACGGGGTGGCCGGCGGCTACCAGCCGCGGTCGGCCAACCGGTCCTGGTTGGCCAGCCCCGCCACCTGCTGGCCCCGCATGGGCTCCCCGAGGCCGGTGGACACCTTGGCCACGTGCTCCGCGTCGGCGTAGTGGGTGGTGGCCTCCACGATGGCCCGGGCCCGGCGGGCGGGGTCGTCGCTCTTGAAGATGCCCGATCCCACGAACACGGCCTCGGCGCCGAGCTGCATGACCAGCGAGGCGTCCGCCGGGGTGGCGATGCCGCCGGCGCAGAACAGCGGCACCGGCAGCCGGCCGGTCTCGGCGATCTCCTGCACCAGCCCGATCGGGGCCCGCAGCTCCTTGGCCCAGCCGTACAGCTCGGCGCTGTCGGCCTGGGTGATCCGGCGGATGTCCCCGGTGATGGACCGCAGGTGCCGGACCGCCTCCACGATGTCCCCGGTCCCCGCCTCCCCCTTCGACCGGATCATGGCGGCCCCCTCGGAGAGCCGCCGCAGCGCCTCCCCCAGGTTGGTGGCCCCGCACACGAACGGGATGGTGAACGCCCATTTGTCGATGTGGTAGGCCTCGTCCGCCGGCGTGAGCACCTCGCTCTCGTCGATGTAGTCCACCCCGAGGGCCTGGAGGATCTGGGCCTCGGCGAAGTGCCCGATCCGGGCCTTGGCCATCACCGGGATGGTCACCGCCTCCTGGATGCCCTGGATCAGGGCGGGATCGCTCATCCGGGCCACCCCGCCGTCCCGGCGGATGTCCGCCGGGACCCGCTCCAGGGCCATCACCGACACCGCCCCGGCGTCCTCGGCCACCTTGGCCTGGTCCGCGTCGACCACGTCCATGATGACCCCGCCGCGGAGCATGTCGGCCAGCCCGCGCTTGACGGTGAAGGTGCCGGTCTCCCTGCCCCCGGGTGGCGCAGTCCCAGGCTGTCCGGGCTGCCCGGTCTCGGGTTGGCCGGCCGTCGGCTCCGGCGTGGTCGTCATCTCCCCATTCTACCGAGCCCGGCGGCCGGGACCGGTTGGCGCTGGTCAGCCTGTCGGGTACTCCCGTGTGAGCGCCTTCATGTATGTGGGCTCCGACGCCATCAGGCAGGATGTGTACACCTTCCCCCCGCCGGTCCAGGCTGTGGTGGCCGAGCTGTCCCACCCAGTTCCCGGCCCTGTGGAGACCTCCTGGTAGATGCTGACGGCCGCCGTGGCCGCCGCGCCGACCCTGGTGCCCCACTTGGCGACGAACCGGTACGACGACGTGGCCGAGTCCAGCGCGCTGGTCTCGGCGACGGCCCCCTGCGGGGCACCGGTGAGGTTGTAGGGCTGCTCCGCGGCCGCCTGCTGGGCCGCCTCCTCCTCGGCCAGGTCCTCGTAGTACTTCTCGTCGGCCTTGCCCCTGAACGTTGTCTGGGCGTACTGGTTCCCGATCTGGCCGGCCGCCGTCGTCTTCCCGGTCGGTGTGCCACTGGTGGCTGTGCCGTTGCCGTTGGCCGACCACACGGTGGCGCAGTTGAGGTAGGCGGTCATCAGGGTGATGGTCTGGGAGATGTCGGTGAGGACGTCGTTCAGGTCTGTCAGCCCGGCCCCGCTCACCCCCAGCGCCTGCAGCAGGTCGCTGACCCCGGTACCGAGGAGGACGACCAGGCTGCCGGCGGCGGTCAGCGGGTTCTCCCCGATGACGAGGGCCGAGACCGTGGCGGCCACCACCCCGGTGGCCTTCTTCGCGGCGATCGCGACCTGTGTCGCCGCCTCGGTGATGGCGTCACCGATCTTCTGCCCGACCGACTTGGCGGTGTAGTCCGAGTAGACGGCCTTGTCGGCGTCCATGGTCACCCAGGCGTAGTTGCCCTGCGACCCGGTCGGCTGTCCCGTCCAGCCTGTGAAGTTGTCCCCGCTGTGGCCGGTGGCGGCCAGGGCGACCGTGGTCCCGCCGATGTACTCGTGTGTTGTCGCCGAGGTGTCAGGACAGTTGGGGGCCGGGCTCACCGACTCGCCTGTGTCGAAGTCCGAGGTGAGCTTGTAACAGATCACCTGGTAGGTGGCGGTCACGGTGACCCCGGAGGTGGAGCCGTCGAGGAGGATGCCGGGGGCATCTGCCGCCGTCCCGGTGGCCGCGTCGCTCCATCCCTTGAACTGGTACCCGACGGACGGGGCGTTGGCGGCCGGGGCGAAGGTCGTGCCGACGGTGTACGACGCGGTCCCGATCGGGCAGTCCGGGGGCGGGGACACGTCGATGAAGTCCGCTGTGCTCGGCGCCTCCTCGGTGTGCCGGGTGCCGTTCGGGCTGACCAGGGTCACCTGGGGGTAGACCCCCTCGCAGGTCCAGGCGGTCGCCGAGCTTGTGCCGAGGAATGTGGTCCCGAACGTGGCGACCTGGACGCCGGGGTAGTTGACGACCTTTGTCCCGCCTGTGGCCGTGGCCTTGTGCGTGGACACCGACCAGCCCTGCAACGGCTTGCCCTTGACCGGGGTGGCCGTCAAGGTCACCGGGCTGCCTGTTGTGCCGCGCCACCGGTCGTAGTAGGTGCCCGGCGGGCAGCCGTTGTTGCCGTCGCGGAATGTGGTGGCCACGGTGGCCGAGCCGGCCGGGATGACCTTGACCGACAGCGTCCGGCAGGTGAACGAGTTGTAGAAGTCCGCGGTGATGGTCAGGTTGCCGTTCACCGTCACCGAGGTGTCCAGCCATGTGCTGAGCAGTGTCGGGTCCCCTGTCCAACGCAGGAAGGAGACCCCCTGGGCGTTGACCTTCCCGTGCAGGCTCACGCTGGTGCCGGGCAGGTACCACCCCGTCCCCATGGTGGGGCAGTTCCCCGTCGGCGACACCGAGACGGTCCCGAGCGGGCCGGCCGGCGGACGGGGCCGAGCCAGCCCCCTCCGCTCCCTCCATCACTTACTGAACGCTAGTCAATTGGGCGCCCGGGGGTCAACGGACTGGACGCCGGGGGTCAGACGCCGGGGGTCGACGGGACGCCCGGGCGGCAGCCCTCGCCGGCCGGGCCGGCTAGGGCCGGTGGACCACCAGCGGCGAATGGGCGGCCAACGCGTCGAAGTCCCGATCGGCATGGAGCAGCGCCACGTCCCGCCGGATGGCGACCGCGGCGACGAGGCAGTCGATCAACCGGCGCACCGTCCCGCCGCGCTGTCGACACCCGCGGTAGAGGGCGGCTGCCGCGTCGTAGTCAGCCGGTCGGACCGCGAGGAGCTCCGTCCGGCCGAGCAGGCCGCGGAGCGACCGCAAATGGGGCTCGTCCCGGGCGCCGGCCAGCACCTCCATCCGGACCGGATCGCAGGTGGCCAGCCGGTCACCGCCGGCCAGCAGGGCGTCCACCGCCTCGCAGGCCGGCGATCCGGTGTCCCGCAGGAACTCGATCCAGGCCGAGCTGTCGACCAGGATCACGAACCGGTGGTCCGGGCAGTCCTGAGCTCACCCAGGTCGCCCTCCCAGCCGCTGCCCCGGAGCGCTCTCGCATCGTCGATCGACAGTTCGGCGGCCAGCTCCTGCAGGGCGAAGTTCACCGCTTCCCGCTTGGTCCGCAGCCCGTAACGCAGCATGACGGTTTCGCAGGCCCGCTCATCGATGTCGATGTTGGTGCGCGACATACACCAAGGATACACCTGCCACTCGGACGCCTACCACTCGGCGAGGGCGGCCTCCCGGACCGAGGTGGCGTCCAGCTCGCCCTCCACCGGGGCGTCCCGGTGGCCGACCATCGGATCCACCCACAGCCACCGGGTGGTGGCCCACCGCCGGCCGGTGAACACCGACCCCGCCGCCGGCGGCGGCCCCTGCTGCAGCACCTCCAGCGCGTCCCCCAGGCCCCTCGGGTACCGCACCGTCAGGGCCGCCAACTGGTCGGCCCGGTACTCACGGCCGGCCCCGAGGGCCCGCCGCACCCACCGGTCGTTGCCGGTGGCCCGGGCCAGCGGGCCCAGGACCGCAGCGGCGACCGACGACACCGCGGGGTCCCCGACCTTCACGTGCGCCAGCTCGTGGGCGACCACGCCCTCCATCTCGATCAGCCCCAGCCGGTCCAGCAGGCCGGTGGTGACCACCAGCACGTTCCGGCCCTGCCCCGTCCCGACGGTGCAGGCGTTCGGGACCGCGTCCTCCAGCAACCACAGCTCCGGGCGGGCCACCCCGAAGGAGGCGCACAGCCCCTCCACCAGGTTGGCAAGCTGCGGGTAGTCGTCCTCGTCCGCCGGCCCGCCGCCCAGCAGCCGCAGCACCGCCGGGCCGCTCCGCCGCTCCACGGTCCCGGCCACCCCGGCGGCCACCGCCACGACCACCACCACGCCAGCGATCGCACCGGCCACCGGGCCGACGACGATCCCCAGCACCACCCCGACCACCAGCCCCAGCACCACGCCCGGGGCCGCGCCCGCCATGGCGCTCAGCCTGCGGACCCGCCGCCGGTTCGCCCTGGCTCCGGCTTCCCCGCCGCCCTCGGCCGTCGCGGGCACCGGCTCCGGAGCCGGTGCCACCGCCACCCTCGCCGTGTCCGGTCCCGGCGGCGCCGGGCGCGACGACCGCTGCCCGCCGGACCCCGGCCCCCGGGAACGGCCGCCGCCGGAACGGTTCCCCGAACCGCCGGACCCGCTGCGGCCGCCCTGGCCCCGGCCGCCACCGTGACCGGACGCCGACCGGTTGCCCCCCTGGCCGCCGCCACTGCGGGACCTCGACCCCGACCGGTGCCGCGATCGGCTCCGGCCGCCCTGGCCGGCCCGCCCACCCTGGCCGCCCTGGCCGCCCTGGCTGGCCTGGCTGGGCTGGCCTCCAGGACGGTTGCCGCCGGCCCCGCTGGGGGGCTGGCCGCCGCCGGTGCTGCGGTCGCCGGACGTGCCGCCGGACGCGCCACTGGACGCGCCGCCGGGCGTGGTCGAAGAGGGCTCGGTCATGCGCCCGCCAGGTTACCGGCCCGCCGCGCCCACCCCAGGTCTCGGCCTGCCGGCCGGGGTGGCGAACCGGCCGATAGCGCGTTGTGGCCGCCGTTACCGAACCGGCATTCCCCACTGACATGTTCGGTGAACGCCGGCAATTCGGGGGTGTGCGGGCACGGCAAACAACCAATTGTCCCCATCGGTTCCCAGGTCATTTTTAGTTATGGTCGACCTTCCCAGGGAAAATACAGCGGGTTCTTGGCTGAATCTCACGATATCGGGCCGATACCGGCAGTTCACGGACCGTAAACGACCGGGAAACGAAGAGGAAACAACGACGGTCCAATCTGTCGGCGTCCGCCGAGCGACCAGCTCGTCCCTGGCACGGAGAGGAACAGTATGCACATCAATACCGGTGATACCGCCTGGATCTTGGCCAGTACGGCATTGGTCCTGCTGATGACGCCCGGGCTGGCCCTCTTCTACGGCGGCATGGTCCGGGCCAAGAACGTCCTCGGCATGCTGATGCAGAACTTCGCCGCCATCGGCGTGGTGAGCCTGGTCTGGGTCTGGCTGACCTACAGCCTGGCCTTCGGCCCCGACAACGGCGGCCTGATCGGCAACTTCAACTTCTTCGGGCTGTCCAACACCGACAACGCCAGCGGGACCATCCCGACGCTGGTGTTCGTGGCCTTCCAGTTGATGTTCGCCGTCATCACCCCGGCCCTCATCACCGGGTCCAGCGCCGACCGGCTGAAGTTCGGCAGCTTCATCATCTTCATCATCGCCTGGTCCGTCCTGGTGTACGCCCCGGTCGCCCACTGGGTGTGGGCCGCCGGCGGGTGGATCCACGACCGCGGCGCCGAGGACTTCGCCGGTGGCACCGTCGTGCACATCAACGCCGGCGTCGCCGGCCTGGCGGTCGCCATGGTGGTCGGCAAGCGCCAGGGCTGGCCGAAGCGGCCGATGGTGCCCCACAACGTGCCCATGACCCTTCTCGGGGCCGGCCTGCTCTGGTTCGGCTGGTTCGGCTTCAACGCCGGCTCGGCTCTCGGCGCCAACAACCTGGCCGCCAACGCCTTCATCAACACCAACACCGCCACCGCGGCCGCCCTGCTGGCCTGGATCCTGGTGGAGAAGCTGACCAACGGGAAGTGCACCACCCTCGGCGCGGCCTCCGGCGCCGTGGCCGGGCTGGTCGCCATCACCCCGGCCTGCGGCTTCGTCAACATCCTCGGGTCCACCGTCATCGGCGTGGCGGCCGGCGCCCTCTGCGCCCTGGCCGTCCGGCTGAAGTACCGCCTGAAGCTCGACGACGCCCTCGACGTCGGCGGCGTCCACTTCGTCGGCGGGGTCGTCGGCGCCCTGCTCATCGGGTTCTTCGGCACCGCCGCGGTCGGCGGGGTCGACGGCGTCTTCTACCACGGCGGCTGGGCCCTCCTCGGCCGCCAGGGACTGGCCGTCGTCGCCGTCACGGCCTACTCGTTCATCATGTCCTGGCTGATCGCCATGGCCATCCACAAGACCATCGGCTTCCGGGTGACGCCGGAGCAGGAGGAGCTCGGCATGGACCTGGCCCTGCACGCCGAGACCGCCTACGAGCTGAGCCCCAGCTTCACCGCCAGCGCCGGCCACTCCGGGGCCCACGGCGACAACGGGACGGCGGAACCCGAACCGGTGGCCGTCCCGGTCGGCACCGCCACGGCCGGCACCGGCCCGGTCGCCGCCGTCATCACCGCCACGGCCGACGGGGGTGCGGCATGAAGCTCATCACCGCCGTCATCAAGCCGTTCAAGGTGGACGACGTCAAGGAGGCCCTGTCCAAGATGGGGGCCAACGGCCTCACCCTGAGCGAGGCCCAGGGCTACGGCCGCCAACGTGGGCACACCGAGGTGTACCGCGGCGCCGAGTACGAGGTGGACTTCGTCCCCAAGGTCCGCCTGGAGGTGGTGGTGGACGACGCCCAGGCGGACGACATGGTGGCCGCCATCGTCGGCGCCGGCCAGACCGGCAAGATCGGCGACGGCAAGATCTGGGTGCTCCCCGTCGACCAGGTCGTCCGCATCCGGACCGGCGAACGCGGCCCCGACGCCCTCTGAGGAGCGCTCACCGGACCGCCCGGGCACCGATCGCCCGGGCACCGATCGCCCGCTCGTAGACGGCCACGTACCGCGTCGCCAGGTGCCCCATGGACCACTGCTCGGCGTGGCCCAGCGCGGCCCGCCGGGCGGCGTCGGCACCCGGGCCGGTGTCCGCCAACGCCGCGGCCAACGCCGTCCCCAGGGCCGCCGGTTCCCCCGGGGGCACCAGGACGGCGTGGCCGCCGGCGGCGGCCCGGTAGCCGGCGATGTCGGAGGCCACCACCGTGCAGCCCGCCGCCATCCCCTCCAGCAGCACCATCCCGAACGACTCCCCGCCGAGCGACGGGGCGCACAGCACCTGGGCCCCGGCCAGCCTCGACGCCACCTCGGCGTCGTCCAGCACCCCCAGCCACCGCACCCGGTCCGACGCCGGGTGCCGCCCCCGCAGCGCCGCGGTCTCCGGTCCGTCCCCGGCCACCCACAGCACCGCCGGACCGGGCACCGAGGTGAAGGCGTCCAGGAGGACCGCCAGTCCCTTCCGCTGCTCGTGCCGGCCCAGGAACAGCACCGTCGGCCCCTCCGTCGGCCACGGCCGGGCGCCGGCGAACCGCTCCACCTCCACCCCGTTGAACAGCACCTCGTAGTCCCCGCCCAGCGCCACCCGGGCGGTGTCCGCGGCGGCCTCCGACACCGCGCAGCGGACCGCCATCCGGGCGTTGGCCCACCGGGCCAGCGGGCCCAGCAGCTCGTAGGCCCGGCTGTCCCCGGACCGGTGGTAGGTGCCCACCACCGGGGCCGGACCGGCCACCAGGCAGCCGTAGCCGGCCAGCGGGGCCAGCGGTTCGTGCAGGTGCACCACGTCGGCCCGGTACCGCCGGGCGAACTGCCGGGCCCGGACCGGGGCCAGCGGGGACAGCGACACCGGCGCCACCGACCCGTTCGACCGCACCGCCGCCGGCCGGCCGATGCGGTAGGCGTCCGGCCCCGCCGGGCCCGGCCGGCCCCGGTCGTCCGGCGCCACCACCGCCACCTGGTGCCCCAGGTCCCGCAGCGCCCGGGCCAGCCCCTGCACCTGCCCCTGCACCCCGCCGGGCCGGGACAGGCTGTACGGGCACACCATCGCCACCCGCACCGCGCCCCGCCCCCCTACTGCCCGGCGGCCACGTCGCCCGGGGCCCGGTCGCTGGGCCAGTTGGGCTGGTACACGTGCCACTGCTCCGGCGACCGCCGGATCAGCCGCTCGAACTCGCGGGCGATGTCCTGGGTGATCCGGGCCACGTCCTTGCGCAGCCCACCGGACCGGCTGGTGTCGAACGGCGGGCTGATCACCCCGGTGTGCAGCCGGCCCGGGCCGCTGTACACCGCCGCGGCCACCAGGGCGGCCCCGGTCCGCAACGCCAGCGTGGCCGGGCCCGCCGGGAACGTGGTGGTCTCCCCGAAGAATGTGACCTCCACCCCGTTGCCCACGATGTCCCGGTCGCACAGCAGCCCCACCAGCCCCCCGTCGCGCAGCGTCTTCAGCACCATTCCTCCGGAGTCCTGGCCCAGCGGCACGATGGTCAGCCCCATCCCTTCACGCTGGCTGACGAACCAGTCGTACAGGGCCGGCGGCTCCACCCGTTCCGCCACGCTCGTCATCGGGTACCCCTCGGCGGCCAGGAACATGCCGCCCCACTCCCAACTGCCCACGTGCGGCAGCACCATCACCACCCCCCGGCCGGCCGCCATCGCCTCCTGCAGGTGCTCGTACCCCCGCTCCACCACCATCCGCCGGGTCACCTCGGCGGTCGGGATCCCCGGCAGCCGGGCCCCCTCCATCCAGTACCGGGCGTACCACCGGAACGACCGCCGGGTCCACCGCCGGACCACCTCCGGGTCCGGCTCCACCACCGGCGACGTCGACCCCAGCACCCGTTGGAGGTGCCGGGCCTTCATCGCCAGCGACGCCGACCCCCGCCGCGACATCACCTCCGCCACCACCGCCGCCACCGCGTCCACCACCGGCGCCGGCACCCGCTGGATCGCCTCCCCCAGGCCCCGGTAGATCAGGTACGTCGCCTCGGCCCGGGCCTCCGGGCCGACCAGCCGCCTGTCCCGGGCCTCCGGCCCGACCACCCGCCGGTCCCGGGGCCCGGCCTCCGGCTCCGGCGTCCCGGGCTCCGGCGTCCCGGCCGTCACCGCGGCCGGCGGTGCGACCCGGTCCGCTCCGGCGCGGCCCGCCGCGCCCGCCGCGCCCGGCCGGTCCGGCTGGCCAACGCCTCCTGCCGGCGGGCCCGCCAACGGGCCACCGGCGTCCCGGACCGCTCCCCCCGGGCCGCCGCCGCGTCGCGGCGCGCCTGCCACCGCGACTCCGACGTCCCGGCCGGCCGCGCCGACCGGGTCCCCCGCACCGGCCGCTGCGGCCGCGCCACCGGGGCCGGCCCCTCGGCCGCCTTCCACACCCGCACGAACCGGGCCACCCCAGTGAGCAGGGTCAGCCCCAACAGGACCCACAGCACCGGCACCAGCAGCCACGGAGCCAGGAACCCGGCGCCCAGCAGGATCATCCGCTCCGCCCGCTCCATCAGGCCGCCCTTGGCCGCCGTGATCCCCAGCGCCTCTGCCTTGGCCCGCTCGTACGACACCAGCGACGCCGCCCCCAGCACCGCCAGCGGCAGCAGCACCAGGTACCCCTTGTGGACCGACACCAGGTACCACGCCACCCCGCCCATCAGCACCGCGTCCGCCACCCGGTCCGTCACCGAGTCGAAGAACGCCCCCCGCACCGACGCGGTCCCCCCCGCCTTGGCCACCGGCCCGTCCAGCAGGTCGTGGAACCCGGTCAGCGCCAGCATCGGGATGCCGATCAGCAGGTGGCCCGTCGCCACCACCACCGCGGTCGCCACCGCGAACACCAGTCCCGACGCCGTCAGGATGTCGGCGGTCACTCCCCAGCGGACCAGCGTCTTCCCCACCGGTCCCGTGTTCCGGTCCACGGCTGACCGCCAGCGGCCGTCGAACATGCAGGCTCCTCTGGTCGCCCCACGTGCCGAGCCGGAGGCCCCTGGCACGTCTCTCATGGTACCACCCGGCTTTCCGACGGCCCCGCAACCGGCGTGCCGAGCGGCACCGGGCCGGCCGCGGTGTGCACGAGCGGCGCCGGGCCGGCCGCGGTGTGCACGAGCGGCGCCGGGCCGGCCGCCGTATGCTTCCTGCAGGGCAGCCCGGCGGGGAGGTCCCCCGGTACGGCCCACGAGGGAGGTCGGTCCGTTGCCGCACCTGTCACCGTCGGACATCCGCAACGTGGCCCTGGTCGGCCACCACGGCGCCGGCAAGACCACCCTGGCCGAGGCCCTCCTGGCCGCCACCGGGGCCATCCCCCGCCAGGGATCGGTGGACCGGGGCACCACCGTCTGCGACTTCGAGCCCGAGGAGACCTCCCGGCACCTCTCCATCTCCCTGGCCGTCGCCCCCACCACCGTCGACGGCGTCAAGGTCAATCTCCTGGACACCCCCGGCTACGCCGACTTCACCGCCGACATGGAGATGGCCCTGGCCCTGGCCGACATGGCCGTCGTGGTGGTCAGCGCCACCGACGGCGTCCAGGCCCAGACCGAGGACGCCTGGCGGGCCGCCGCCGCCCTCGGCCTGCCCCGGGTGGTGGTGGTCGACAAGCTGGACCGCGACCGGGCCGACTTCGACCGGACCCTCGCCGACATCCGCCGGGCCTTCGGCGCCGGCGTCGCCCCGGTCGAGCTCCCCATCGGCGCCGAGGCCGCCTTCCGCGGCGTCATCGACCTCCTGGACGACACCGCCACCCTCTACGACCCCGTCGCCGGCCCACCGGTGGCCGGCGTCCAGGGCCCCGTCCCCGACGAACTGGCCACCACCGAGCACCAGGTCCACGAGCAACTGGTCGAAGGCATCGTCGTCGGCGACGACGACCTCATGGCCCGCTACCTCGACGGCGAGGCCATCTCCCGGGACGAGCTGGAGGCCAGCCTGGCCGGCGGGGTGGCCAGCGGCGCGGTGTTCCCGGTGCTGTGCTGCTCCGGCGCCACCGGGGTCGGCGTGGACCGGCTGGCCCGGCTGCTGGTCGAGCTGTGCCCCTCCCCCGACCGCCACCGGCCGGCCGTCGTCCGGGCCGGCGAGACCTCGGTGGAGGTGCCCTGCGACCCCGCCGGCCAGCCCCTGCTGGTGGTGGCCAAGACCCTCTCCGACCAGCACGCCGGCCGGGTGTCCCTCTGCAAGGTCCTGTCCGGCACCGTCCGGCCCGACGTGGTCCTCACCAACACCCGCACCCGCGACGACGAGCGCCTCCACGTCCTGCAGGCCCTCCGGGGGCACGACGCCGTCCCGGTGGACGAGGCCGTCGCCGGCGACTTCGTCGCCGTCCCCCGGCTGGCCGCCACCGTCTCCGGCGACACCCTCGCCCCCAGGGGCTCCCCGGTGGCCGTCGCCCTCCCCGATCCCGGACCGCCCCCGCTGTCCGTCGCCGTCCGCCCCGCATCCCGCCACGACGACGACAAGCTCATGTCCGCCCTCGGCCGCCTCTGCGACGAGGACCCCGGCCTCCGGGTCACCCGCAACGACGAGACCCACCAGACCGTGCTCGGCGTCGCCGGCGAGGTCCACCTGGCCGTCACCGTCGAGCGGCTGCACCGCAAGTTCGGGGTCACCGTCCACCGCGAGGACGTCCTGGTCCCCTACCGCGAGACCATCTCCCGGCCGGCCGCCGCCGAGGGAAAGCACAAGAAGCAGTCCGGCGGCCACGGCCAGTACGGCGTCTGCCACCTCCGCCTGGAGCCCCTCGGCCGCGGCGACGGCTTCGCCTTCCACGACGACGTCGTCGGCGGCGCCATCCCCCGGCAGTACATCCCGGCCGTCGAGAAGGGGGTCGTCGAGGCCATGGCCCAGGGCGGCACCTTCGGCTACCCCGTCGTCGACGTCGCCGTCACCGTCGACGACGGCAAGTTCCACTCCGTCGACTCCTCCGAGCTCGCCTTCAAGACCGCCGCCATCCTGGCCTTCCGGGAGGCCGCCGCCCAGGCCCGCCCCGTCCTGCTCGAGCCGGTCTCCCGCCTGGAGCTCACCGTGCCCGCCGACCTGCAGGGCGACGTCCTCGGCGACCTCCATGCCCGCCGCGCCCGCATCCAGGGAACCGACGCCGACGCCGACGGGCACCAGACCATCGTCGCCCTCGTCCCCACCGCCGAGCTGGCCCGCTACGCCGTCGACCTCCGCGCCCTCACCGGCGGCCGCGGCCGGTTCCGGGCCGACCACGACCACTACGACGCCGTCCCCGACCACCTCGTCGCCGGGCTGGCCCGGCCGGCCGCCGCCGGCTGACCCGGTCGGTCAGGCCGGTCAAGCCGGTCAGGCCGGTCAGGCCGGGACGATCACCCCGAAGCCCTCACGCCGCAGCGCCGCGGTCGACAGATCGTGCTCGGCCAGCACCACCGCGGCGGCCCCCTGGGCCACCAGCAACGGCAACACCGCCGAACTGTCCCAGAACCTCAACGGCCCGTCCGGCGTTCCTCCAGGACCACCTCGACGGCACCACGGTCGCCGCCCTCCGACAGCGCCGGCGGCGGGCCCAGCCGCCCCAGCACGCCCACGACGCCGCCCGTGCCGCGGCGGAGCGGCCCGGCCCGTTCGAGCCGGACCAGCCTGGGGTCGGTGCCCAGCAGGTCTGCGACCGCCTCCAGCCGGGCCATCGGGGTACCCCGGTCGGTGATCACCACCGGTTCCCCCGACCGCACCACGTCGAGCACGGCCCGTTCTTCGCTTCGGACACCGAGGCCAACTTCATCTGGCCATTCTCGCCATCACTGGCTGGGCCTCACCGCCAGCCGCGGCCGGCGGCCGACTGCTCGTGACGATGGTTGCCGAGGGGACGGCTGGCCGGGGTCACACCGCCGGCGGCCTCCGGCAGTGTGACCCCGGCACCGGCTACACGGCCGAGATGCCGACGCTGACTGTCCCCGAGACGGAGTTCGCCAGCGAGAGCCCGGTGGCGGTGACCGACACGACCACCATCAGGTGCGACCCGGCCGTCACCGGGATCGACAGCCCGGTCGTGATCCCCGAGATGTCGGTTCCGATGGCGATGATGCCGGTCAGTGCCGGCGCCAGGGTGACCGTGGCGCCGGGGACCGGCGTGAAGGTCC
Organism: Acidimicrobiales bacterium; assembly: GCA_035547695.1. Lineage (GTDB taxonomy): Bacteria > Actinomycetota > Acidimicrobiia > Acidimicrobiales > RAAP-2 > DASZUK01. The sequence goes on from DASZUK010000044.1 coordinate 43,130, forward strand.
GCGGCGAGCCTGTCGTGCTCTCGTAGACCTGCGCGGTCACCGTGACCGTCGTTCCGACCAGGGCCATCGCCGTGGAGGTGCTGAACGCGGCCGAGATGGACGTAAGGGTCATGTCCCGGGGCACGACCTGCGGGACGTCGTAGGTCCGGGTCGACGGTGTCTGCGACGGGGTCAGGGTCATGCTTGTCGAAACCTGCTGCTTCGGGGCTGTCACCTCGACGCCGTCGAGCGGCAGGAGCGCCCCCAGCCCAGCCAGCCCAGGGACGATCGTCGTGATTGTCGCGTGTGCGCTCGACTCGAAGAAGCCGCCTGTGCCCGACGGCCCGGTCGGGCCGACCGCCCCGGTTGTCCCGGTGGCCCCCGTGGCCCCCGTGGCCCCGGTGGCCCCGGTCGGGCCGGTGGCCCCGGTCTGACCCGGCGTCCCGGGCGAGCCCGCCGGCCCGATCGGACCTGTCGCTCCGGTGGCGCCGGTCGGGCCGGTCGGACCCGTCGGACCGGTGGCGCCGGTCGGGCCCATCGGGCCCAGGGCACCGGTCGGACCCACTGTCCCGGTGGCGCCCGTCGCGCCCGTGAGGCCGTTCGCTCCGGTGGCGCCCGTCGCGCCGGTGGCCCCGGTGGCGCCGGTGGCGCCGGTAACGCCGTTGGCGCCGGTCGCCCCGGTGGCCCCGATCGGACCCGTCGCCCCGGTGACGCCGTTGGCCCCGGTCGCCCCCGTTGCCCCGGTAACGCCGTTGGCCCCGGTTGGTCCGGTGGCGCCCGTGGCCCCGTTGGCCCCGGTGGCGCCGACAGCGCCGGTCGGCCCCGTCGCCCCGGTGGCACCGTTGGCGCCGGTCGCCCCGATCGGTCCGGTGGCGCCCGTGGCCCCGTTGGCCCCGGTGGCGCCGACAGCGCCGGTCGGCCCGGTGGTGCCGTTGGCGCCGGTCGCCCCGGTGGCCCCGATCGGTCCGGTGGCGCCGGTTGTCCCGGTGGCGCCGGTGGCACCGGTCGGGCCGGTGGCCCCGGTGGCGCCGGCCGGGCCGGCGTTGGGAAGGGTGGCGGCGCCGACGACGCCTGTGGCGTTGCCGACGGGGTTGCCGTAGAACTGGGCGTCGCCGTAGGCGAAGATGCCGCCGTCGGCGCCGATGAGCCAGTACCCCTCACCGTCGGGGGTCGGGACGATGCCGACGATGGGCGCGTTCAGGACGAGGTTGTTGGCCCCGCCGTAGTACTTGGCGCCGCCGAAGGCGTAGACGGCCCCGGTCTTGGTGACGAGCCAGTAGCCCCCTGCGGTGCTGTCCGCCCGGGTCGACAGCGCGGAGGTGGCCGCCCCGGCGGTCCCCATGGAGAGGCCGCCGAGCAGGCCGCTCAGGAGTGCCGCACCGGCGGCGGCACCGGACATCCGGTGGGCCCAGCGGTTCTGGCGGCTGGTGGCTCGGCGGGTTGCACGATTTGGCACGGGCGTATCTCCCTGGAGTTTTACCTTGATCGATTGGGTCGGCCGAAAGATAGCGAGACCAGAGGAAAAGGGCAAGCATCACTCTCCGAATGCCGTTGGGCCGGCCGGTTGTGGGATGATCTGCGACCGTCGGAGTGGCCGCACCGTGACGCGGTGCCGGTGGTCCGGCACCACCACCCATGCCCGAGCCAACCTTCCCCCCGACCCCGCGGCGAGCCCCGGCGCCATCGCAGGCGCGGCTGCACCGGCGCCATCGGCGGCCCGGCCCGCCACGGCTACGTCGCCGCACCGCCGCGGCGGTCGGGCTGCTCGCGATGGCCGCGGCCGGCCTGCTGGCGGCATGCGGCGGCCCGTCGCCGTCCGCGGGCAAGGTGGACAGGGGGACCACGACCGAGCACCAGACGCCGGCGACACTGGAGCCCAAGCTCGAACGGGCCATCGCGGAGGAGAACGAGGGACGGTACGCCACAGCCGCGGCCACGTTCCTGGCCGTGGTGAAGGCCGACCCCAAGAACACCATCGCCTGGTACGACCTGGGGGTGATGGCCCACCGCAACGGCCAGGACACACAAGCGCTCAACGACTACCGCCGGGCGCTCGGCGGCGACCCCAAGTACCTGCCGGCCCTGTACAACCTGGCCGAGCTGGTGGCCCCCGGCGACCCCAAGGAGGCGGTCGCGCTCTACCGCAAGGTGCTGGCCATCGACCCGAAGGATGCCGCGGCACGGCTGAACCAGGGGTTCGCCCTGCTGGCGGAGGGCAAGACCGCCGAGGGCAAGGCGGCCCTGGCCGAAGCCATCAAGCTGGACCCGTCGCTGGCGTCCCGGGTGCCGGTGGCGGACGGCGGCACGGCGAGCGGCACGGCGACATGAGGCCGGCCGGGGCCGGGAGCGGGGCCACCGTCGGGCTGGCCATGATCGTGAAGAACGAGGCCGCCAACCTGCCTCGGCTGGCCGCCACCCTGGACGGGCAGCTCGACCACTGGACCATCGTGGACACCGGCAGCACCGACGCCACGGTGTCGGTGGCCGCCGAGGTGTTCGGCGGGGTCCCCGGGGAAGTGATCGAAGACGAGTGGCGCGGCTACGGGCCGTCCCGGAACGTGGCCCTGGCCGCGGCGTCGCCGCACACCGACTGGGTGCTGACCCTCGACGCCGACGACACCCTGGAGGGCTCCCTGGAGCGGGCCGCCCCGGCGGGGACCACCGTCGTCGAGGCGGCCTACGAGGTGCCGCCGCTGTCGTTCTGGGTGCCGCGGCTGGTCCGGTCGTCGGAACCGTGGCAGTGGTACGGGCGGGCCCACGAATACCTGGCGCTGTCCGACGGCCAGCCGGTGCCCTACCGATCGGCGGCCTTCCGGGTGGTCCACCACGGCGACGGCGGCAACCGGGGCACCAAGCTGCAGCGGGAGCTCGGCCTGCTCCAAGCCGACCACCGCGACGACCCGGCCAACCCGCGGACCGTGTTCTACCTGGCCCGCACCTACGAGGACGCCGGGGAACCGGCCCGCGCCGCGACCTGGTACCGCAAGCGGCTCGACCTGGCCGGTTGGGACGAGGAGACCTGGTACGCCAGATGGCGACTGGGCGTGTGCCTGCTCGCCAGCGGCCGCACCGACGAGGGGTGCGGGGTGCTCTGGAGCGCCTGGGGGTCCCGGCCGTGGCGGGCCGAGCCGTTGTGGTCCCTGGCCGAGCACTACCGGCTCGGCGCCCAGTGGCACCTGGCCTTCGAGGCCTGCCATCTGGCCCGCCGGCACTGCGGGGTGGGGGCCGCCACAGGGGGTGGCACCGCAGGGGGCGGGGACGACGCCGAGGACTCGGCGGCCGGCGGCCCGGCCCCGGAGCGTTACGGCGGGGACCGCCTGTTCGTCCACACCGACGTCTACGACTGGCGGATGGCCTACGAGGAGTCCATCTGCACGTACTACGTCGGCGACCGCGAACGGGGCGGCGCCCTGGTGGCCGAGCTGCTCGGGCGAGGTGACCTGCCGCCGGCCATCGTGGCCAGCCTGGAGGGCAACCGCCGGTTCTACGACGCCTAATTGGTGGACGCCTAATTGGGTGGGTGACAGCCCGGCTGCCCACTGGGAGGCGGGGCCCCGAGCCGGCCGGCTACCGCCAGGCGGCGTGCAGCTTCTCCCAGGCGGTGGCCAGCGTTTCGGGCATCACCCGGATGCCGCCGACCGACGTCATGAAGTTGGTGTCCCCCGACCACCGAGGCAGCACGTGCAGGTGCAGGTGTCTCGGGATGCCGGCCCCGGCGGCCCGGCCCAGGTTGGCCCCCAGGTTGAGGCCGTCCGGCCGGTAGGCGACGGTCAGGGCGTCGACCGCCCGACGGGTGGTGCCCCACAGCTCGGCCGCTTCGTCGTCGGTCAGCTCCGCCATGTCGGACAGGTGCCGCAACGGCAGCACCAGCAGGTGGCCGCTGGCATACGGGTAGGCGTTCAGGACCGCGAACGTCAGCTCCCCCCGGCACACCACCCCGTTGTCCACCGACGGCGGCCCGCTGGCCGCGATGCGGCAGAACACGCAGTCCCCATCCCCGCCGGCGCCGCCCCCGCCGGCACTATCTCCGGCGGCGTCACCGGCGGCCCGTTCCTTCTCGGTGGCGGTGGTGACGTAGTCGTGCCGCCAGCCGGCCCAAAGCTGCTCGAGCGGCACCGTCAGGCCGCGCCGGCCGGGGCCTGGGTGGCCCGCTTGGCGGCGACGTCGTCCAGGACGGCACGGAGGAGCTCCTCGACCGGCACCCCGCGGTCCGGCCGGTCGCTGCCCCGGCGGTTCACCCCGACGGTGCCGGCGGCCAGGTCGTCGTCGCCGACCACCAGCACGTACGGCAGCTTCTGCAGCTTGGCCCGCCGGACCCGGCCGCCGAGGGCCTCGGCGGCGTCCTCCATGGACACCCGCAGGCCGGCCGCCCGCAGCCGGTCGGTGACCTCGTCGGCGTAGGCCACGTGGTCGTCGCGGACCGGCAGCACCCGGACCTGCTCCGGGGACAGCCACGTCGGCAGGGCCCCGGCGAAGTGCTCCAGGAGGACCGCGAAGAACCGCTCCACCGACCCGAACAGGGCGCGGTGGATCATGATCGGGCGGTGCTTGGCGTTGTCGGCCCCGACGTACTCCAGGCCGAACCGCTGCGGCAACTGGAAGTCGAGCTGGATGGTCGACATCTGCCAGGTCCGGCCGATGGCGTCGCGGGCCTGCACCGAGATCTTGGGGCCGTAGAAGGCGCCGCCCCCCTCGTCCATGACCAGGTCCAGGTCCCGGGACTCGGCCACCGTCCGCAACGCCCCGGTGGCCTCCTCCCACTCCTCGTCCGTCCCCAGCGCCTTGCCCTCCGGCTTGGTGGACAGCTCCAGGTAGAAGTCGTCCAGGCCGTAGTCCCGCAGCAGGTCCAGCACGAAGGTCAGCACCGAGTCGATCTCGGTGGCCATCTGGTCCCGGGCGCAGAAGATGTGGGCGTCGTCCTGGGTCATCCCGCGGACCCGGGTCAGCCCGTGGACCACCCCGGACTTCTCGTAGCGGTACACCGTGCCGAACTCGAACAGCCGCAGCGGCAGCTCCCGGTAGGACCGCTGCCGGCTCCGGTAGATCAGGATGTGGAACGGGCAGTTCATCGGCTTCACGTAGTACTCGGTGCCCCCGTCCAGCTCCATGGGCGGGTAGATGCCGTCGGCGAACGTCTCCAGGTGGCCCGAGATCTCGAACAGGTGGCTCTTCGTGATGTGCGGGGTGTACACGAACTCGTACCCGGCCTCGTCGTGGCGGCGTCGGGAGTAGTCCTCCATGATCCGCCGCACCGTCCCCCCTCGCGGATGGAACACGGCCAGGCCGGGGCCGATCTCGTCGGGGAACGAGAACAGGTCCAGCTCGTGGCCCAGCTTGCGGTGGTCCCGCCGCTCCGCCTCCTCCAGCCGGTGCAGGTGCTCCCTCAGCGCCTTGTCCGACTCCCAGGCGGTGCCGTAGATCCGCTGGAGCTGCGGCCGCTTCTCGTCCCCCCGCCAGTAGGCGCCGGCCACCCGCATCAGCTTGAAGTGGCCCAACTTCGCCGTGGACGGCACGTGGGGTCCCCGGCACAGGTCCACGAATGTGGGCGAGTTGCGGTAGGTGGAGATGGCCGGGCCGCCGGACCCGTTGGCGGCGGCCCCCACCGGACGGCCGGCGGCGGGGCCGGTCGTGGCGGCGGGGCCGGTCGTGGCGGCGGGGCCGGCGCCGTCGGGCTGGGCCGGGCCGGCATCCACCTCGTCGGCCCCCTCCCCCACCGCCCGGATGATCTCCTGCTTGAACGGCTGGGTGTCGAACAGGGCCAGCCCCTGGTCGATGCTGACCTCGTCCCGGACGAACGGCTGGTCCTCCGCCACGATCTGCCGCATGGTGTCCTCGATCCGGCCGAGGTCCTCCTCGCTGAAATGGGCCCCGCCGGGCAGCTCGAAGTCGTAGTAGAACCCGTCGGCGACGACCGGGCCGATGGCGTAGTGCGCCCCCGGCCACAGCCGCAGCACCGCCTGGGCCATGACGTGGGCGGTCGAGTGCCGCAGCACCTCCCGGCCGGCGTCCGACGACGACGTCAGGATGGCCACCTCGGCCCCGTCGGGCAGCTCGGTGGACAGGTCCACCTCCCGGCCGTCCACCACCGCCGCCACCGCCGCCCGGGCCAGCCCGGACCCGATGGCCGCGGCCAGGTCGCCGGCAGTGGACCCGGCGGCCAGCTCCCTCGCCGATCCGTCGGGGAGTCGCACCTTCACCGTCGCTGCCATGGTCCTGGTCTTTCCTGGTCCGGGCCGTCGGGCTGACCACCCCGGGGCGACGGCCGCGCCGACGGGGTTCGCGAGACAGACAGCGTACGCGTCGCAGCCACCGCCCTCCGCCGGGCACGTTTCCCGGAAACGTCTCCACGGGAACGTCTCCGCGGGAACGTTTCGGGGGCCGGCCGTCGTGGCCCGGACCGGCGGGTCCGGCCCTGGCGGCTCAGGGGCCGGTGGGAGGGACCGGCACGGCCACCACATCGACGCCGTCGATGTGGTCGAAGTCGTCGGGGTTCGCCGTGTACACCGGAAGGCCCCGAGCCAACCCCGTGGCGGCGATCATGGCGTCGTACGCCCTCACCGTGGTCTTGCGGCCGGCCCGTCGAAGTGATGCGGCCACTTGTCCGAACGCCCGCGCCGCCTCGGCATCGAACGGCAACGGATCGAACCTGGCCTCCGCCTCCTGCAGGTGGGCCTGCCGGGCCGCCCGCTCCCGGTCGTCTCCGGCGACCAGCGGTCCCACCGACAGCTCCGCCAGGGTGACCGCCGAGATCACCGGGTAGGCCGGCAGCACCGACGCATCGTCGATACGGGTCAGCAGGATGACGGTCGACGTGTCGAGAAGTCCCTCTCCTTGCCGGCCAGCTTCTTGCCGGCCAGCTCTTTGCCGGCCGGGGCGGTCTGTCGGAGTCACAGCCGCGGGTCGATCAGCTCATCGATGTCCGACCGCACTGCGGCAGGGTCCACCACCGGCAGCCGGTGCCAGTGCACCAGGAGGGCTGCCGCCGTCAGCGGCGGCGGCGGGATCGGGCGGAGCTCGGCCACCGGTTGGCCGGCCCGCGTGATGACCACCTGATCGCCGCGTGCCACCCGGTCGACCACCTCGCCACCGTGGTTCCGCAGCTCCCGGATGGTCACCTCGGCCATACCGGCCAACGTATCACATGCGATACATCCCAGGCACGATCGTGCCACCCGATCCTGGCCCGCGGTGCCCATGCCAGGATCGGGGCCGTGCCCACCGGACCCCGCCGGCCAGCCCCATCCCCCGGCGCCGCCCCGGTGGCCGCCGCCGGCGGCGAGGGGCTGGTCCCCGACGTCATCGGCCCCGACCTGGACGTGCTGTTCTGCGGCATCAACCCCGGCCGGCTGTCCGGAGCCACCGGCCACCACTTCGCCCACCCCGGCAACCGGTTCTGGAAGGCCCTGGAGGCGTCGGGGTTCACCGACCGCCGACTACGACCGGACCAGCAGCACCAGATGCTGGACTACGGCCTCGGCATCACCAACCTGGCCGGCCGCACCACCGCCACCGCGGCCGAGCTGACCCGGGACGAACTGCGCGACGGCGCAGCCATCCTGGAGGACAAGGTGGCCAGGTACCGGCCGAAGGTGGTGGCCTTCCTGGGCCTCACCGCCTACCGCACCGCCTTCCGGCGGCCCCGGGCCACCGTCGGTCCCCAGGAGGACCGGTTGGGCGACGCCCGGCTGTGGGTGCTGCCCAACCCCAGCGGGCTGCAGGCCACCTACGGGATGGACCGGATCGTGGCCGAGCTGGACCGGCTCCGTACGGCCGTCCGCTGAGGCCGCGGCAGCCGAGATCGGGGCAGCCGAGATCGGGGCAGCCGAGATCGGGGACAGTTGACGCCCGACCACCCGTGAGGCGCGCCCGCCAGTCTGGTGGCGCCGTCAGGCCGGATGGTCGGCCAGGTGCTCGGCCAGATCCGTCCGGAGCGCACCCAGATCCCGGCCGATCCCGTCGAGGCGGTGGTCGACATCACCGAGCCGGTGCTCCACGCCGTCGAGGCGGTGCTCCACGCCACCCAGCCGGTGCTCCACGCCGTCGAGGCGGTGCTCGACACGGTCGAGACGGCTGTCGACACGGTCGAGGCGGGTGTTCACCGTCGCCGTGGTCCGCGACAGCTCCTCACCCAGCCGGTTCAGGCCGGCGCCGAACATCTCGGTCTGTTGCACGAAACGACGGCTCACGTTGTCCTCGAACCGGTCGAACCTGTCCACGAGGCCGTCGAACCGGCCTTCCAGCCGGAGGAACAACGTCCACATGGTGCCGCATACCAGTGCGGCGCCGGTGACGACGACGGCGAATGCTGCCCAGTCCAGTGCCATTGATGGGTCCACCTCGGGTGAGTGACGGACCGCGTCGCCCGCGGCCCGAACGTTCGGGTCGGGGCAGCAGTGCGATCCCGCCAGGGTGCCGGGCACCGACGGGCCGTCCGGGCATCTGGGAGGTTGGCAGGCCGCCCGACCGACCAACGCCACCCGGCGATGCCGACGCTATCGATCCGTAGCGCCGGTGTCAACGACCGGCGGACGAAGATGATGCCGGCCGCGGATGGCCGCGCCGGGGGACGGGGCAGCCAAAGGGCGACGCAGCCGGCACGCCGTCAGGTCAAAGGGCGATGCCCAACAGGGCCGCGGCGGCCCCCACCGGACGGCCGGCGGCGGCGTGACCGTCGACGACGGCCAGGGCCCCGGGGGTGTCCAGGTCGTCGTCCAACCGGTCCCGCACGCCGTCCAGCGCCGGGTCCTCCCCCACCGGAGGGCCGTCGGCAGGCTCCGCGCCGGGCCCGCCGGCCGCCCCGGCGGCCCCGGGGGTCCCGGTGGCCAGGACGGCCGGCGAGCCCATCGGGGTGACCGCCCGCCACCGTTCCAGCCGGTCGGCCGCGGTGGCCAGGTCGCCGTCGTCCCAGTCCCAGTCCGGCCGGTAGTGGTGGTCGAGGAGGGCCAGGCGGACCGCCATGGGCTCCCACTCCTTCACCAGGTCGCCGACGAACACCAGGTTGCCGAGGGACTTGGACATCTTGGTGCCGTGGAGGCCGACCAGGCCGACGTGGAGCCAGTGCCGGACGAACGGCTGCCCGGTCACCGACTCGGACTGGGCGGTCTCGCACTCGTGGTGGGGGAACACCAGGTCGCGGCCGCCGCCGTGGATGTCGATGGTGTCGCCCAGCTCGCGGAGCGCCAGGGCGGAGCACTCGATGTGCCAGCCCGGCCGGCCCGGGCCCCAGCGGGACTCCCAGGCCGGCTCGTCCGGCAGTGACGGCTGCCACAGCACGAAGTCCAGCGGGTTCCGTTTGTTGGGGTCGTCGGGGTTGCCGCCGTGGACGGCGGCCAGCCGCAGCATCTCGTCCCGGTCGAAGTGGCTGACCTTGCCGAAGCCGGCGAAGGTGGTGACGTCGAAGTAGACCGCGCCGCCGGACCGGTAGGCGTGGCCACGGTCCAGGGCGACCCCGATCAACGACAGGATGTCGGCGATGGCGGAGGTGGCCCGGGGCTCGGCGGCCACCGGCAGCAGCCCGAGCGAGCTCATGTCGGCGTCGAACCGGGCCATCTCCTCGGCGGCCAGGTCCAGGTAGTGGACGCCGAGCTCCCGGGCCTTGCGCAGGATGTCGTCGTCGACGTCGGTGACGTTGCGGACGCACCTGGTCTGGTGGCCGGCGTCCCGGAGCCGGCGCTGCAGGACGTCGAAGGTCAGGTACACCGCGGCGTGGCCCAGGTGGGCGGCGTCGTAGGGGGTGATGCCACAGGTGTACATGGTCACCACCGGGCCCGGCTCGAACGGGACCACCGCGTCCCGGGCGGTGTCGTAGAGGCGCATGCCCATGCCGCCGCTCAGATGCCGGCGAGCTTCAGGGTGCTGTGTACCCGGTGACGGATGTTCAGGGTGATGCAGACGGCGGTGAACGCCTCGATGGCCGCCGCCTGGCTGAGGCTGCCGGCATCCAGCGGCCGGAGCCCCTCGATGCGGTCGGCCAGCTCCAGCGTGGCCTCCCGGGCGGCGGGGTCGTCGGCGCAGACCAGGACGTCGGCCAGCAGGCCGGAGTCCAGGTCCTCCATCTCGGACGCCGGCAGGTGGTGGAAGGTGGCGGCCACCTTGGACCGCGGCAGGACCGCCTGGATGGCAGCGGCCATGGAGCCGCGGGGCGGCACCAGGGCCAGCATCTCCCGGCCCTCCTTCACCAGGGCGTTGACCATGGACACCACCACCTTGCCGGCCAGCGGGTCGGCCAGTTGCCGGACGGTGCCCACCGCGCTGTCCCACGGGGTGGCCACCACCACCAGGTCGGCGGCCGCGGCGCCGGGGTTGTCCACTCCGGTGATCGACCCGGCCAGCCGGCCGGGCCACGGGGCCACGGCCTCGGCCGCCACCGCGTCGGCCCGGGCCGCGTCGCGGGACCCCATGCCGACCTGCAGCCCCGCCGCCGCCAACCGCACCGCCAGCCCGCGACCCGCCGGGCCGGTGCCTCCGAGAATGCCTACGTCCATGCCGTCACTGTCTCACACCCCTCCCCGGCCGGCGCCAGTCCGGGACCGGGACCGGGTCCACGTCGGCCGGGGCAGGCCGGCCTGGGCGGCCAGTTCCCCCGCCACCCCGGCCAGGACGTCGTCGAGCATCGCCGAACCGGACGGCGGCGGCGGTCGTCGGACGGCGGCGTCCACCCGTTCGGGGTGGTCGGCCAGGTAGGTGGCGAGCGACCGCAGGCAGGCCCAGTCGGCCGGGCCACGGGCCGCCGACCGGCGCCACCTGGCCGACACCTCCCCCACCGTCTCCGGCGGCGGCGCCGCGTCGTCCGGTGTGGTGCCCAGGATCAGGCGCTGCCCGGTGGCGGCCACCAGCCGGTGCAGCATGCCCACCGTCGGGTCCACCCGGCCGGACTCCACCCGGGACACCGTGGACACCGGCACCCCGGCCCGGGCGGCCACCACCCGCATCGGCAACGCCGACTGCCGGCGGGCCTGCCGCAACAGTTCTGCTGCCTCACCAGCCATCGCGTTTAAGCATATATGCTCAAACCCGGCCGCGGGTGACCCGGCAAAAAACTTCACCAGCCCACCGCCCGTGACCCACCCGGAGCCTGGAGGCCCGGCCTCGTCCTCAACTGCCGGGGCGGGCCATGACGGCGTGCATCTTCACCGACCGCATGATCGGGGCCGTCTCGATGTGGGTGACCCCGGAGAGCGCCGCCACCTGCCGGGTCAGGTACTCGAACAGCGACCGGTCGTCCCGGCAGGACAGCGACGCCACCAGGTTCGTCGACCCGGAGGTGGCCGCCACGAACGGCACCTCCGGCCGGGCGGCCAGCGCCTCCCCCACCTCGGTCAGCTCGGCCGGTGCCACCGACATCCACAGCAACGCCCGCGACCGCACCCCCAGGGCGTCGGTCGCGACGTCCAGGTCGAAGAACAGCACCCCCGAGCCGACCAGGTCCGCCACCCGCCGTCGGACGGTGGACTCGTGCCAGTGGGTCGCGGCGGCCAGTTGTCGGTAGGTGGCCCGGCCGTCTTCGGCCAGGGCCCGGACCAGCGGCCAATCGGCGTCCTGCAGCTCCACCGGGCGGCCCGCCGGCTCCCCACCTTCCGGTGGCCGCAGCCGGTCCACCTCGTCGGGTGCCAGCGCGGCGATGCCCGGCGCCACCTGCCGCGCCGCGGTGAACAGGTGCAGCAGGCAGTACGCCTCCAGCCCCACCACCTGCCGCCCGGCCGACAACTGGCCCAGCAGCAGCGGGGTCCGCTCGGCCCGGTCGTGGGACCGGATGGTGCTGAAGATCTCGGTGCCCCCCGACGTGAGCTGCACCCAGGCCGTCTCCGGCCGCCGGGCCAGCTCCACCGCCGTCGCCGTCGCCGTCCCCGGCGTGCACCGGATGCGGACCGCCCAGTCCGACCGCCCCAACCGCTGGCTGTCGAGCTGGCCGACCACCCGGACCACGTCGGCATTGCGCAGCACCCGGTACCGGCGGGCCACCGTCTGCTCCGAGCTGCCCAACACCTCGGCCAGGCGGCTGAACGACACACGGGCGTTGACGTACAGGGCGTGGATGATCCGGCGGTCCAGGTCGTCCAGAACTGGAGATCCCACCACGACAACGGTATCGGATGGAAAGAACCGGCGACATCGACCGAAACCGTGGTACCGGTGCCGGCGGACCTGCACGCTGTGACCATGGACAGGAAGTGGTGGACCCTCGTGGTGGTCTGCGCCGCCACCTTCATGCTGTTGCTGGACGTCACCATCGTCATCGTGGCCCTGCCCGCCATCCAGGCCGGCCTGCACGCCAGCTTCAGCGGGGTGCAGTGGGTGGTGGACGCCTACGCCCTCACCCTGGCCTCGGTGCTGCTCACCGCCGGCTCCCTGGCCGACCGCTACGGCCGCCGCCTGCTGTTCAGCATCGGCCTGGTGGTGTTCACCGCCGGCTCCCTGCTCTGCGGCGTGGCCCAGTCGTCGTTGATGCTGATCCTGTCCCGCAGCGCCCAGGGGATCGGCGGCGCCATCCTGTTCGCCACCTCCCTGGCCCTGCTGGCCCAGACCTTCCACGGCAAGGAGCGCGGCGTCGCCTTCGGGGTGTGGGGAGCCGTCACCGGCGTGGCCACCGGCCTCGGGCCGGTGCTCGGTGGCGTCATCACCACAGGCATCAGTTGGCGCGGCATCTTCCTGGTCAACCTCCCCATCGGCGTCCTGGCCCTGGCGGTCACCCGGTGGCGGGTGGACGAGTCCAAGACCCCCCACGCCGCCCGCCCCGACTGGGCCGGCTTCGCCGTCCTCACCGCCGGCCTGGTCAGCCTGGTCTACGGCCTCATCCGGGCCGGCGAGATCTCCTGGACCGACCCCGGCACCGTCGTCTGCCTGTGCCTGGCCGCCGTCTTCCTGGCCGCCTTCGTCCCGGTCGAACGCCGGGCCGCCCACCCCATGTTCGACCTCGCCCTGTTCCGCATCCCCACCTTCGGCGGCGGGCTGGCGTCGGCGTTCGCCATGAACGGCTCCCTGTTCGCCATGCTGCTGTACCTGGTCCTGTACCTCCAGGACGACCTCGGCTACTCCGCACTCGGCACCGGGGTCCGCCTGCTGGTCCTCACCGCCGGCAGCCTGGTGGCCGCCACCGTCGCCGGCCGGCTGTCCACCCACATGCCGGTCCGCTGGCTCATCGGCCCCGGCCTGCTCCTCGTCGGCATCGGCCTGGTCCTCATGGCCGGCCTCACCGGCACCAGCAACTGGACCCACCTGGTCCCCGGCTTCGTGGTCGCCGGCGTCGGCAGCGGCATGGTGAACCCGCCGCTGGCCTCCACCGCCGTCGGCGTCGTCCCGCCACAACGGTCCGGGATGGCGTCGGGGGTGAACACCACCTTCCGGCAGATCGGCATCGCCACCGGCATCGCCGCCTACGGGTCCATCTTCGCCTCCACCCTCCAGCACCACCTCCGCCAGTCCCTGTCCGGCACCCCCGCCCTCCTCCACCACCTGCCCGCCGTCGCCACCGCCATCCAGCAGGGCGACGCCGGCCGCGCCCTCGCCGCCGTCCCGGCCAACCTGCGGCCCACCCTGGTCGACGCGGTGCACTCCAGCTTCGCCAGCACCCTCAACGTGCTCCTGTTCGTCAGCGCCGGCCTGGCCGTCGCCGGGGCGGCCTGCGCCCTGGCCCTGATCCGGTCCAAGGACTTCGTCGCCACCCACCATCCGGCCCCGTCCGGCCACCGCCCCGAGGGGGCCGCCGAGCCGGCCACCGCGGCGTCGTAGCCGCCGGGCCCGCCCGGGTGTCAGCCCGGAGCCAGCGCGTCGGTCACGTCGGTTCGCGAAAAGTCGTCGCCCTTGAAGAGGAGCGGCTGCCCGGTGGCGCGGGCGAGGGCATAGGCGAAGCAGTCGCCGAAGTTCAGGCCGGCCGGATGCCCGCTGCCATTCCCGAAGTCCCGGTAGGCACTCCGGGCGATATGGGCCTGCGCCGCCGTCACCGGCACCACGGCCACCGCGGCGATGGCCATGAGGTCATCGAGCCGCCGGCTCAACACCGGATCCTGGTTGGCGTCCACGACCACCGCCGTCTCCAGGTACGTCACTGCCGACATCGTCGGAGCCGGTGTCGCCGCCAGCGCATCGACGTACCGGTCGGCGTCCGGCTCCTCTCGGAGGATGGCCACGATGGCCGAGGTGTCCACGATCACCGCGGCAGTCCCATCTCGTCGTACAGCCCGGCGGCCGGGTCGACCGTCGGGTCCGGCTCGACCCACCGCGCCGCGGTGTCCCTGGCGAGGGCAGCGATAGCACCCTTGCGGCGGTTGACCTCCTCCGCGCCCTCCCGGTCCAGCCGTTCGAGCCGTTCGCTGAGCGCCACGGCGATCGCCGTCGTCATGGTCTCCCCCGTGACCGCCGCCAGTCTCCGGGCCATGGCCTCCACCTCGACGTTCTTCACGTTGAGACTCATGGACAGAATTCTACCTTCTTCCATCCTTAGTTCTTTACTCGGCCCGGTTCTTCGTACGGGCCCGTGGCGCCGGGCCGACGGCCCGCCCCGTAGCGTGGGGCCCGTAGCCTGGGGCCCCGTCCGCCCGACCACCTCACGGAGGCGCCGACCATGGTGCAGGACCCCAGCCCCGACACCCGGCCGGCCGGAGCCGGCGGCCGGTGGGCCGGGACCTCGGAGACGTCGCTGCGCCGGTTCTCCCAGACCGAGACCGCCGGCGCGGTGGCCCTCCTGGCGGCCGCCGTGGCGGCCCTGGTGTGGGCCAACGTCGCCGGCGGCAGCTACCACCGGGTCTGGACCACCCACCTCGGCCTCCACGTCGGCGGCGCCGGCATCGACCTGACCCTGGCCGAGTGGATCAACACCGGCCTGATGGCCCTGTTCTTCTTCGTCGTCGGCCTGGAGGCCCGCCGCGAGCTCGACATGGGCGACCTCCGCGAACGCCGGCGGGTCGTCCTGCCGGCCGTGGCCGGCGTCGGCGGCATGGCGGCCGCCGTCGGCCTGTACCTGGCCTGGAACGCCGGCCGTCCCGGCGCCGGGGGGTGGGCGGTGGCCATGTCCACGGACACCGCCTTCGCCCTCGGCGTCCTCGCCCTGGTCGGCCCCCGGTTCTCCGAGCGCCTCCGGGCCTTCCTGCTGACGGTGGTGGTCGCCGACGACATCGTCGCCCTGCTGGTCATCACCTTCGGGTACACCGACCACGTCTCGGTGGTCCCCCTGGTGGTGGCCGCCGCCCTGTTCGTGGTGGCCGCCGTCGTCATCCGGCTCCGCCTGCCCACCGGCTGGCCGGTCGCCGTGGTGGCCGTCGCCATCTGGGTGGCCCTGTCCAAGTCCGGGGTCGACCCCCTGGTCACCGGCCTGGCCATGGGGCTGCTCATCTACGCCTCCCCCGCCGTCCGGGTCGACCTGGAACGGGCCACCGAGCTGTTCCGCGGCTTCCGGGAGCAACCCACCCCGGAGCTGGCCCGGGCCGCCGGCCGCGGGGTCCGGGCCGCGGTGTCCCCGAACGAACGCCTGCAGGAGCGGTTCCACCCCTGGACCAGCTTCGTGGTGGTGCCCCTGTTCGCCCTGTCCAACGCCGGCCTCCCCGTCACCGGTTCGGTGCTGGCCACCGCCTTCACCTCCCCGGTGACCCTCGGCATCGTCGTCGGCTACGTCGTCGGCAAGCCGGTCGGCGTGCTCGGGCTGTCCTGGCTGACCGCCCGGGCCTCCGGCGGCCGGTTGCGGCCCCCGGTCGGCTGGCTCGCCGTCGCCGGCGCCGGCACCCTGGCCGGGGTCGGGTTCACCGTGTCCCTGCTGGTGGCCACCGTCGCCTTCAGCGGGCTGGCCCTGGAGGAGGCCAAGATCGGCATCCTCACCGCCGCCGTCGGCTCCTCCCTGGTCACCTGGGCCGTGTTCCGGGTGGCCCGCCTGCTGCACGGCCCCCGACGGGCCCGCCTGCTGCTCGGCACCACCGACGCCGTCGAGGACCTGGCGGTCCCCGTCGACGACGACCGCGACCACGTCCGCGGCCCCGCCGCCGCGCCGATCACCCTGGTCGAGTACGGCGACTTCGAGTGCCCGTACTGCGGCCAGGCCGAACCGGTGGTCCGGGAGCTCCTGGCCGACTTCGGCGACCTCCGCTACGTCTGGCGGCACCTGCCCCTCCGCGACGTCCACCCCGACGCCCAACTGGCCGCCGAAGCCTCCGAAGCCGCAGCCCGGCAGGGCGCGTTCTGGCCGATGCACGATCAACTGCTCGACCACCAGGGGGCCCTGGCCCCCGGCGACCTGGTCGGGTACGCCCGCCGGCTCGACCTCGACGTCGACCGGTTCGTGGCCGACCTGAAGGCCCACGCCGGCGCCGATCGGGTCGACGACGACGTCGACAGCGCCGACCTGTCCGGGGTCGCCGGCACCCCGTCCTTCTTCATCAACGGCCGCCGCCACCACGGCGCCTACGACATCGGCTCCCTCACCCGGGCCATCCGGCTGGCCCGGGCCGGCGCCGTCGCCAGCCGGTAGCGGCGTGGACCGGACCCCACCGGCCGCGGACCGTCCCGTCCCGGACCCGGCCGAGCCCGCCACCCTGGACCGGCCTCGGCGTGGACCTCGGCGTCGGCCTCGGCGTCGGCGCTGGCCGGCCGTTGTCGGGGCCGTCGCCGTCCTCCTCGTCGCCTACGCCGTCGTCACCGTCGTCTTCTTCGTCCGCCCCGACCTCGGCACGGTCCGCAGACCTCAGGCCGTGGTGGTCCTCGGCGGCTACGGCGACCGACTGCAGCGCGGCATCGCGGTCGCCCACGCCCACCACGTCCCCGTCCTCGAGCTGTCCGGCTACGGCCCCGAGGAGTGCCCCGTCGAGCCCGGGCTGCAGGTCCGCTGCTTCATCCCCCACCCCCGGTCCACCCAGGGCGAGGCCCGGGCCATCGCCGCCATCGCCCGCACCCGGCACTGGGACCGGCTGCTGGTCGTCGCCGGCACCACCCAGGTGTCCAGGGCCCGCCTCCGCATCGACCGCTGCTACCGCGGCCAGACCGCGTTCGCCGACCTCGACCCCACCGGGTTCGGCGCCTGGGTCCACTTCGTCGCCTACGACCAGGCCGCCATGGTCAAGGCCCTGGTCTGGCAGTGGGGCTGCTAGCCCGCAGCCCCCTCGTCCTCGTCCTCGTCCCCGGCGCCGTCGTCCTCGTCGGCGTCGTGCTCGAACTGCCGCAACAGCGACTCCAGCAGCACCAACCGCTCCGGGTCCCCCGACGCCGCCCGGGGGCTCCCGCCCCGCGGCGTTCCGGGACCGCCGCGGCAGCCGGGGCTGCCGGACACCCTCCTCGCGGGCCAGTGCGCCAGCCAGCCGGTCCAGGGCTCCGGCGGCCAGCACCTCCGCCCGATCGACGTCGCCCGCCCCCTCCGCCAGCCCGACAGCCAACCAGGCCAGCCCGTTCTCGCCGTCCACGCGGGCGCCGATCGCCGCCGTCAGATCCCGGGCCCGGTCCTCCCCGACCTCCGCCGCGATGGACAGCCCGAACCCGATACCGGTGTCGGGGACGGCCAAGAACGCCGCGTAAAACGCGTCGCCGAGCAACCCGGCGGCCTGCTCCGCCACGGCATCCGCAGCCACCTCCGGGTCCTCGGCGGCGGCCGCCACCTCCCCCAACGCCGCCCTGACCGCGTCCACCAACCGGTCCGCTTCCCGACGGTGCGCCCGGCGCCGCTCCGCCTATACCGCCTGGTGCTGCCAGCGGCGGCGCTGCCGCCGATCTCGTTTCCTGGCCATGAGGCGGACCCTACCGAAACCGGTCCAGCGGGCTCGACGATGGGTCAGGACCTAACCACCGGGACGACGCCGCCGGTAGCCGCGAACGACAGTGCCGTTCTTGCGACGATACGGAGTCACGACGATGACGCCCGCTCCCAGAGCGCCAGGTGAGTGCCCTTCCGCAACATGTTGCGCTTTGACGCGGGCGACGATCTCTTCCGCCTCTTTGAGCTCCACCTTCAGTCGCCTGCGGAGCGCGTTGTGCCGCCCCGGCCGCGTCACTCGCTTGACCATCCCCAGGAGGTAGAGGCGTTCCTCCGGCGTAACGTCCGTGTCGGCAAGCGCGTCGAGGAGCCCGGCTCCCGTCACCATCCCCGCGCCGACAAGCGCCTCCGTGAACTCGCGATCCTTCGGCCGTCTCGCGAGGAGCTTCGAGATGCACAGGTCATGAGGCTCGGGGCACCACCCAGCAACGCCTGTGGTGTTCGGCGTGGAGACTCGGATGGCGCGGTCGACCCAGCCTCGCGGCAGCCGGGGAAGCGACTGCAGCGAAACACCTTCCGCGTAGTAGCCGAAGCTGCTGTGGAATTGGGTCCCTTCGCCAAGTGCGCCGTTGACCGACATGGCCTTCTCGTCCGTAGGATCGATCCAGGCAGCTATGTCAACCTCGTTGGACCGCATGACGGAACGGGGAGGGTTTGGGATGGTTCCGAGCACTGCTTGGCTGCCGATGATCACCACATCGTCCTCGCCGAGGATGGCACCAGCAGCCCTGATGATGTGCTCAAGCTGGCTCCGGGACACCACCGCTAACGTCCGACTGCCGCCAGACGCTCCTCTTCGGAGAGCACTGTGGGGAACGGACTGGTTGGACGCAGCGCTCGCGCCCTCTGGCTCGTCGACGTCAGCACCTCGATCAGCTCTGCGTCGCCACCTGCGAGCAGGCGCTCCCATTCGTCCCAGTATGGAGACGTGGGGGAGTCCGGATTCTGGCGCCTCCAACGAGCCAGCGTCGACCGGCCGATCGCCCTCACGCGAGCCGGGTCGGAGTGCAGCTTCTCGGCGATTGCTCGACCGATGGCCAGCGACCGGCGATCGGGTGCGGTCAGCCGCGGCAGGGCCTCGACGGCAAGATCGGCTCCCGCAGCGTCGATGATCCGACTGAGCGTCGAGAGCCGAGGTTCCTTCTTGCCCGTCTCGTACAACGCAATAGTGGCGGCGGACGTCCCGCTGAGGGTAGCCAAGTCGCGTTGGGAGAGCCCGGCGTCGTTCCGGGCCGATCGGATGAGCTGACCGACGTCCTGCATGCTGCTATCCTATCAGATAGCAGCAGAGCCGAGGCATCTGGGCCTCATGGACCTGATCACCACCGACCCCGAGCAGGGCCGGTTGCTGCTGGCTGCAACTACACGCCTCCGCCTCGCAGGACCAGTTGCTCGTCCTGACCGACCGCGGGCCCTTGCGATCCGAATGCGGTGCAAGGACCAGCGGCCGGGCACGACACCGACGACACGTCCTGGATGTTCAACGGAACCGGACCTCCGTCGGCAGGGGCGGACCCCCGCGCCGGGGGCAGGGGCAACGACGTCCACGTCGTCCCACCGTCATGCGTGGACTCGATCACCCCCAGTGGACGCCCCGATGCACTGCCGGCGGCCCAGCAGCTCTCGCTCGACGGACACGAAATGGACGCCAGGGCCAACTGGCCGTTCCCGATCTGGCCGGCAACCGACCACGATCTGCCGCCATCCTCGCTCACGAAGGCCTCGGTCGGCGCCGAAGGAGTGCTCCCGCCACCGACCGGCACCGGGAGGTCCCCGACTGCCACGCAGCGATCTGCCACAGCACAGGACACCGCGCGAAGCGGGACCGGGGCCGCAGGCACCGAACCCACCTGCCACGTCCGCCCCCCGTCCGAGCTGTACCGGGCGGCAGGCATCGGGTTGCCTGCTGACATGACCAGACTCGGCGTGCCCACTGCCACACATATCTCGGCCGTCGGACACGACAGTCCGGCACCGTTTACGAAGAACGGCCCCGGCAGGGCGACTTTGGCCCACGAATTGCCGCCATCGGCGCTCACCACCGCGACCGATGTCCCCATGCTCCCTGTGGCCGCCGTTGGACCGTATCCGAGGCCGACGCAATGGGCCGGTGATCCGCAGGTCACGTCGACCAGGGCCGCCACCCCGGACGTCACGGGCCGGACGATCCACCTGGCCCCCCCGTCGGAGGTGACCAAGACGGCGGCCTCGTTCCCTGGCCCGTGTGCCGGATCTGTTCGGCGACTCGCACCGACCAGGCAACGTTCGTCGTCGAGGCACGCCACCGACGTCGTCGTCTTCCATCCGGCGGGCAACGGCAACCCTTGCCAGGTTGCGCCGCCGTCCTCGGTCCTCATCACGACGGTGCCGCCACCCTCGGTCGCCGCTTCATCTGCATAACAGACAAGCCCGGTCGAGCACGCGGCCGTGGCGGTGCTGGTTCCCGACCCCCCGTCGGCTTCCCATGTGGCGTCGCCGATGAACCCCGCCAATCGCCACACCACAGACGAGCGGTGCAGCTCCGCCGGGGGCGGCACGGTGGACCCGCCGAAGACGAGGACCAGCGACACGGCGAGCGCGACCATCGCTGCGGCCAACGAGGGCACCGTCACCCGAACACCCCCAAGGGTGGGGTGCCGGCGGTGCGACCGGCGCTCCCCGACGGCCGATACCGATGCCGAGGGGACGGGGTTGAGAACACGGCTCCATGCCGATCCCGGAAGCTCCCCGCAGGCGGCACAGAAGTCCGCGTACCACTGCCGGGCATCGCCAGCGACCACCCGGCAGACCGCGTCACGCGTCTCCTTCCGTGGCCTGGCCACGAACGCGGCCAGGGCGACTTTGGCCGGTTCCTCCAAGGGCTGGCCGAACCTCGGCGGGCCGCCCTGGCCGGTCCTGAGCCAGCTCGCCCGCGCCCACCGGGTCTCCGAGAGGGGTGACGATCGCCATGCCGAGAAGGGCCGCTCCTGGCAGGCGTCACCGATGTCCCGCAGCCACCGGCCGTACGCACCAGGAGCAGTGGACAGCAGCGCCGACTCGGTTGCCTCGTTTGGAGCATCGGCGTAGGCCGAGAACGCGGCATCGAGGCGAGAGGTCCCTCCGTTCGACGGCCCTTCGGTCAACGCAGATTCCCCAATCTGGTCCTCTTGCCAGTACAGCCATCACCATCGGGGACCGGCCTTGCTCCAAGTGCTCCCCTGTCAACCAATGCGCCGCTTCGAATGTCCCAACTTCTCACATAATTCTGGGGAACTCCAATTTTTGGTCAGGCGCAGTGCAACGCGGACGACGATGATGTTGCGCCGCCCTGAAAGATGCCGTTGACGCTCCAAAGCTCAGCCGTATGGAACGAGTTCGTCCCACCGATGATCGTGCAGGCGGCGTACGAATTGACCCCCAACCAGGTGCCCGACCCTGTTCCCGAGTTGGTGTTGCCGACGTGGGTGGAGCCCTCATAGTCCGACACGATCTCCGCCAGGGACTCGTTGAGGAAGCAACTGATCACGCCCTCCCCGTCGATCAGCGGCCCGAATGTGGACCCGATCACCACCGGAGCGGACGGGTTGGCTCCGCAGCCGCCGATTGTCACCAGTCGGGCGTTCATCCCGTGGCCGTGGCTCACTGCGCCGGAAGCCGGGACGCCGCCGTGCCGGTGGCCACCGGTCGTCCGCACCAGGCCGGCCGTGGTCGCCTGGGTGGTGGCCGCCCGACCCGTCCCGGGAAGGGCGTAGCTGCCGCTCACCGACGCGGTGCCCGGCCGCAGCACCAGGGCCTCCCCCCGGTAGTCCGCCGTCGGGTCCACCTCGTGGACCACCAACTGCCGCCCGCCGAGCAGGGTGACGTTGACGTCCACCGTCCCGGCCGCGTCGGTGGCCACGAAGGACTGCTGGGCCACCGAGATGACGCCGTCGGCGGTGGTCACCGTCGACGTGCTGACCGGGCTCGGTGCCTCGGTGATGGCCAGCGCCCCGTTCCCTCGGTAGGCACCGACGGCCGTCATGGCCGACTGCCGAAGTGTCGACCAGCTTTGGGCCGTAGATGCACCGGCGGCCAGCGCCGGCATCCCTCCGACCAGCACCGCGACCACGCCGACCACCGGAAGTGCGGCCTTCATCAACGTCCTCATAGGACTTCCCTCCCCGCCAAAGGGAAAGATGGCTTACCCATTTCCCCTTGTTTCGCCTTCCCGAGGGCTCCCCCAGGCGGGCGGAATCGTAACGAACGAGGGCACCAAACGTGACAGGATTTTGTGAGTCTTTTAAAGAAAATACTACTTTCCAGGGAAAATCCCACTTTTTACAGAGCCTGCAGCGCTTGGCTCGGAGCGGCCGTCATCCCCACGGTTGCGTCCGATCCGCCGGTAACCTGCCCCGCCATGGGCATGCTCGACGGTAAGCGGATCCTCGTCACCGGCGTCCTCACCGACGCCTCCCTGGCCTTCGCCGTGGCCAAGCTGGCCCAGGAGCAGGGGGCCGAGGTCGTCCTGTCCGGGGCCGGCCGCGGGCTGTCCCTCACCCGCCGCACCGCCCGGAAGCTGCCCGTCGACGTCGACGTCCTCGAGATCGACGTCACCAGCCCGGACCAGTTGGCCGCCGCCGGGGCCACCCTGGCCGACCGGTGGGGCCGCATGGACGGCCTGCTCCACGCCATCGGGTTCGCCCCGCCCAACTGCCTCGGCAACGGCATGTTCCAGGCCGACTGGGCCGAGGTGTCCGAGGCCCTGCACATCTCGGCCTACTCCCTGAAGGCGTTGGTGGAGGCGTTCCGCCCGCTGTTGGAGGCCGCCGGCGCCGACGGGGGGGCCTCGGTGGTCGGCCTCGACTTCGACGCCACCGTGGCCTGGCCCCTGTACGACTGGATGGGCGTCGCCAAGGCCGCCCTGGAGTCCCTCACCCGGTACCTCGCCAAGGAGCTCGGCCCCCGCGGGGTCCGGGTCAACCTGGTCGCCGCCGGCCCCGTCCGGACCATGGCCGCCAAGTCCATCCCCGGCTTCGCCGCCTTCGAGGACACCTGGGGTGACCGTGCCCCGTTGGGCTGGGACGTCCACGACGGCGACGTCGTCGCCAGGGCCTGCGTCGCCCTCATGTCCGACTGGTTCTCCATGACCACCGGCGAGATGGTCCACGTCGACGGCGGCGTCCACGCCGTCGGCTCCTGACCACCGCCGCCGCCGGCCTTCGGGACGGGCCCGAGCGGTAGCATGACGTCGTGGTCGTCACCGCACCCGCCCGCCACCGCTTCACCGCCGACCAGTGGGACCGGCTCGGCCGCAGCGGCATCTTCGACGACGGCGACCGGGTCGAGCTGATCGAGGGGGAGATCGTCGACATGACGCCCATCGGGGCCCGGCACGCCGCCTGCGTGAAACGCCTCAACCAGCTCTTCGGCCGTCAGGTGCTCGATCGTTTCCTGGTGTCCATCCAGGACCCGGTCCGGCTGTCGGCTTGGTCCGAGCCCCTCCCCGACGTGGCCCTCCTCGTCGCTCGGGACGACTTCTACGCCGCCGCCAAGCCCGGCCCCGCCGACGTCCTGCTCGTCGTCGAAGTGGCCGACAGCACCGTCGACTACGACCGGGGCCCCAAGGCCACCCTGTACGCCCAGGCCGGCATCCCCGAATGCTGGGTGGTCGATCTCGTCGCCGGCCAGGTCATCGTGCTCACCGACCCCGGTCCGGACGGGTACCGGACCGAGGCCGTCCGCCGCTCCGGTGACGTCCTGGCCCCGGCCGGGGTCCCCGGGACCACCGTCCCGGTGGCGTCGCTCCTCGGCCTCGGCTGACAGTGACAATGGGGTGGCCGCCGCCGCCCACCAGGTCCGGCCTCGCCCAGGATGCGGTGATCGTGTCGTCGTCGCTGGCCTGGGTCGAGGTCGGTCGAGCCCTGCGGACCCAACTGGACGGCGGTTCGTACGGTGAAGACGAGATCCAGGACGCCGTCGAAGGTGCGCTGTCCGGCGTGGCCGAACGATTGATCACCGGGGACGTCGCCGGCCTCGCCCGACGCGTTGCTCCGCCCCGGTTGCGTGCGCTCGACGCGATCCATCTTGCCACCGCCATCGTCCTCGACGTCGATGAGGTCGTCGCCTACGACGACCGCCTGCTCGACGCCTGTCGGCACCACGGCCTCACCACCGCGTCACCTGGCCGCTGACGCCGTCGAACCGCCGGATGAGCCGGCTTGTCCGGACGGCCCCGGCCGCCCCGCCGCCGTCGGCGATGTGAAAACCTGTTCCCATGCCCACCGCAGAGGACCTCCGCCAGTTGGTCGACCGGTACTGCCAGGTCACCAGCTCCCGTGCCGTCGACGACTACGTCGCCCTGTTCACCGAGGACGCCGTCCAGGCCGACCCGGCGTCGGCCCCGCCCCATGTCGGCCACGACGCCATCCGGGCCTTCCGGCAGAGCGCGGTCGACGCCAGCCGGTCCATGGAATTCCAGGCCCTCGCCGTTCGCACCTGCGGCGACCACGCCGCCATCGACTTCCGGGTCACCGTCCAACTGGACGCCGGGTCCATGGTGATCGACGGCATCGAGGTCTTCACCGCGGCCGCCGACGGCCGCATCGAGGCGGTCACCGCCTACTGGGACGACGCCGACGTCACCTTTGGGTAACCGCCGCCGGGCGCCCGAGACGAACCCCCGGGCCGGCCAGCGCCGCCTGCGGGACGCCGGTCGGTGCCGCCTGCGGGGCGTCGGTCGGTGCCGCCTGCGGGACGTTGGCCAGCGCCGCCACGACCCCCGCTACGAGGCCGCCATCCCGACCACCGGGGCGTTGAGCGGCCGGCCGGCCATGGACCCCT
Source organism: Acidimicrobiales bacterium (assembly GCA_035547695.1). Taxonomy (GTDB): domain Bacteria; phylum Actinomycetota; class Acidimicrobiia; order Acidimicrobiales; family RAAP-2; genus DASZUK01. The sequence continues at coordinate 67,632 of DASZUK010000044.1, forward strand.
CGAAGGCGGCGGTGCCGAAGGCGAAGATGCCGCCGTCGGTGGCCACCTCCCAGTACCCGGTCCCTGTGGCTGTGGCCGCCATGTGGGCCACCGGCTTGTCGAGGGGCCGGCCGGCCATGGAGCCGTAGAAGGCGGCGTCACCGAAGGCGAAGATGCCGCCGTCGGTGGCCACCTCCCAGTACCCGCCGGAGGCGGCGCCGTCGGACGCCGACCCGTTGCCGTCCGGGGTGGCCGCGATGCCGACCACCGGCTTGTTCAAGGACTGGCCGCCCATGGAGCCGTAGAAGGCGGCGTCACCGAACGCGAAGATGCCGCCGTCGTCGGCCACCTCCCAGTACCCGTTGCCGTCCGGGGTGGACGCGATGCCGACCACCGGCTTGTTCAAGGGCCGGCCGGCCATGGAGCCGTAGAAGGCGGCGTCACCGAACGCGAACACCCCGCCGTCGGTGGCCACCTCCCAGTACCCCTTGCCGTCCGGGGTGGCGGCCATGTTGACGACCGGCTTGTTCAGCGCCTTGCCCCCCATGGACCCGTAGAACGGGGCGTCGCCGAAGGCGAAGATGCCGCCGTCGGTGGCCACCTCCCAGTAGCCGTGGGCGTCGGGGGTGGCGGCCATGCCGATGACCGGCTTGTCCAGGTGCTGGCCACCCATGGACCCGTAGAACGGGGCGGTGCCGAAGGCGAAGATGCCGCCGTCGTCGGCCACCTCCCAGTAGCCGGTGGTGGCCGCGGCGTAGGTGAACCGGTCGCCGGCCGACGTCGCCGAGGTGCCGCCCAGGGTGGTCACCGTCACGTCCACCGTGCCCGAGCCGGCGGGGGCCACCGCGGTCAGGCTGGTGGGGCCGGCCACCGTCACCGAGGTGGCCGGGGTCCCCCCGAAGGCCACGGTGGCCCCGTCGGTGAACTGGGTGCCGGTCACCGTCACCGTGGTGCCCCCCGCCGCGGGGCCGCCGGTGGGCGACACCGACGTCACCGTGGGGGCCGGGGCGACCGCCAGGCCGGCCGGTGCGGCCAGGCCGGTGGCGGTGCCGGTGATGGTGGCCGCCGGGACCGGGCTGCCCGAGGCGGTCATCTGGTCGGGGGTGAACGTCACCAGCGATGGGCCGGCCGAGTTGGCCACCCAGAGGTTGCCGGACCCGTCGAAGGCCAGGCCGACGGGTCCGGCCAGGGTCCCCCCTGCGGACGACAGCACGACGGACGGTGTGGGATTACCCGACGCCCCGAGCTGCGACGGGGCGTACTCGGCCACGGTGTCGTTCGTGGCGCTCGCCACCCACAGGTCCCCGGCCCCGTCGAAGGCCAGGCCGGTCGGTGTGGCCAGGACTGTCGGTGTCCCCCCTGCCGGTTGGCCGATCGTCACCGCCGGGGCCTGGACGCCGCCCGCCGCGAGCTGGTCAGGGGTGAGCTCGACCACGGTTGTGCCGCCGAGGTTGCCCACCCACAGGTCGCCGGACCGGTCGAAGGCGACGTCGCCGGGGCTGTCGAAGCCGGGGCTCCCGACCACCGTCGCCGGGGTCTGCCGGCCGCCGGCGGCCAACTGGGCCGGGGTGTACTCCACCAGGGTCCTGCTCGAATAGTTGGCCACCCACAGGTCGCCGGACCGGTCGAACGCGGCCCCGTACGGGCAGGCCAGCGCTGTTGTGGCCGACGCCGGCAGCAGCCTCGCCGCCGGTTCGGCGGTGCCGGAGGCGGCCAACTGGCCCGGGGTGTACTCCTCGAGCGCGCTCCCTGTGGTGCCGGGGCCTGTGCACTGGGTCACCCACAGGTCGCCGGACGGGTCGAACGCGGCCCCGTACGGCGCCGCCAGGCTCGGCGGCGTTGTGGCCACGATGGTCACCGCCGGGGTCGGCGAGCCGGATGTCGCCATCTGTGTGGCGGTGTACCGGACCAGGGTGCTGTTCCCCCGGTTGGCCACCCAGAACCCACCGCCGGTCGCCATGGCCAGGCCGGCAGGGCCGGCGAGGCTGGGCGGTGTGGCAGTGGTCGCGGAGAGGATGACCGCGGGCACCTGGGCGCCGCCGACGAGCTGTGTCGGCCAGTACCCGACGACGGTGTCCGCGAAGGCGTTGGTGACCCACAGGTTCCCTGTGCCGTCGAACGCCAGGTCCACCGGGGCGGACAGGGTTGTCGGCCCTGTGGGGCCGACCGGGACGGAGGTAATCTGGGCCGCCGGCGCCGGGCTGCCGGTCGCCGCCAGTGTGGCCGCGGCGAGCTCGGTGACGGTGTCCCCGTTGTAGTTCGTCACCCACAGGTCGCCGGCGCCGTCGAACGCCAGCCCTGTCGGGCCGGAGAGGCTGGCTGTCGTTGTCCCCGGTGTCCCTGTCGAGGTGATGACCACCGCCGGGTTCGGGGCGCCGCCGGCGGCCTGCTGGGACGGTGTGTACGCGTCCAGGGTGGACGATGTGTAGTTGGCCACCCACAGGTTCCCCGTGGCGTCGAACGCCAGGGCGTACGGCCCGGCCAGGATCGTTGTCGTCGCCGGTGTCGGCGCCGACAGGGTCACCGCCGGGGTCGGCGACCCGCTCGACGCCAGTTGCGACGGGGTGAGCTCCACGACGGTCCCCGGAGCCCCTGTTGTCAGGCTGAATGTGCCCACGTTGCCGACCCACAGGTCACCGGCGGGGTCGAACGCCAGGCCCTCCGGACAGGACAGGCTCCCCGACCCGTCGGACCGCAGGGTCACCGCCGGGGTGGGAGCCCCGCTGGTCGCCAGTTCGGCGGGGGTGAGCTCGACGACGGTGTCCGCCTGGCAGTTGGCGAGCCACAGGTCGCCGGCGCCGTCGAAGGCGGTCATCCACGGCCGGTCGATGCTGGGACGGATCCCTTGCACCGTGGACGACGGGCTGGCGTTCCCCGTCGCCGTCAGCGGGTACGAGGTCACCGTGCCGTTGCCGGCGTTCACCGCGAAGATGTGCCCCGGCGACCCCGTCGATGTCGCGGCCCCCGCCGCCGTCGCCCCGATGCCGCCCATGCCGCCAACCGCCACGGCGCCGGCGGCGATGCCGAGCACCAACAGCCCCGACATGCCCAGCCGGCCCAGCCGGCCGTCCAGTGGCCCCAGGGGTGCTGCACCCACCAGGTCCCGTCCCCGTGGTCCCATGCTGTGGTCTCCCTCCCCTTCACCCCCCTTCACCGACACCGCCCCGTCCCCGGTTGCGGCAACTGCGTGACCACCGCGTGACCCGCCGGTGACCCCGGCTAGCCACCGCCAGGAAACGTGATCGCCACAAAATACTCCCTCTGCGAACGCTGGTCGATCGGGTACAATCACCTCGTATTCACCCTGTTAGTGCACGTAGAAACCGGGGTTCAACGGAGAGCCCCATCAGTTGCACCGCCCGTGCGTTAGCAACAGGTTGCAATTCAGTGGCGGCTTGGAGGGGCCGACGGTATGCCGGCAATCGATAAGGCTGTCCACACGCCGTCGGCCGCAGCCGACGCCGAGCTGGCTACGGGGACCGGCTCGGCGCCCGGCGGCTCAACCCCCCCCAGCCCGCCAGCGCCAGACCCCGCGCTGTCGATCGCCCTGCTATCCGGCGTGTCGCCGCGGTCGCTGCAGGGCATCGAGCTCAGCGACCGGGAGCACGTGCTGGTGCTGCTGGCCGGTGACTTCCTCGCTTCCTGCGCCGCCCTGGCCCTCGGCCTGGTCCTCCTCGCCGGCCTGTCCGGCGCCTCGGACAACGACCTCGCCAACTTCCCCCGCAACGCCGCCGACGACTGCCTGCTGCCGGTGGCCATCGTGGTGGCGCTGGCCATCGCCGGCTCCTACCGGTCGGTCCACCGGGCGCTGCTGCCGTCCAGCCTGGCCGAGTGGAAGGACCTCACCTTCGCCATCGGGGCCGGCTGCATCCTCCTGCTCGGCCTCGGCGCCCTCGGCCACGCCGTCCTCGGCACCTCCCAGCTCAACGCCACCCAACTGGTGGTGGCCGTGGTGGTGGGGGCCGTCCTCGTCGGCATCAGCCGGGCCGTCGTGCGGGCCTGGGCGCAGACCTTCCGGGCCACCCGGGTCGTCGTGGTCGGCTCCGGGTCCATCACCGACCGGATCGCCGTCCAGCTCCGGCTGCAGAAGGGGCTCACCATGGTGGGGCGGGTCATCGAAGCGGACCACGTCGACCCCGGCGCCATCGGCACGGTGGCCGACCTGCCGCGCATCTGCAGGGACCTCGCCATCGACCGGGTCATCGTGGCCCCCAGCGAACGGCCGACGGAGGAGTCGATCCACATCTACCGGGAGATCCAGGACGACGTCCACATCTCGGTGGTCCCCCGCCAGTACGAGCTGATCTCCTGGCGGTCCCGCCTGACCGACCTGTCCGGGCTGCCCATGATCGAGTTCGCCCCGCCGCACATGAGCAGGTGGGACCGGGCGCTCAAGCGGGGGTTCGACATCGTGGTCGCCGTCATCGCCCTCGTCGTCCTGTCCCCCCTCCTGCTGGCAATCGCCGTCGCCGTCCGGACCACCTCGCCCGGGCGCGCCCTCTTCCGCCAGGAGCGCATCGGCAGGGGCCGGCGGCACTTCACGATCAACAAGTTCCGGACCATGACGGCCGCCACCTTCCCGCCGGACACCGGGGTGGCGGCACCATCACCGGAGCCGACGGAAGACGCGGGGTCGGCCCTGTGGCAGGTCCGCAAGAAGCAGGACGAGCAGCACCGGATCACGAAGGTCGGCAGCCTGCTGCGCAAGACCGGCCTGGACGAGCTGCCGCAACTGTGGAACGTCCTGGTGGGCGACATGTCCATCGTCGGCCCCCGGCCCTTCATCCGGGACGAGTCCGACCACCTCGACGACTGGACGGCCCGGCGGTTCGAGGTCCGGCCGGGCATGACCGGCCTGTGGCAGGTCTCCGGCCGCAACGAGCTCAACGCGGAGGCCCTGCGGCAGCTCGACTACCTTTACGTCGTGTCGTGGTCGATGTGGTGGGACATCAAGATCATGCTCGACACCCCCAGGGCCATGATCCGCGGGATGGGGGCCTACTGATGGGGGCCTGCTGAGCGTCGCCCCCGCGCCCGAAGACCACCGGTCGGCGGCGGCCCTCGCAACCGAAGCCGGTCGTCGCCTGCTCGGATTGCGTGCCTCCGGGCTCGAAGGGAACGAGCTCAAGGCTGCCGGCGACGGAGAGTCGCACCGCTTCCTCGTCGACGAGCTCGCCCGGTCGTTCCCCGACGACGGCGTCCTCTCCGAGGAGGGTGCCGACGACCCGGCGCGCCTCGGCAGGCACCGGGTCTGGATCGTCGATCCACTCGACGGCACCCGGGAGTTCTCCGAGCCCTCCCGTGACGACTGGGCCGTCCACGTCGCCCTGGCCGTCGACGGCGAGGCCGTGGCGGGGGCGGTGGCCCTGCCGGCCCGGGGGCTGACCCTGAGCACCGCCGAGCCGCCGGTGGCCGAGCGCGCCCACGAGGGCCCGCTCCGTATCCTGGTCAGCCGGACCCGGCCGACCGAGCACGCCCTCCTCCTGGCCGACCGGCTGGGCGGCCGGCTGGTCCCCATGGGCTCCGCCGGCGCCAAGGCCATGGCGGTGATCCTCGGGGAGGGCGACGTCTACGCCCACTCCGGCGGGCAGTACGAGTGGGACTCCGCCGCCCCGGTGGCCGTGGCCGCCGCCGCCGGCCTGCACGTGTCCCGCCTCGACGGCTCCCCCCTCCGCTACAACCGCCCGGACCCCTGGCTGCCCGACCTCCTGGTGTGCCGGCCCGAGCTTGCCGACCGCGTCGTCGAGATCTGCCGGGAAGCCGCCGCATGAGGACGCTCACCCACCTGGAGCGGCTGGAGGCCGAGAGCATCCACATCTTCCGGGAAGCCGTGGCCGAGAGCGAGCGGCCGGTCATGCTGTACTCGATCGGCAAGGACAGCTCCGTCATGCTGCACCTGGCCCGCAAGGCCTTCTTCCCCTCCCCTCCCCCGTTCCCGCTCCTCCACGTGGACACCACCTGGAAGTTCCAGGAGATGTACCGGTTCCGGGACCAGGTGGCCGCCCGGCACGACGTGGAGCTGCTGGTCCACCAGAACCCGGAGTGCGTGGCCCTCGGCATCAACCCGTTCACCCACGGATCGGCCGCCCACACCAACCTCTGGAAGACCGAGGGGCTGAAGCAGGCCCTGGACGAGCACCGGTTCGACGTCGCCTTCGGCGGGGCCCGGCGGGACGAGGAGAAGTCGCGGGCCAAAGAGCGGGTGTTCTCGGTCCGCTCCGCCCAGCACCGCTGGGACCCCAAGTCGCAGCGGCCGGAGCTCTGGCACCTCTACAACGTGCGGCGCGGCCCCGGCGAGACCCTCCGGTGCTTCCCGCTGTCCAACTGGACCGAGCTGGACGTCTGGCAGTACATCCGGGCCGAGGACATCCCCATCGTCCCGCTGTACTTCGCCGCCGAGCGGCCGGTGGTGGAGCGGGACGGGGCCCTCATCATGGTGGACGACGACCGCCTCCCGCTGGAGCCCGGCGAGGTGCCGGCCCGCAAGTCGGTCCGGTTCCGGACCCTCGGTTGCTATCCGCTGACCGGGGCCATCCAGAGCACCGCCACCACCCTCGACGGCATCATCGAGGAGATGCTGCTGACGGCCACCTCCGAGCGGCAGGGGCGGGTCATCGACCACGACGCCAGCTCGTCCATGGAGAAGAAGAAGGAAGAGGGCTACTTCTGATGGCGGGGTTCTGATGGCGGGGGTCGAGGAGTACCTGGCCAGGCACGAGCGCAAGTCGATGTTGCGCTTCATCACCTGCGGCTCGGTGGACGACGGCAAGAGCACCCTGATCGGCCGGCTCCTCTACGACTCCAAGCTGGTCTTCGAGGACCACCTGGCCGCCCTGGAGGTCGACTCCAGGCGGGTCGGCACCCAGGGTGGCGACCTCGACTTCGCCCTCCTGGTCGACGGCCTGGCCGCCGAGCGCGAGCAGGGCATCACCATCGACGTCGCCTACCGCTTCTTCACCACCGACCGTCGCAAGTTCATCGTCGCGGACACCCCCGGCCACGAGCAGTACACCCGGAACATGGTCACCGGTGCCTCCACCGCCGACCTGGCGGTGATCCTGGTCGACGCCCGCAAGGGCGTGCTCACCCAGACCCGTCGGCACAGCTTCCTGGTCTCCCTGCTCGGCATCCGGCAGGCCGTCCTGGCCGTGAACAAGCTCGACCTGGTCGGCTGGTCCCGCCGCACGTTCGAGGACATCATCGCCGACTACCTGCCGTTCGCCAACCAGATCGGCCTGCACCACGTCACCGCCATCCCGCTCTCGGCCCTCCACGGCGACAACGTGACCGAACGGAGCGCCAACACCCCGTGGTTCGGCGGGCCCACCCTCATCGACCACCTGGAGACGGCGCCGAACGACGAAGAGGCCCAGGACCGGACCTTTCGGATGCCGGTGCAGTGGGTCAACCGGCCGGACCACGCCTTCCGAGGCGTCAGTGGCCAGATCGTCGGCGGCACCGTCCGGCCCGGCACCCCGGTCCGGGTCCTCCCCTCCGGCCAGCAGACGGCCATCGCCCGGGTGGTCACCGCCGACGGCGACCTCGACGAGGCCGTCGCCGGCCAGTCCGTCACCCTGGTCCTCGCCGACGACGTCGACGCCAGCCGGGGCGACGTGATCGGCTCCGCAGTGACACCCCCGGCCGTCTCCGACCAGTTCGAGGCCCACGTCATCTGGATGGCCGGGCAGGAGATGCTCCCGGGGCGGCCCTACCTGATGAAGCTGGGGACCTCGACGGTCGGGGCCACCATCGGCCAACCCAAGTACAAGGTCAACGTCAACACCCTCGAGCACGTCGCCGCCCGCACCCTCCACCTCAACGACATCGGCGTCTGCAACATCAGCCTGGACCGGCCCGTCCCCTTCGACCCCTACGTCCAGAACCGGGAGACCGGTGGGTTCATCCTCATCGACCGCCTCTCCAACGCCACCATCGCCGCCGGCCTGCTGCATTTCGCCCTCCGACGGGCCGACAACGTCCACTGGCAGGCCGTCGAGGTCCACAAGGAGGCCCGGGCCGCCCTCAAGGGCCAACGACCCTGCGTGGTGTGGTTCACCGGCCTGTCCGGGGCCGGCAAGTCCACCATCGCCAACATCGTGGAGCGCAAGCTCCACCACATGGGCCGGCACACCTACCTGCTCGACGGCGACAACGTCCGCCACGGGCTGAACCGCGACCTGGGCTTCGCCGACGCCGACCGGGTGGAGAACGTCCGCCGCGTGGGCGAGGTGGCCAAGCTGTTCACCGAGGCGGGGCTGGTGGTGCTCTGCTCGTTCATCTCGCCGTTCCGCGCCGAACGGCGGATGGTCCGCGAGCTCCTGCCCGAGGGCGACTTCATCGAGGTGTTCGTCGACACCCCGCTGGAGGACTGCATGAAGCGCGACCCCAAGGGGCTCTACGCGAAGGCGGTGAAGGGCGAGATCGCGCATTTCACCGGCGTCACCTCGCCCTACGAGGCGCCGGAGGCCGCGGAGCTGACGCTGTCGCCGCAGGACGGCTCCCCCGCCGAGCTGGCGGACAAGGTGATGGCCGAGCTGAAGGCGCGCGGCCTGATCTAGAAGGAGCGGGCGCGCCAGCGCCCCTCCCTCGTCATCCCCGGGCTCGTCCCGGCGACCCATGATCTCAGAGACGCCGAACGGGGCTCCGCGCCCGGCGTGCAACCGCAGTGTGCATGGATCCCCGGCACGAGGCCGGGG
>DASZUK010000045.1:0-49948 GCA_035547695.1 Acidimicrobiales bacterium
AGCCATGGTGGTCCGTCACGCCTTCACCGTGGACGAATGGCACCGCATGGGCGACGCCGGGCTGTTCGTCGGGGAGACCCGCCGCACCGAGCTGCTGGACGGGGAGATCGTCGAGATGGCTCCCGTCGGTAGCCGGCACGCGGTGTGCGTCGACCGGCTCAACGCCCTCATGGCCCGGTCGGTGGCCGGGCGGGCGGTCGTGCGGGTGCAGAACCCGGTGGGCCTGGACGACCGGTCGGAGCCGCAGCCCGACCTGGTCCTCATGCGGCCACCGGTCGACCGCTACCTGGGCGGGCACCCGTCGCCCGACGACACCTTCCTCCTGGTGGAAGTGGCGGACAGCAGCCTGGCCTTCGACCGGGATGTCAAGGCTCCCCTCTACGGCCGGGCCGGGGTGGCCGAGACCTGGGTAGTGGACCTCGACCGGGAGGTGGTGCTGGTCTTTCGCCAGCCGGGGCCGGACGGGTACGGGGAGCGGCTGGCGGTGGGCCGGGGCGGCCGGCTGGAGGTGGCGGCGGTCCCGGGGATCACGGTGGCCGTGGACGACGTCCTGGGGCCGCCGGCGTAGCCACGGCCCCGACGGCGTTCCCGCGGGAACGTCGCCGCGGCGACGTCCGGAGCGGATCAGGCCCGCTTGAGGGGGGTGGCGGACAGCAGCAGCCGCTTCTCGCCGACGGAGGCGAACATGACCTTGGCCTGGGCCCGCTCACCCTTGCCGACGGTGGCGATGACCACCCCCTCGCCCCAGTGGTCGTGGACGACCCTGTCGCCGGCGGCCAGCCCGAGGTCCTCGGCCCCGGTGGTGGTCTTCTCCCGCCGCCGCCTGGGCCCGGGGCGGTCGCCGTAGGCGCCGGCGCCGGCACTGGCCGGGCCGCGGCCGGCGCCGAAGACCGGTCCGTCCTCGTCGGTCCGCCAGCTACCGCCGGCGCCGGCGGGGCCGCCGCCGGTGTCCCAGTCGTCGGACCGGGGCCGGTACGAGCCCCGGTCGGCCCGGTCGTCGCCGCCGTAGCGGTCGCCGCCGTAGCGGTCACCGCCACGGCGGCGGGACCCGCCCCAGTCGCTGCCGGAACGGCCGCCGACGACGCCGACGTCCTTGACCAGCTCGGCGGGGATCTCGGCCAGGAACCGGCTGGGGATGTTGTGGGAGGTGTTGCCCCACAGGGTGCGGACCCAGGCGTGGGACAGGTACAGCCAGCGCCGGGCGCGGGTGATGCCGACGTAGCAGAGGCGGCGCTCCTCCTCCAGCTCGTCGGGCTCACCGAGGGTGCGGAAGTGGGGGAAGATGCCGTCCTCGAGCCCGACGAGGAACACCGCGGGGAACTCCAGGCCCTTGGCGGTGTGCAGGGTCATGAGGTTGACCCGGGCGCCCTGGGCGTCGAGCTCGTCGGCGTCGGACACCAGGGCGACGGTCTCGAGCAGCTCGGTGAGGTCGTCGTACTCCTCGGCCACCCCGACCAGCTCGGCGATGTTCTCGATGCGGCCGTCGGCCTCGTGGGTGCGCTCGGCCACCAGCTCGGCCAGGTAGCCGGACCGCTCGGCGACGGCCTGGACCAGCTCCCCCGGCGGCACCGTGCCGACGAGCCCGCGCAGGTCGGCCAGGAGCTGGTCGAGCTGGTCGGCGCCGGCCCTGGCCTTGCCGGTCAGGCCGGCCTCTTCGGCGTGGGCCAGGGCGTCGGCGACGCTGCGGCGGACCGGCTGGGAGGTGGCCCAGGCGGTGAGGCGGAGGACGGAGGTGTTCCCGATCCCGCGCTTGGGGACGTTCAGGATGCGGCGGGCGGAGACCTCGTCGTCGGGGTTGGCCAGCACGCGGAGGTAGGCGAGCAGGTCCTTGACCTCGCGGCGGTCGTAGAACCGGGTGCCGCCGATCACCTTGTAGGGGACGCCGGCGCGGACCAGGGCCTCCTCGACCACGCGGCTCTGGGCGTTGGTGCGGTAGAAGACGGCGACGTCGCCGTAGGACAGGTCATGGGCGGTGCGCAGCCGGACCACCTCGCTGGCCACCCAGGTGGCCTCGTCGTGCTCGTCCTCGGCCCGGTACCGGCAGATGGGGTCGCCGACGGCGTCGTCGGTGAACAGCCGCTTCGGCCGCCGGGAGGTGTTGTTGGCGATGACGGCGTTGGCGGCGTCCAGGATGGTCTGGGTGGACCGGTAGTTCTGCTCCAGCAGGACGGTGGTGGCGTTGGGGAAGGCGTCCTCGAACTCCAGGATGTTGCGGATGTCGGCGCCGCGCCACCGGTAGACGGACTGGTCGGAGTCACCGACCACGGTGACGTTGCCGTGGTCGCGGCCGAGGAGGAGGACGATCTCGTTCTGGGCCCGGTTGGTGTCCTGGTACTCGTCGACGAGCACGTGGGTGAACCGGTCCTGGTAGGACCGGCGGACGTCGTCGCAGGTCTGCAGCACCCGGGCGGCCTGCATGAGGAGGTCGTCGAAGTCCATGGCGTTGGCGGCCAGCAGCCGCCGCTGGTACTCCAGGTAGACCTGGGCGATGCGGCGGCGGAACGGGTCGGCGCCGAAGGAGGCGTCCTCCTCGAAGGCCTCCGGGCCGACCAGCTCGGACTTGGCCTGGCCGATGACGGCGGCGATGGACCGGGACGGGAACCGCTTGGTGTCCAGGCCGAGCTCGGCGGTGATGATCTCGATCAGCCGGCGGGAGTCGCTGTCGTCGTAGACGGTGAACGCCCCCTGGTAGCCGAGGCGGGGGGCGTGGGTGCGGAGGATGCGGAGGCAGGCGGAGTGGAAGGTGGACACCCACATCCGCTCGGCCCGCTTGCCGACCAGGTCGACCACCCGGCGGCGCATCTCGTCGGCGGCCTTGTTGGTGAAGGTGATGGCCAGGATCTGCCAGGGGGCGGCGGCGTCGGTGGCCAGCAGGTGGGCGATGCGGCGGGTCAGCACCCGGGTCTTGCCGGAGCCGGCCCCGGCCACCACCAGCAGGGGACCGCCGCGGTGCTCCACGGCGGCCCGCTGGGCGTCGTTCAGCCCCTCCAGCAGCCGGGCGGCGGCGTTGCTGCGGGCGGCGGCCCGGTCGCCCTGGACGTAGTCGTCGCCCTCGAAGTGCTCGCCGCCGTCGCCGTCGCCGCCGGCCGGCGGCCAGGACGGCGGCCCGTCGTCCTGGGGGGCGTCGTCGGACAGGAAGTAGTCGTCGGTGAGGTGCGGGGGGGACGGCGGGGGGTCGTCGGCCGGGTAGGCCGGCGGCGGGGCGTGGGGTGTGCCGGGGGGCGGGGCCGGGGGGTCGTCGTCCAGCGAGAACAGATGGTCGTCGCTCAGGCCGCCGAAGGCGCTCACTCCCACTCGATGGTGCCGGGGGGCTTGGAGGTGACGTCGAGGGCCACCCGGTTGACCCCGTCGACCTCGTTGATGATGCGGGAGGCGATGCGCTCCACCAGGTCGTAGGGCAGCCGGGCCCAGTCGGCGGTCATGGCGTCGTCGCTGGTCACCGCCCGGATGACCACCGGGTAGGCGTAGGTGCGGCCGTCGCCCATGACGCCGACGGTGCGGACGGCGGGCAGGACGGCGAAGCTCTGCCAGAGCTGCCGGTACAGGCCGGCCTTGCGGATCTCCTCGACCACCACCGCGTCGGCGGCCCGCAGGATGTCGGCCCGCTCCGGGGTGACCTCACCGATGATGCGGACGGCCAGGCCGGGGCCGGGGAACGGCTGGCGCCAGACGATGTCGTGGGGCAGGCCGAGCTCCTCACCGACGGCGCGGACCTCGTCCTTGAACAGCAGCCGCAGCGGCTCCACCAGGTCGAAGTCCAAGTCGGCGGGCAATCCGCCGACGTTGTGGTGGGACTTGATGTTGGCCGCCCCGTCCCCGCCGCCGGACTCGATGACGTCGGGGTACAAGGTGCCCTGGACCAGGAACCGGGGGCCCTTCCCGCCGGCACCGCCCCTGCCACCGCCGCCACCACCGCCGGAGCCACCGCCGGCGCCGAGGTCGCGGGCCACCTCCTCGAAGATGCGGATGAACAGCTCGCCGATGATCTTGCGCTTGCGCTCCGGGTCCTCCACGCCGGCCAGGGCGGAGAAGAACCGGTCGGCGGCCTTGACGTGGACGAGGTCGACGTGGAACTGGCGGCGGAAGGTCTCCTCGACCTGGTCGGCCTCGCCGGCCCGCATGAGGCCGGTGTCGACGAACACGCAGGTCAACTGGTCACCGACGGCCTTGTGGATGAGGGCGGCGGCGACCGCGGAGTCGACGCCGCCGGACAGGGCGCACAGCACCCGCTCGGCGCCGACCTGCTGGCGGACGGCGGCGACCTGCTGCTCGATGATGGACACGTGGGTCCAGTTGGGGGGGATGCCGCAGGCGTCGTACAGGAACCGCTCGAGCAGGTCGGCGCCACGCTCGGTGTGGACCACCTCGGGGTGGAATTGGACCCCGAAGATGCGGCGGCCGGCGTCGTGCAGGGCGGCCACCGGGGCGTCGGGGCTGGCGGCGGTGGCCTCGAAACCGGGGGGGGCCTCGGTGATGGCGTCGCCGTGGCTCATCCACACCTCGGCCTCCGACGGCCAGTCCACGAACAGCGGGGACGGCCCGGTCTGCGACAGCCGGGTCCGGCCGTACTCGCCGCGGCCGGTGCGGGCCACGGTGCCGCCGAGTTGCTGGGTGAGGAGCTGGGCGCCGTAGCAGATGCCGAGGATGGGGATGCCGGCGTCGTAGACGGCGGGGTCCAGGGTGGGGGCCGGGGTCTCGTAGACCGACTTGGGCCCCCCCGACAGGATGATACCGCGGGGCCGGCGGGCCAGGAGCTCCGCCGCGGACAGGGTGGGGGGGACGATCTCGGAGTAGACGTGGGCTTCGCGGACCCGACGGGCGATCAGCCGGGCGTACTGCGCGCCGAAGTCGACGACCAGGACCGGGTCGTCGACGGCGGTCAATGCCCCATGCCCACGCCCTGGGCCCGCTGCAACTGCTTGCCCTCGGTCTGCAAGGCCGGGGCCACCATCACCTCGGCCTTCTGGAACTCCTTGACGGTCTCGTAGCCGCAGGTGGCCATAGCGGTCCGGAGGGCCCCGAACAGGTTCATACGGCCGTCGTTCTGGTGGGCGGGGCCCAGCAGGATCTCCTGCAGGCTGCCGCGGACCCCGGTCCGCACCCGGGCGCCGCGGGGCAGGGTGGGGTGGAAGGTGGCCATGCCCCAGTGGAAGCCGCGGGCCGGGGCCTCGGTGGCGGACGACAGCGGCGAACCGAGCATGACGGCGTCGGCGCCGCAGGCGATGGCCTTGGCGATGTCGCCGCCCTTGCTCATGCCGCCGTCGGCGATGACGTGGACGTACACCCCGGTCTCGTCCAGGTGCCGCATCCGGGCGCCGGCGACGTCGGCGATGGCGGTGGCCTGGGGGACGCCGAGGCCGAGGACGCCGCGGGTGGTGCAGGCGTTGCCGGGGCCCACCCCGACCAGCACCCCGACGGCGCCGGTCCGCATCAGGTGCAGGCCGGCCTGGTAGGAGGCGCAGCCGCCGACGATGACCGGCAGGTCGAACTCCCGGATGAACCGCTTCAGGTTGAGGGGCTCCACCGTCTTGGAGACGTGCTCGGCGGAGACCACGGTGCCCTGGATCACCAGCAGGTCCAGCTCACCGGCCAGGATGGCCGGGGTCAGCTCCACGGTCCGCTGCGGGGTGACCGACGCCGCGGTGGTGATGCCGGCCTCCTTCATCTGCCGGATCCGCTCGGTCACCAGCTCCGGCTTGATCGGCTCCTGGTACATCTGCTGCATCCGGGCCGTCGCCTTCTCGTCGTCCAGCTCCCGGATCTCGTCGAACAACTGCATGGGGTCCTCGTAGCGGGTCCACAACCCCTCCAGGTTGAGCACCCCGAGGCCGCCCAGCCGGCCCAGCTCGATGGCGGTGTGGGGGCTGATGACGCCGTCCATGGCGGCGCCCAGCAGCGGCAGGTCGAACCGGTAGGCGTCGATCTCCCAACTGATGTCGACGTCTTCGGGGTCCCGGGTGCGGCGGCTGGGGACGATGGCGATGTCGTCGAACCCGTACGCCCGGCGACCCGACTTGAAGATGCCGATCTCGATCTCTGCCACTGCGTTCCTCCGGCCCTAGAAAGCGTTGGCGCCGGGCCCGACCCACCGACGTCCCCTTACGTTACCGTGCTCCCTGGCCCGCTTGGGGCCCCGACCCCAAGCTCCTCCGGAGCGCGGGGACCCATCCCCGCTCCCGGCGGTGGAGCCGGTCGGCCCGGCCGGGGCCCTCAGATGGCGACGGGGTCGAAGCCGAGGGCGACGCAGAGCAGCTCGTACAGCATCCGGCCGGTGGCCCCCCAGACGGTCTCGCCGGCGACGTCGAAGAACCGGACCGGGTAGGCGCCGTCGGCGGGGCGGAGGCCGGGGCCGGGACCAGGGCCGGGGCCGGGGCCGGGGCCGGGACCAGGGCCGGGGCCGGGGCCGGGGAGGGTCCACCACTCCTCGTGGTAGACGCCGTCGGCGGCCAGGTCGACCAGGGCGGCGTCGAAGACCCGGTCGACCTCCACCGGGCTGGCGACCAGTTCGGCGGGGGGAGGGTCGATGACGGCGACGACGGGGAACACCAGGGAGTTGGACACCAGGGTCAGCACCGGCCGCAGCCAGCCGGCGGCCCGGACGGTGGCCGGGTCCAGGGTCACCTCTTCGTGGGCCTCCCGGCGGGCGGCGGCCACGGGGTCCTCGCCGGGCTCGACGCGGCCGCCGGGGAAGCTGACCTCGCCGCGGTGGGACCGCAACCCGGACGAGCGGCGGGTGAGGAGCACCCTGGCCTGGCCGCCCTCGTCGAACAGGCCGACCAGCACGGCCGACCGGCGGAAGGCCCCGCCGGCCGGGGGGCCGTCCAGGACGTCCACCTTGTGGGTGGCCGGCGGCGGCTCGGTGCCGGTCCACCCGGCCCGGTGGAGCTGGGACAGCACCCGGTCCACGGTGAGGCCGCCGCGGGCCGCGGGGTCCAGGGCGGCCCAGGGTGGCGGGGCGCCGGGGGTGGCGGTGGCCGGCCGGGGGATCACCTGGGGCGGGACGGCGGGGTCGGGGGAGGACGGTCGCATGGCCGCGGCCAGGCTACGGGCCTGCCCGGGCCGGCGACGCGACCGGCGGACCGGCGGGCGCGACCTCGCCGGCGGACCGGCAAACCGGCGGGCGGGACCGCCGGCGGGCGCGGCCTCGTCGGTGGCGCGGGACCGCCGGTGGGCGCGGGACCGGCCGGACCCGAAGGCCCGGCCGGTGACCGTACGTCGTTCCGGGCCACCGAAGGCCCGGGGTGCCCGAGGGGCAGGGCTACATCATCCCGCCCATGCCGCCCATCCCGCCCATGCCACCCATGGCGGCGGCAGCGGCGGCCGGGTCCGGGCCCTTCTCCGGCTTGTCCGCGACCAGGGCCTCGGTGGTGAGCAGCAGGGAGGCGATGGAGGCGGCGTTCTGCAGGGCGGAGCGGGTGACCTTGGCCGGGTCGATGATGCCGGCCTTGACCAGGTCTTCGATCTGGCCGGTGACGGCGTTGAGGCCGTGGGACCCCTCGGCGGCCTCCACCTGGCCGACCAGCACCGCGCCCTCCAGGCCGGCGTTGAAGGAGATCCAGCGCAGGGGCTCCTCGACGGCCCGGGCCACGATGCGGGCCCCGGTGGCCTCGTCGCCGTTCAGGGAGGCGGCCACCTTCTCGATGGCGGCCCGGCTGCGGACCAGGGCGGTGCCGCCGCCGGCGACGATGCCCTCCTCGACGGCGGCCCGGGTGGCGGACAGGGCGTCCTCGATGCGGTGCTTCTTCTCCTTCAGCTCCACCTCGGTGGCCGCCCCGACCTTGACCACGGCGACGCCGCCGGCCAGCTTGGCCAGCCGCTCCTGCAGCTTCTCGCGGTCCCAGTCGGAGTCGGTGTCCTCGATCTCCCGCTTGATCTGGGCCACCCGGCCCTTGACCTCGTCGTCACCGCCGGCGCCCTCCACGATGGTGGTGTCGTCCTTGGTGACGATGACCCGGCGGGCCCGGCCCAGCAGGTCGAGGGTGGCGCTCTCCAGCTTGAGGCCGATCTCCTCGCTGATGACCTGGCCGCCGGTGAGGATGGCCATGTCCTGCAGCATGGCCTTGCGGCGCTCGCCGAAGCCGGGAGCCTTGACGGCCACGGAGGTGAAGGTGCCCCTGATCTTGTTGACCACCAGGGTGGCCAGGGCCTCGCCCTCGACGTCCTCGGCCACGATCAGCAGGGGCTTGCCGGTCTGCATGACCTTCTCCAGTACCGGCACCAGGTCGTGGACCGCGGAGACCTTGCCGTTGAAGAACAGGATCAGCGGCTCGTCGAGGACGGCCTCCTGGCGCTCGGGGTCGGTGACGAAGTACGGGGACAGGTAGCCCTTGTCGAACTGCATGCCCTCGGTGAGCTCCAGCTCGATGCCGAAGGTGTTGGACTCCTCGACGGTGACGGTGCCGTCCTTGCCGACCTTGTCGATGGCGTCGGCCAGGACCTCGCCGATGGCAGGGTCGGCGGCCGAGATGGAGGCGACCTGGGCGATCTCGGTCTTGCCCTCGACCTCCTTGGACTGCTCCGCGATGGAGTCGATGGCGGCCTGGACGGCCTTGTCGATGCCCCGCTTCAGGCCGGTGGGGCTGGCCCCGGCGGCCACGTTGCGCAGGCCCTCGCTGATGAGGGCCTGGGCCAGCACGGTGGCGGTGGTGGTGCCGTCGCCGGCCACGTCGTTGGTCTTGGTGGCCACCTCCTTCACCAACTGGGCCCCCATGTTCTCGAAGGGGTCCTCCAGCTCCACCTCACGGGCGATGGACACGCCGTCGTTGGTGATGGTGGGGGCACCGAACTTCTTCTCGATGACCACGTTTCGGCCCTTGGGGCCGAGGGTGACCTTGACGGTGTCGGCCAGCTTGTTCACGCCGGCCTCGAGCCCGCGCCGGGCGGCCTCGTCGAACTTCAATATCTTCGGCATCGGTGACGCCTTTCCTCTCTCTGCTCTCCAGCACGGGCGCCCGACCGGTCGGTGGGCGGTGATGACGCAGCCGGCCGGCGGGCGGACGAGGGCCCGGCCCGCCGGCCCGGAACTGCTCGTGGTACTGCCGGCCGCCGCAGGGGGCGGCCCCGGAACTACTTGTCCAGCTTGGCCAGCACGTCGCGGCCGGACAGGATCAGCAGGTCCTCGCCCTCCACGGTGATCTCGGTGCCGCCGTACTTGGAGTAGACGACGGTGTCGCCGACGGCCACGTCCAGGGGGATCAGCTCGCCGGTGTTCTCGGCACGGCGGCCCGGGCCGACGGCCAGGACCTCACCCTGCTGCGGCTTCTCCTTGGCGGTGTCGGGGATGACCAGCCCGGATGCGGTGGTCTCCTCGGACTCGCCGGGCCGGACGACGATCCGGTCATCGAGCGGGTGCAGCTTCATCGGAACGGGCCTCCTTGGCACTCGTTAGCACTCGAACCTTCCGAGTGCTAATGCTAGCGGGCCGTCCCCGGGAGGGCAACAGGGGTCCGGACGGTATTCGGCTCCGGCACGGCGGTCGGCTCCGGCACGGCGGCCGGCTCCGGCCGCGGCCTCGGAGCGGCCAACTGGCCACAGGCGGCGTCGATCGCCACCCCGCGGGTGGCCCGGACGGTGGCGTTGACCCCGGCGGCGGCCAACTGGTCCCGGAACCGCCGCACTCCCTGACGGGAGGTGCCCCGGACCGGGTACCCCGGGGTGGGGTTGAGGGGGATCAGGTTGACGTGGGCCCGCAGCGGCCGGGCGACGGCGGCCAGCTCGGCGACGTCGTCGGCACCGTCGTTGACGCCGTCGATGAGGGCCCACTCGAACGACAGCCGGCGGCCGGTGGCGTCGACGTAGTCGGCGCAGGCCCGGGTCAGGTCGGCCAGGGGGTACCGCTTGTTGACGGGCACCAGCCGGTCCCGGAGGTCGTCGTTGGCGGCGTGCAGCGACACGGCCAGGTTGACCGGCAACGGCTCGGCGGCCAGGCGGCGGATGCCGGGGACCAGGCCGACGGTGGACAGGGTGAGGTGCCGGGCGGACAGGCCGAGGTCGTCGTGGAGACGGCGGACCGCGGCCCAGGTGCGGTCGTAGTTGGCCAGCGGCTCCCCCATGCCCATGAACACCACCCGGGACAGCCGGCGGGGGCGGGCGGCCCGGACGGCGGCGACCACCTGCTCGACGATCTCGCCGGCGGTCAGGTGCCGGCGGAACCCGGCCTGGCCGGTGGCGCAGAAGCTGCAGCCCATGGCGCAGCCGGCCTGGGTGGACACGCACACGGTGACCCGGTCCGCATAGGCCATCAGCACCGACTCCACCCGGGCCCCGTCGGGCAGCGACCACAGCCACTTGACGGTGTCGCCACCGTCGGCCAGCCGGCGGGTGACCTCGGTGAGGGCCGGCGGCAGGGCGGCCTCCAGCCGGTGCCGCAGGGCCAGCGGCAGGTCGGTCATCTCGGCCGGCCGCAGGGCCCGCCGGTGGAGGCCGTCCCAGACCTGGCCGGCCCGGTAGGCGGGCTGGTCGGCCAGCAGGTCGGCCAGCTCGTCCCGGGTGACGTCGTAGGTCGCGGCCCGGTTCACGCGGCCCGGATCACGCGGAGAGGGGCAGGAACAGGTTGGGGTCGGCCCCCAGCGACAGCGGGCTGGGGCCGTCGTGCTCCAGCCGCCAGGCCCCGGCGGCGGCCACCATGGCGGCGTTGTCGGTGCACATGGCCAGGCTGGGCAGGTAGGCCGGCACCCCCAGCCGGTCGGCGGCGTCGGCGATGCGTCGGCGGAGCAGCGAGTTGGCGGCCACCCCGCCGCCGATGCACAGCCCGCGGGCGCCGACCTCGGCGGTGGCCCGGGCGGCCTTGGCCACCAGGACGTCCACCACGGCCTCCTGGAACGACGCGGCCACGTCCTCGGTGGACGCGTCGGGATGGCGGTCCACGGTGCGGACCACCGACGTCTTCAGGCCGGAGAACGAGAAGTCGTAGCTGCCGTCCATGAGGGCCCTCGGGAAGGCGAACGCCGTCGGGTCCCCGGTGGCCGCCAGCCGGTCGACGACGGGCCCACCGGGGTACCCCAGGCCGAGGTACCGGGCCACCTTGTCGTAGGCCTCCCCGGCGGCGTCGTCGATGGTCTGCCCCAGCAGCCGGTAGGACCCGGGACCCCGCATCTCCACCAGCAGGGTGTGACCGCCGGACACCAGCAGCACCACCAGCGGCCACCCCAGGTCGGGCTGCTCGATCAGGGAGGCGAACAGGTGGCCCTCCAGGTGGTTGACGCCGACGAACGGCACCCCCCAGCTCATGGCCAGGCCCTTGGCCCCGCTCAGCCCGACCAGCAGCGACCCGACGAGGCCGGGCCCGCAGGTGGCCGCCACGGCGTCCACCGGCGGCTGCCCGCCGCTGCCGTCCACCGGCGGCTGCCCGCCGCGGCCGTCCACCGGCGGGCCGCCGGCCTTGTCCAGGGCGTCGGTGACCACCTGGGTGAACAGCTCCACGTGGGCCCGGCCGGCCAGCTCGGGGACGACGCCGCCGTAGCGGGCGTGCAGGTCGACCTGGCTGGACACCACCGACGACCGGACGACGCGGCCGTCCTCCACGACGGCGGCCGCGGTCTCGTCACAGGACGTCTCGATCCCCAACACCCTCATGCGCTGCTCTCCCGCCTGGGGCCCCAACCCCAGGCTCCTCCGCACGGCGGGGACCCCAACCCCGCCGGCGGCCGTAGGCCGACCACGGTCATTCCCGAGAGGCTAGTTGGGCCTCGATGGCGGCCAGCCGGTCGGCGTAGGCGGCGGAGTCGATGTCGTAGGCCCACATGACGTAGGCGTCCTCGCCGGTGGCCGCGTAGTACCCCTTGCGGACCCCGACGGGGGCGAACCCGAACTTGCGGTACAGGGCCTGGGCGCGGTGGTTGCCGGCGGCCACCTCCAGGGACAGGTGCCGGGCCCCCTCGGCCAGGGAGATGCGGACGGCGTGGGCCATCAGCCACTTGCCGACGCCGCGGTGCTGGTGGGCGGGGGCGACCGCGATGGTGGTGACGTGGGCCTCGTCCTCCACGAACATGAGCCCCAGGTAGCCGACCACGTCGCGGCCTTCCCGGGCCACCCGGTAGGCCCGGCCCTTCCGCAGGGCGAGCTCGGAGGTGAAGATGGGCAGGCTCCACGGTTCGGGGAACACGGCCTGCTCGATGACCATGATCTGCTTCAGGTCCCGGCGCCGCATGGGGACCAGGTCCACCGTCAGCCCCCTACCGGCCTGACCGGGTCCCGCTGGGTCCAGTTGATGCGGGCGTCGGCCTCCCGGAGGTAGATCGGCTGCACCTCCGCCGGGGCCAGCACCACCGGGCCGTGCCCGTCAGTGGCGTCGCCGCGGTCCCCCGCGACGGTAACGGTGGAAGCGGCCACCGGGTGCCGGACGGCCAGGCGCCGGGCGGCCAGGGTGGCCAGGGTGTCCGGGGGCGGGCTGGCCGGGCCGGCCACCCGCAGGTCGGGCACGGCGGCCAGGACGTCGGCGTACCGCCGGGCCCCGTCCCCGACGGCCAGCCAGCCACCGGGGCCACCGGCTCCGGCTCCGGCGCCGCCACCGGCCGGATCGGTGGCCAGGGCGGCGGCCAGGGCGGCGGGGGTGAACCGGGCCGGTGGGGACACCTGCCGCCAGGCCCCGGCGGCGGCGGGGTCCGGGCGGTAGCGGGCGGCGAACACCTCGCCGCGGCGGGCGTCGACGGCGGCGACCACCGGACCGGTCCAGCCGGCGTCGTAGGTGGCGGCGGCCAGCACGTCGACGCTGGTGCACGGCACCACCCCGACGTCGAGGCCCTGGGCGATGCCCTTGGCGGTGGCCACCCCGACGCGGAGGCCGGTGAACAGGCCGGGGCCGACGTCGACGGCGACGGCGTCCAGGTCGGCCAGGTCCAGGCCGGCCTGGTCCAGGACGTGGGCGATGGCCGGGGCCAGGGACTCGGCGTGCTGCCGGCGCCCGGTGGCCCAGACGGCGGCCCGGGGGCCGTCGGCGTCGGCCACCGCCGCCCCGACCAGCTCGGTGGCGGTCTCGATGCCGAGCAGGATCACCGGGCACCCCCCGGCGCCCACCGGGACAGGGCGGCGGCCAGGTCCACCCATCGGTCGGCCCAGGCGGCGCCGCCGCCGCTGACCACCACCGTCCGGAGGTCGTCGTCGTCCTGGTCGGCCGGGCGGGCCAGGGTGACCGTCAGGGCGTCGGGCCCGAGGACGGCGGCCGCGCCGTCGCCCCACTCGACCAGGGCCACGGCCCCCTCGGCATCGCTGTCCAGCAGCTCGGAGAGGGCCAGGTCGGCCACCTCGGCCAGGCGGTCCAGCCGGTACAGGTCGGCGTGGAGCAACTGGCCGACGGCGCACGGGTACTGCCGGACCAGGGTGAAGGTGGGGCTGGTGACCGGCCCGTCGACCCCCAGGCGGGCGGCGAACCCCTGGGCGAAGGTGGTCTTGCCGGCGCCGAGGCCGCCGACCAGCAGCAGGACGTCGCCGGGCCGCACCAGGTCGGCGATGGCGCCGGCCAGGGCCCGGGTGTCGTCGGCACTGCCGGTGCCGGCGTAGACGGGGTCGGTCATCGGCGGGTTCCGGTCATCGACGGGGTTCGCCCAGCAGTCGCTTGGCCCGGACGAAGTCGGCGCGCATCTCGGCCAGGACGGTACCGCCGGAACGGAGGGCGGCGGCGGGGTGGTAGGTGGGGACCAGGTGGGCGGTGGTGCCGGTGCCGCCGGTGCCGGCGTCGTCGGGGGTGGCGGCCGGGGCGGGCAGGTCGAAGGGGTAGCTGTGGCCGCGGAGCCGGCGGATGCCCTCGGTGGTGTCCAGCAGCAGCTTGGTGGCGAAGTTGCCGAGGGTGACCACCACCCGGGGACGGATGAGCTGCAACTGCTGCTCCAGGTAGGGGCGGCAGGCGGCGATCTCGTCGGGCTTGGGGTCCCGGTTGTTGGGGGGGCGGCACTTGACGACGTTGGCGATGTAGCAGCCGGTGCGGTCGATGCCGAGCTCGTCGGCCATGAGCTGGTCCAACAGCTTGCCGGACCGGCCGACGAACGGCTCGCCGGCCAGGTCCTCTTCCCGGCCGGGGCCCTCGCCGACGAACATCAGGTCGGCGTGGGGGTCGCCGACGCCGAACACCACCTGGGTGCGGCCGGCGGCCAGGGGGCACCGGACGCAGCCGCGGACCTGGTCGGCCAGCAACTGCAGCGGGGTGGGCCGGTCGGCGGCGGGTGCGGCCATCTAGGCGGCCGGCCGGTCGCCGTGGGGCAGGGCGCGGTGCAGCAGGTCGCAGAGCTGGTCGGCCCGCTCCAGCATGACCATGTGGCCGCAGCCGGGCAGGACGTGGAGGGTGGCACCGGGGATCTGGCCGACGATGGCCCGGGCCATGCGGGGCGGGGTCAGCACGTCGCGGGTGCCCACCACCACGTGGGTGGGCAGGTCGATGGCGTGGATCTGGCGGTGGACGTCGAAGGCCAGCAACGGCCCCAGCAGGCCGGAGACGGCGGAGGGGGACATGGCGGCGATCATGGCCCGGGTCAGCTCCACGTCGGCCGGGGCGGGGTGGGCACCGAAGCTGGCCCGGGTGGCCCACAGGGCCAGGTCGTCGGAGGGGAACAGGCCCTGGCCGCGGCGCTCCGCCCGGCCCAGCCCGCGGGAGGCGCCGGCGGCCAGCCCGGCGGCCACCAGCGGCCCGACCGGGCCGACCGGGCCGACCGCCATCGGCCGGTCGGTGGTGGCCACCAGCACCAGCCCGGCCACGTGGCGGGCCAGGTCGTCGGGGTGCCGGACGGCCAGCAACTGGGCCACCATGCCGCCCATGGAGTGGCCGACGAGCAGGCCGCCGGTGACGTCCAGGGCGTCCAGCACGGCGAGCAGGTCGTCGGCCAACCGCTCCAGGGAGTAGCCGTCCTCGCCGGCCAGCGACTGGCCGTGGCCGCGCTGGCCGACGGCGATCACCCGGTGCCGGTCGGCCAACTGCCGGAGCTGCGGGGCCCAGGTGGCCACGCCGAGGGTGATGCCGTGGACCAGCACGACGGGGGGCCCGTCCCCTCGCTCGACGGCGTGGATGCGGCCGCCGTCGTCGACGGTGACGAAGTGGTGCCGCAGGTCGGCCGGCAGGGTCCGCTCGGCCGCGGCCAGCTCCCCCTCCCCGACCCGCCACCGGCGGGTGGCCACCCGCTGCAGGGCGTAGCCGGCCGTGGCGGCCGCTCCCAGGCCGACGGCCACCGCCGACCACCGTGCCGCCTTCATGGGGCCACCTTCATGGGGCCGTCCTCATCGGGCCACCTTCATGGGGCCGCCGTCGCTGTCGCTGCCGTCTGGGGCCCGGTCGCGGGCACGGTCGACGTAGGTGCGGGGCACCCGGGGCCCGATGCCGCAGAGCACCTCGTACCCGATGGTGCCGAGCAACGACGCCCATTCGGCGGTGGTCACCGCCTGGTCGCCCTGCCGGCCCAGCAGGACCACCTCGTCGCCGACGGCCACGGTGGCGTCGGGGCCGCAGTCCACCACGATCTGGTCCATGGTGACCATGCCGGCCAGCGGCCGGCGGCGGCCGCCGACCAGGACGGAGAACCCGGCGTCGAACAGGGCGCGGGGCAGGCCGTCGGCGTAGCCGAGCGGGACGGTGGCCACCACGGAGCGGCCGGGCAGCGGCCGGCGGCGGCCGTAGGAGGGGCGCTCGCCGGCGTCCAACTGCCGGACGGCGGTGACCCGGGCCTTCAGGGACAGCGCCGGGCGGAGGGTGTCGCCGCCGGCGACGTCGGCCAGGGTGCCGGCCAGGGCCGGTGCGGGCAGCTCGCCGTAGACCGCGATGCCGCAGCGGACCAGGTCGTACCGGGCGCGGGGCCAGGCGATGGCCGCGGCGGAGTTGGCGGCGTGCAGCACCGGCCGGGGCGGGCCATCGCCGGTGGCGGCGGGGTCACCGGTGGCGGCGGTGGCGGCGGTGACGGCGGCGTCGAAGCGGTCGAGCTGGACCGAGGTGAACGCCCGGTCGTCGTCATCGGTGCCGTCGGCCACGGCCAGGTGGGTCCACAGGCCGCCCAGCCGCAGCTCCGGCTCGGCCTGGACCGCCTTGACCAGCGCCGGGACGTCGCCGGGGTCGGCACCGACCCGGTGCATGCCGGTGTCCACCTTCAGGTGCACCGGCAACGGGCCACGGCGGCTGAGCGG
Source organism: Acidimicrobiales bacterium (assembly GCA_035547695.1). GTDB lineage: Bacteria > Actinomycetota > Acidimicrobiia > Acidimicrobiales > RAAP-2 > DASZUK01. The sequence continues at coordinate 16,099 of DASZUK010000045.1, forward strand.
GAACGTCCCGCCGGCGGCCGGCGGCCGGGCGGCCCCCTTGACAGCCCCCGCGGCGGCTCCCCGGCCGGCGCTGCGGGCGGCTCCCCGGGCAGCGGCGGCCAGCCGGGCGACGACCTGTTCGGACGCCACGGTGGGGATCAGCCCGGCGGACACGACGGTGGCCTCCGAACCCTCCGGCGGCTCGGACAGCAGCAGGATGGGCTGGGTGATGCCGGCGTCGCGGAGCTCCACCCCTTCGTCCACCATGGCCACCGCCAGGCAGGCGGCACCGGCGTCGACGGCGGCGGTGGCCACCGCGACCGCCCCGTGGCCGTAGGCGGCGGCCTTCACCACCGCGCACAGGTCCGCCGGGGCCGACAGCCGGCGGAGGAGGGCCACGTTGTGGCGGATGGCCGCGAGGTCCACCTCGGCCCAGGCCGGCCGCGACCGGCCCTCAGCCATGGCCCAGCCCTCCACGACCCGGGGCGGCGTCGCCGAGCACGTCGGACAGCCAGCCGGACACCAGGGCGGGCAGGTCCTCGGCGACCAGCCCCTCGGCCGGCCCGCGGTCGGCGGCCCGGCCGTGCACGTGGGCGGCCAGGGCGGCGGCGGCGGCGGCGGGGACGCCGCGGGCCAGCAGGGCGCCGATGATGCCGGACAGCACGTCGCCGGTGCCGGCGGTGGCCAGCCGGGGGCTGCCGGCGGCGGCCAGCAGGACCTGGCCGGAGCCGTCGCCGGCGTCGCCGGGGGAGGCCACCGCGGTCAGGGAGCCCTTCAACAGCACCACCGCCCCGGTCCGGTCGGCCAGCCGGCGGGCGGCCGCCACCCGGTCGGGGCCCGGCGGCTGGCCGGCCAGCCGCTCGTACTCGCCGTCGTGCGGGGTCAGCACCACCGGCCGGTCGCCGGCCAGCACCGCGGCGGCGGCGTCGGCGCTGCCGAGGGCGAGCAGGGCGTCGGCGTCGGCGACCACCGGCACCGGTGCGGCCGCCACCAACCGGCGGACCTGGGCGGCGGTGGCGTCCTCCCGGCCCAGCCCGGGGCCGACCACCAGGGCGCGGCAGCGGCCCAGGACGGCCAGCACGTCGTCCACCCACCCGTCGGCCGGCAGCGGCATCCGGACCGCCTCGATCGGCCACGGCCCGGGCTGGTCGGCGGCCACCCCGGGGACGGCCAGGCGGACCATGCCGGCGCCGGCGTGGGAGGCCCCACCGGCCGACAGGGCGGCGGCGCCCTCCATGCCCGGGGACCCGGCCACCACGGCCACCGCGGTGGCCCACTTGTGGGACGACGGCGACCGGCGGGGCACCCGGGCGGAGACGTCGGCGTCCTCCACCACGGCCACCGGCGGCTGGCCCACCGGGACGCCGATGTCGGCCACCACCACCTCGCCGGCCAGGCCGGGCCCGTCCCCCTGCAGGAGCCCGGGCTTCAGGGCGGCGAAGGTGACCGTCCGATCGGCCGGCATCGGCCGGCCCGGCGCGGCGCCGGTGTCGCCGTCCACCCCCGACGGGATGTCCACCGCCAGCACCCGGGCGCCGGGGGGCACCAGCGGGGCGGTGTAGCTCCCACGGAACCCGGTGCCGTAGGCGGCGTCGATCACCAGGTCGCACGGCGGCAGCCGGCCCGGGGCGGCGGCGTCCAGCACGGTGACCCGGCAGCCGCGGCGGCGGAGGACGGCGCCGGCCACCCGGCCGTCGGCCCCGTTGTTGCCCTTGCCGGCCACCACCACCACCCGGTGGCCGTAGCCGGACCCCAGCATGCGCAGGGCGGCGAACGCCACCGCGGTGCCGGCCCGGGCCACCAGGGCGGCCTGGTCCACGTGTTGCAGCGCCGCCGCGTCGGCGGCCCGCATCTCGGCGACGGTCACCACCGGCCGCACCCCGCTACGCCCCCTCGGGGTCGCCGGGCGGGCCGCCCTCGGCGACGACCAGGGCGATGGCTACCTGGGAGGTGTGGGTGAGGGAGACGTGCCACCGGGCGATCCGGCGGTCGCTGGCCAACTGGGCGGCGGCGGCGGACAGCCGCAGCGACGGGGCTCCGCGGGTCGGGCCGGTGCCGCCGGCCCGGACGACCTCGACGTCCTTGAGCGGGAAGCTGCCGATGCCGCTGCCGAGGGCCTTCATGGTGGCCTCCTTGGCGGCGAACCGGGCGGCGAGCCGTTCGGCCGGGTCCCGGGAGGCGGCGACGTCGGCCCGCTCGCCGTCGGTGAACAGCCGGTCGGCCAGCTTGGGGCGGCGGCGGAGGGCCAGCCGGAACCGGTCCACGTCGACCGCATCGACCCCGACGCCGACGACCCCGTCGATGCCGTCCATGGGAGCGAGGCTAGTGCCCGTCGGCCGCTCCGGGCCCCACCATGGCCCGGTCCGGTTGGCACAGGGCGGAGCGACCTCCCGGGCAGGAGGAGCCGGGACCGTGTGCTCGCCGGAGTCACCCGCGATGGAACTTGAGCACATATGCTCAAGTTCGGCTGCCGGTGACTCGAACGCGCAGATGCCCCCGGTCCCCGCCCCTCCGGTGGTCACTCCCGGATCACCGCAGGGCGCGTTCGACCACCTGAGCCAACGACTTGGCCGCCGCGGCGGCGTCGTCCTCGGTGGCCGCCTCCACCATCACCCGGACCAGCGGCTCGGTGCCGCTGGGCCGCAGCAGCACCCGGCCGGTGCCGCCCAGCCGGGCCTCGGCCTCCCGGACCGCCGTCCACACCGCCTCGGCGTCGGCCAGCCGACCGGGGTGGGCCACCGGGACGTTGACCAACACCTGCGGCAGCACCTCCATCAGCCCGTCGGCCAGCGCCGCCACGGTGCGGCCGGACCGGACCACCAGGTCGGCCAGCAGCAGGCCGCTCAGGACCCCGTCGCCGGTGGTGGCCCGGTGCCGGAACACGATGTGCCCGGACTGCTCCCCACCCAGGGCCAGGCCCTCGGCGTCCAGCGCCATGAGGACGTGCCGGTCACCGACCGCGGTCTCCCGGACGGCGATGCCCCGTTCGGCCATGCCCAGCCGGAAGCCCAGGTTGGTCATGGCGGTGACCACCACCGTGTCGGCGGTCAGCTCGCCCCGGCTGGCCAGGTCGACGGCGAACATGGCCACGAGGCGGTCGCCGTGCACCACCGACCCGGTGTGGTCGACGGCCACCACGCGGTCGGCGTCGCCGTCGAAGGCCAGCCCCAGGTCGGCGCCGGCGGCCGGCACCGCGGCGGCCAGCCCGTCCGGGTGGGTGGAGCCGCAGCCGTCGTTGATGTTGACGCCGTCGGGGTGGCACCCGACGGTGGACACGTCGGCCCCCAGGGCGGCGAACACCGCCGGTGCGACGTCGGACGCGGCCCCGTTGGCGCAGTCGAGGACCACCCGGAGCCCGTCCAGCCGGCGGCCGGCGAGCTGGTCCACCAGGTGGGCCCGGTAGCCGGCCACGGCGTCGGGGTCGGCGGCGACGGTGCCCACGCCGCGGCCGGTGGGGCCGGCCACGGACACCCCGAGGAGGCCGTCGATCCGGGCCTCCACCGCCGCTTCGACCTCCGGGGACAGCTTGGCGCCGCCGTGGCCGAACAGCTTGATGCCGTTGTCGCCGAACGGGTTGTGGGAGGCCGACACCACGGCTGCCGGCAGCTTCTGCCGCTCGGCGCAGTACGCGACCCCCGGCGTGGGGAGGACGCCGAGGTCGACGACGTCGGCCCCCTCGGCGGCCAACCCGGCGGACAGGGCGGCCTGCAGGAACGGGCCGGACCGCCGGGTGTCGCGGCCGACCAGGAAGGTGGGGGCGTCCAGCACCCGGGCGGCGGCACGGCCGAGGGCGACGGCCAGCTCGGCCGTCAGGTCGCCGTTGGCGACGCCCCGGAGCCCGTCGGTTCCGAACCGGGCCCTCGCCACCGTGGGGACTACCGCTTGGAGTACTGCGGGGCCTTGCGGGCCTTCTTCAGGCCGTACTTCTTGCTCTCCTTCTCCCGGGCGTCCCGGGTGAGGAGGCCGGACCGCTTGAGGGCGCCGCGCAGCTCGGGGTCCAGGTCGCACAGCCCCCGGGCGATGCCCAGGCGGAGGGCGCCGGCCTGGCCGGACATGCCGCCGCCGTCGATGGTGGCGTCGATGTCGTAGGACTCGGTGGTGCTGGTCACCCGCAGCGGCTCGGTGGCCAGCATGCGGTGGGTGGCCGACGGGAAGTAGTCCTCGAACGGGCGCTTGTTGATGGTGATGGCGCCCTGGCCGGGCCGGAAGCGGACCCGGGCGATGGCCTGCTTGCGGCGGCCGGTGGTCTGGGACAGCGGTGCGGGCATCGGTGTCTCCTCAGCCGGCCCGTCGGGCCGTGTCGTCTTGCCCGCCCGGGGCCCCAACCCCGGGCTCCTCCCGGACACGGGGGCCCCCCGCCCCGTGTCGGGCGGCGGAAAGGTCCAGCGGCTGGGGGTCCTGGGCCGCGTGGGGGTGGTCGGGACCGGGGTACACCTTCAACTTGGCCAACTGCTGGCGGCCGAGGGTGTTCTTGGGGATCATCCCCCGGACGGCCCGGCGGACGACCTCCTCGGGCGCCCGGTCCATCATGTGGGCGTAGCTCTCCTGCCGGAGGCCGCCGGGGTAGCCGCTGTGCCGGTAGGCGAACTTGTCGCCGGCCTTCCCCGCGGTCATGACCACCTTGGCGGCGTTGACCACCACGACGTGGTCACCGGTGTCCAGGTGCGGGGCGAAGTACGGGCGGTGCTTGCCGCGGAGCAGCCGGGCCACCTCGGTGGCCAGGCGGCCGAGGACCAGCCCGTCGGCGTCGACCAGGTGCCAGGCCCGGTCGATCTCGTTGGCTTTCGGTGAATAGGTACGCAAAGCGGCTTCCCAACCTCTGAGGTACGCCGGCGCCCCGTCGGGGCGGGCTCGTACATCCGGCCCGAGGGCCGACAGACCAGGATACGGCGCCGGCGCCGGTTCAGCAAGCCGGGTAGTCGACGGCGACCAGGCAGAGGCCGTGGGCGGGGGCCGGGCGGGCGGTGCCGGCACGGCTGCCGGCGGCCAGCAGGCCGACGACGGTGGCGGTGTTGCCGCGGCCCCGGCCGGCGTCCACCAGGGTGGCCACCACGGAGCGGACCATCTGGTGGCAGAACGACGACGCACCGATGTCGAACCGGAGCAGCCGGCCGGAGCCGACGGGCAGGTCGGCGGCGTCGTGGCCGACCGCGGACCAGCGGGCGTCGGTGACCACCCGGACGATGGGGTCCTCCGGGGTGGTGCCGGGTGGCCGGCGGCAGAAGGCCCGGAAGTCGTGCTGGCCGATCAGGGCATCGGCCGCGGCGGACATGGCCCGCAGGTCCAGGGGGTCGGGGACGTGCCAGGCGACGGGGGCCAGCAGCGGGTCGGGGACCGGGGCGTTCCAGACCAGGTACCGGTAGTGCCGGCCGGTGGCGTCCCGGCGGGCGTCGAAGTCGGGGGCGGCCACCACGGCGGAGCGGACCACGATGGCCGGGGCCAACTGGCGGTTGAGGACGTGGACCAGGTCGAGGTGCAGGTCGGCGGGCAGGTCGACGTGGACGACCTGCCCCCGGGCGTGGACGCCGGCGTCGGTGCGGCCGGCGCAGACGATCGGCGGGGGGTCGTCCAGGCGGGCGGCCCGGGCCAGGGCGGCGGCCAGGGTGCCGGCCACGGTGACGGTGCCGGGCTGGGCGGCGAAGCCGCGGAACCCGCTGCCGTCGTAGGCCAGCAGCAGCCGCCACCGGTTGGCCCCCTCGGGGGCGGTCGGCCGGGGGCCGGGGCCGGGGCCGGAGGCTGCGGCGTCGGGCTCGGGGGCGTCGGGCTCGGGGGCGTCGGGACCGGCCGCCACCGGGCTGCGGCTCAGACCAGCTCGATGCGGGCCATCTGGGCGTTGTCGCCCGGACGCGGCCCCAGCTTCAGTATCCGGGTGTACCCGCCGGGCCGCTCGGCGTACCGCGGCCCGATCTCGTTGAAGAGCTTGTAGGTCATGTCCTTGTCCCTGATCAGGGCCACGACCTGCCGCTGCTGGTGCACCCCGCCCTTGCGGGCGGCGGTGATGCACTTCTCGGCCACCGGCCGGACCGCCTTGGCCTTGGCCTCGGTGGTGACCAGGGACTCGGCGGCGATGAGGGAGGCCACCAGGTTGCCCAGCATGGCCTTCTGGTGGGCGGCGTCGCCGCCGAGGCGGCGGCCGCGCTTGGGGGTTCCTTGCATGGTTCCTAGTCCTTGGTCCGCAGCGACAGGCCGCGCTCGTCCAGCCGCTGGACCACCTCGTCCAGGGACTTCTGGCCGAAGTTGGTGATGCCCAGCAGGTCGTCGTAGGTCCGCTCCACCAGCTCCCCGATGGTGTTGATCTGGGCCCGCTTCAGGCAGTTCCGGGGACGCTCGGACAGGTCGAGCTCCTCGATGCGCAGGTCCAGGTCGGGGGACCCGCCGGTGACGGTGCCGGTCTCCCCCAGCTCCAGCCCCTGGGGGGCCTCCTCCAGGTCGGCCACCAGGCCGACCAGGGTGCGCAGGGTGTCACCGGCCGACGCCAGGGCCTCCCGGGGGGTCAGGGAACCGTCGGTCTCGATGTCGAGGACCAGCCGGTCGAAGTCGGTGGACTGCTCCACCCGGACCGGCTCCACCTCGAAGGTGACCCGGCGGACCGGGGAGAAGATGGAGTCGACCGGGATGACCCCGATGGTGGAGGACCGCTTGTTCTTGTCCGCCGACACGTACCCGCGGCCACGCTCCACGGTGACGTCCAGGGCCAGCCGGCCCTTGGCGTTGAGGGTGGCGATGCGCAGGTCGGGGTTGAGGACCTCGACGTCGGCGCTGGTCTGCAGGTCGCCGGCGTAGGCCTCGCCGGGACCACGCTTGTCGAACCGCAGGGTGACCGGCTCGTCGGCGTGCACCCGGACCAGCAGGTCCTTCAGGTTCAGGATGATGTCGGTGACGTCCTCCTTGACCCCGGGCAGGGTGGTGAACTCGTGCAGGGCGTCGTCGAAGCGGACCTGGGTGACGGCAGCCCCGGGGATGGAGGACAGGAGGGTCCGCCGCAGCGAGTTGCCCAGGGTGTGGCCGAAGCCGGGGTCCAGGGGGCCGACGGCGAACCGCTGCCGGTTGTCCCGCTCCTCGTCGACGGCTTCGACGGTGGGTCGCTGGATGATGAGCATGAATGGCTCCTCGGTGGTGGTTACTTCGAGTAGAGCTCGACGATGAGCTGCTCTTGCACCGGCTCGTCGATGTGCTCACGGAGGGGTGGGTTGAGGACCCGCACGACGAAGCCGGCGTCGCCGGACTCCAGCCAGGGTGGGCTCTGGCGGTCGAGGGTGTCCATGTTGCGGCGGACGGCGAACATCTCCCGGGACGGGCCCTTGAGGGCGACGGTGTCGTCCTTGCGGACCCGGTAGCTCGGGATGGTGACCCGCTTCCCGTTGACCAGGACGTGGCCGTGGCGGACGAACTGCCGGGCCTGGCGCCGGCTGGCGCCCCAGCCGGCCCGGAACACCACGTTGTCGAGGCGCAGCTCCAGCATCCGGAGCAGGTTCTCACCGGTGATGCCGGGCTGCCGGTTGGCCTCCTCGTACAGGTTCCGGAACTGCTTCTCCAAGACCCCGTAGATGCGGCGGGCCTTCTGCTTCTCGCGGAGCTGGGCCAGGTACTCCGAGCCCTGCCGCATGCGGTCGCGGCCGTGCTCGCCGGGCGGGTAGGCCCGGCTGTGCCGGTCGGTGACCGCCTCGGAGACGGGGCACTTGAGGGAGTAGCACCGCTCCCCCTTCAAGAACAGCTTGGTCCGCTCCCGGCGGCACAGCCGGCAGACGGGTCCGGTGTATCGAGCCATGTGCCCTCCCTCCTCAGACCCGACGCCGCTTCTTGGGGCGGCAGCCGTTGTGGGGGATGGGGGTGACGTCCTTGATGCCGACCACTTCGATGCCGGCGGCGGCCAGGGACCGGATGGCGGTCTCCCGGCCGGAGCCGGGACCGCGGACCAGGACGTCCACCTTGCGGACGCCGTGCTCCATCGCCCGCTTGGCGCAGGCCTCGGCGGCCAACTGGGCGGCGAACGGGGTGGACTTCCGGGAGCCCTTGAACCCGACGTTGCCGGCCGACGCCCACGCCAGGACGTTGCCCTCGGGGTCGGCGATGGACACGATGGTGTTGTTGAACGAGCTCTTGATGTGGGCGACGCCGTAGCTGACGTTCTTGCGCTCCCGGCGCCGCGGCCGGCGGGCGGCGGCACCCTGTTGCTTGGTGGGCCTGGGCATCTACTTGCGGACCTTCTTCTTTCCGGCCACCGTCTTCTTGGGGCCCTTTCGGGTACGGGCGTTGGTATGGGTGCGCTGGCCGTGCACGGGAAGGCCCTTGCGGTGGCGGACGCCCTGGTAACAGTTGATCTCCATCTTCCGCTTGATGTCCTGGGACACGTCCCGGCGCAGGTCACCTTCGACGCGCAGGTTGCCGTCGATGTCGTTGCGGAGCCGGGTCACCTCCTCGTCGGTGAGGTCGCGGACCCTGGTGCTCGGGTCGACGTCGGCCCGGGCACAGATCTCCTTGGCCACGGTGTGGCCGATGCCGTAGATGTAGGTCAGGGCGATCTCCAACCGCTTTTCGCGGGGGATGTCCACGCCGGCGATGCGAGCCATGCTCCGATTCCTTCCTAACCCTGACGCTGCTTGTGCCGGGGGTTGTCGCAGATGACGACCACGCGGCCGTGCCGGCGGATGACCTTGCACTTCTCGCAGATCGGCTTGACGCTCGGTCGAACCTTCACGACTGCATTCCTTCCTTCACGGTGTTCTCCTGCCTGCCCGACGGCTCACTTGTACCGGTAGGTGATCCGGCCCCGGTTCAGGTCGTAGGGGGTGATCTCCACCTGGACCTTGTCGCCGGGAAGGATACGGATACGGTGCATCCGCATCTTCCCCGAACTGTGGGCCAGCACCTTGTGCCCGTTCTCGAGCTCCACCCGGAACATGGCATTCGGCAACGGCTCCACCACCGTGCCCTCCAGCACGATGGCATCTTCCTTGGGCTTGGGCAGGTGACTCTCCTCGACTCGTGCTCTTGACGCCCACCCGCGCCGGCGGCGCGGCATCCGAAACTGCCGGGTTGTGGGCGGCTGCACCCGCGGTGCCCGGAAGACCGGGCGACGGGCCGAAGGAAGATTCTACCCCAACTGCGCCCAATTGCCAGCCGGACTGGTCTTTTTCGTGCTATTGGCCACTCGGGGCACCGCACCACGGCGCACCTGCGGCCCGGTGTGACGGTGCGCCTGGGGCACGGTGTGTGACGGTGCGCCTACGGCACGGTGTACACCTCCGGGCCGTTGTCGGTGACGGCGATGGTGTGCTCGAAGTGGGCCGACAGGGAGCCGTCGGCGGTGACCACGCTCCAGCCGTCCTCCAGCAGCATGGTCTCGGGGCCGCCGGCGTTGACCATGGGCTCCACGGCGAACACCATCCCGGTCTTGAGCGTCGGGCCGGGGGTGCCGGGCCAGTAGTTGGGGACCTGGGGCTGCTCGTGCATGGCGGTGCCGATGGCGTGGCCGACGTACTCGCGGACCACCGAGAACCCGGCCCCCTCGGCCACGGCCTGGACGGCCCGGCCGACCTCGTTGAGACGGTTGCCGGGGCGGAGCTGCTCGATGCCGGCCCAGAGGCTGCGTTCGGTGACCTCCAGCAGTCGGGCGGCCTCGGCGGGGATGTCGCCGATGCCCATGGTGAACGCGGCGTCGCCGTGGTAGCCGTCGACGATGGCGCCGCAGTCGATGGACAGGATGTCGCCGTCCTTGAGCCGGTAGCTGCCGGGGATGCCGTGGACGATCATGTCGTTGGGGGAGGTGCAGATGACGGCGGGGAAGCCGTGGTAGCCGAGGAAGTTGGAGGTGGCCCCCCGGCGGTCCAGGACGGCCCGGGCGGCGGCGTCGATCTCCAGGGTGGTCACCCCCGGCCGGGCCACCTCCCGGGTCTTCTCATGCATCTCGGCCACCACCCGGCCGGCCCGGCGCATCTTGGCCAGCTCGTCCTTGTTGCGTCTCATGGGTCCCGTCTCATCGGTTCCGGCTCATGCGTTCTGCTCATCGGTTCCGGCTCATCGGTTCCGGCTGGTGGCAGGGTCGCCCGCCACGGGGTACGGCTTACCGGCCCGGCGGGGTTCACGGCGCGGTGCCGGGCTTGGCCCGGCGGCCGTCGATGGCCTGGACGCAGCGGGTGGTGACGGCGTCGGGGGCCCCGGTGCCGTCGACGGCGACCAGCAGGTCGTGGCGTTGGTACCAGTCGATGAGCGGCGCGGTCTGCCGGTCGTACAGCTCCAGCCGGCGGCGGATGGCGTCCTCGGTGTCGTCCTCCCGCTGCACCACCTCGCCGCCGCAGACGTCGCAGGTCCAGTTGACCACCGGTGGGGACTGCACGGAGTAGTTGGCGCCGCAGTCCACGCAGACCCGCCGGGACGCCAGCCGCTCCAGCACCATGGCGGTGGGGACTTCGAGGTCGATGACCAGGTCGAGGTGGTCGGGGGCGACGATGTTGGCCAGCTCCTCGGCCTGGGCGATGGTCCGCGGGCAGCCGTCCAGGATGAAGCCGCGGGCCCGGGCGTCCTTCTCCCGGAGCCGCTGGCCGACCATCTCCATGACGAGGTCGTCGGGGATGAGCTCGCCCTGGTCCATCAGGGCCTTGGCCCGCTGGCCGAGGGGGGTCCGCGACTTGACCTCTCCCCGCAGCATGTCGCCGGTGGAGACGTGGGGGACCACGTAGTGGTGCGACAGGCGCACACATTGCGTCCCCTTGCCGGCCCCCTGCTTGCCGAGGACCACGAGCCTGACCCCGGGTACCACCCCTACTTGAGGAAGCCCTCGTAGTTACGCATCATGAGCTGGCTGTCGATCTGCCGCATGGTTGTCAGGGCCACGCCGACCGAGATGAGGAGGGTGGTGCCGTAGAACGGGAACTTGTTCAGGTTCCAGGCCGCCATCAGGATCGACGGGACCACGGCCACCGCGGCCAGGAACAGGGCGCCGGGGACGGTGATGCGGTTGAGGATGTGGGCGAAGTACCGCTCGGTGGGCGGGCCGGGCCGGATGCCGGGGATGAAGCCGCCCTGCTTGCGGATGAGGTCGGCCTGCTGGTGGGGGTCGAAGGCGACGTAGACGTAGAAGAAGGTGAACGCCAGGATCAGGACGAAGTACAGCGAGATGTACACCATGCTGGTCGGCTGGATGTTGTTCCGGACGAAGCTCTGGAACGACTGGGACGGGATGACGTTGCTGAGCAGCACCGGGATGTACAGGACGGAGCTGGCGAAGATGATCGGGATGACCCCGGACTGGTTGACCTTCAAGGGGATATAGGTGCTCTGGCCGCCGTACGTTCGGCGGCCGACGACCCGTTTGGCGAAGGTGACCGGGATCCGGCGCTGGCCCTGGTCCATGAACACGATGAACACCAGCAGCAGCAGGGACACCAGGATCATGACGGTGAACTTGAGCGCCCCGCCCTCCTCGTAGATGGCCTTGCCGCCGGACGGGATGGAGGCGACCACGTTGGCGAAGATCAGGATGGACATGCCCTGGCCGATGCCGCGCTGGGTGATGAGCTCGGCCAGCCACATGACGAAGGCGGTGCCGGCGGTGAGGATCAGCACCATGAAGACGCCCAGTTGGATGGTGAACTTGGGGATCAGGTCGATGGTGGTGCCGAGCAGGGCGGAGTCGTGGCCGTGGAAGGCGTAGACCAGCCCGGTGGACTGCATCAGGGCCAGGGCGATGGTGAGGTACCGGGTGGTCTGGGTGATCTTCTTCTGCCCCACCGCCCCCTGGTCCCGCCACTCCTCCAGCTTGGGGATCACGGTGGCCAGCAGTTGGATGATGATGGAGCTGGTGATGTAGGGCATGATGCCCAGGCCGAACACGGCCAGCCGGATCAGGGCGCCGCCGGAGAACAGGTTCAGGAAGCCGAGGACGCCGGACGACCCGGCCTGGGACTCCAGGGAGGCCAGCTTGGACCAGCTAACCCCCGGCACCGGGACGTTGGCGCCGACCTGGTACAGGGCGATGATGAGCAGGGTGAACAGGACCTTGTTGCGAAGGTCCGGGACCCTGAAGATGTTGCCCAGCCGGGAGAGCATGATCTCTCGTTCCTCAGACCGGCGGCGAGCCGCTCACTACCGGTTGGTCAGGGCGTTGCCCCTGGCCGGCGGTCTGCCATGGCCGAAGGGCAGCGGGACGCGTTGGACGGTGCCGCCTGCACCGGTGATGGCAGCCTCCGCCGAGGCCGAGAACGCATGGGCCGACACCCGCACCGGGCGGGCCAGGTCGCCACGACCCAAGATCTTGACCAGGGCGTCCTTGCGGACCAGCCCGTTGGCCACCAAGGTCTCCACGGTGACCTCGTCCGCCTCCAGGGCGGCCAGGGCATCCAGGTTGACCGGGGTGTACTCGACCCGGAACGGGTTCTTGAACCCCCGCAGCTTCGGGATGCGCTGCATCAGCGGCAACTGGCCACCCTCGAAGCCGACCGGGATGGTGTCGCGGGCCCCCTGCCCCTTGGTGCCGCGGCCGGCGGTCTTGCCGCCCTTGCCGCCGATGCCACGGCCGACGCGGCGCTTGGGACGGGCCGAGCCCTTGGGGGGGCTGAGCTCGTGCAGTTTCACGGTCGACTGGTCTCCTCGTTCGAAATGGGCTCCACCGACACCAGGTGGGGCACCCGGGCCAGCATGCCCCGGATCTCCGGCCGGTCCGGCAGGTCGTTGTGCTGGCCGACCCGGCGCAGCCCCAGGGCCCGGAGGGTCCCGCGGTGCTTGGGCTTGGAGCCGATGGCCGAGCGGACCTGGGTGACCCGCAGGTTGCGGTCGGCGGCCCCTCCGGCCCCTCCGGCGCCGGTGCGGTCGGCGGTCTTGGCAGCGGTGTTGGCGGGAGCCATGGTCAGCGGGCCTCCGCGGCGAACAGGTCGGTCTCCCGGCGGCGCTCCCGGTAGGCCCGGAGCACCCCGGCCGGGGTGACCTCGTCGGGCTGCTTGCCGCGCAGCGCGGCCACCTCGTCGGGGCGGCGGAGGGCCTTCAGGCCGGCGATGGTGGCGTGGGCCACGTTGATGCCGTTGGACGACCCCAGCGACTTGGCCAGGATGTCCCGGATGCCGGCCATCTCCAGGATGGCTCGGGCGGCGCCGCCGGCGATGACCCCGGTACCGGGAGCGGCCGGCTTCAGCATCACCCGGCCGGCGCCGCTCTCCCCGATCACCGGATGGGTGATGGTGGAACCGGCCAGGGACACCTCGAAGACGTTCTTGCGGGCTTCCTCGATGCCCTTCTGGACGGCCAGGCCGGCCTCCTTGGCCTTGCCGTAACCCAGGCCAACCCGGCCGTTGCCGTCACCGACCACCATGAGGGCGGCGAAGGAGAACCGGCGGCCACCCTTGACCACCTTGGCCACCCGGTTGACCCGGATGGTCCGCTCCTCGTATTGCGCGTCGGTCATGGTCCTCAGAACTCCAGTCCCTCTTGACGTGCGGCGTCAGCCAACACGGCCACCCGGCCGTGGTAGGCGAACCCCCCGCGGTCGAAGACCACCCGGGTGATCCCGGCGGCCTTGGCCCGGGAGGCCACCAGGCGGCCCACGGCTTCGGCGCCGCTCACGTTACCCCCACCGGCCCGGCCCAGTTGCTCGCGCAGGTCCGCCTCCCCGGTGGACGCGGCCGCCAGGGTGCGACCGGCCTGGTCGTCGATGACCTGCGCCGAGATGTTCCGGTTGGTCCGGCTGACGGCCAGGCGGGGCCGGTCGGCGGTCCCGGCCACCTTGGTGCGGACCCGGGCGTGCCGCCGGATGCGGAGCGCCCGCTCCCGATTGGTTCCAGCCATCACTTGGCCGCCTTTCCTGCCTTGCGCAGGACCCGCTCGCCGGCGTAGCGGACACCCTTGCCCTTGTAGGGCTCGGGCTTGCGGATCTTGCGGATGTTGGCGGCCACCTGGCCGACCTGCTCCTTGTCGATGCCCTTCACGATCACCCGGGTGGGGGTGGGCACCTCGAAGGTGATGCCGTCCGGGGCGGTCACCGGCACCGGGTGCGAGAACCCGAGGGCCAGCTCCAGGGCGTTCGGGCCCTTGGCGTTGGCCCGGTAGCCGACGCCGACGATCTCCAGCTCCTTGGTGAACCCGGCGGTGACGCCGGTCACCATGTTGGCCACCAGCGACCGGGTCAGGCCGTGCAGGGCGCGGTGGTGCCGCTGGTCGTCCGGCCGGGCCACCACCAGGACGTCGCCGTCCTGGGAGACGGTGATGCCGGCCGGCAACTGCCGGTCCAGGGTGCCCTGGGGGCCCTTCACCGTGACCGAGCCCTCGGCCACCGTGACGGTCACCCCGGAGGGCACCGGGATGGGGGCGCGTCCGATTCTCGACATCTACTGTGCTCCTTTGCCCGCCCGGGGCCCCAACCCCGGGCTCCTCCGCCTGGCCGGGGCCCCTGCCCCGGCCGCGGCCGTGTGCAACTGGCTACCAGACATGGCAGAGCACCTCTCCGCCGAGGTGGCGCTTGCGGGCCTCCCGGTCGGTCATGAGGCCGTGGCTGGTGGACAGCACGGCGACGCCCATGCCGCCGAGCACCCGGGGCATCTTGTCGGCGCGGGCGTAGATGCGGAGGCCGGGCTTGGAGACGCGCTTGATGCCGCCGATGGTCCGGGTGCGGTCGGCGGAGTACTTCATGGTGATCTCCAGGGTCGACCCGGGGCGGGTCGGGTCCTTGGCCACCGAGTACCCGGCGATGAAGCCCTCCTTCTCCAGCACCGCGGCCAGGGCCTCCTTGACCTTGGAGCCCGGCATGGACACCGTCTCGAACTGGGCCGAGTTGGCGTTCCGGATGCGGGTGAGCATGTCTGCAATGGGGTCGGTCATGGTCATGGCCGTTCTCCTACCAACTCGCCTTCGTCACCCCGGGCACCTCCCCGGCGTGCACCATGGTGCGCAGGCAGATGCGGCACAGCCCGAACTTGCGGTACACGGCCTTCGGCCGGCCGCAACGACGGCACCGGGTGTAGCCGCGGACCTTGAACTTGGGGGTCCGCTGCTGCTTCTGGATAAGCGCCTTCTTGGCCATGGTGACTAACGGGTCTCCTGTCGGAACGGGAAGCCGAACGCCCGCAGGAACGCCCGGCCCTCCTCGTCGGTGCTGGCGGTGGTGACGATGGTGATGTCCATGCCCCGGACGGTGTCGATGCGGTCGTAGTCGATCTCCGGGAAGATCAGTTGCTCGGTGACCCCGAAGGTGTAGTTGCCGTGGCCGTCGAACGACCGCGGGGACAGCCCCCGGAAGTCCCGGACGCGGGGGATGGCCAGGCTGATGAGGCGGTCCAGGAACTCCCAGGCCCGATCGCCGCGGAGGGTGACCTTGACGCCGATGGCCTGGCCTTCCCGGAGCTTGAAGCCGGCGATGGACTTCTTGGCCCTGGTCACCACCGGCTTCTGGCCGGTGATGGCCTCCAGGTCCCGCTGGGCCCCTTCGATCAGGGACTGCTGTTGGGTGGCCCGGCCGACCCCCATGTTGACCACGATCTTCTCCAGCCGGGGCACCTGCATGATGTTGCCCAGGGACAGGTCGTCACGGAGCTTGGTGCGGACCTCGCTGTCGTAGCGGGTCTTCAACCGGGGCCGGGCCGGGGCCGACGCGGTGGCGGTCACAGCTCACCTCCACATTTGCGGCAGATGCGGACCTTGCGGCCCTGGTCGTCGAACTTCATCCCCGCCCGGGTGGGCTCCCCGCAGGACTTGCACAGCAGCGACACCGAGGACACCGGGAGGGGCATGAACTTGTCGATGATGCCGCCCTGCATGGTGTTGCGGGTGGGCTTGGCGTGCCGCTTGGCGACGTTGGCGCCTTCGACCACCACCTTGCCCTCGGCCGGGATGGCGCGGACCACGTCGGCCTTGTGGCCCTTGTACTTGCCGGACCGGATCACCACCCGGTCGCCCTTGTGGACCCGCATCACAACACCTCCGGGGCCAGCGACACGATCCGCATGAACCGCTTGTCCCGCAGCTCCCGGCCGACGGGGCCGAAGATGCGGGTACCGCGGGGCTGCTGCTGGTCGTTGATCAGTACAGCCGCGTTCTCGTCGAAGCGGATGTAGCTGCCGTCGGGGCGGCGCTTCTCCTTCTTGGTGCGCACCACCACGCACTTCACCACGTCGCCCTTCTTGACCGCCGCCCCCGGGATGGCGTCCTTGACGGTGGCCACGAAGACGTCGCCGATGCTGGCGTACCGGCGCCGGGACCCGCCGAGGACGCGGATGCACAGCACCTCGCGGGCGCCGGAGTTGTCGGCCACCCGCAGTCGGGACTCCTGCTGGATCATCGGGCACGCTCCATGATCTCGGCCAGCCGCCACCGCTTCAGCTTGGACAGCGGGCGGGTCTCCACCACCCGGACCCGGTCGCCCACCTTGGCCGACCCGTCCGCGTCGTGGACGTACAGCCGCTTGGTCCGCTGGACGGTCTTGCCGTACCGGGGGTGCCGGACGCGCTCCACGACGGCCACGATGACGGTGGCGTCCATGGCGTCGGACACCACCAGCCCTTCGCGGACCTTGCGCCGGTTCGGTCGGCCCTCCGGGGCGGTGGCCGGCGCGGTGGCCGGCGCCGCCGCCGGGGCGGTGACCGACTCGGCCGGGGTCGCCGCGGTAGGCCCCTCGGTGGTCGACGGCTCGGTGGCCGGCTCCTCGGCCACCGACGGCTCGGCCACCGCCGGCTCGGTGGCCGACGGCTCGGTTGCGCTGGTGTCGGCCATCAGGCCTCCTCCTCCTGGTCGGCAGCCTCAGCCGCCTGGTCTTCCGCGGCGACGGGCGGGGGTGGGGTGGCCGGCCGGGCGGGGGCCAACGGCTGGTAGATGCCCTCGGCCTCCTGGATCTCCCGGTCGCGCAGGACGGTCAGGATGCGGGCCACTTCGCGGCGGACGTCCCGCATCCGGGCGGTGTTGTCCAACTGGCCGGTGGCCAACTGGAACCGGAGGTTGAACAGCTCCTTGCGGGACTCGGCCAGCCGGCCTTCCAGCTCGGTCGGGTCCATGAGGACGAGCTCGGACGCGGCGGTCATACCTGCACCTCGGGGACGTCGTGGGTGCCGGGACGGATGACGAAGCGGGCCTTCATCGGCAGCTTCTGGATGGCGCGCTCCATGGCGGCCTGCGCCAGCTCCCGGTCGACGCCGGCCAGCTCGAACAGCACCCGGCCGGGACGGACCACGGCCACCCAGTGCTCCGGGTTCCCCTTCCCCGACCCCATCCGGGTCTCGGCCGGCTTCTGGGTGATGGGCTTGTCCGGGAACACCCGGATCCACACCTTGCCACCACGGCGGACGTGGCGGGTCATGGCGATACGGGCGGCCTCGATCTGCCGGGCGGTGAGCCATCCGGGCTCGGTGGCCTGGATGCCGAAGTCGCCGAAGCTGACCGTGGTGCCGCCCTTGGCGGCGCCGTCCAGGCGGCCACGCTGCTGCTTGCGGTGCTTGACCTTGCGGGGCATCAACATGTCAGTCCGACTCCCTTCGGAAGTGCGGGGTCTCGTGGTGCTCGTGGCGGTTGCGCCGCTCGATCTCCTCGTCCTCGGCCAGCCGCCGCTCCAGCTCGTCCGGCTCGGCCGGCGGCGCGATGAGGTCGGCCACCGGCGGGGGCTCGACCACGTCGTCGTCGTCGGCCGGGGTGGCGGCGGCCTCGGCGCCGGCCGGGATGGCCGCCGCGGCCTGCTCGGTCAACTGCTGGGCCACCGCCACCTCGGCGTCGGCCTCCGCCAACTCCGCGTCGGCCAGGGCGCCGTCTTCGGGGGCCGGGCGGCCGGGCTCGGGCTGGTCCTGCCGGCGACGGCCGCCACCGGCGGTGATGAGCCGGCGCGGGCGGCCCTGGCCGGAGGTCTCCCCGACGGCCATGGCGGCCTCACGGGTGATCTTGTCCTCGACCGACACCTTGTACGGCAGGATGTCGCCCTTGTAGATCCACACCTTCACCCCGACCCGGCCCGACGTGGTCTTGGCCTCCCGGAAGCCGTAGTCGATGTCGGCCCGGAGGGTGTGCAGGGGCACCCGGCCCTCCCGGTAGGACTCCTTGCGGGACATCTCCGACCCGCCGAGCCGGCCGGAGCACTGCACCCGGACGCCCTGGGCCCCGGCCTTCTGGACGGTCTGGATGGCCCGCTTCATGGCCCGCCGGAACGCCACCCGGCGGACCAGTTGGTCGCAGATGCCCTGGGCGATCAGCGCGGCGTCCAGCTCGGGCTGCTTGATCTCCTGGATGTTTAGCTGGATCCGGTTCTGCAGGCCGGTGATCTCCTCCAGCTTCTTCTTCAACCGGTCGGCCTCGGCGCCGCGCCGGCCGATGACGATGCCGGGGCGGGCGGTGTGGATGTCCACCCGCAGCCGGTCCCGGGTCCGCTCCACCTCGATCCGGCTGACCGCCGCGGCCTCCAACTGCGACATCAGGTAGTCCCGGATCTTCCAGTCCTCGACCACGAAGTCGCGGTAGTGCCGCTCCTCGAACCACCGGGACTTCCAGTCCGTGGTGACCCCGAGCCGGAACCCGTAGGGGTTTACCTTCTGGCCCATCTACTTGCTCTCCCCTGCGTCGTCACCGTCGTCGCCTTCGCCCTCGGTGGCCACCTCTTCGGCTGCGGCCTCCGCCACCTCTTCGTCGGTGGCCTCGGTGGCCACCTCTTCGGCCTCGGCCTCCACGACGTCCTCGGCGACCTGTTCGGCGACGGCGTCCTCGACCAGCTCGGTCTCGATCTCGGCCTCGGCCGCCGCCTGCCGCTCGGCCTCCGCCGCGGCAGCGGCCGCGGCCTCCTCCTGGGCCTGTCGGCGGCGGCCCAGCCGGCCGGCCAGGTCGGCCCGACGGCGGGACTCGGACACCCGGCGGGAGCGCTGGGCCCCGACGGCGGCCCGCTCGGCCCGGCGGCGGGCCAACCGGTCGTCGGGCAGCGGGCTGACGATGACGGTGATGTGGGTGGTCCGCTTGCGGATCCGGGTGGCCCGGCCCCGGGCCCGGGGGCGCCAGCGCTTGAGGGTGGCCCCCTCGTCGGCGTAGCAGGCCGACACGTACAGGTCCTCGGGGTCGAGGCCGTCGTTGTGCATGGCGTTGGCCACCGCGGAGGCCAGCACCTTGCCGATGACCGTCCCGGCCTCCCGGGGGGTGGTCCGCAGGATGTCGGCCGCCCGCTCCACGTCCTCGCCGCGGATCAGGTCCAGCACCTGCCGGGCCTTGGACGCCGACATCCGGTAGTGCCGCAGCACCGCCCTGGTGCCCGGCCGCTCGTTGGTCTTCACGCCGGCCATCTCAGCGCCTCCCCGCCCGCTCTTGGCCGGCGTGGTAGCGGAAGGTCCGGGTGGGGGCGAACTCGCCCAGCTTGTGGCCGACCATGGACTCGGTCACGTACACCGGGACGTGCCGGCGGCCGTCGTGGACGGCGACGGTGTGGCCGACCATGTCGGGGATGATGGTGGACCGCCGGGACCAGGTCTTGATGACCCGCTTCTCCCCGGTGGCGTTGAGGGCGTCCACCTTCTTCAGCAGGTGGTCGTCCACGAACGGACCTTTCTTCAGGCTGCGCGGCACGGCACGACCTCCCTACCGCCGGGCCCCGCGGGTGCGGCGGCGGCGGACGATCAACTTGTCGGATTCCTTGTGGTTGGCCCGGGTGCGGCCCTCCGGCTTGCCCCACGGCGACACCGGGTGGCGGCCGCCGGAGGTCTTGCCCTCACCACCACCGAGGGGGTGGTCGACCGGGTTCATGGCGACGCCACGGGTCTGCGGGCGGACGCCCTTCCAGCGGTTCCGGCCGGCCTTGCCGACCTTCACCAGCTCGGCCTCCGAGTTGCCCACCACCCCGAGGGTGGCCCGGCAGTCGATGGACACCCGCCGCATCTCGGTGGACGGCAGCCGCAGGGTGGCGAACACCCCCTCCTTGGCGACCAGTTGGACGCTCATGCCGGCGCCGCGGGCCAGCTTGCCGCCGCCGCCGGGGCGGAGCTCCACGTTGTGGACCACCGAGCCGACCGGGATGAACCGGAACGGCAGGGCGTTGCCCGGCCGGATCTCGGCGCCCTGGCCGCTCTGCAGCCGGTCCCCGACCTTCACCCCGGCCGGGGCCAGGATGTACCGCTTCTCGCCGTCCAGGTAGTGCAGCAGGGCGATGCGGGCGTTGCGGTTGGGGTCGTACTCGATGGCGGCCACCTTGGCCGGCACCCCGTCCTTGTCGCGGCGGAAGTCGACAATGCGGTACTGCTGCTTGTGGCCGCCGCCGCGGTGCCGGGCGGTCTTGCGGCCCAGGTTGTTGCGGCCGCCGGTGCCGGACTTGCTGGCCAGCAGCGACCGCTCCGGGCGGGACCGGGTGATCTCGGAGAAGTCGGCGACGGTCTGGAACCGGCGTCCCGGGCTGGTGGGCTTTCGTGCGCGCAGCGGCATGGGGTCCTCAGCTCTCGAACAGGTCGATCTTGTCGCCGGCGCGCAGGGTCACCATCGCCCGCTTGGTGTTGGGCCGGCGGCCGACGGTGTTGGTCCGCCGGTTCCGGGTGGCCTTCCCCTTGCGGTTCAGGGTGTTGACGTTCTCCACCCGGACCCCGAAGGCCTGCTCCACCGCGTGGCGGACCTCGATCTTGGTGGCCCGGGGGTCCACCACGAACACGTACACGTTCCGGTTCATCAGGGCGTAGGTCTTCTCCGAGATGACCGGCCGCAGGAGGATGCTGGTGGCTTCCTTCATGGCTGCTCCCCTTCCTCCGTGGCCCCGGCCTCGTCGGCGTCGTCGGCCTCGACGTCGTCGTCAGCCTCGGCCTCGACCTCGATGATGACCTCGACCTCGGCGTCGGCCTCGTCGTCGGCCTCGTCGTCGTCGATGACCTCGACCACCTCCACCAGCTCGGCTCCGGGGAGGGTCCGGTCGGTGAACACCACCCAGTCGTTCCGGAGGATGTCGTAGGCGGACAGCTCGCCTTCCAGGACGGTCTGCACCTGCGGCAGGTTGCCGAACGACCGCTCGGCCACCATGTCGTCGTCGGACAGCACCACCAGCACCTTGCCGGTCAGGCCCAGGGCGTCCAGGGCGGCGACGGCCCGCTTGGTCTTGGGCTCGTCCCATCCCCACCGGTCGACCAGGGCCACCCGGTCCTCGGCGGCCCGGTCGGACAGGGCGGAGCGGAGGGCCAGGCGGATCATCTTCTTGGGGGTCCGCTGCCGGTAGCTGCGCGGCTTGGGGCCGAGGGCCACCCCGCCGCCGGCCCAACTGGGGGACCGGGTGGAGCCCTGGCGGGCCCGGCCGGTGCCCTTCTGGCGGAACGGCTTGGCGCCGCCACCGCGGACCTCGGCCCGGGTCTTGGTCGACTGCGTCCCGGCCCGGGCGGCGGCCAACTGGGCGGTGACCACCTGGTGCAGCACGGCCTGGTTGGGCTCGATGCCGAAGATGGCCGGCTCCAGGTCCACGGACCCCAGGTCGTTGCCGTCGACGTCCCGGCGGACGACGGTGCGGGCCACCGGGGCCGGGCGGTCCTTGCGTACGGCGGTGAGGGTCATGACCGGCTCCCGTTCTTGGCCGGAGGCGTCTTGACGGAGTCCCGGAGGAGCACCACCGATCCCCGGGCTCCCGGCACGGCTCCCTTCACCAGCACCAGCTCCCGCTCCGGATCGGCGGACACCACCTCCAGGTTGAGGGCGGTCACCTGCTGGCCACCCATCCGGCCGGCCATGCGGGTGCCCTTGAACACCCGGGCCGGGGTGGCGCAGGCCCCGATGGACCCCGGCACCCGGTGGGCCTTGTGGTTCCCGTGGGAGGCCCCCTGGCCCTTGAAGTTGTGCCGCTTCATGCCGCCGGCGAACCCCTTGCCCTTGCTGACCGCGATGGCGTCCACCTTCTCGCCGGCGGTCCACAGGTCGGCGGTGAGCTCCTGGCCGACCTCGTAGGCGCTGATGTCGTCCAGCCGCAGCTCCACCAGCTTCCGGCCGGGCTCGACGCCGGCCCGGTCGTAGTGCCCCTGCTCCGGCTTGGTCAGGGTGCCGGCCCGGCGGAAGCCCCAGGTGACCTGCAGCGCGGAGTAGCCCTCGCGCTCGGGGGTCTTCACCTGGACCACGCGGACGGGCGCGACCCGCAGAACCGTCACCGGAATGGCGCGGTTCTGGTCGTCCCAGACCTGGGTCATGCCGACCTTCTCGCCGACGATCGCCTTCGTAGCCACGTGTCTCTCCCTGGTGGGCACCCGGTCTCCCGTGTGCACGCCAACGCTCCGCCCGGGAATCCCGAGCGGAGCGCTCGAATGTTGCGGCCCGGGGTTCCCGTCGCCCCCGGCGGGGGTGGCGGGCGTTCGGGCACGTCCGTTGGACCACTGCCGCCGGCGGAAGGCCGGACGGCGTCGGGTTGGGGCCGTTTCCAGATGAACCGAAAATCGGCCCGAAGGGAGACTCTACAAGATCCCAGGCGACGGCGCCAGGGGAAGTAGGGGTGCTCCCGGTTGCTGCTCCCGTGCGTCCCCGCACGGGCACCGGACCGCCCGGCCCCGGAGGGTCAGGCGTTCTGGATCTTGATCTCGATGTCCACCCCGGCCGGAAGGTCCAGCCGCTGGAGGGAGTCGACGGTCTTGGGGGTGTGCTCCACGATGTCGACCAGGCGCTTGTGCACCCGCATCTCGAAGTGCTCCCGGCTGTCCTTGTACTTGTGCGGCGACCGGATCACCGTGTAGCGGTGCTTGTCGGTCGGCAGGGGCACCGGCCCCTGCACCTTGGCCTGGGTCCGCAGGACGGTCTGGACGATCTTCTCGGTGGACTGGTCGAGGATCTCGTGGTCGTAGGCCTTCAGCCGGATCCTGATCTTCTGGCGGGGCCCATCGGCCATGCTATGCCCCTTCCCCGCCCGGGGCCCCAACCCCGGGCTCCTCCGCACGGCGGGGACCCCAGCCCCGCCGGCGGCCGTCTGCTCCTCTGACTGCGTTCGCCATGACTACTTGAGGATCTTGGTGACCCGGCCGGAGGCCACGGTGCGGCCACCCTCACGGATGGCGAACCGGAGGCCCTCGTCCATGGCGATGGGCTTGCCCAGCTCCACGGTCATGTCGGTGTTGTCGCCCGGCATCACCATCTCGGTGCCCTCCGGCAGGGTGATGGTGCCGGTGACGTCGGTGGTCCGGAAGTAGAACTGCGGCCGGTAGTTGGTGAAGAACGGCTTGTGCCGGCCGCCCTCCTCCTTGGTCAGCACGTAGATGGTGGCCTCGAAGTCGGTGTGCGGGGTGATGGACCCCGGCTTGCACAGCACCTGGCCGCGCTCCACCTCCTCCTTCTTGGTGCCACGCAGCAGGGCCCCGATGTTGTCACCGGCCTGGCCCTGGTCGAGCAGCTTGCGGAACATCTCCACCCCGGTGACGGTGGTCTTCTGGGTGTCCCGCAGGCCGACGATCTCGACCTCGTCGCCGACGTGGACCACGCCCTGCTCCACCTTGCCGGTCACCACGGTGCCGCGGCCGGTGATGGACATGACGTCCTCCACGGGCATCAGGAACGGCTTCTCGATGTCCCGCTGGGGCTCCGGGATGAAGGTGTCGACCGCCTCCATCAGCTCCAGGATCTTCGGCGTCCACTCCGGGTCGCCCTCCAGGGCCTTCAACGCGCTGACCCGGACCACCGGGGTGTCGTCGCCGGGGAACTCGTACTCGTTCAGCAGCTCCCGGACCTCCAGCTCCACCAGGTCCAGCAGCTCCTCGTCGTCCACCATGTCGGCCTTGTTGAGGGCCACCACGATGTACGGGACGCCGACCTGGCGGGCCAGCAGCACGTGCTCACGGGTCTGCGGCATCGGACCGTCGGCGGCGGAGACCACCAGGATGGCCCCGTCCACCTGGGCGGCGCCGGTGATCATGTTCTTGATGTAGTCGGCGTGGCCGGGCATGTCGACGTGGGCGTAGTGCCGGTTGGCCGTCTCGTACTCGACGTGGGCGATCGAGATGGTGATGCCCCGCTGCTTCTCCTCGGGGGCCTTGTCGATCTGGTCGAACGGGGTGAACGACGTGTTGGGGTTGTTGTCGGACAGGACCTTGGTGATGGCCGCGGTGAGGGTGGTCTTGCCGTGGTCGATGTGCCCCATCGTCCCCACGTTGATGTGGGGCTTCGAGCGCTCGAACTTCTGCTTGGCCATCTGCGGAATGACTCCCTGATCTCGGGCGGCGCCCCTTCGGGCCCACCACGGCGGTTGCCCGCCTGTTGTCTTGACTCTGGTTGCGTTGCCGTCTGCGCCGTGCGCCGGTGACCCAGCTCCGGCCTACTCGCCTCGTGCCTTGGCGATGATCTCCTTGGCGATCGAGTCGGGCACTTCGTTGTAGGCGTGGAACTGCATCGTGTACGTGGCGCGACCCTGCGTACGCGAACGCAGATCGGTAGCGTAGCCGAACATGTCGGCCAGCGGTACCTGGGCCTTCACCACGTGGCTGTTCCCCCGCTGCTCCATGCCTTCCACCCGCCCACGGCGGGACGACAGGTCGCCGATGACGTCGCCCATGTAGTCCTCCGGGGTGACCACCTCGACGGCCATCACCGGCTCCAGGAGGACCGGGTCGGCGGCCCGGGCGGCCTTCTTCACCGCCATGGACCCGGCGATCTTGAAGGCCATCTCGGAGGAGTCCACGTCGTGGTAGGACCCGAAGGTCAGGGTGGCCCGGACGTCCACGGTGGGGTACCCGGCCAGCACCCCGGAGGTGAGGGCCTCCTGGATGCCGGCGTCGACGGACGGGATGTACTCCTTCGGGATCACCCCGCCGGTGATCTTGTCGACGAACTCGTAGCCGCCGCCCGGGCCGGTGGGCTCCAGGCTGATGACGACGTGGCCGTACTGGCCGCGGCCACCGGTCTGGCGGACGTAGCGCTCCTCGATCTTCTCCACCGGCTTGCGGATGGTCTCGCGGTAGGCCACCTGCGGCTTGCCGACGTTGGCGTCGACGCTGAACTCCCGCAGCATCCGGTCGACCAGCACCTCCAGGTGGAGCTCGCCCATGCCGGAGATGACGGTCTGGCCGGTCTCCTCGTCGGACCGCACCCGGAAGGTGGGGTCCTCCTCGGACAGGGCGTAGAGGGCCTTGGACAGCTTGTCCTGGTCGGCCTTGGTCTTGGGCTCCACGGCCACGTGGATGACCGGCTCGGGGAAGGTGAGGGCCTCCAGCACGATGGGCCGGTCCGGGTCGGACAGGGTGTCGCCGGTGGTGGTCTGCTTGAGGCCGACGGCGGCCACGATGTCACCGGCGAAGATGGCGTCCTTGTCCTCGCGGTGGTTGGCGTGCATCTGCAGCAGCCGGCCGATCCGCTCCTTCTTGTCCTTGGTGGTGTTGGTGACCGTGGCCCCCTTGCGCAGGGTGCCGGAGTACACCCGCAGGTAGGTGAGCTTGCCCACGAACGGGTCGGTCATGATCTTGAAGGCCAGGGCGGAGAACGGCTCGCTGTCGTCGGCCTTGCGCTCCTCGATCTCCTCCTTGCCCGGCTTGGTGCCGGCCGTGGGCGGCAGGTCGAGGGGGCTGGGCAGGTAGTCGACGACCGCGTCCAGCATGGGCTGGACACCCTTGTTCTTGAACGCCGAACCGCACAGGACGGGGACGATCTCGCTGGCCAGGGTGCCGGTGCGCAGGGCCCGGCGGAGGTCGTCGGCGGTGATCTCCTCGTCGGCCAGGTACTTCTCCATGATGGTGTCGTCGTAGTTGGACAGCACGTCCACCAGTTGGTGCCGGGCGTCCTCGGCCTCGGCCACCAGGGCCTCGGGGATCTCGGCGTCCTCCCACTGCTCCCCCATGCCCTCGTGCCAGATGAGGGCCCGCTGGGCCAGCAGGTCGATGACCCCCTGGAAGTCGGCCTCGGCGCCGATCGGCAACTGCACCACCGCCGGGTTGGCGTCCAGGCGGTCCCGGATCATCTCGACAGTGCGGTTGAAGTCGGCGCCGACCCGGTCCATCTTGTTGACGAAGCAGATCCGGGGGACCTCGTACTTGTTGGCCTGCCGCCACACCGTCTCGGTCTGCGGCTCCACGCCGGCCACGGCGTCGAACACGGCCACGGCGCCGTCCAGGACGCGCAGCGACCGCTCCACCTCGACGGTGAAGTCGACGTGGCCGGGGGTGTCGATGATGTTGATCCAGGTGTCCCGCCACCGGCAGGTGGTGGCGGCCGAGGTGATGGTGATGCCGCGCTCCTGCTCCTGCACCATCCAGTCCATGGTGGCGGCGCCCTCGTGGACCTCACCGATCTTGTAGTTGCGGCCGGTGTAGTACAGGATCCGCTCGGTGGTGGTGGTCTTGCCGGCGTCGATGTGGGCCATGATCCCGATGTTCCGGGTCCGGGCCAGCGGGAACTCGCGAATGGGAAGCGGGTCAGCCATGATGAGCCATCTCTACGATTCGTTCTACGGGTCGGTGTCCGAGCTCCTCGGGCACTACCAGCGGTAGTGCGCGAAGGCCTTGTTGGACTCGGCCATCCGGTGCATGTCCTCACGGCGCTTGACGGCCGCCCCGATGCCGTTGGAGGCGTCGAGGATCTCGTTGGCCAGCCGCTCGGCCATGGTCTTCTCGCGGCGCTGCCGGGAGAACCCGGTCAGCCAGCGGATGGCCAGGGTGGTGGCCCGCCGCGGGCGCACCTCCACCGGCACCTGGTAGGTGGCGCCGCCGACCCGGCGGCTCTTCACCTCCAGCTCCGGCCGGACGTTCTCGACCGCCCGCTTCAGCACCGCCACCGGCTCCGAGCCGGACTTCTCCTCGACCATGGTGAGGGCGCCGTACACGATGCGCTCGGCCAGGGTCCGCTTGCCGCGGGTCAGGACCTTGTTGACCACCTGGGTGACCAGCACGGACCGGTACACCGGGTCCGGCTGCAGGTCGCGGCGGGAGGCGGGGCCGTTGCGGGGCATGTCAGGACTCCTTCTTGGCGCCGTAGCGGCTGCGGGCCTGGCTGCGCTCCCGGACACCGGAGGTGTCCAGGGCGCCGCGGATGACCTTGTACCGGACCCCGGGCAGGTCCTTCACCCGGCCGCCGCGGACCAGGACGATGGAGTGCTCCTGCAGGTTGTGGCCGACGCCAGGGATGTAGGCGGTGACCTCCACCCCGCTGGTCAGCCGGACACGGGCCACCTTGCGCAGCGCCGAGTTCGGCTTCTTGGGGGTGGTGGTGTACACCCGGGTGCACACCCCCCGCCGCTGGGGCGCGCCCTTCAGGGCCGGGGTCTTGGTCTTGGACTCTTTGGCCTGCCGTCCCTTCCGGACGAGCTGGGCGATCGTGGGCACGCGTTACCTCTACGTTCTCTACAGCGGGTGGGCTGCGCTGGGCACTCCCGGGGCGGCCCCGGGGACGGCGGCGGACAGCGGAGCAATGCTACGGCACCAGGCAGTACCGGGCAAGCGGCACGACCTGGTACGCCGTACGGACAGTGTACCGGCAGTGTCCAGGGTCCCGGACGGGGCCCCAACCCCGTCCTCCTCCGGAGCATGGGGCCCCTGCCCCACGCCCGGCCGTGATCCAGGGTCCCGGACGGGGCCCCACTCGGGCACCCCCGATGGCGTCCTCCTCCGGAGCATGGGGCCCCTACCCCACGCCTCGCGGTGGGTGTGTCTTCCCGGGACCTCCTAGGCGCCGGCCTCCTCGGCCGACGGGCCGCGGTCGCCGTCGTCGACCGCCGGAGGGGCGCCGAGCCAACTGGCGTCGATGGAGGTGGAGAACGGGTCGGCGGTCAGCCCGTCGCCGCCGGCGTCGCGCAGCCAGGCGGCCAGGTCCTCGGTGTCGGCGTCCCCCGAGGTCTGGGCCCAGAACGGCATGGCCTCGGCGTCGGGCATCTCCAGCCGGATGGACCGGTACCGCTCCATGCCGGACCCGGCCGGGATGAGCTTGCCGATGATGATGTTCTCCTTCAGCCCGAACAGTTGGTCGGACTTGCCCTCGATGGCCGCCTCGGTGAGCACCCGGGTGGTCTCCTGGAAGGAGGCCGCGGACAGCCAGCTCTCGGTGGCCAGGGAGGCCTTGGTGATCCCCATCAGCTCCGGCCGGCCCTCGGCGGGGCGCTTGCCCTCCTCGACGAGCTGCCGGTTGACCTCGGCGTACAACTGGTTGTCCACCCGCTCGCCGGGCAGGAACGGGGCCTCGCCGGGCTCGGCCACCAGCACCCGCCGCAGCATCTGGCGGACGATCAGCTCGATGTGCTTGTCGTGGATGGACACGCCCTGGTCCCGGTAGACCTTCTGGACCTCCTCCACCAGGTACTGCTGGGTCTCCCGGATGCCCTTGACCTCCAGGAGCTCCTTGGGGTCCTTCGGCCCCTCGACCAGGGCGTCGCCGGCCTCGACCTCCTGGCCGTCGGCCACCTCGAGGTGGGCCCGGGGGGGCACCAGGGCCGACTCCTCGGTGCCGTCGTCGGCGACCACCGTGATCCGGCGGCCACCCTCCTCGTCCTCGACCCGGACCACCCCGGAGTGGCGGGCCAGCACGGCGGCGCCCTTCGGGGTGCGGGCCTCGAACAGCTCCACCACCCGGGGCAGGCCGTGGGTGATGTCCTCACCGACGATGCCGCCGGTGTGGAAGGTCCGCATGGTGAGCTGGGTGCCGGGCTCCCCGATGGACTGGGCGGCGATGACCCCGACGGCCTCCCCGAGCTCGATCATCCGGCCGGTGGCCAGGGACTGGCCGTAGCAGGCGGCACAGATGCCGTGGGTGGCCTCGCAGGTCAGCACGGACCGGACCCGGATGCGGTCGACACCGGGGTCGTCGCGGAGCTGGGCGCAGATCTCGTCGGTGAGGATGGTGCCGGTGTCGACGGTGGTGCCGTCGGCCAGGGTGACCGGCTCGACCAGCAGCCGGCCGTAGGCCCGGGTCTCCAGGTAGCTCCGCTTGCCGGGGCTGTCCGGGACGACGTCGTCGATCCAGATGCCCCGGGCGGTGCCGCAGTCGTCCTCGCGGACGATCAGCTCCTGGGCGACGTCGACCAGCCGGCGGGTGAGGTAGCCGGAGTCGGCGGTGCGCAGGGCGGTGTCGGCCAGGCCCTTCCGGGCGCCGTGGGTGGAGATGAAGTACTCCAGCACCGACAGGCCCTCACGGAAGGAGGACTTGATGGGCCGGGGGATCATCTCACCCCGCGGGTTGGACACCAGCCCCTTCATGCCGGCGATCTGCCGGATCTGCTGGGCGTTCCCCCGGGCGCCGGAGTCCACCATCATGTCCAGGGGGTTGAACGACAGGCCGGCCAGGGCCTGCTCCATGGCCCGGCCCACCTCCGAGTTGGCGGACGTCCAGATCTCGATCTCCTTCTGGCGGCGCTCGTCGTCGGTGATGATGCCCCGCTTGAACTGGGTCTCGGCCTTCTCGGCCTCCTTCTCGTACCGGTCCAGGATGCCCTGCTTCTCCGGCGGGGTCCGGACGTCGTCGATGGAGATGGTCAGGCCGGACTGGGCGGCGAACCGGAACCCGAGGGCCTTGATGCGGTCCAGGCTGGACGCCACCACGTGCTTCGGGTAGGCGGCGGCCAGCTCCTCCACGATGGAGCCGATGGGGGTGTTGCGCTTGCCGACCACGTCGTCCACGTACCCGAACCCCTCCGGCAGGGCCTCGTTGAAGAAGATGCGGCCGGGGGTGGTGACGTGGGAGATGCGGCCGTCCTCGTCGGGCTCGATGCCGGCGGCCACCAGCCGGTCGGCCAGGGCCGACTCCGGCCGGGGCCGGAGCAGGATCTTGGCGTGCAGGTCCACGTCGCCGGCGTCGAAGGCGGCCTGGACCTCGTGGCTGTGCCGGAACGCCCGGCCCTCGCCCTTGGCGCCGTCGACGGCCAGGGTGAGGTAGTAGCCGCCGAACACCATGTCCTGGGTGGGGACGGTGATGGGGCGGCCGGTGGCCGGGGACAGGATGTTGTTGGCCGACAGCATCAGCACCCGGGCCTCGGCCTGGGCCTCGGCGGACAGCGGCAGGTGCACCGCCATCTGGTCGCCGTCGAAGTCGGCGTTGAAGGCGGTGCAGACCAGCGGGTGCACCTGGATGGCCTTGCCCTCGACCAGCACCGGCTCGAACGCCTGGATGCCCAGCCGGTGCAGGGTGGGGGCCCGGTTGAGGAGCACCGGGTGCTCCCGGATGACCCCCTCCAGGACGTCCCAGACCTGCGGACGGCGGCGCTCCACCATGCGCTTGGCCGACTTGATGTTCTGGGCCAGCTCGGCGTCGACCAGCCGCTTCATGACGAACGGCTTGAACAGCTCCAGGGCCATCAGCTTGGGGAGGCCGCACTGGTGCAGTTGCAGGGTGGGGCCGATGACGATGACGGAACGGCCGGAGTAGTCGACCCGCTTGCCCAGCAGGTTCTGCCGGAACCGGCCCTGCTTGCCCTTCAACATGTCGGACAGCGACTTCAACGGGCGGTTGCCCGGGCCGGTCACCGGCCGGCCGCGGCGGCCGTTGTCGAACAGGGCGTCGACGGCCTCCTGGAGCATCCGCTTCTCGTTGTTGATGATGATCTCCGGCGCCCCCAGGTCCAGCAGCCGCTTCAACCGGTTGTTCCGGTTGATGACCCGGCGGTACAGGTCGTTGAGGTCGGAGGTGGCGAACCGGCCGCCGTCAAGCTGCACCATCGGCCGCAGGTCCGGCGGGATCACCGGGACGGCCTCCAGGATCATGGCCCGGGGGTCGTTGACGCGGCGGCCGTGGTCGTCGCGGCGGTTGAAGGCGGTGACGATCTTGAGCCGCTTGATGACCTTCTGCCGCCGCTGGGCCGACAGCGGACGGCGGCCGTCGGTGGCGTCGATCATCTCGCGGAGCTTGACCTCTTCGACGTCCAGGTCGATGCGGTCGATGAGGCTCTGGATGGCCTCGGCCCCCATGCCGCCCTCGAAGTAGTCCTCGTAGCGGACCTTCAGCTCACGCCACAGCAGCTCGTCCTCGATGATCTTCCGGGCGTGCAGCCCCTTCAACTCGTCCAGGGCCCGCTTGGCCAGGTCGACCTCGTCGTCGGCCCGCTCCCGGATGCCGCCGATCTCCTTCTCGACGGCACGCTGGCGGGCCTTCACCTCGGCGTCCCGGGCCCCCTCGGACTCCAACTGCTTCAGCTCCTCTTCGAGGGCCTTGAACCGGCGGTCGATGTCCAGGTCGCGGCGCCGCTCGATGTCCGCGACCTCCTCGGCCAGCTCGGCCTCCAGGTTGGGCAGGTCCTCGTGCCGCTTGTCCTCGTCCACCCAGGTGACCAGGTTGGCGGCGAAGTAGATGACCTTCTCCAGTTGCTTGGCCTTCAGCTCCTCGCGGGCCTCGGTGCCCATCAGGAGGTAGGCCAGCCAGCTCCGGGTGCCGCGGAGGTACCAGATGTGGACCACCGGGGCGGCCAGCTCGATGTGGCCCATCCGCTCCCGGCGGACCTTGGACCGGGTGACCTCCACCCCGCAGCGCTCGCAGATGATGCCCTTGAAGCGCACCCGCTTGTACTTGCCGCAGTAGCACTCCCAGTCCTTGGTGGGACCGAAGATCTTCTCGCAGAACAGCCCGTCCTTCTCGGGGCGGAGCGTCCGGTAGTTGATGGTCTCGGGCTTCTTGACCTCCCCGTTGGACCAGCCCCGGATGGAATCCCCGGTGGCCAGCCCGATGCGCAGTTGGTCGAAGGTGTTGACGTCCAGGGCCATTAGGAGAAGCTCCTCTCTGCGGCGCGCCGCTCGTCCTCCTCGTCCGACCCGCGCTCGGGCCGGCTGATGTCGATCCCCAATTCCTCGGCGGTGCGGAACACGTCCTCGTCGAGCTCGTGCATCTCGATCTCCGAGCCGTCCAGGGCCAGGACCTCGACGTCCAGGCACAGCGACTGCATCTCCTTGATGAGCACCTTGAAGCTCTCCGGGATGCCCGGCTCGGGGATGTTCTCCCCCTTGACGATGGCCTCGTACACCTTCACCCGGCCGAGGACGTCGTCGGACTTGATGGTCAGCAGCTCCTGCAGGGCGTAGGCGGCGCCGAACGCCTCCAGGGCCCACACCTCCATCTCCCCGAACCGCTGGCCGCCGAACTGGGCCTTCCCACCCAGCGGCTGCTGGGTGATCATCGAGTACGGACCGGTGGACCGGGCGTGGATCTTGTCGTCCACCAGGTGGGCCAGCTTCAGGATGTAGACGTAGCCGACCGAGATGGGGTTGTCGTAGGGCTCCCCGGTGCGGCCGTTGTAGAGCTGGGCCTTGCCGGTCGGCTGGATCTGGACGTCCCCGTTGGCCGAGTCGCTGTTGAGGCGCCCGAACACCTGCTGGATGGTGGGGTGCTTGCCGGCGTCCTCGGTCTCGTCCCAGTGGGCGCCGTCGAACACCGGGGTGGACACCCAGGCGGCCGGGACGGTGCGGGGCCGGGTCTTGCGGACGGCGCCGTCGCCGCGGCCGCTGGTGCCGACCCCGTCCTCCACCGGGACCCCCTCCCAGCCGTGCCGGGCGGCGTAGCCGAGGTGGGACTCCAGGACCTGGCCGACGTTCATCCGGCTGGGCACCCCCAGGGGGTTGAGGATGATGTCGACCGGGGTGCCGTCGGCCAGGAACGGCATGTCCTCGACCGGCAGGATCTTGGAGATGACCCCCTTGTTGCCGTGCCGGCCGGCCAGCTTGTCGCCCTCGGAGATCTTCCGCTTCTGGGCCACGTACACCCGGACCAGTTGGTTGACGCCGGGGGGCAGCTCGTGGGAGTCCTCGCGGGAGAACACCCGGACGTCGATGACCTTGCCCTCTTCGCCGTGCGGCACCTTCAGGCTGGTGTCCCGGACCTCCCGGGCCTTCTCGCCGAAGATGGCCCGCAGCAGCCGCTCCTCGGGGGTCTGCTCGGTCTCCCCCTTCGGGGTGACCTTGCCGACCAGCACGTCGCCGGGGCCGACCTCGGCCCCGACCCGGATGATGCCGCGGTCGTCCAGGTCGGCCAGGATCTCCTCGGACAGGTTGGGGATGTCCCGGGTGATCTCCTCGGCCCCCAGCTTGGTGTCCCGGGCGTCGACCTCGTGCTCCTCGATGTGGATGGAGGTGAGGACGTCGTCCTTGACCAGCCGCTGGGACAGGATGATGGCGTCCTCGTAGTTGTAGCCCTCCCACGGCATGAAGGCCACGAGCAGGTTCTTGCCGAGGGCCAGCTCGCCGTTGTGGGTGGACGGGCCGTCGGCCAGCAGGTCGCCGGTCGCCACCTTCTGGCCCTCGTCCACCAGCACCTTCTGGTTGATGGAGGTGTTCTGGTTGGACCGGCGGAACTTGGCCAGCCGGTAGATCTTGCGGCCCAGGGTGTGGCCGAGCCGGTCCTTCTGGCCGGCCCTGTACTCCACCACGATCTGGTCCCCGCTGACGTCGGTCACCGTCCCGTCGCCCTCGGCGACGATGACGTCGCCGGCGTCCCGGGCCGCCCGGCCCTCCACCCCGGTCCCGATGTACGGGGCCTCCGGCACCACCAGGGGCACCGCCTGCTTCTGCATGTTGGCCCCCATCAGGGCCCGGTTGGCGTCGTCGTGCTCCACGAACGGGATCAGGGCGGTGGACACCGACACGATCTGCTTCGGGGACACGTCCATCAGGTCCACCTCGGACGGCGGCACGAAGTCGATCTCGCTGGTGGTGCCGTACGAGGTGTTAGCCACCCCGACCCGGACGCCGGTGCCCTGCGGGCCACGGCGGACCAGGACGCGGTCCTCGGTGAAGTTGCCCTGGTCGTCCACCGAGGCGTTGGCCTGGGCGATGACGTGCTCCTCTTCCTCGTCGGCCGCCAGGTACACCACCTCGTCGGTGACCCGGCCGTCGACCACCTTGCGGTACGGGGTCTCGATGAACCCGAAGGGGTTCACCCGCGCGTACACCGACAGCGAGCCGATCAGACCGATGTTGGGACCCTCCGGGGTCTCGATCGGGCACATCCGGCCGTAGTGCGAGGGGTGGACGTCACGGACCTCCAGGCCGGCGCGCTCACGGGACAGACCGCCGGGGCCCAGCGCCGAGAGGCGGCGCTTGTGGGTCAG